>JBJXHG010000114.1:0-100531 GCA_046160865.1 Planctomycetota bacterium | reverse complement strand
GATCTCCTCTGCGCTGGCGGCGTTGCTCGGGTTCGGAAACCTGACAGGTTGCCTGCACCCTCGCGCCTTGCCAGCGACGACGATCTCAACCTTGGTGAGAGCGAACTTCTGACTCAGGACGCTAGCCCGCTAACCCGGTCGATCGCTCGCGCACCGCTACCGAGTTGTCCTCAGTTCGCGAACGGCAACCGTGGACGACGACGCGCGCGGCTTCCCAAGCTGCGGCCCGAGTGCCAAGAGAAGGGATGCACTCTGCGACGCTCCCGCCCCTCCTCCGACGCCTCGCCGCCCGGTCCACCATCGCTGTCGCGGCCGGCGCGTGCCTCGCGCTCGCGAGCTGCGAGTCGCTCGGCTTCCGCTTCCGTTCGCCGATCACGAAGGTCGAGAAGGAGCGCCGGTTCGGCCCCGGCAAGCTGACGGCCGATGCGCTCCAGTCGGAGGTCATGTCGTTCGCCGACACCTTCCAAGCGACGATCACCGAGGAGTGGAACCAAGTCGCCGCTCGAGCGCGCGAGGCGGGCGCGGACGGAACGTTGGACGCCGAAGCGGTCGCACGCCTGCGTCGCTCAGCGCTCCAGAACAAGCTCGCGAGCGCGTCCGCCTCGCTCTCGATCGCGTCGAGCCCGAATCCGACGGTCGCGCTCGCAGACATGATCACGATGATCACGCTCGAGCACGCGGTGCTCGAGAACCCGGCCTCGATCGAGCTCTACGGCGCCGAGACGAGCGCGCGCCTCGCGGCGGCGTACAAGACGCAAGAAGAGAAGGCGCAACGCATCGCTGCGCGCGCGATGTCGCAGAAGCAGCGCGACGAACTCACGACGCTGATCGCCGAGTGGCTCGCGGAGAACCCGGACGCGCGGTACGTCTCCAACGTGCGCCTGGAAGACTTCGCGCGCACGCGACAGCAGACGATCGTCTCTAACGGCGGCTCCAGCGACAGCCTGCTCGCGCTCGTCGCGCTCGATCCGCTGGCTGGGCTCGATCCCGCGCAGCGCGAGGTGCAACGGTCGCGCATGCTCGGCGAACGCGTCTTCTACTTCACGAGCCGCTGGCCGCACGTGCTCAAGTGGCATGTCGAGAGCTTGTACCAGAGCATGCTCGGTGCGCCCGAGATCCAGCAAGCGCTCGTAGCCGTCACGCATGTGTCGGGCGTCGTCGAGGAATTACGTGAGCAGGTCGCAGCAGAGCGAGCCGCCGCGCTCGAGGATTTCTTCACGCGACTCGCGGCCGAGCGCCGAGCGGCGCTCGTTGACGTGTCGGTCGCGGTCGATGCACAGCGCAGCGCGCTCATCGGCGACCTCCACCAAGCGCAAGGCGAGTTGCAGGACACGCTCGCCGACCTGAAGGAGACCGCCGCCGTGACGGGCGAAGCCGCGAGCGAGCTGACGCAGACGTTCGAAGCGGCGAGCGCGCTGACGTCGATGCCACACGCGCGCGACGCCACGCCGCACGCGGTCGATCGACCGGTCGTGGCGTGACGCGCCCGTCCGCCACCGCGCACGCCGCATGCGCGGCAGCCCCCCACCGCTTCCATTCCGCAGGCGCGTGCACGAGAGTTGCCGTCGCACCCAGGATCTCGAACGCGCTGCCATGACTCCCCGCTCCACCGACGTGAACCTCCGCGCCGTCGACGCCTATTGGCGCGCAGCGAATTACCTCTCCGTCGGCCAGATCTACTTGCGCGACAATCCGCTCCTGCGCGAGCCGCTGCGGCTCGAGCACATCAAGCCGCGGCTGCTCGGGCACTGGGGCACGACACCCGGGATCAACTTCGTGCTCGCGCACTTGTCGCGCGTCATCTGCGAGCGCGACGCGAACGTGATCTACGTGATCGGGCCCGGGCACGGCGGACCGGCGGCGGTCGCGCACGCGTACCTCGAAGGCACTTACAGCGAGATCTACCCGCACGTGTCGCGAGACGCGGCGGGAATGCAGCGGCTGTTCGCGCAGTTCTCGTTTCCCGGCGGCATTCCGAGCCACGTCGCGCCCGAGACACCGGGCTCGATCCACGAAGGTGGCGAGCTCGGCTACGCGCTGTCGCACGCGTACGGTGCGGCGTTCGACAACCAGGACCTCGTCGTCGCGTGCATCGTCGGCGACGGCGAAGCCGAGACCGGTCCACTGGCGACGAGCTGGCACTCGAACAAGTTCGTGAATCCCGCGCGCGATGGCGCGGTGCTGCCGATCCTGCACTTGAACGGCTACAAGATCGCCGGGCCGACGGTGCTCGCGCGCATCCCGCGCGCCGAGCTCGAACAGCTCCTGCGCGGCTACGGTCACACGCCGCTGTTCGTCGAAGGCGACGAGCCGGGAGCGATGCACGCGCGCATGGCGCACGTGCTCGACGAAGCGTTCGACACGATCGAAGCGATCCGGCGGCGCGCGCGCAGCGGCAACACGACGCGTCCGGCGTGGCCGATGATCGTGCTCGTCAGTCCGAAGGGTTGGACGGGACCGAAGCTCGTCGACGGAAAGCAAGTCGAAGGCACGTTCCGCGCGCACCAGGTTCCGCTCGCCGGGCTCGATCGGCCGGACCATCTCGCCCAGCTCGAGTCGTGGCTGAAGGGCTATGCGCCCGAGGAACTCTTCGACGACGAGGGTCGACCCACAGCGGCGGTGATGGCGGTCGCGCCCGCCGGTGATCGGCGCATGAGCGCCAATCCGCACGCGAACGGCGGCCGCTTGCTGCGCGCGCTCGACCTGCCCGATTTCCGCGCCTACGCCGTCGACGTGCGCGCGCCGGGCGCCGTACACGCAGAAGCGACGCGTGTTCAAGGAGAGTTCCTGCGCGATGTGATGCAACGCAATCGCGACCGCTTCCGCGTGTTCAGTCCCGACGAGACGACGTCGAATCGTTGGGACGCCGTGCTCGAGGTCACGTCGCGCGCGTCGATGGCCGAGATCCTCGCGACCGACGAGCACGTCGCGCCGGACGGACGCGTGATGGAGATGTTGAGCGAGCACCAGTGCCAAGGTTGGCTCGAGGGCTATCTGCTGACGGGCCGGCACGGCTTCTTCTCGTGCTACGAAGCGTTCGTGCACGTGGTCGATTCGATGTTCAACCAACACGCGAAGTGGCTGAAGTCGGCGCGCGAGCTCCCCTGGCGTCCGAAGATCGCGTCACTGAACTATCTCTTGACGTCGCACGTCTGGCGGCAGGACCACAACGGATTCAGTCACCAGGATCCGGGCTTCCTCGATCACGTCGTGAACAAGAAGGCGGAGGTCGTGCGCGTCTACTTGCCACCCGACGCGAACACGCTGCTCTCGGTGACGGATCACTGCTTGCGCAGCAAGCAGTACGTCAACGTCGTCGTGGCGGGCAAGCAGCCGCAGCAACAGTGGCTCACGATGGACGAAGCGGTCGCGCACTGCGCGCGCGGGATCGGGATGTGGGAGTGGGCGGGCAACTGTGGCCGCGCAGCGCCCGACGTCGTGCTCGCGTGCTGCGGCGACGTGCCGACGATCGAGACGCTCGCCGCGGTGTCGCTCTTGCGCGCGCTGGCGCCCGAGCTCGCCGTGCGCGTCGTCAACGTCGTCGACCTGATGAAGTTGCAGCCGCCCGCCGAGCACCCGCACGGACTGTCGGACGCGGAGTTCGACGCGCTGTTCACGACGGACGCGCCCGTGATCTTCGCGTTCCACGGCTACCCGTGGCTCATCCACCGGCTCACGTACCGGCGCCGCAATCACGCGAACCTGCACGTGCGCGGGTACAAGGAAGAGGGCACGACGACGACGCCCTTCGACATGACCGTGCGGAACGATCTCGATCGCTTCCACCGTGTGATCGACGTGTGCGCACGCGTGCCCGCGCTCGCGCCGCACGCGGCCGCGATCACAGCCGCGATGCAAGCGAAGCTCGCCCTGCATCACGCCTACATCCGGATCCACGGCGACGATCTGCCGGAAGTGAAGGATTGGGCGTGGGAGGGCTGACCGCGCTCACGTTCCGACGGTGCGTTGCGCGCGCAAGCAGCGCGCCGTGTCGCGCGCGATCAGGATCTCCTCGTCTACCGGCACGACCCACGCCTCGAGGGTCGCACCGTCGCGGCTGATCCGTGCCGCGCCCGAAGCGTGCGCGTTCGCATCCGCGTCGAGCGCGAGCCCGCACCACTCGAACGCGCGGCACACGCGCGCTCGAATCTCCGCGGAGTGCTCGCCGATCCCGCCGCCGAACACGATCGCCTCGGCACCGCGCAGTGCGGCGAGGTAGGCGCCCACGCATTTTTGGATGCGTAGGACGAACATCTCGAGCGCGAGCGCGGACCGCGCGTCGCCGGCCGCCTCGGCCGCCAAGAGTTCGCGCACGTCCGCCGAACGGCCGGACACTCCCAGCAAACCGGCGCGCGTGTTCAACAGCTCGACGATGTCGCCGGCGCTCGCATCGAGGCGCTGCGCCAGGTGGGCGACGATCGCAGGATCGAGATCGCCAGAGCGCGTGCCCATCATCAGTCCTTCGAGCGGCGAGAAACCCATCGACACGTCCGTCGAGCGGCCTTCCGACACCGCGGCCGCCGACGCACCGTTGCCGAGCTGCAAAGTGATGATCTTCGTCGCGCCGGCGCGCGTTCGTCGCAGACGTGCGTAGCTCTCGGCCATCGAGCGGTGCGCCAATCCGTGGAAGCCGATGCGTCGGACGCCGTGCGGCCGCGCGATCTCGAGCGGCAACGGGTACTCCGCCGCGGCAGCGTCCAAGCGTTGGTGGAATGCGGTGTCGAACACGGCGACCGCGGGCACATCCGGCAGCTGCGTGCGCGTCGCTTCGATCGCCGCGAGCGCGGCCGCGTTGTGCAGCGGCACGCGGTGCGCGAGATCGCCGATCGCCGCGAGGACTTCGCTCCCGATCAACACCGGTTCGACGAAGCGCGCGCCGCCGTGCACCACGCGGTGACCGATCGCGAGCCCGTCCGCCTGCACCTTGTGCCCGAGCCCGTGCAACACGAGATCGACGGCTTCCGCGTGGTCCGCGGCCGAGACGTTCGCGCGTTCGCGGTCTCGGCCGACGACTTCGAGCTCGAGCGACGCCCGTTCGCCGATGCGCTCGACGCGCGCGCGCGCGAGCCGTGTCTCGGCGAACGGTGCCGCGTCGCCGATCTCGACGAGAGCGCAGCGCAACGAGGAGCTGCCGCAGTTGAACGCGAGGGTGATCACGAGGTCAGCCCGCATTTCACCACGTCCGTCGCGAGGTCGTGCGAGCGATGGACGTGGAGAGAGAGGCAGGCTGGCAGGCAATCCGACGGGGCTCTCGGCTGCACGTGTCGGGCGGTCGCGGCCCGGCGTAGGGCCGGCAGGTTCGTGTGGCTTCGTGTTCACATCGTCGGCGCTGTTCCGGAGTAGAGTGCTCGACGTAATTCGCGCGGTTGCGAATGTGCCGCCTGCACCGGGTTCAAGTTGCTTCACGGCTGAGACGTGAACCGGCAAGACATGCTTCGCGCCCTGCGGACTCATGGCGGCGTCCTGCTCGGGGCGGAAGCGCGGAGAAACGACGATGGCGACGGAAGGAGAGCGGCCCGCTCACAGCGGGCGGATGCCCGCGATCTTCGCGGCGCACGGTGCGCCGATCTTGCTCGATGACGCGGCGTGGATGGCGGAGCTCGCTTCGTGGTCGCTCGCGATGCCGAAGCCAAAGAGCATCCTCATGGTTTCGGCTCACTGGGAGGAGCGGCCGACGACTCTAGGAGCCACTCGGACGGTGCCCCTCGTCTACGACTTCTACGGCTTCCCGGAGCGGTACTACCAGACGCGGTACCAAGCCCCTGGCGCGCCGAACCTCGCCGCTCGCGTGCGCGAACTGCTGCAAGAGAAGGACATCTCCATCACGGATGATCCAAAACGTGGCCTGGATCACGGCGCGTACGTGCCGCTCGTTGCCATGTATCCAGACGCCGATGTGCCCGTGCTTCAGGTCTCGATGCCCGGTCTCGACGCGGAGCGACTCCTCGAGCTTGGACGTACTTTGGCGCCGCTGCGCGATGAAGGCGTGCTCGTGTTCGGGAGCGGCTTCCTGACGCACAACATGAGGTTCGCGTTCCAGCGCGGCATTCCCGCATGGGCCGAAGAGTTCGACGCGTGGGCGGCGGACGCGCTATCACGTCTCGATGTCGATGCGCTCGTCGACTTCCAATCGCGCGCGCCCGGCGTCGAGATGGCGTTGCCGACGTGGGAGCACTACGCGCCGGTCCTCGTCGCGACCGGCGCGGTCGCGGATGAACAGCCCCAGGTGAAGTTCCCGATCACGGGCTGGTGGATGGATGGGGCATTCACGAAGAGGTCGGTGCAATTTGGCTAGCTGCCTTCGCGCTTGAAGTCGAAGCGATTGGGGGTGCCGCCCTCGAGCTGGCCGATCGTGGCGCTCAGGTCACCCTCGGCCGAGAGCTCGTACGCGATGCGCCTCGGGAAGTCGTGGCGCGGGTTCACGAACACGGCGCGCGTGGTGGAGAGCTCGGTGAGCACGAACTCGGTCGGCGTCTTGCCGCCGGGCTGCGCGATGTAGACCAGCCCGCCTTCGCGCTCGACGATGCGCAGGTACTCGAACGCGGACATCTTGCCGCTGGTGTTGACCGTGCGCGACACGGCGAGCATCGCGCCGCCGCGCGGCGGGCTCCAGCGCTCCTCGATCGACGACCCCGAGCTCCTCGTTCCGACCCACGCGCCGGCCAGCCAGGCGAGGTCGCCGATCGCGGCCTTGGCCGGCGTGGGCAGCGCGATGTCCTGCGCATGGCGGTAGAGCCCAACCGATTCCTTCCCCGCCGGCGGATCGACCACAACGCTCACGACGAGTCCGTCGGTCGTGATGCGGAACTTCCTCCGGATCGAACCGATCCCGCCGGTCGCGCCCGACAAGCGCTCGAACGCGACCTCGTACTCGAACGTGCCGTCCTTCCACGCGCCGCGGTAGCGCGAGATCGTCTTTGGCTCTGCGATTTCGGTGATCGAGCCGTCGAGCGCGACGCGCACATCTTTGTGCCCAGAGCCGTGGCCGTTCAGGACGACCGCACCGTCCTCGACGCGCAGCGAGAACTTCGAGCTCATGGGCGGGGTCAGCTGCTCGAGGGTGCGGCCCTCGGTGCGGTCCTCGACGAAGAGCCACTCGCCGTCCAACGCGCGCAAGCCGTCGGCCTGCGTCGAAGGTGCGCTCGGGGCCTGCGCCGCCGAGCTCGCGCCGAGCGTTGCGAGGAGTGCGAGCGCGGTGACTAGCCAGGTGTGCAGCCGCATTGAGGAGTCTCCTGTCGAATCGCGAGTCGTGCGAACAGCGCACCCGCGTTGCGGCGAGCTCGGGCCGCGCGCGGGCGCCTGTCACGTGGCGCAATAGTGCCATCGGGGCGGAGCGGCTGGTTGTACGAATGCGACGAGGTCGACGGACGTTGCGGCACGGGTCGCGATGCGGTGGATCGCCGCCGACGGCTCGAGCGAGGACTGGATCGCGCGACGAGCCGGCCGACGCCGGCTCCGCCTTGGCGGCGGATGTCGCGGCATGGTCTGCGTCCTGAAAGGAGGTCGAACGCTACGAGAATTCCCGGCTGGTCAGACGACCGACATGAGTCGACCGACAATCTGCTCCACGGCCGCCCCGGAGATCGCAAGTCCACCGGGGTAGCCTTGTTCCGCGCATGGGCGTGAGGCTAGAGTCGCGGGACCAGACTCGCCGAACCGGCCGCCGTCGGCGCTCGAGCAAGATGAAAAAGAACCAACCCCACGAGTTGGAGTTCGACGACGAGGCCGACGAACTGGACGTAGCGGAGCAACTGCCGCCTAGTTCCAGGGCCGCGGTTGTGACAGGGACTGATTGGACGACCGAGACGCTCGTCTCTCAGTTGAAGCGTGGCAACATCCAACTCAATCCACGCTTTCAGCGACGTGACGCTTGGAAACTCGACCGGAAGAGCCGTTTCATCGAGTCGTTGATCGTTGGACTGCCCATCCCTCAGATTGTGCTTGCCGAATCAAAGCGCGAACGCGGCAAGTTCATCGTCTTGGATGGCAAGCAACGGCTACTTGCTATCTTGCAGTTCTGGGGCCTCGGCAAGGGCGAGAACAACGCCTACACCCTGACTGGCTTGACACTCCGGGAGGATCTCAAGCGGAAGTCACTTGTTGACCTATCGACGGATCCAGAGCACGAGTCCGATTACAATGCGCTCTGCAATCAAGCGATTCGCACGGTGGTCATTCGAGATTGGAAGGATACCGACCTTCTCCACACGATTTTCCTCCGCCTCAACACAGGAAGCGTAACGCTCTCGCCGCAGGAGCTGCGGCAGGCATTGATGCCAGGCCGGTTCTCGGACTACGTCGACGAGGCCGCGGGCTCCTCCACAAGCCTTCGGCAACTGCTCGGAGTCGAGGGACCGGACCCGCGGATGCGGGATATTGAGATCCTCGCACGCTTCCTCGCGTTTCGCTTCTTCGCCGACGAGTATCCGGGTCGCCTAAAAGACTTTCTCGACAATACCTTCGGTGAGTTCAACGCCAAATGGAACACATATCGGCCGAAGGTCGAAGCAGCCCAGGCAGACTTCGAGGATGGCGTAGCTGAACTCTTGCTAATCTTTGGAGACGAACTAGCGAGAAAGCCGTCGTCCGCACAATTCAACCGCGCGATTTTTGACGCGCTCATTTTCTATCATTCTCAAATACGCATCCGCAAGGCTCTGCGCACAAAGCGGCCTCGAGTTGCGAAGGCCTACCAGAGCCTGTTTGCTTCGGGGTCCGACTTTCTGAAAGCTGTAGAGAGCGATACGGCTGGCGCACCCAACACCTCGGCGCGACTGCGCATCTGGGGTCAAACGCTGTCGAGGATCGCGGGACAAACCTTCGCCGCACCGAAGATCCCCGTTGCGTCGACACCAAAGGCGAGAAGGACCAAGAAGCGAGCTGGCACCCGTACTGCGCATAGGTAGTTCCGATGGCTACCTCACACTGGTGGAGGACTCTTGACCGCGAGGTTGTGAGGCTGCGGAAGCAGTTCTTGCCCACAGTGTTCGATCCACTGGGGAATTACTTGGACTCAGTTCGCGTGCAAGCGCACACAAGAGCGTTTCTCGTCCTCAGTCATGCCGAGATCGAGAGCTATCTCGAAGACTGGGCCAAAGACGTTGCTCGTGCTTGCGAAGCAGTCTGGACAAAGTCAGGCAGGCCAACGAAGCCGCTCGCCTTTCTGCTGGCCACGTATGTAGAGCGAATCTCTGTTCCTCAGAAACTAGGGAAAGAGGACGGTCCGCAGAAGCTCGCCCACGCCACAAAGCAACTCTTCCAGGCGTACTACGAACTGATCAAGGCTAACCACGGGATAAAGGAGCAGAACGTAATGGCGCTCTTCTTCCCCCTAGGTATCCCCGCTTCAGCCTTCGGTTCCACCCTGCTTCCGAACCTCGATAGCTTGGGTGCGCTCCGTGGAACTCACGCTCACCTGTCGGCGCAGGCCGTAGCTTCGGTGCTCGACCCGGAGACTCAATTTAACAAGATCACCGCGATCGTAGGCGACCTGAAGACGCTTGATGCGTGGCTCGTCGAGTACCGGCGCAGCATTCGTTGAAGCACGTCGACCGGCGCGCTGTGGCGCACCACACTACAGCGGACGGCGCGAATGTTCCTTTAGGTTAGGTACCCTCAAGTTGCCGTGGCGGGGCCGGAGCGAACTCAACACAGTCCGTCATCCGTTCAGGGACAAGCGCCGCTTGTCCTCGGTCGCTGACGGCGTGCGAGCATCCAGAAACGTGCGAAGGTCTCGGCTGATCGGCACCGCGCGGTTTTTGTTCGACTTCGGCTGCCAGCTCTCGCCGGTGACGGTCTTCGCTCGGATGCGCAGCAACCCGTTCGTCGCCTGCGCAGTCGAGCGCACGAAGTCGTCGACCTGGAGCCAGAGCAACTCCTCACGCCGCAATCCGGCGTAGATCAGCGTCGCGACCATGACTTGGAGCCGTGGCTTGAACCGTAGCGCGGTCAGCTGCTCGCTGATCTGCTCCAACGTCAGGTATCGGATCTCCGGCGCGTGCTCGCGGTAGCGCTCGACGCGCGCGATCGGGTTGCGGTCGAGTGGCATCCGCACTCGGCCTGACTTCATGGCCCAGGCGATCAGCTTCCCGATCACCTCGCGGTATCGGTTCGCGGTCTTCGGCGCGAGTCCCTTCGTGCGCACCTGCGCCGAGAGGAAGTCGGACACGTGAGGTGTCGTGATCTCCTCGACGTGCGTCGCGGCGATCGGCCAGAGCTTGCGACGGCGATCGTCGGGCGACCGCAGCTCGCGGCACTTCTTCGCGCGCGTGGTGTCGAGCTCGAGCGCCGGGCAGCACTCGCCGAAGCTCTCGCGCAGGTAGGAGAGGTCGCGCCGCCAGGAGCGCTCGGGCCGGTGCGCCCGCATGTGCTCGATGTAGGCAGCGACCACCTCCCCTACCGGGGTCCGCGTCGGGAGCGGCGAGTCGTCGCCCCGATACTGCGCCGACTCGAAACGCCTCAGCTTCTCCTTGGCGATCTGGAGAGAGTCCGTCCCCAGGCTCCGCCGACGCTGCTTGTCACCCTCGTACCACTGAACGAACCAGATCGATCCTCGTTGCTTGAGACTGGCCACCTTGGGCCTCCCGCGTGTTGTGCGGACCCTCGTCTCAGCGGTTCAGCGGCAAGGTACAGAAAAGGGTACATCTGCCTTCCGAGCCAACGAAAAAAGGGACCCGCGATGCCTCGCAAGTCCCTTCCTGAATGGTAGCGGGGGCAGGATTCGAACCTGCGACCTCCGGGTTATGAGCCCGACGAGCTGCCAGACTGCTCCACCCCGCGATTCCGGGGCGCATTGTGGGCCCGTCGCGGCGGAAGATCAACCCCCGCGATGCTCTCGATCGCGATTCGTCGGCACCCGCGTGGAGGTCGCGGCGCTCCTGCGGTGCCGTGCTCGATCGAAAGGAGGCCACGCCACGACGGTGATGAGCTCACGGTGCCGCGAGCCTCTCCTCGATCCGTCGCACGATCGCGTCCTCCGGCAGCGCGTCGCATTCGAGCCGCAGATGCGCGAGGTCCGCGTACCACGCACGTCGGCGGCGCTCGATCTCCTCGATCTCGAGGGTCGGGTCCCGGCCGGTCAGCGAAGGACGCACGATCGAGCTCGCGCGCATGCGCCGCGCGAGTTCGGCCACGCTGACGACGAGCCACACGCAGACCGTGTCCCGCGCGAGCCGCTCGCGATTCGACGCGCGCTCGACGACTCCCCCGCCAGTCGCGACGACGCACGGCACGCCGGAATCGAGCACACGCGCGAGCGCACGTTCCTCGAGGTCGCGAAACGCGGGCTCGCCGAGTTGTGCGAGCAGCTCGCCGGCCGACGCGCTGCCGCGCCCGATGGAGTCCGACTCGGCAAGGCGCACGAGCTCGTCGTCGAGATCGACGAACGCACGGCCGAGACGCTGCGCGAGCGCGCGGGCGATCGTCGACTTGCCGCTCGCGCGCAAGCCGATCAACGCGACGATGCGCTGCGCGCGGTCCATCGTTCTCGCCGTGACAGCGCGCGGCGCGCGCTCAGCCGCTCGTCGCCGCGGCGCGGTCGTCCTGCATCGCGTGCGTGAATGCGGCGCGCATCAAGGCTTCGTCGGGATCTTGGCCCGTGAACAGCTTGAACTGCGCCTGCGCTTGGCGGACGAACCACTCGCCGCCCGGCACCGCCGTGCAGCCCTTCTTGCGCGCCTCGGCGAGCAGCGGCGTCTTCAGCGGACGGTAGACCGCGTCGAGCACGAGCGTGCCGGGACGGATCCACGCAGCGGGAATCGGCAGCTCGCCGGGCGCGGCGAGCGATCCCATCGGCGTGCAATGCACGAGCACGTCGTACTCGCTGCGCTCGATCGCGCTCCATTCGACGGACGCGCACGACATCGAGCGCGCGAGCGCTTCGGCTTTCGCGCCGTCGCGACCGGCGACAGTGACCGTGCCGCCGCCTTGTTTCACCGCTTGCACGGCCGCGCGCGCCGCGCCGCCGGTACCGAGCACGAGCGTGCGCGCCGCACCGAGCGCGACCGGACGTCCCGGCACGCTGCCGTGGACCTTGAACGCGCGCTCGAGCGTGTCTTGGATCGCGTGCACGTCGGTGTTCAGCCCGCGCCAACCGCGGCTCTCGCGCACGAGCGTGTTCGTCGCGCCGGTCGCCGTCGACGCAGCGTCCTTCGACGACGCGAGCTCGCACGCCGCTTCCTTGAATGGCGCGGTGACGGAGAAGCCGCGGAAGTTCTCGTCGCGCGCGAGATCGAGGAACTCGCGCAAGCTCGTGGGCTCGAGCGCGACGTACACCGCGTCGAGACCGGCCGACTTGAGCGCCATGCCGTGCACGCGCGGCGAGAACGAATGGCGCGCGGGATTGCCGAGCACCGCGAAGATCGCGGTCGCGGGCGTCAAGCCGCTCGGCGGCAAGATCGCGCGCAGATCGTTGACGCGGATCTGCCCCGGCGCCGTCGGCGGCGGCTCGGGCAGACCCGGAATGATCGCCGGCGCCGCGTACGTGAACGGCGATCCGAAGATCGGCGCGAGCACGCGCGTGAAGCTGCCGTCCTCACCCGAGCAGAAGCCGATCATGCCGCCGCCGATCGCGCGCACGAGAGCGAGCATGCGCAGGCCGTCGCTGCAGCTCTGCGCGTGCGTGACGAGCTTGACGAGGTCGCCCTCGCCGAGCACGGCCTCGATCTCGCGGTGCAGACCGCGCAGATCCGTCGGCGTCGATGCGGTCTCGTGCCGCGAGACGATGCGGTGGCACTTGCCGGCACCGCGCACTTCGCCGAGATCGAGCGCGTGACGCCAGTCGACGTCGACGAAGCTCGCTCCGCAGCGCGCGGCCGTGCGCAGGATGTCGAAACGCTGCTCGATCGTGCCGCGGAACGCGCCGAACGCTTCCGGTCCGTGCACCGCGACGATCACCGGCTTCTTGATGTCGCGGATGAGCTGCGCGAGCCGCTCGGCGCCGGGATTCCCGATCGGGTCGAGGCGCAGCTCGACCACGTCCGCGAGCTTCGCCTGCCGGGTGACCTGGCGCGCCAGCGCGTCGAACGTTGGCGCGAGATGCGAAACGACGATCGCCATCGCGCGCGAGCCTAACGGGTGCGAGATCTCGCGACGACAGGCCGGCAGAAAAGAAGGGCGCTACAGCGCATGCCCGCCCGCCGATGCATGCGCGCGAGCGGCAGCCCGCTCACGCGCGGCGCGCGGCGCGCTCAGCGCAGGCCTTCGGCGTCGTGCGGATCTTCCAAGTAGTCGTAATCGAGGTCGTCGAAGGACTTGGCCACGTAGCCTTCCTTCTTCGAGTTCTCGATCTCTTGCTGATAGGCGTGGAGGATCGCGCGTTGCACCCACTCGCGCCCCTCCTGGTTGATCGGGTGCGCGACGTCGGCGTAGAGGCGCAGGCGGCCGCGCTCGTCGATGCCGCCGCGCTCGTCGGCGAGGCGCGTGCCGCAGTCGTTGCAGTAGTGCGCGCGAATGTGGTTCTTGCCGGCGCACGCCGGGCAGCGGTCGCACAGCTTGCGGCTCGGCATCGCGATGAAGAGACCGCGCGTGCCCTCGATGATCTTGATGTCGCGGATCACGAGGTGGTTGTCGATCGTGATGCTCGCGAAGCCGCGCAGCTTGTCGCGCTGGTTCGACAGGAGCTTGATGCGGATCTCGCTGATCTTCATCGCGCTCTCCATGGAACGGCTCGCGGCCGGGGGACGCCCCCGTCAGCAGGACTCCACGATGTGCGCGCCGAGGCCGGCGGGGCGAACGAGCCAAGAGCCACGGACCGGCAGGCCGCGCGTACGCGCGGCTTCGAGGCAACGGCCCAAGGACTGCGAAGCATCAACCGTGTCGTCGAAGAGACCAAAGAAGGAGGAACCGCTTCCGGACATGCGGAAGTGCTCGGCTCCGCACGCGTCGAGCAACTCGCGCCACTCGCGCAGCCCGGGAATCGCATCCAGGGCTGCGGCTTCGAGATCGTTGTGCGAGAGCTGACGCGCCGCGTGGACTGAGACGTCCGGCCAAGCGTTGGGCAAGCTAGGAAGCGCGGCGTGTTCGCTCAAGGGTGTTGTCACGGCGCGATACACGCGTGCGGTCGATGCGAGCACGTCAGGTGTCAGAATTGCGACGCGCCAGCCGCGCGGAACCGCGTCGCTTGCGTGCACGTGCTCGCCGCGTCCCGTGCACAGCGCGACACCGCGACGCGCCGTCGCGAAGAACGCGCAGTCGGAACCGAGCTCGGCCAGCGCGCTCGATGCAACTTCCAAAGGAACGTCGGCGCGTACCGCTCGCTGCACCGCAATGAACGTGGCTGCGGCGTCGCTGCTCGCGCCGCCGAGTCCGGCTTGGCTGGGGATGTTCTTGATGAGCTCCACGTCGACTCCACCGTGCGCGGACGAGTTGCCGCCTCGTCCGACGAGATCCAGCGCGAGGCGCGCGGCGCGCTGCGCCAAGTTGCGCTCGTCCTCGGAAATGTCGCTCGTGAATTGAGGTCCGCGCACGCGCAGTCGCACGCCCCCGTGCCGGGCGAGCCGCACACGGACCTCGTCACACAAGTCGACGGCCAGCATCCACGTGCGGATCTCGTGGTAGCCATCGCCTCGTTTTTCCAGCACTTCCAGCCGCAAGTTCACCTTGGCCGGCGCGCGGGCAACCACGAGCGCGAGCTCGTGCTTCGACGAGTCGGCGTGACTCACGACGTGGGAAGTGGCTCGTCGAGCCGCAGGTTGTCGATCAAGCGGACGCCGCCCACGCGCGCCGCGATCAGCGCGACGGCACGCGCGTCGAGTTGCGGCGGCTCGTGCTCCGTCCAGGCGGCGGGATCGCGCGCTTCCGCGTACTCGACCTCGACGCCCGCGACGTCGAGCACGGCGAGCATCGCGCGGCGCAGCTCGGCCGGTGCGCGAGACCCGCTCGACCAGCGCTCCTGCGCGGTCCGCAGCGCGCGCGCGATCACCGTGGCGCGCTCGCGATCGGACACGGAGAGCAGTGCATTGCGCGAGGAGCGCGCGAGACCCGACGACTCGCGCGAAGTCGGACAGACGACGATCTCGGGAGCGCCGAGCGCACGCGCGAGGTCGGATACGACCAGCGTCTGCTGGAAGTCCTTCGCGCCGAAGTACGCGCGCGTCGGCTGCACGACCTCGAAGAGGCGCGCGACGATCGTCGCGACGCCCGCGAAGTGGCCGGGACGGAAGCGGCCTTCGAGCCCGAGCGCCGCGCGACCCGGATCGCGCCAGGCTCCGGGACGCAACGTGCCATCGGACTGAATCTCGTCCGGAAAGAAGCCGGCGAGCGTGCCGGTGAACACCATCGTGCAACCAGTCGATGCGAGCAGGCGTGCGTCGCCGTCGAAGTCGCGGGGGTAGCGCTCGAAGTCGCGCGCTTCTCCGAACTGCAGCGGGTTCACGAAGACACTGACGCACGCGGCATCGTTCTCGGCCGCGGCGCGGCGCACGAGCTCGAGATGCCCTTCGTGCAGCGCGCCCATCGTCGGCACGAAGCCGAGCGTCGCGCCGCGGCGGCGCAAGTCGTCGCAGAACGCGCGCGCTGCCGACGGCTCGTGGAGCTTCTCGATCATCTCGGCGTCGGGACGGCCACGATCTCCGCCAGACGCTGCGAAACGCGCTTGCCCGAGCGCGGCAGCACGAGGTCGCCCGCGATCTCCGCGAGCGGCGCGAGCACGAACTCGCGGTCCTCCACGTGCGGATGCGGCACCTCGAGTCCCGGCTCGCGGATCTGGTCTGCGCCGTAGACGAGCAGATCGAGATCGAGCGTGCGCGGACCGTTGCGCAGACCGTGTGGGCGCGTGCGTCCGTGCGCTTGCTCGATGGAGAGCAATCCGTTCAACAGCTCGCGTGCCGGCAGCGACGTCTCCAGCAGCACGGCGCCGTTGAGATAGCGCGCCTGACCGGCCGGTCCGCCCACGGGCTCGGTCTCGTGCCACGACGAGCGCGAGAGGAAATGGACGCCGGGCAGCCGCGCGATCTCGACCACCGCTTCGTCGAGGTGCGCGCGCCGATCGCCGACATTGCTCCCGAGAGCGACCGCGCAGGGAATGAGGGGACCGCTCATGGCGTGCTCACCCGTTCGGGCGCGTCGACCGGTGCGGCCTGCTTCGATCGGATCAGCGCTCGTCCGAGCCCGATCAAGGCGTAGCCGTTGAACACCGCGAACACCGACAGCACGGGCGCGACGAAGAGGCAGAAGCCGGCCACGACCACGCCGACCAGCGTCACGAACTGCCCGCGTCCCGTGATCGCCGAGAACATGTGGAGGTAGCGGACGCGGCTCACCATCAAGAGCCCGAGCGTCGGCAGCATCAACGCGAGCACCGGCAGGAACCACACGAGGTACGCGCTGCGGTCGGCCTCCGGGATCAAGTGCAAGATCGCGCCGAGCGGCGTGACCGTGCCATCGGAGTGCTCGAGCTGCGGGTTGCGCAGCGACAGATAGAGCAGCAGTGTCGAGGCGAGCGCACCGGCTGCCGCTGGCGACGGCAGACCCTTGAACATCATGTGCGCGGACTCGTCGGGCTCCGTCTCGAGGTTGAAGCGCGCGAGGCGCAAGATCGCCATCACCGTGAAGACGGCGGCGGCGATGAAGTGCAGCCGCGGATTGACGCTGTAGTCGTACAGCGGTCCTTCGTGCTCGATCAGGACCTTGGCGAGCACCGCCGGCGTCACTCCGAACGTGAGCATGTCGGCGAAGGAGTCGAGCTGCGCGCCGAACGAGCTCGCGCCTCCGACCATGCGCGCGACCTTGCCGTCGATCGCGTCGAAAAACATCCCGAGGAAGATCAGCCAACAGGCCGTCTCGAGCTTCGAGTAGAACGCGAGCGGATCGCCGCCGGCGTACACGAGCGCGTCGATCGCCTTGTAGATCGCGAGCAGTCCGCAGAAGGCGTTCGCCAGCGTGACGAGGTTCGGAAGGATGTGGATCTTTCTCACGGGTCGAAGCTCGCGCGCGACGCATCCGAGGGCGAGCGTCGAGAGCGCGTCCAAAATACTCGCTTTGGCTCCGCGCCCCGCTCCTTTCCATATTCCAAGCCCTGAACTGGAGCAGTAGGATCGCGCAGTCATGAGCGCCATCGTCCACGTCCAAGGACGCGAGATCCTCGACTCGCGCGGCAACCCCACGGTCGAAGTCGACGTCACCCTGGAGAGCGGCGCCGCCGGACGCGCCTCCGTCCCGTCCGGCGCCAGCACGGGCACGCACGAGGCCGTCGAGTTGCGCGACGGCGCACCGGCGAACGGACAGACCGCCCGCTACGGCGGCAAGGGCGTTCGCAAGGCCGTCGAGCACGTCAACGAAGAGCTCGCGCGCGAGCTGGTGGGACTCGAAGGCCTCGACCAGGCGGCGGTCGACCGCGCAATGCTCGAGCTCGACGGGACTCCGAACAAGCGCAAGCTCGGGGCCAACGCGATCCTCGGCGTGTCGCTGGCGCTGGCCAAGGCCGCGGCCGAGGAGTGCGGGCTGCCGCTCTATCGCTACATCGGTGGCACCGCAGCGTCCGTGCTGCCGGTTCCGATGATGAACATCCTCAACGGCGGCCAGCACGCGGACAACAACGTCGACCTGCAGGAGTTCATGGTGATGCCGTTCGGCGCGAGCTCCTTCAGCGAGGGCCTGCGCGCCGGAACCGAGGTCTTCCATGCGCTGAAGAGCGTCTGCAAGCAGAAGGGCCTTTCGACGGCGGTCGGTGACGAAGGCGGGATCGCACCGGACCTCGAGTCGAACGAGGCGGCGATCACGCTGATCCTCGGCGCGATCGAGAAGGCCGGCTACAAGCCCGGCAAGGACATCAAGATCGCGATCGATGCCGCGTCGTCGGAGTTCTACAAGGACGGCGTCTACGTGCTCGAGGGCAAGCCGCGCAGCTCGCGGGAGATGGTCGCGTACTACGCGACGCTCGCCGACCGCTATCCCCTCTTCAGCCTCGAGGATGGCCTCGACCAAGACGATTGGGCCGGCTGGAAGGAGCTCACCGAAGCGCTCGGCAAGAAGGTGCAGCTCGTCGGCGACGACCTGTTCTGCACGAACACCGAGCGCCTCGCGACCGGGATCAAGAACGGCGCGGCGAACGCGGTCTTGATCAAGGTCAATCAGATCGGCACGTTGACCGAGACGTTGGCGACGATCGGCATGGCGCACGCGAACGGATACCGCTGCGTCACGAGCCATCGCTCCGGCGAGACGGAAGACACGACGATCGCCGACCTCGCGGTGGCGACGAACTGCGGACAGATCAAGACCGGCGCTCCGTGTCGAACGGATCGCGTCGCGAAGTACAACCGGTTGCTGCGCATCGAAGAGGAGCTCGGCTCCCACGCGCTCTACGCGGCGAGAACGTTTTCCTGATGCAACCCGAGATCGAGCAAGCGAACGCAACGCCACAGCCGCCGCGCGCCTGGAAGCGGATCGGCGTGCGCGTGCTGTACTGGTCGCCGGTTTTCGGCGCGATGGTGCTGTTCGCGCAGATCGCGTTGCTCGGCCTGCGCCCGGCGCTGTCTGAGCGTCGGCGTCTCGCCGAAGCGGAAGTGACGCTGCGCGAGCGTCACGCGCGCGACGAAGCGTTGTGCCGCGCCATCGACGCGCACCTGCAAGCGCGCGGGGATCCGATCTTCCGCGAGCGCCAGCGCCGTCTGCGCCAAGCGACGACGCTCGCGTCGAACTGAGAGCGCGTCCCTTTGCACCGCGCGAGCTCGCTCGCCCTCGCTCCTCGGCGAGGTTCTCGGACGTGCTCTGAGCGCGCGCGTCACTCTGACCGGCGTGCGGCGCCTGCTCAGCGCAATGCGCGTATGACCCTTGGATCGCGATCGTGGCTCGCGACCGTGCTGTTGCTCGCGCTCGCCCACTCCGCTTCGGCGCAGAGCAGCACGCCCCCGGCGACGAGCGAGGGCGCGCTCCAGAACGACGTGTTCCTGCCGACTTCGCTGGCGGCGGAGAAGAGCTTGGCGGCCGGCGACGTGGCGTGGCAGCGCTGGGTGACGGGCCGTACGGACACGGGCGCACGCACGGAAGCGTTCGAGGCGTGGCACTCCGCGATTGCGCTCGCGAGCGCGGGCGAGTCGGTGGCGGCACTCGTTCCGGCGACGTCGAGCGCGGAGAGCTTCGTCTGGCCGGATCCGGGCGGCACGGCGTTCCGGCGCACCGAATCCGTCGAGACCGCGGTGCTGCGCCGGCTCTTCGCGCTCAGCCCCGAGGATCGCGCCGCGTTCGCTGCGCGCTTCGAGCCGGTCGCACGCGCGGAGATCGCGCACGCGGAGAGCGACCTGGCGCGGTGCGCACAGGTCGAGCGCGCGCACCCTCTGACATCGGGCGCGGCCGAAGCCGCACTGCGACTCGCCGACGCGAGCTTCGAGATCGGCAGCTTCGCGACGGCGTCGGGCTGGCTCACACGCGCGCGCGTGCACGCCGACTCGGTCGCGGACAGCGCGCGCCGAGATCGCTTGCGCGCGGCGCTCGACCGCCGCGGAGCGCTCGTCCCGGCCTCGGAGGACGCACGCGACGAGCTCGGAGCGGCGCGGGCGCTGCAACTCGTGACGACGGTCGCACTTCCGCCACCCGCGAGCGAAGAGAAGCGCACCGCGAACGAGCTGCCGCGCACGGGGATCGCGATCGCGCCGAGCGGCGCGATCGTCGTGCAGACCGCGGAGCGCATCCATTGGCTCGACACCTCGGGACAGCGCACGACGATCGACCCCAGCGATCTCGCGAGCCCGTTCTCGTGGGTGTGGACACCGGCGATCGGCCGCGCGTCCGCGGGCGTGCCGCTGCGACCGGTCACCGATGGCACGCGGATTTGGACGACGATCGGGCGCAGCCAGGCGGACCGCGGCAACGTGCTCGCGTGCATCGCGGTCGGCGAGGACCGCGCGCGCGCCTCGATCGCCTGGGGCTACTGGAGCGGTGGCTTCCGAGAGGCCAGCGGACGCGAGACGCCGCTCTCCGAGGTCCTCGGACCCGGCATCTGGAGCTTCGAACCCGGTCCCTTGCGGATCGGTGCCGAGCTATGGGTGTCGGCGCGACAATGGATCGCCGATTCGAACGCCGGCGGAACGATCGACGAAGGACGCACACGAGCGTGGTGTTTGTGCCTCGACGCGGCCACCGGCACGCTGCGCTGGTCGCGCTTGCTCGCCGTGGGGGCCGATGCGCGCTTCGATGCGGCGCTGACCGCGCGCCTGCGATCGCCGCGCGGTATGCCGGGGCCGGCGCAGCCGCTCCTGCACGTAGGGTCGAGCGTCTTCGTCGCCACCGAGGTTGGTGCCGGTGTCTGCCTCGACCTGTGCGACGGACGGCCGCGGTGGAGTCTGCGCAACCAGCGCGAACCGACCTCCGCGCACGCGCGGATGGTCGCGCCGGTCGGGATCGGGGCTGGGATCGTGCTCTGGTCGCCGGGCGATTCGCGCTTCAGCTACCTGCTCGACGCGAGCTCGAGCGCTGCGGCGGACACCGGATTGCTCGCCGCGCCCCCGTGGCCGTCGATCGACATCGTGCTGTGGGCCGGCGGCTCGTCGCGCTCCCTCGTTGCGGTCGCGCGGCGTGGTGCCCGGGCCGTTCCGGTCACGATCGATCCAATAGGTGGCGGCGCAGTGGAGTCTTGGCCATTCGCGAGCGAAGAGACGCCGGGCGACGCGCACGTCTCGAGTTCGCGAGCCTGGATCGCGACCGACCGAGCGCTCTACCTGCTCGATCGGACACGCGATCTCGCGCTGCTCGATCGGGAAGCTCTTTCCGCTGCGAGCGGACCCACCAGCCTCGCGTTGCGCGGCGCGCGAGTTTTCGCGGCCGGTCCGCGCGGGCTCTGGGTATTCGAAGCGCGCTGATCGAACCGCCGCGCCGGACCGTCCGGAGCTTGTTGTACTTCTGTTCTCCCCCCTGGCGATTTCGCGGCCGCGCGCGTATGGAACAACCGGTCGGCGCCCCGGAGCCGACCATCTCTCATAATTAAGGAGCTGCGGCCGCCTCGACCCCCGGCTCCTGCCACTCCGCTTCTCGACGACACGACGCGGCCACCGAGTCGAAAGGACCGAAAGGACCCACCATGAGCGACGCCTCCCTCCAACGCCTCCGCGACGTGCACGCGAGGATGAAAGCCGAGCTGCACCGGGTCATCGTCGGCCAGGACGAGGTGATCGATCAGATCCTGCTGTCGGTGCTGTCACGCGGTCACTGCCTGCTCGTGGGCGTCCCCGGCCTCGCGAAGACACTCCTGATCTCGAGCCTGGCCCGCACGCTCGATCTCTCGTTCAACCGCATCCAGTTCACGCCCGACTTGATGCCGAGCGACATCACGGGCACCGACCTCCTGCAGATCGACCCCGTGACCAACGCGCGCACGTTCCGCTTCGCGCCGGGACCGCTCTTCGCGAACGTCGTGCTGGCCGACGAAATCAACCGCACGCCGCCGAAGACGCAAGCCGCGCTGCTCGAAGCGATGGTCGAGCGTCAGGTCACGTCCGCTGGCCAGCGACACGAGCTCCCCGATCCGTTCTTCGTGCTCGCGACGCAGAACCCGATCGAGCAAGAGGGCACGTACCCGCTGCCCGAGGCGCAGCTCGACCGCTTCATGTTCATGGTGCACGTCGGCTACCCCACGCTCGACGAGGAGCGCGAGATCTTGCGCCGCACGACCGGCGGCGAGGGTGAGCTGCCGTCGAAGGTCGTCAACGCGACCGAGCTGCTCGAGCTGCAACGCACGGTGCGCTCGATCGCGATCGCCGATCACGTGTTCGACTACGTGCTCGCGCTGACGCGCGGCACGCGCGTGCGATCGGAGAGCCAGCTGCCGTTCCTGCGCGAGTGGGTCACGTGGGGCGCGGGCCCGCGCGCGAGCCAGTTCCTCGTGCTGGGCGCGAAGGCGCACGCGGCGCTCGCCGGCCGCGAGCACGTCGCGATCGATGACGTGCGCGCGATCGTGCACCCCGTGATGCGCCACCGCGTGCTGACGAACTTCTCCGCGGCCGCCGAAGGCATCACGTCGGACGTGATCATCGACCGGTTGCTGACCGAGATCTCGCCCGGCGCCGGTGTCGGCGCGGGCGTGCCCGGAGTTCCCGCGGAACGCACCTCGTAACGCACGATGACGCCGGCCCCCGCATCGCTCGACCCGGCGGTCCTCGACCGCCTCTCCGGGCTTTCCCTCGTCGCCCGCACGGTCGTCGAGGGCTTCATGGCGGGCCAGCACCGTTCGGCGCACCTGGGTAGCTCGGTCGAGTTCGCGCTGCACCGCGAATACGTCCCTGGCGACGAGCTGCGGCGCGTCGACTGGAAGGTCTTCGGCCGCACCGATCGCCTCGTCGTCAAGCAGTACGTCGAGGAGACGAACCTCGTCTGTCACTTGCTCGTCGACGCGAGCGAATCGATGGCGTACGGCTCGCTCGCGTGGACGAAGTTCGACTACGCGCGCTGGTGCGCGGCGGCGCTGACGCACCTCGTCCTGCAGCAGCGCGACACGGCCGGCCTCGTGATCTTCGACGAAGGGCACCGAGCGAAGGTCCCGCCCGGCAACGGCGCGCTCCAGCTGCGCAACATGCTCGACACGCTGGAGAAAGCGTCGCCCACCGGCCCGACGCGCATCGGCACCGTGCTCGATTGGATCACGCCGAAGCTGAAGCGGCGCGGCATCGTGTGCATCTTCTCCGACCTGTTCGACGAGCCGCAGCGCATCTTGAACGGCGTGCGACAGCTCGTCGCGCACGGCCACGAGCCGATCCTCTTCCAAGTGCTCGATCCGCAGGAGACGGAGTTCGACTTCCATTCGCTGCTCAAGCTCGAAGGACTCGAGAGCACCGGTTTGATCAAGGTCGATCCGCGCGCGATTCGGGACGCGTACCTCGCGGAGATCGAGCGCCACAACACCGAGCTCGCGCGCGCCGCTCGTTCGCTCTCCGTCGACTTCGTGCGCATGTCGACCGCGACCGGCCTCGACGCGGCGCTGTCGACGTACCTCGCTCACCGAATGGCCCGCGCACGCGGGGGCAAGCGCTGATCATGGGTAGCTCGGTCGGCGGCTTCGTCAATGCGGCGCTCCTGTGGGGTGCCGCGCTCGCGTCCATTCCGCTGATCATCCACCTGCTGAATCGCCAGCGGCACAAGCCGATGGCGTGGGGTGCGATGCGATTCGTGCTCGCGGCGTACAAGAAGACGCGTCGCCGCGTGCAGATGGAGAACTTGCTCCTGCTGCTCTTGCGCATGGCGGCGATCCTGCTGCTCGCGTTCGCGCTCGCGCGTCCGTTCACCGGGCGACAGAGCCCGCTCGCCGGCCTGACCGAGAGCCGCCGCGACGTGATCATCGTGCTCGACGGCTCCGCGTCGATGGGCTACCGCGAGAGCGTCGAGACCGTGTTCGAGCGCGCCGTCGCGCGGGCGCGCGCGATCGTGCGCGATCTCGACGGCGGACGTGGCGACCGCGTGCGCTTGATCCTCGCCGGGGCGTATCCGCGCCTGCTCTCGTGGACGCAGCCCGAGCGCGCGGCCGCGATGCTCGACACGCTGTCCGTGCCGACGGACGAAGGGCTCGATCTCTCGGCGGCGCTCGGAGAAGTGCTGCGTCTCGTGCGCGAGGACGCGAGCGGATCGAACGACGGCACGCTCGAGATCCGCCTGCTCACCGACGCGCAACGCCGCTCGTTCGCGCCCTCGGCGCCGACGAGCCCGGCGATTCCGTCCGCGGCGAACGCGACGAGCGACGCGACGGGCGACGACGCGCAACAGGCCGGTGGGCTCGCGGCGCAGCTCGACGAGATCGCCGCGGCCGGTCTTTCGATCCTGGTCGAAGATCTCGGCCCGGGCGCACGCGACCCCGCGAACACGGGGATCGAGAGCGTGCAGCCGCTCGGCCCGTTGCTCGGCGCCGGATTGCCCGCGGACGTGCGCGTCGAAGTGCAGAACTTCGGCACCACGGCGAAGGGCGGCGTGCGCGTCGCGCTCGAGGTCGACGGCGAGCGCCGTCCGCTGTCGATCATCGACGTGCCCGCGCGCGGACGCGCGGAAGCCGTGTTCCCGGTCGTGTTCAAGAGTCCGGGCGAGCACGTGCTCGCGGCGAGCCTCGAAGGCGATCACTTGCTCGTCGACGACGCGCGCACGCACGTGATCCACGTGCCGTCCGCGGTGCGCGTGCTGCTCGTGAACGGCGCGCCGAGCGCGCTGATCGAAGAGGACGAGACCGGTTACTTGAAGGCGGTGCTCGAGCCGCCCGAGAGCGACGACGCCGTCATCGGCGGACCGGCCGCACCGTTCGAGCCGCGCGAGATCGATCCCGATCTCTTGACCGCGCAAGAAGTCGATCTCGCGGCGTTCGACGTGATTTGGCTCGCGAACGTCGAGAGCGTGTCGGCCGCCGCCGTCGAACGCCTCGAGCACGCCGTCGCGGGCGGGACCGCTCTCATCGTCAGCCTCGGCGATCGCGTCACGCCGGAGAGCTACAACGCCCGTCTCTTCCGCGCCGACGGCAGCGGACTCCTGCCGGCCGAGCTGAAGCGCCGCGTCGCCGTCGCCTCGCGGCGCGAGACGTACTACCGCGTGAAGACGTTCGACGCCGAGAGCCGCGCGTTCGCGTTCTTCGCCGACGATCGCTGGAAGCCGCTGCTCACCGAAGTGCCCATTTACGAGTTCTTCGCGGCGAAGCCGATCGAGAGCGCGCGCACGCTCGCGACGATCGACGACGAAGGCTCGAGCCCGCTCCTCGTCGAGCGCGCGTACGACCGCGGACACGTGCTCTTGTGGACGACGACGATCGATCCCGCGTGGACGCGGCTGCCGGAGTCGCCGCGCACGCTCGTGCCGTTCGTGCACGAGCTCCTGCGTTACGCGACGCGCGCCGACGAGCCGCCGCGCAACGTCGCGCCGGGCGAGCCGCTGTCGGCCGAAGTCGCGACCTTCCCGCACGGCCCCGAGCTCGTGCGTCCCGACGGATCGCGGCGCGCGCTCGACGGCGAGAGCGAGGCGCTCGGCAACGGACGCTTCCGCTTGCCGCAAGTACCCGCCAAGGAAACGGAGCGCATCGGCGCGTACAAGATCGAGCTCGCCGGAGCGGCGCCGCTGTCGTTCGCCGTACAGCTCGATGCCGGCGAAGGCGATCTCTTGCGCCTGGCCGGGGCGGAGCTCGAAGCGCTGCACCGCGCGTTCGTCCCGGTGTCGTCGACGAGTGAAGGCCGCGGCCGTGACGATGCGACGCCGCCGCAACGCGGCGAGCTGTGGCGCGGAATCGCGGCCGCGTGCTTGGCCGCGCTCGTGCTCGAGTCGTTGTGGGCGGCGTGGCTCGGGAAGCGGAGGAACTTGGCGCGATGAAGCTCTCGCAGCTCACCCTCGTCGCGCTGTGCGTCGCCGCGCTCGGCGCGCAAGCATCCGCGTTCCAAGCACCGGTCGGCGAGCCCGGACTGCGCGAGACGTTCCGCCTGCTCGACCTGCCCGAGCTCTGGATCATCGTGCTGGTGTGCTTGCCGCTCGCGGCGATCGTCGCGTGGATCGGCTACGGGCGCGCGGCGATTCCGACGCGCGCGCGGATCTTGCTCTCGGGCCTGCGCTTCGCGGCGCTCCTGCTCTTGCTCGGCGTGCTGTTCCGGCCCGTGTTCGTGCACAAGCGCGAAGAAGTGAAGCAAGCCGAGGTGCTCTTGCTCGTCGACGACTCGGCCAGCATGCATCGCAGGGACGCGTACGGCGGCGACGAGCGCCAAAGACGCGTGCTGCAGGAAACGACCGGACGAGAGCCCGAGGAGTTGACGCGCGGCGAGATCTCGCGCGCGGTGCTCGAGAAGCGCCTGCTCCCGCTGCTCGCGGAACGCGAGTACGCCGCGCGGATCTTCCGCTTCGCGGAGACGCTCGAGCCGATCCCGGACCTGAAGTCGATCTCCGGCCGCGGCCACGCGACGCACGTCGGCGACGCGCTGTCGCAAGCGATCGCGGCGCATCGCGGCCGCCACGTCACGGACGTCGTGCTCGTGTCCGACGGACGCAGCAACGGCGGCATCTCGCCGCTCGAGGCCGCGCGCCAGTTCGCTGCCGCCGGCATCCCGGTACACACGCTCGTCGTCGGCGACACGCGCCCCGAGCGCAACGTCGTCGTCGAGCTCGTCGAAGCGCCGCCGACCGCGCTCGACGGCGACGAGATCGCGATCAGCGTGCGCGTGCTCGCGCGCGGAACGCCGAACGGCACGCGCGCGCGCGTCGTGCTCGAGGAAGTGAGCCCGGATCAGCGCGCGCTCGCCGAGGAGGAAACCGAGCTCGCCGAGGGCGGACAGCGCGTCGTGCTGTTCGCGCCGCCGGGCCCGGCCGACGCGAAGACCAGCGATCGCCGCTTCCGCGTCTCCGTCACGCCGCTGCCCGACGAGACGATGCGGGACGACAACGCGGTCGAGTTCAGCGTGCACATCACGCCCGAGAAAGTGCGCATCCTGTACGTCGACGGCTATCCACGTTGGGAGTACCGCTACCTCAAGAACCTGCTCTTGCGGTCCGACGCGAACTTCGAAGTGCAGTGCTACCTGCTCTCGGCGACCGCCGACTTCCTGCAGGAGAGCAGCCGCGGTCTACCGTCGCTCGCGGCCGTGCCGACGGGCCGCAAGGAGCTGCTCGACAGCTACGACGTCGTGATCCTCGGCGACGTGAACCCGTACGCGATCTCGCCGGATCCCGCGCGTTGCGACGAGTTCTTGACGTCGCTGCGCGAGTTCGTCGAGCGCGGCGGCGGCTTGATCCTGCAGGCCGGCGAGTACGACAACCCGCGCGCGTTCGCCGGCACCGCCGTCGAAGAGCTCTTGCCGGTGATCGTCGATCCGACGGGCACGCTCTCGTTCGACGGCGACACGCGCCGCGAGTTCCACGCGCTGCTCGAGGATCCGGCCAATCCGCACGAGGTCGTGCGCCTCTCGTCCGATCTCAAGCAGAACCGCGCGCTGTGGGAAGACGAAGGCGGACTGCACGGCTTCTTCTGGTACTTCCCGATCGTGCGCGCGAAGCCCGGCGCACAGATCGGACTGCGCCACCCGACCGACCAGAACAGTCACGGCCGCTATCCATTGCTCGTGACCGGTTACTTCCCGTCCGGGCGCACGCTGTTCCTGGCCGTCGATTCGACGTGGCTGTGGCGGTATCGCTTCGGCGATCGCTACCACGAACGCTTCTGGCGCAACGCGATCCGTTGGGTCGCGCTCGGCCGCTTGAAGAGCGACGACCGGCGCTTCGAGCTCGACCCGAGTCGTTCGAGCTTCAACCTCGACGAGCGCGTGACGCTCGAAGCGCGCGTGCTCGACGAGGACTACCGCCCCGCGGAACGTCCGTCGCAGAGCGCGAAGCTCTCCGCGCCGGATGGCACGGTCACCGAGATCCAACTCGGCCTCGTGCCCGATCGTCCCGGTCTCTACCGCGCGTCGTTCGAAGTCGAACGACCGGGCCTCTACAACGCGTGGATCGAGGAGAACGGCCAACGCCTCTCGACGGCCGACTTCGAGGTCGTGCTGCCGTCGCGCGAGAACGCGGACCCTTCGCCGGATCCGGGCACGCTGCAAGCCGTCGCGGCGATGACGCGCGGACGCGCGGTCGACCTGGCTCGCACCGGCGAGCTCGTGCACGAATTCCCGGGCCACGAAGAGCGCCGTGAGCCGATCTCGTCCGAGCTCGAGGACGCGTGGGACAACTGGGGCACGCTGACGCTCGCGCTGCTCCTGCTCGCGAGCGAGTGGATCCTGCGCAAGCGCTGGGAGCTGGTCTAGAGGACACCATGGCCGCCCGCTTCGTCGCTCTCGCTGCCTGGATCGTCGCGGCGTGGCCGTCCAGCGCGCGTGCGCAAGAGCGCGGCGAGGAAGTCACCGAGACGCAGAGCTACGCGCTGCCGGACACGCGCGCGACGCGCGGGTTGTGGACGAGCATCGATGGCCACGTCGCGGCGCGACGCTTCGGCGACGCGATCACCGAGCTGCAGACGCTGATCGAGGATCACCGCGGCGACGTGCTCGCGGGCGAGCGGCCGAAATCCGCGGGCGGCCGCACGTCGCAACAGCTCGTGCACCCGGGCGCGGCGAGTCGCGCGCGCGCGCGGCTCGCGGCCCTGCCGCTCGAAGCCCAGCGCCTCTATCGCGAGCGTCACGAGAGCGAGGCGCGCACGGCTCTCGAGCGCGCGCGCACGCACGGCGACCGGCGCGCGCTCAGCGAGCTCGCGCGCCGCTGGCCGCTGACCGAATCCGCGCAGCGTGCCTGGTGGTCGCTCGGCGATCTCGAGCTCGAGCTCGGCAACGAGCGCGAGGCGCTGTTCGCGTGGGGTCGTGCGCTCGTCGGACCCGCCGGCGAAGCGAACGGCGCACCGCGCACGGCCGACGAATGGAAGCGCGCGCTCGAGCGCGCGCTCGAACGCGCGACGAGCACCGCGAGCGCGCCGCCGAGCGGCATCGAAGCACGCGCGCGCTCCGCGATCCGCTTGCTCGAGGAAGACGACGGCCGCGTGGTCGGGACGCGCGCGAGCGGTCCGCCGCCGGGACGCGACGCCGAGGCGTGGCCGAGCCCGTTCTCGCTGCCGGAGCATCCGTTCCGGTCGGAGAACTTGGACCTCGGCCGCAGCGGCGACACGTTGCTCGTGTCGACGTCGCTGCGTCTCTTCGCGCTCAACGCGTACTCCGGCGACCTCGAATGGGACGGCGGCGAGCCGGCCGGCTGGGAGGACTACGACCCGTCGCGGCGCTCCGAGCTCTTCGAAGGCGTCGACCTCGAAGCGTCGATCATCGCGCCCGCGGCGACGTCGCACGTCGCGATCGCGGCGCTGCAGATTCCGATCGCCGTCGCGCGGCGCGACGATCGGATGTTCCAGCAGATCAAGATCCTGACCCCGATCCCCGAGCGGCGTCTCTTCGCCTACGACATCGCGACCGGCGCTCCGCTTTGGAATCACCAGCCGCCGCCGACGTGGGATGGCGAGAGCGGGCAGTTCACAGACCGCATGAGCGTCGCGGGTCCCCCGGTAGTCACGGGCTCGCGCGTCATCGCACCGTTCTGCCGCATGCAAGGCCGCATCGACTGCCATGTCGCGTGCGTCGACGCGGAGACAGGCGCGCTCTTGTGGTCGACGGACCTCATCAGCGGTCAGCGCGAGCTCAACATGTTCGGACGACCGGTGCACGAGTTCGTCGCGCCGCCGGTGGTCGTCGTGGGCGATCGCGTGATCGCGCTGACGCAACTCGGCGCCGTCGCCTGCCTCGACCTCTTCACCGGCGAGATCCTGTGGGAGACCGTGTACGACCAGCTCGCGCTCCCGAAAGCACGCGACTTCACCGCGCCGCGGCGCAAACAATCGTGGCGCAACGCGCCGCCCGTCGTCGTCGGTGACACGGTGATCGCCGCGCCGGTGGACTCGAACGACCTGATCGGGCTCGAGCTCGCGAGCGGATCGCTCGTGTGGAGCATGCCGCGCGCGCGTCTCGAGATGCTCGTGCCGGGTCCGAACGTCGACCTCGACTTGCTGATCGGAGCGAGCGACGACGTCGTGTACTTGTCCGGCAACCACGTGGTCGCGCTGCAAGCGCGCGGCGGACTGCACCGGCAGGAACCGAACGTCCTCAAGTGGTCGTTCGACGACGAAGACTTGCGCAACCGCGACTCCGTGCGCGCGGTGCTGTGCAAGGACCGCATCGTCGTGCCGACTTCGTCCGAGCGCGTCGAGATCGAACTCACGCAAGGCCTGAAGATCGCCGACTGGCCGTGGGAGGAATCGCACGGCGCCGGCCGCGTGCGCGTCGACGCGGGCGAGCTGTTCACGATCTCGCGCACGCAGGTCAACGGCTACTTCGACTGGAACGCGCTGGTCGATCGTGCGCGGGCGCAGCACACGGAGAAGCCGCACGATCTGCGCGCCGGGCTCGCGCTCGCGCAGCTCTTGGAGAGCCGCGGCCTCGCACAGTGGCAGCGGGGCCGCACCGAGGCGGCGCGCTCGGCGCTGGCCGAAGCGCGCACGACGCTCGAGAGCTTGCGCGCTCCGCAGCCGGCGCCAACCGCAGAGCCGGCCGCGAAAGCGCACGCCAGCGCAGGCTCGGGCGATCTCGTACGAGCGCGCTTGCACAGCATCTTGCGCGCCGAAGCGCGCGTGCGCGCCGGGCTCGCCGACGGCGCGGGCGCGCTCGAAGCGTTGCGCGAGGCCGCCGCGATCGCGCCCGATGCGCTCGCGTTGCGCGACACGCTGTTGGAAGAGCTCGCGCTGCTCGGCCAACCGCCCGCCGTCACGGCGCGCGCGAAGATCCTGGACGAGCTCGAGCGCGCGTGCTCCGACCTCCTCATGTGGGTGACGACGCTGCCGACGGAGGCGCTGGCTCTGCTGAACGAGGACGCGACCGGTCTCCCCCGCTACTTGCCGCTCGCGCGCGAGTCGTCCGACGTTTCCGCGGTCGAGATCCCGGTCGGATTGTGGGTGCTGCTCGAGCGCGCGAACGCGAGCGCGGCTTCGAACGACAGCGCCGCGGAGTTCGTGTCGCTGCACGCGATCCTCGCACGCTACGACACCATCGATCTCGGCACGGCGCCCGCGGGAGCGATCGCCGCCGATCGGGTCGGCGCGCTCCTGCGCCAAGGCGCGACGAACGGCTACGAGCCGTTCGAAGAGCAAGCTCGCGCCGCGCTCGCCGCCGCCACCGAGCGCCACGATCACACAGCCCTCGCCGGCATCCGCCGTCTGTATCCGCATTCGAAGGCGTCGCAAGTCGCGAACGACGCGCTGCTCGCGTGGGCGACCGAGAGCGGCGAGACCGCGCGCGTCGTGGAGATCGTGGGCAGCGAGCTTCCGGCCGCGTGGCGCCTCGCCGACGCGACTCCGCGCGAAGCGAACCTGTGCTTGCGTCTCGCATACGTCTTGGGCGAGCACGGCAATCGCGAGCTCGAGCGCGAGCTCGTGCGCAGCCTGGCCGAGTTGCATCCCGAAGTCGTCTCGGAAGTCCCGGCGCACCAAGGCAAGACGCTCGCCGAGCTCGCCGCGGGCATCGCGCGCTGGACGCCGAGCGAGCTCGTTCCCGCCGTCGGCCGGTTCGACGAGAACGGGCGCAGCCGCGCGGCGGACGACGAATGGGTCGGCGAGCACGAGATCCTCGGCGAGCTCGCCGGGAACGGCGGAAACGGCGCGCGCTTGCTCATCGCACGCATCTCGCCCGCTTCCCAAACGGCGGCCATCTCGGCGTACGGCGAATCCCAGTTCGACGCACCGCTGTGGCGCACGTCGCTGCGCTGGCTCGCCGTCGCGCAAGGCAGCGGAACGCTGGCGATGTCGCGCCGCGTCGCGTACGCGCAAGACCGCATCGTCGTCTCGACCGGCGTCGCCGTCGTTGGACTCGACGAGAAGGACGGCTCACGCGCGTGGGAGTGGCGTCCGCTCGACGGCGGCATGCGCCCGACGCTCGTGTCGGTCGCCGCTGGCGTCGCGGTGACGGTCGTGCGCGACGGCGACGATCGCGCAGTGCTCCAAGCGCTCGATGCGCGCGACGGCGTCGAGTTGTGGAACCTGGAGATCGGGAGCGCGCTGCACATGCGCGCGCCGATCCTCGCATCGAACCGCGTCGTGCTCCTGCCGGCGAGCGGTGGCCGCAAAGCCGCGGTGCTCGACCTGTTCACCGGACGGCACGTGTTGGAACTCGAAATCGACGCGCCGGTCGACGCGCGGATGGACCGCGACGCTTGGGTCGAAGGCGACCAGCTCTTCCTGCCGTGGTTCCGCGCGTCGGGTCAGCGTCTCGGAGCGACGACGCAGATCGTCGCGTTCGATCTCGCGAGCGGATCCGTGCGCTGGCGTCTCCAGCTCGGTGACTCCGGCAGCGAGACCGGCGGGACCTCGCGCACCCTCGAGAACGTGCTGCAGCACGGCGGACGCACGTACCTCGTGCTGCGCCCGAACTCCGGTGACGACGCACGCCCGACCAGCGGCCAGATCGTCGAGCTGTCGACGTCGATCGGTGCCACCGCGCCGCTGTCGAACGTGAAGCTCGCCGACGGCGACCGCGTGCTCGGGATCACTCCCGGCACGCGCCAGCGCGTCGCGGCGCCGCTCGTGTTCCTGCTGTCGGCGCGCGTGGGCACGACCGACTCGCGTTTGCGCTGCATCGACCTCGAGAGCGGCGAGCTGTGGATCCAGGGCCTGCAGGTCGACTTCGACAACATCGAAGCGATTGCGCCCTTGCCAGCGATCTCGGACACCACGGTCGCGATCGGGTACACGACGAAGCGCGGAACGAATGGACTACCGGCCGCGCGAACGCAGCTCGCGTTCTACGATCGCGCGAGCGGCTTGGCGCGCGGCGAGCGCAGCCTGGCGTCGACGCTCGGCTCGGCCGAGACCGTGCGGCTGTTCGCGTTCGGCCGCTCGCTGATCGTACGCGGCCGGCGCGCCGTGGAGATCCTCGAATGAAAGCCATCCTGTGCCTGCTCGCGCTGGCGGTGTGCGCTGCACCGGCGCGCTCGGCCCGCTCATCCGTGCCGCTCTTCGCGCAGAGCGGCGCCGGCGCACGCGAAGACACGCTGACGGTGACGCCCGAGCAAGTCGCGGCCGTCGATCGCGGACTCGCGTGGCTCGCGAAGCATCAGGCAGCGGATGGGAGCTGGGTCGCGCGCGTCGGCTTCAAGGTCAACAACAGCTACCGTTTCACGTCGGAGGACAAGGGCCACCTCGGCGTGACGGCACTCGCGTGCATGGCGTTCCTCGCCGGCGGACACTTGCCCGGCCGCGGCGAGTACGGACCGGTGGTCGAGCGCGGACTCGCGTTCGTGCTGTCGTGCGTGCAGGACGACGGCTACGCGACGCGGCACGGGTCGCGGATGTACGACCACGCGTTCGCGACGCTGTTCCTGGCCGAGATCTACGGCATGACGCACCGCGAGGACGTCAAGACGAAGCTCCAGCTCGCGGTCGATTACGTGGTGACTTCGCAGAACGCCGAAGGCGGCTGGCGCTACGAGCCGCACTCGACGACCTCGGACATGTCGATCGTCGTGTGCCAGGTCATCGCGCTGCGTGCGGCGCGCAACATCGGCATCCGCGTGCCCAAAGCCACCGTCGACCGCGCCGCACGCTACGTCGTCGACTCCGCCGTCACCGAGCGCGAAGACCTCCCCAGTGCGTTCGGCATCGGCAACGAGGTGGGCACGTTCCTCTATCAGCGCGACGTGTACTCGCGCTCGTCGTTCCCGCTGACGGCCGCGGGCGTCACTGCGCTGCACGGTCTTGGGATCTACTCCGACGAAGCGATCCGCAAGGGCCTCGACTACCTCGCGAGCAACTTGTCGCAGTTCGACTCGAACTCCGACAACCGCCGCCAGGGCCACTATTTCTTCTGGTACGGCCACTACTACGCGGTGCAGGCCATGTACACCGCGGGCAGCCCGTACTGGGAGCCATACTTCGAGGAAGTGCGCCGCGTCTTGATCGACATGCAGCGGCCCGACGGCTCGTGGCCGAACGACGTCGGCCCGGGCGCCGCGTTCGGCACCGCGTGCGCCGCGCTGATCCTCGAGATCCCCTACCGTTTCCTCCCGATCTTCCAACGCTGACGCACGCCATGACGCACCGACCTCGAACGCAGCGCCCGAATCGCGCGCTACCGACGCTCTTCGCGCTCGCGTGCAGCGTGCTCGCGCCCGCCAGCGCGCACGCGAACGCGCGCACGACGGGCGACGATCCGATGACGGTGACGCAGGACCAGGTGACCGCGGTCGACCGCGGTCTCGCGTGGCTCGCGAAGACGCAAGCGCCTGATGGCAGTTGGGTCGCGAAGATCGGCTACAAGCTGAACAACAACTACAAGTTCACGTCCGACGATCGCGGTCACCTCGGCGTGACGTCGCTCGCGTGCATGGCGTTCCTCGCCGGCGGGCACTTGCCAGGTCGCGGGGAGTATGGCCCGGTCGTCGAGCGTGGCCTCGCGTTCGTGTTGTCGTGCGTGCAGGACGACGGCTACATCACGCACGCCGGCTCGCGGATGTACGACCACGCGTTCGCGACGCTGTTCCTGGCCGAGATCTGCGGCATGACGCACCGCGACGACGCGAAGAAGAAGCTCCAGCGCGCCGTCGACTACATCGTGACGTCGCAGAACGCCGAGGGCGGCTGGCGCTACGAGCCGCACGCGGTCGACTCCGACATGTCGATCGTCGTGTGCCAAGTGATCGCGTTGCGCGCGGCGCGCAACATCGGCATTCGCGTGCCGAAGGCGACCGTCGACCGCGCGGCGCGCTACGTCGTGGATTCCGCGGTGACGAAGGACGACGTCGACGCGATCAGCGCGCACCCGTCGTTCGGGTTCGGCAACGAGGTCGGCACGTTCCATTATCAGAAGGACGTGTACTCGCGCTCGTCGTTCTCGCTCACGGCGGCCGGCGTCACGGCGCTGCACGGCCTCGGGATCTATTCGGACGAGGCGATCCGCAAGGGACTCGACTACTTGGCGAGCAACTTGTCCTCGTTCAACGCGAACTCCGACAACCGACAGAAGGGCCACTACTACTTCTGGTACGGGCACTACTATGCGGTGCAGGCGATGTACACGGCGGGCAGCCCCTACTGGGAACCGTACTTCGAGGAGCTGCGCCGAGTGCTGATCGAAATGCAACGCGCCGACGGCTCGTGGCCGAACGACATCGGCCCCGGCACACCGTTCGGGACCGCGGTGGCCGTACTGATCCTCGAGATCCCGTACCGTTTCCTGCCCATCTTCCAACGCTAGCAGCCCATGACCGCACAAAGGCACGATCACCGACGCGACGCGGCGCTGCCGCCGGCGCTCGAGCAGTTGCTCGCGCGCGTGGGCGCGCGCTTGCGCCGTCTCGTGTGGATGCACGGTCTCGGCACGCTGCTCGCCGTCGCGAGCGGCGTCCTCGTCTTCGCGTTCCTCGCGGACTGGACGCTGCACTTGCCGGAGCCGATCCGCTGGGTCCACCTCGGCTTGCTCGTCGCGCTGCCGGCGTACTTCTTCGTGCGCGAGCTGTGGCGGCCGCTGCGCCGCGTGCCGAACCGCGCAGGCCTCGCGGTGCTCGTGGAGCGCGCGCACCCAAAGCTCGATCAAGTGCTCGTCAGCGCGGTCGAGCTCAACGAATCCACGCAGCCTTCGGGAGCACGCGCGCGCATCGAAGCCGTGACGGCGCAAGCCGACCGCGCCGCGCGCGATCTCGCGCTCGAGCGCGTGCTCGACGCACGCGGACCGCGCCTGCGCTTCTTGTCCGGCGCGCTCGCGGCCTCGCTCGGTGCGCTGCTCTTCGTGACGAACGCGGGCGCCGCGGCGATCTTCTTCCAGCGACTCGCCGGCGGCGACGTACCCTGGCCGCAGCGCACGCACCTCTCGATCGAGATCCCGATGGCCGCCGAGCTGCAACCGCAGCCGAGCGAGCTCTCCGCGCCTGCGCTCGTCTCGGTGCGCGTCGCGCGCGGCAGCGACGTGCCGGTGCTCGTGCGCGCGGAAGGCCTCGTGCCCGACGAAGTGGTGCTGCACTTCGAGCAGGGCGAGGAGATCGTGCTCGGCAAGAGCGGCGGCGATTCGTTCCGCACGCTGCTTCGATCGGTCCAAGAGGATCTCGAGTTCTGGGCCACCGGCGGCGACGACGACGACGACATGCCGCGCGTGCGCCTGCAAGTGCTCCAGCCGCCCGACGTGAAAGGTCTCGCCGTCACGATTCTTCCGCCGGCGTACAGCGGCCTCGCGGCGCGCACCGAGCGCGACCGTGACGTCGAAGTGCTGGCGGGCTCCGTGCTCGAGATCCATGTGCTGCCGGAGCCGGCTGAAGCAGGCGGAGTCGTGCGACTGCTGCCCGACGATCGCGTGCTCGAGCTCGAGCGCCGCCCGTTCCCGCTCGAGACGAGCGCGACGGCGCAAGCAGGTACGGACGCGAATCGAGCCGCGACGACGACCGAGGGTCTGGCCTTCGATCTCACGCCGCAGCACAGCTTGCGCTACCGCTTCGAGCTCAAGGATCGCTCGGGGCTCACGAATCCCGATCCGGGCCTCTACGGCATTCAAGTCGTCGAGGACCGCGCACCGGAGGTCGAGGTGCTCGCGCCGGGCCGCGGCGACGTCGACACGGTGCTCACCGGACGCATCGCGCTGCGCGCGCGCGCGCAAGACGACTTCGGCTTGTCGCGCGTGACGTGGAGCGCGCGTCTCGCGGCGGACGACGCGCTACCCGGCCAGGAAGAGGACGTCGAGTGGACGCGCATCGGCGCGCCGAGCGAGACGAAGATCACTGCCGGCGCAGCGGGAGCGGAGCCGAAGACCGCGAGCGCGCGCTTCGTCGCGCTCGCGCGGCGTTCGCTGGACGTGCAAGAGCTCGGTCGCGGCGAGCCCGTCGTCGAAGGCCAACAGTTCCTGCTCGCGATCACGGCCACCGACAATCGCCAGCCGAACCCCGGCGTCGGCGCATCGGCGCCGGTGCGCGTGCGCGTGGTCTCGACGGACGAGTTCATGCGCCGGCTCCAAGATCGTCTCGCGCACGCGCAGACGACGACGTCGAGCCTCGCGGAGCTGCAACGCGAGAAGGCGCGTGCTACGCGTGACCTGCTCGGCGCGCTCGAGACCGACGAGCTCCTGCGCGAGGGCGCGAGCGCCGAGATCAACCAACTCTTGACCGGACAGCGTCGCGCGCAAGGCGATGCGCGCGCGCTCGCGCGCGAGCTCGCGTCGCTGTGCGAGTCCGTGCTCTACGCGCGCCTCGAAGAGCGCTCCGGCGCCGCGCTCGACATCCTCGACGCGCGTCTCGCCCTCGCGCTCGACCGCGCTTTCGATCCCGCGCCGTGGCGCGAGCTCGCGGCGACGCAAGCACAGGGCACGTTCGGCCCGCCGGGATTCGCGGGCAAGCTGATCGAGATCACCGGCATCGCGCTGCAGGTCTCGGAAGATCACGGCATCCAAGCCGCGAACGCGCTCTCGTCCGCGCAGGACACGGTCGACGTCGGCAAGGTGCACGCGGCGCTCGTCGCGGCCTCGGGCGAGCAGCAGAAGGCGCTCGAGAAGCTCGACCGTCTGCTCGGCTTGCTCGCCGAATGGGACAACTTCCAATCCGTGCTGTCGCTGACGCGCGACATCCTGAACGGACAGAAGACGCTGATCGAGCGCACGCGCCAGCACGCCAAGGAGCACTGACATGCAAGTCCGCTTTCGAATCCCCCGCGCGCTGTGCACCGCGTGCGTCTGGCTCGCCGCCGCTCTCGGCCCAGGTTCCGCGGCCCACGCCGCGCAGAGCGGCCGCGAGCTCTCGCGCGACCAGTCGGCGCTCGTCGAAGACCAAGCGCTGCTCGTCCGGCAACTCCAGCGCTTGCGCCAGACGATGGACGTCTTGTCGGCGCGCTTCGAGGCCGAAGGCCGCACGCACGCGGCGAAGCTCTTGCGCGACGGGATGAAGCACCTCGACGAGCGCTCGCCCGAGCTCGCGACGAAGACGCTCGAAGAACTGATGTCCGCGTCGGAGCAGAACATCCTGACGGGCAAGCCCGTGCAGGCGATCGAGTCGCAGGAAGCGGTGCTCAAGAGCCTGGAGCGTCTGCTCGCGATCTTGACGGATCGACAGAACCTCGACGATCTCGAGAAGTCGCTGGCCGAGCTGCGCGACATCAAGAAGAACTTGGACGAGCTCGCCGGCCGCGAGCAGAAGCTCGTCGAAGACACGCTCGCATTGAAAGAGCAGGCGACGCCCGAGGACGTGCGCGAGCTCGCGTCGCAGATCGACGACGCGCTGCAGAAGCAGCGCGACTTGCTCGGCCAGAACGAAGCACAAGCGCGGTCGAGCGCCGCGATCGAGATGGAAGCGCTGGAGCGAGCGCTCGACGAACTGATCGAGCGGCAGCAAACCGACGCGGCCGTGCTCTCGGCGTGGAATCCGGCCGAGCGCCCGACGCTCGAGAAAGCGGCGCCGCATCTGTCGCAGGCTGCCGAGCACGCCGCGCGCGCGGAACGGCTCGCGAAAGCCGCGAACGAGCTGCGCCGCGCCGCGCGCGACGCGCGCACGCCGGCGTCGGATCTCGGCGCGCTCGCGCGCGAGATGGACCGCTCGGCCGAGCGCGAAGAGCGCCACGCGCGGGCCGCGAACGATCCGGCCGCGACGAAGGCCGCGGAAGCGTTCCGCAGCGCCGGCCAGACGACGCGGCAGGCGGGCCCGGAAGCGCCGGCGCGCGAAGCAGCGGCGCGTGCGCTCGAAGAGCAAGCACAAGCGCTCGCGAAGGCCGCGCAAGAAGAGTCCGCCGCCGCGCGCGAAGCGGAGCGAGCCGCGCTCGCCGCGCTCGAGTCGGCGAGCGGCGAGAAGTCCGCCGCAGCGCGCGTCGCCGAGCAAGTGCGCAAGTCACTCGACGAGAGCAGCGCGACTCCGTCGGCCGCCACGCAGCCCGAGGCCACCGCGAGCGCTGAAGCGGAGCGCCGTGCGAGCGACCATGCGCGCAAGAGCGAGGAGACCGCGCGCGCGCTCGAAGCCGCGCTCGACGAGCTGAAGCAAGGCAAGAGCGCCTTGCCCGCGGCGCAGCAAGCGGCAGCGGAAGATGCAGAGCGCATCGCGCGCGGTCTCGAGAGCTTGCCCGCCGGCGCGACGCAGTCCGGATCGGAGGCGCGCCAGAAGCTCGAGGCCGCTGCCGAGGCGAGCCGCGACGCCGCGCGCGCGGCGGGACAGGAGCGCGCGTCCGAAGCCGCGGCGCAAGCCGCGCAAGCAGAGCAGAGTCTGCGTGACGCGCGGTCCGCGCTCGCGAGCGCGCAGATGCAGTCGGCGCAAGCGCAGTCACCGGAATCGGAAGCTCTCGCGCGCGCGCAAGCCGAGCTCGCGAAGCAAGTCGAGGCACTCGGAAAGCAAGCCGGCGAGAGTTCGCTCGCACCGCAGGCGCGCGAGGAGACGCAGAGCGCGCTCGACGGCGCACAACAGGCGATGGAGGAGGCGGCCGCCGAGATGTCGCGCGGCGAGCGCACGTCGGCTTCGAATGCGCAACGCGACGCGATGCAGAAACTCCAGCAAGCGTCCGCGGCTTCGCAACGCCAAGGCGAGCTGTCGAAGCGCGAAGATCAGGAGCAGGCGAAGCAGCTCGCGGAGGAGCAAGAGAAGATCCGCAAGGAGCTCCTCGCGCTCGCGGACCGCAACAAGAAGCGCGACACGGCCGAGCCGTTGCCGAGCCTCGACGACGCCTCGCAATCGGCGCAGTCGGCGTCGCGCTCGCTCGAGCAGGGCGACATGGACGAAGCGCAGAAGGCCGAGGAGAAGACCGAGAAGGAGATCCGCCAGGCGCTGAAGGAGCTCGGGGAGGAAGAGGAGCAGTACCAGAAGCTCCGGCAGGAAGAGCTGCTCTTCAAGATCGCCGACGAGGTCAAGACGCTGATCGAAGCGCACCAAGCGGAGATGAAGGCGACCGTCGAGCTCGACGCGCAGCGCAAGCCCGGCGAACGTGCGACGCACACGCAGCGCCTGCGCTTGCGCAAGATCGCGAAGAACGAGGAAGCGCTGGCCGCGCGCGCCGACGAGATCGGCAAGGCGATCCTGCAGGAGGAGAGCGTCGTGTTCGCGGAGGTGCTCGCGCAGGCGAATCAGGATCTCGTGCGCATCGCGCGCGAGATGGGCGAAGTCGGCGATTTCCAGAGCGGCGAGCGCGTGCAAGGGCTCCAGCAAGACGTCGACGAGCACCTCGAGATGCTGGCCGAGTCGCTGAACAACGAAAAAGAGCGCCGCAAGAAAGAGCAGCAAGAGCAGCAGCAGGGCGGACAGCAGCAGCAAGCGCCGGGCGAGAATCGTCTCGTGCCCGACGTCGTCGAGCTGAAGCTCCTGCGCCGGCTGGAGGTCGAGAACCTCGACTCGATCCAGCAGCTCCAGATGCTGCATCCCGAGCTCGCGCAAGGCGGTGAGACGGAGCCGCTCGTCCTCGACGACATCGCGCGCCTCGCGCGCCGTCACCAGCGCACGAGCGATCTATTCCAGAAGTTCCGCGAGCGACTGAAGCTGCCCGAGCCCGAAGCAGCTGCCGGAGAATCGAAATGAACGCGCTTCGACGTATCGCCGTGCTGTCGCTCCTCGTGGGTGCCGGCTTGTGCACCGCGGTTGCGCGCGCGCAAGAACCGACTCCGACTCCGCCGCCCACGGACCCGCAGAGCGGCGGCGAGGAAGCGCCGATTCGCATGCGCCCGCCGCCGAGCGCGCAAGATGCCGCCGAGCAGGAGATGCGCGAGCTCTTCCTCAAGGTCGAGACGCGGCTGCGCGAAATCGACCGCTTGCTCTCCGACGCCGGCGCCGGCGACACGCGCTCACTCGAGAAGGGTCTCGACAGCGGCATGGGCGAACTCCTGAAGCGCACCCAGGAGAGCGGCAGCGAAGCGTTGAAGGACATCGACCGCATCCTCGAGCTCGCCGAGCAGCTCGACGGCCGGCCGGGTGGCGGCGGCGGCGGCAAGCAACAAGGCGAGCCGCAGCCGCAACCCGGCGAGAGCCCGCTCGACAAGCAAGGTGGTCAGAGCACGCAGCGCGAATCGACCCCGTCGAAACCCGAGCAAGGGCAGCAACCGAACGGCGAGAAGCAAGGCCAGCAGCAACAGGACGGACAGCAGGATCCGCGTGATGGGCGCGCTTCGCCGGAGAAGGATCCGCGCAACACGCCCGGTAAGGCGCCGCCCGCGGGCGCCACCGACAGCGCGACCCGGCGCGTCGACGATCAAGACCGTTGGGGCGATCTGCCCGTGCATGCGCGCGACATCTTCCGCGTCGAAGGCGGCAGCGACATGCCCGTGCAGTACCGCGACTGGATCGATTCGTACTACCGCCGGCTCAACACGAAGAAGCTCTGAGCCTCTAACGGAATGAGCCGGCGCATCGCAGGCCGCAGCGAGTCGAGGCGAGCAAGGCGCGCCGACGATGTGTATTGCGCCGCAATACTCCGAGGAGGCGCAACGCCGCGAGCCCGGCTCGCGGCGGCCTGCGATGCGCCGGCTCGTTCCGTTAGAGGCTCCAAGCCGAGCATGTGGGCTGCGTGCCAATGCGCGGCGCTCGCGCTCGCTGCTAGCGCCGCGCGCGAGCTTCCGCCCGCCGCCGTCGTGCAAGGTGATTCGCGCGCGGCGGCGACGACGCATGCAGCGCGCGGCGCGGCTGCGAATCCATCGAGCAGCGCTGTGAGCGAGGTCGCGCGCGCGTCGCTCGAGCGCGGCCTCGCGTACCTCGCGGCGCAGCAAGCGCTCGAGCCTGCGGGCGCTCTGCCGGCTTCCGGCGGGTCGCTCGCGGCGCCGATCGCGACGACGGCGCTCGGCGCGCTCGCGTACATGGCCGGCGGGAACTCGCCCGAGCGCGGACCGCGCGGACACGAGCTCGCGCTCGCGATCGACTATCTGATCGCGCGCACGGAGCTCGATCCCAAGGCGGCGCACACGGGCTACATCGCGCAGCAAGGCGACTCGCAGTCGCGCATGCACGGGCACGGCTTCGCCGCGCTCGCGCTCGCACAGGCGTACAGCATGTCGCCCAAGAGCGCGCGCGGCGCGCGCATCGAACGCGCGCTCGCGGCGGCGATCGAGTGCATCGAGCAGAGTCAGGGCGTCGAAGGCGGCTGGTACTACGAGCCGGTGAAGGGCCTGCAGCACGAGGGCTCGATCACCGTGTGCATGCTGCAGGCGCTGCGCGCCGCGCACAACGCCGGCTTGCGCGTCGAGAAGCAGACGATCGCGCGCGCGGTCGATTACCTCGAGCGTTCGCAGAAGGACAACGGCTCGTTCCGCTACGCGCTCGGACACGAGGACTCGACGGTCGCGCTCACCGCCGCGGCGATCGCGAGCATGAATGCGACGGGCACGTACGGAGGCAAGCGCGTGCAGGAAGGCTACGCATATCTGTTCCGCGAGCTCGCCGTGCGCGACTCGATCGGCGGCTACGCGGCCGAGCCGCAGCGCATCGGCAAGGGTGTCGCCTCGGGCGCGCTCGTCGACCCGCCGCTGTGCACGTTCTACGAGCGCATCTACGTCGCGCAGGCACTCTGGCAGCACGCCGACCGCCGCGTGTTCGAGGACTGGGCGAAGAAGGAGACGCAGCGCGTGCTCGTCGCGCAGGCAGCAGACGGCTCGTGGCACGATCCCAAGTACGGCGACAGCTACGCGACGGCGATGAACTGCCTGTTCCTCGCGCTGCCGGAAGGCCTCTTGCCCATCTTCCAGCGGTAGTCCGCCGTTCTCACCACGTCCGCCGCGAGGCTGCGCCGCGGCAACTTCCGGCCTAGCAGCCCGGGGTGAAAGTGCTTCGCGCGCGAAAGCCACCCGTTCGCGTCGGAGCAAGGAGCGCGACCGCAGGCGAATCCTCGCGATTCGCCGAGGATCGCGCGACGCCGGGCCGGCGCGAACGGGCGGCTTTTGCGCCGAATGACTTTCACCCCGGGCTGTTAAGGGCAGAGCGGTACACTTGACCGCATGGTGTGCTTTGCCCCTTTGCGATGCCTGTCGCTGCTCGCGCTCGCGACGCCGCTCTGCGTTCCCGCGCACGCGTCCGGCGTGTGCGACAACTACGGGCCGATCTCGCCCGATCTGCGGGTCAACGCCTCGTCCGGATTCGATCAGATCTGGGGTCGTGTCGCGCGCGGCCAAACCGGATTCACGTTCGTGTGGAGCGCCGGCCAGGACGTGTGGATGCGGCGCTACGACTTGGCGCTCGCTCCGCTCGGCGGCGACGTGCAAGTCAACGAGACGCTGACGTTCGACATCCAGGACGAGCCCGAGGTCGCGTACTCCGGATTCGGAACGACGCTCGTCGCGTGGTCGGACCGCAATGCGTACGACGGCGAGCTGATGGGCGTGTTCGGGCGCGTGTACGCCGCGAACGGCGCGCCGCTCGGACCCGAGTTCCAGATCAACCAAGCCGGCGCCGCGTCGCAGTGGCGTCCGCTGATCGCACCGATGCCGGCCGGCTTCGTGGTCGCGTTCACCGGCGACTGGGACGGCGATTCGTTCTTCCGCATCCTCGATCAGAACGGCGTGCCGCAAGGCGGCGACGTGCGCGTCAACGAATGGGAGATCGACGCGCAAGTCGATCCGGCGCCGGCCGTGAATCGCTTCGGCACGATCTTCATCGCGTTCGTCGACTTCTCCGGGCACGGCAACGTCGGCACGGGCCTCAATCTGTACGGCCGTACGTTCAGCTCGACGGGTGTCGCGCAGCAGCCGCAGGAGTTCGCGCTCACATCGTCGTTGGGCAATGGCGACCAGCGCGAGCCGCGGATCGGCGCCGATGGCTTCGGGCGCTTCGTCGTCGTGTGGGAAAGCCAGCTGCACGACGGCAGCGGCTACGGCATCTTCGCGCGCCGCTACGACGCTTCGATCGCAGCGCTCGGTCCGGAATTCCAAGTCAACTCCACCACGAGCGGCGACCAGCGCGCGGCCTCGGTCGCGGTGCAGCGCGACGGTGGGTTCCTCGTGAGCTGGCTCGATTGGTCGGCGGGCACACCGCGCATCCGCGCGCGACGCTTCGATCCGAACGCGGCGCCGCTCGGCGACGACTTCGTCGTCAACGAGTCACCCGCGAGCGGCGTCGAGCGCGCGGGCCTCGCGCAGAGCACGTTCGGCGACGATCTCGTCGTCGCGTACGCGGGCCCCGGCGACGCGAGCGACGTGTACATGCGCCGCTTCGCGCTCGCGACCGGGCCGATCGCATTCGGCACGCCGAAGCAGGCTTCGCACGGCTGCTTGCCCACGATCACGTCGAGCGGCACGCCGAGCGCGACGGATCCGACGCCATTCCTCGTGCAAGCGTCGAGCGTGCTCAACCAAGTCACCGGCGGTCTCTACTACAGCTTCGGATCGGCGTACACGCCGTTCCTCGGCGGCACGCTGTACTTGGCGATGCCCTCGTACCGCACGACGAACTTCTTCTCCGCCGGCAATCCGCTCCCGTACGACTGCTCCGGCACGTTCTCGTACGACTTCAACGCGCTGATCCAGAGCGGCGCCAACGCGAGCTTGACCGTTGGGAAGACCGTCAGCGCGCAGTACATCTTCCGCGACGTGCAGGATCCGGCGTTCTACGGCCGCGGGCTGACGAACGGCCTGCGGTTCACGATCTGTCCGTGAGCGCATCCAAGGTCCGCGCGAGCGGGCCGATGGATGCGGGCGCGCGGTGCCCCAGTGCACACGAGCGCGCACGATTCCATCGAAGCACCGTGTGACCGCGCGCGTGAGCCGGGTAGGAAGCTCGACCGAGGAGAACGCAGCTCGGTTCGCTGCTCCCCGGCGTGCGCGCACCGCACGCCGGGCGAGCGGTTGCACACCACACCCTGCGCGCGGAACGCCGACGTCGACGCTGGCACGCGTTGTGCCGCCCGCGCGCAGCACTCGGAGCGAACCGCGCTCCGCCGCCTTACACCGGAGGGTTCCCTTGAAGCGACTGCTCGTCCTCGCGTCCTTGTTCGCTCTCCCGAGCTTCGCGCACGGCGTCGCCGAATCGAGCGGGAAGAAGATGATCCTGCACCTTTCGAGCGGGCAGTCGATCCGCGTCGTCGCGCGCGAGACTGCCGAGGCGAACGGCGGCTGGGAGTACAAGAGCCCGAGCGGCTGGAAGCGCCTCGAGGCGAGCGCCGTGCGCCGCGTCGAGAGCGAGACGAGCGCGCTCGCGACGTGGAAGGCCTGCAAATCCGCCGCCGACAAGGCGCCGGAGAGCGAGCGCGCCGACGCGCGTGCCGCGGCCGCGCGCTCTGCGATCGAGGCGGGACTGCTGCTCGAGGGCCTCGAGATGCTCGACACGGTCTTGCGCTCGGACCCCGATCACGTGGGCGCGCTCGCGCTGGTCGCCGAGCGTCCGTTGATGTCGACTCCGAAGGTGGATGCGGCGGGCGGAGACGTCGCACGCGCGATCGATCCCGTGTTCCGCTGGGCAAGCAAATTGCCGCCGGCCGCGCGCGAGTGCGCCGTGCGCGAGATCGCGAACCTCCCGCACACGCCGACCTTGCGCGCCGCGCTGTCGCACGAGCTCGTGTCGCAGATCTCCGGCCGGCGCAGCTTCGCCGCGCTCGCGCTGCGGCGGATCTTTCCGGGCGAGGAGATTCGGCCGCTGCTCGTGCGCGCCGTCCTGGATCCGTCCGACGAAGTGCGCGAGTCGGCGAGCCACGCGCTGCGCACGGCGAACGAGCCCGGTGTGATCGTCCCGATCGTGCGCGTGCTCGCGGAGAGCGAGTCCCCCACGTCGCGCATCCACGCGGCCGAAGCGCTCGGTCGCATGGGCTACGCTGCGGCCGTCGAGCCGCTGATGTCGCGCTTGTACGCGGCCGCCGCGCCGACGCCCTCTGCGAGCGGTGGCGGAGCGCGCGCGCCGCGCTCGCACATCTTCGTCGGACGACAGCTCGCGTACGTGCAGGACTTCGACGTCGAGGTCGCGCAGAGCTCCGCGATCGGCGATCCGGTCGTGAACACGGCGCTCGAAGGCGCGGTGCTCGACGTCGCGGTCCGCGGCGTGGAACAGGTGTCGGTCGCCGTCGAGCAGGCGACGATCCGCAAGTCGCTCGGCCGCTTGACCGGCGCCGCGCCGGGCAACACGTCGCGCGACTGGATGCGCTGGTGGAAGGCGAACGAGGCGCGCTGGAGCAGCGCGTCGCACTCGACTCCGGGAGCGCGCTGAGAACGGGCGAGCCGCCGACGTCGCGCGCTTCGCGTTCCGGCGCACCGATTGAAGTCGGCTTCGCCTACGGCGAAACCGACGGTCGGTCCACCGATGGAAGGCCGCGCCCTCAGACGCCGGACTTCGCCCAGCGTCTGAGGGCGCGGCCGGCCGGCAGCGAGATCAAGGCGTACGTCGCCGCGGCGACGATCGCGACGGTGCCGAAGCCAAAGTGGATCGCGAGGATGAGCGCGAGGATCGAGCCGACCACGGACGTCGCGCTGTTCGCGCCCCACGCCCACGGCGTGAGTTGCGGAGCCGCCGCGTCGACGAGCTGGATGCCGTGCGGGAAGAACGTGCCCATCACGAACGCCAGCGGGAAGATGAGCGCCATCGACAGCGCGACCTTGATCGCGATCGGCGCTCCGAGCAGCGCAGATTGGAACACCGCGGGCAGGAGCAGATTGTAGAGCGCGAGCAGCACGACGAGCACGATGACACCGCGCTCGAGCGAGAGCACGCGCGAGCGGTACAAGCGCTGCGACGCGAACGATCCGAGGCCGCTCGACAAGAGGAACGCGAGCAGCACGACCGACAGCGCGTACACGGGGTGGCCGAGGAACAGCGTCAAGCGCTGGATCAGCGAGATCTGCACCGCGATGTATCCGAGGCCCAGGCCCGAGAAGTACGCGATGACGGCGAACGAGCGGCCGCGACCGGCACCGCCGGATCCGACCACGAGCAGCGGCGCGAGGATGAGGAGTCCAACGAGCACGAAGAACGCGGCCGCCATCCAGAAGAGCAGGATCACCGTGCCGGCGAGGATCGCCTTGCCGCCGAGATCGAAGTACAGCGCGAAGTCGCGCCAGTGGCTCAGGCCCTGGAAGAAGTAGTACGGGCGGTCGTCGCGCGTCGCGCCGATGTCGACCAGGTAGTCGTCGACGAACGCTTGCGGGTCCGGGCTCGTGATGTAGCCGCGCTCCAGCGTCTCGTACTGGCGGTTCTGCGCGAGCTCGTTGTACGCGGCGACGACCTTCGCCATGTCGAGGTCACCCGACTCGCGCAGCTCACGCACGCGCGCGGGGAACGGATTGCTCGGTCGCTCGCCCGGAGGCTCGCTCGGCGTGTAGAGCACCTCGATCGCGAGTTGCGCGCACGCGGCGTCGATCGTCGCGAGCTCACCCTCCGTGAACGGCGAGCGGCTGACGAGCAGCGCCGCTTGGTTCGAGTCGTTGCGCGCGACGTACACGTGCTGCGACATGTCGGTGATGCCGAGCTCGCGCAGCGCATGGCGCGTCACGTCGAGCAGGCGCAGCATCTCGTTGCCGCCGTGGCGATAGACGTAGAACAGGCCGCGCTCGTCGAGCAGCCCCATGAAGTCGCGGAAGGCCTCGACGGTGAACAGGTTCGCTTCGGAGAGTGCGAACGCGGCCGAGCTCGACGCGATGCCGGTCTGGATGAACGTGATCGTGACCGTGTCGAACTTCTCACCGCAGTTGCGCGCCCAGCTGCGGCCTTCGCCGATGATCATCCGGTGCTTTGGATCCGCGACGAGCGGCGCGATGCCGAAGCCCGGGAAACCGGACAGCGAGGCATTGACGATGCCGGGGTTGATCTCGACGCCGGTGATCGACTGCGTGCCCTGCGCCTTCGCGAGCACCATGCCGCGACCGCCCCCGGCGCCGATCTCGAGATAGCGCTGGTGCCGGTCGAGCACGAACGGCAAGCGCTCGAAGTTCGTGCTCGCGATGTAGCGCTGCTCGTGGGCCGGATCCTGCGAAGGGATCATCGTCTGGCAGCTCGAGTCGATGCGGACGTAGATCGCCGCTTCGTCCCGCGTCGGGAAGAAGCCGAGGCGCGAGAGCTCGTTCCACTCGTGGCCGAGCTCCCGGTCCTCGAGCACCCAGCTCTTCGCGTTGTCGAGCTCCGTGCTGTGCGAGCGCACCTCGACGATCGCGCCGGAGCGGTTCGCGAGCGGCAAAACTGCACACACGAGAGTCAACACGACGCCGATCGTCCGAGCTGTCTTGCGTTCGTGCGCGTGCGCGAGCAGCGCGGCGCCGAGTCCGGCGAGCGCCCCGATGAAGAAGATCCCTTGATCGCCGCCGATCCAGCGCATCAGCGGTAGGACGAGCAAGCAGCCAATGCCGCCACCCATCAAGTCGGCGCCGTACAGCTTGCCGACGCGCGACGCGTGCACGCGCAACACGAGCGAGATCACGAGGCCGACCAGGAACATCGACGGCAGCACGAGCAGGCTCGAGACGATCACGCCTTGGACCTGCGCGCCGAGGCCAGTCGACGCCACGCCGCGCGCGTGGTCGAGCGCGATCAACGCCACGAAGCCCGCGACGAGCGCGACCGTGTACCCGATCGCGAGCGCCGGCACGAGGCGCGGGATGCGGCGCGTCTCGAACGTGCGCGGCAGCACGTAGACCGCTACGCCGGCCGAGCCGAGGCCGAGGAACGTGATCGAGATCGCGAGGAACGCGAGGCCCGAGTTGAACAGGATCGTGAAGGCGCGCGTCAGGAACTGCTGCACGAGCAGCATGCTGCAAGTCGTCGCCGCGAGGCCGGCGTACAGCGCGAAGCTCTGCGCGCGCGTGCCGGCGGATTCGCGCTCACGCGAGCCGCCTTCTTCTCCGGCGGATTCGCGCTCGCGCGAGCCGCCTTCTTCTACGGAGGGGCCCTTCATCGGGTCGTGGACATCGGGGGGTGGGCGTCCCCACGTGTGCACCGGCGCGGACGCGCTCGGATCTTGCCATGTCCGAAGCGATCTTCAAGCGCGGCGAGCCACCGCGCAGACGCGCGCCCGGCGATCACGCGACCGCGGGCCGTGCAGATCTCGAGTGCGCTCGCGGTCAACCCGCGATGCGGTCCACGAGACTGAGCACGATCTCGAACGCGATCAGCAGGATGATCACCCACTCGAGCACTTCCATCCGCAGCCCGAGCGACTGGTCGTGCAGCTTCTGGTAGATGTCGCCCGTCGTCTCGAGCTTGCGCAGGATGTTGGCGTTCCACTCCGCGAGGCGATAGCGCTGCGAGGCGGCGCGATAGACGCGCGCCAGGTACTGGTCTCCGAGCAGCTTGAGTGCGTTGGATACGCGCTCGAACAGGATCGCGCCGTCGACTTGCATGCGCGCCACCTTCCGCATCTCGGCGCGCGCGCGGCCGGGCATCCGCAGCTCCCTCCAACTCTTCGGCTGACTCATCATCTCGTACGAGCGGTCGAGCGCCGTGTCGAGGCGCTGGTCGAGGAAGCGCATCTCGAGCAGCTGCAGGTTCGCGAACTCGAGCACGAAGCGCACATCCTGCGGCTCCTGGTCGTAGAGCAAGGCCGCGTTCCAATCGATGAGCGCCACGTCGTGCGCGCCGAACGACACGCGGTTCGCCATCGCGTCGGCGAGCTCCTGCTCGGACAGCGCGTCACGCTCGGAGCGCAACAGCCGCGCGATCTGCTGCGCGTGCACGGTGTGCAGGTCCTCGGCGCGCAGTTTCGGCTCGGTCTCCTCGATCTGGAAGACCATGTAGTCTTCGTACAGCTCGGCGACGTTCGCGCGCTGCACGGCGCTCTCGATGACCGCCATCAGGTGCTCGATGCGCTGGCGCGAATCTTCGGCGAATGCGCGCTCACCGGAGAGCGCGCACGACAGCTCGACGAGCTCCTCGAACGTGCCGGCGAACGGAATCGTGTAGCCGACCGACACGCCGCCGAAGTCGTAGATGACCACGTCGAGCGTCGGGGTCGTCGTGCGGCCCGCGACCGAGAGCGGCGTGAACTCCTGCGTCACACGCAGCGGCGGCGGATCGAACTGGAAATAGGCCGGCGCGAACGCCTTGTGCTGGATGCGCGCGAGCTCCGTCATGTCGGTGATGTGCTGTCGCGCGCGCGACAGATCGACCGACAAGCCCACGTCGTAGGCGACGAGGACTTGCACGCGCCCGCGCCGGATGAGCGGCGCGGCGGCGTTAGCCACCGCTCCCTCAGTCGCCATCGGACGCCGCGAGCACGCGGAGCTTCAGATTGCGGTACGCGACGCGGTCGCCATGATCTTGCAGCGCGATGCGGCCGCGGCGCAGCGTGCCGTACTTCGGCATCGACGCGAACTTGCTCGCCGCGACGAGCGACTTCCACTCCGCGCTCTCCTGGTCGTACTCGAGCAAGAGATCGCCGTTCAGCCAGTGCTCGACGTGATTGCCGCGCACGACGAGGCGCGCTTGGTTCCACAGACCGATCGGACGCGTGCGATCGAAGCGCGGCGCGTGCAGCGCGTAGTTCGATCCGGCCGACGTCAGCGGATTCTTGCCGTCGGCGTGCGCGTCGTTGTCGAGCACCTGCATTTCGGGTCCGGTGCGCCACACGGCGTCGTCGTCCTCGCCCACGCGGAAGAACACGCCGCTGTTGCCGCCCGGCGACACCTTCCATTCGAGCGCGAGCTCGAAGTCCTCGAACTCCTCGCTCGTCACGATGTCGCCGCCGGATCCAGTGCGCACGAGCTCGCCTTCGATCGCTTCCCAACCGGCGGGCATCGCCGTCTGTCGGAAGCCGCGCCAGCCGTTCGTCGTCCGCCCGTCGAACAAGAGCCGCCAACCGGCGTCGCGCTCGGCGGCGGTGAGCACGTTCTGCGGCGGCGCCGGAGGCCGCGTGCGCACCTCGCCGCGCTCGCTCGACAGTCGATTCAGCGTGTACCACGCTTCGGTCGTCCACGGCTTCACTCCGAGCTCCGAGACGAGCGGCCCGACGAGGTGAACATGCACGATGCGATTCGGCTCGAGCCCGTCGACTTCGAGGAAGACCTTCTTGCGATCGCCGGAGACGCTCGCGGAACGCACGACGAGCCGCGCCTCGTCGACTTTCGATCCGCCGTACTCCTCGGTCGGAACGTAGCGCCAGTGCGTGAGCCTGTAGTTCTCGGGCTCCCAACCGACGCCAGCGGCGAGCGGCTGAGTGAGCTCGATCTCGAAGCCGTTCGCGCGCGCGCGCACGGCGAGCATCTCGAACGCCGGCGGACCGACGTACGCGAGACGCTGCAAGCCGAAGCGCAGCTTCCCTTCTTGCCCCCAGTTGCCGGTGGATCCGATTCCGCCGACGTACAGCGCACCGTCCGGTCCGACGACGACGCGGTTCACGCCTGCTTCGAGGCCCTGCGTGAAGCGGAACACGCAGCCTTGGTAGGCGCCGTCTACTTTCTCGAGGAAGTCACGCTTCAAGCCGCCGTGCGTGACGTCGCCGTGCACCATCTGCCCGGCGTACGGCCCGTGATCGCCCGGGATGCGCGCCGGCTGGCTCGGGCTGTTGCCGATCTCGTTCTGCGGCAGCCAGAGCGCGGGCGGCACGACGTCGAGCTTCGCCGCCTCGCCCTGCAGCACGGCGCGCGAGCCGTAGAACGCGTCCTGCACGAGATGCACGATCTTCGACGACGGCAGCCAATCGCCTTGGTTGTCGGTGACGAACAGCTCGCCGTCCGTGCCGAAGCCGATGCCGTTCGGCGTGCGCAGTCCGTGCGCGAACGTCTCGATCGTGCCGTCGTCGAGCTTGACGCGCAGCGTCGAGCCGCGACCGGCGACTTGCCGCTCTGTGCTCTTGCCGCCCGGATCGATCGCGATCGCGAGATTGAAGTAGAACCAACCATCCTTGAAGACGAGGCCGAAGGCGAACTCGTGGAAGTTCGCCGACACGTTCCAGTCGCTCGCGATCGCGCGGTACTCGTCGACGATGCCGTCGCGCTCGTTGTCGAGGAGCTCCGTGAGCTCTTGCTTCTGCAAGACGAAGATGCGCTCGCCCACGGTGCACAGGCCGAGCGGCTCGGCGAGCCCGCGCGCGATCTTCTTCACCTCGATGTTCGAGGGGCTCTTCGTCGGATCGTCACCCGCGACGCCGCTCAGCGCGTACACCGCGCCTTCCGCGTCCCACGTCGCGACGAGCAAGCGGCCGTCGGGCAGCCAATCCATGCCGCCGACTTTCGGCTCGAAGTCCGGCGGACGCGCCTGCGTGACGACGTACGACGGGTGCACGCCTTCGACCTCGAGACCGTCGCCCGGTCCGCCTTTGGCGAGCGGCAAGATCACCTTCTTCGATCCGGGCGACGTGATGCGCATCTCACCTGCGCGGCAGCGCAGCGCGGATGCTGGCACGAGCTCGAACTCGCTCGCGCTGGGGCGCTTCCATTCGAGCCGCACGACGAAGCCGCCGTAGCACTGGAAGTGCTCTACGCCGAGCGCGTGCTCGCCGGCGGTGAGATCGATCTCGCCACCGAGCGCCGTCGCGCCGTGCAAGCCGTCGTGATCGATCACGGTCGTGCCATCGATCGAGAGGCGCGCGCCGTCGTCGCTCGTGAGGCGCAGCGCGTAGCGGCCGGGCTCCTCGATCTCGAGAAAGCCTTCGATGCGCGAGAAGAACGTGTAGCGCAGCTCGCCCGTTGCTTCCGATGCATCGTTCGCGTCGCTCGCGAGATCGATAGTCGGCAGCACGACCGACACGTTCGGCGTCTGGTTCGGCACGAGGAACGGCAGCTCGGCCATCGGTTCGTCGACGAAATAGAAGCGCGCCCAAACACCGGACTCGCGCGCGGCCGGCTCGGCGTGCTCTGCAGCGGGCTCGTGCGGTGTGGCTTGCACCGCCGCTGCCGCATTCGTCGCTGGCTCCGGGGAAGCAGTCCGCGGCGATGCGTCGGGTGCCGGAGCCGTGCACGCGAAGAGGACGGCGCCCGCCGCGATCCCGGTGCAACACGCGCGCAGGCGCGGATTCGAAGTGTCAACGCGGGAGAGGTTCGTTCGCATCGGGCAACGGATCGAAGAAGAGGGCCAAGTTCGCTTTCAAGCGGTGCAGTCCGAAAGGCAAGTACGCGCTGCGCTTCGTCACGCGCACGCCGTTCGCGTCGACCTCTTCGCTCATCGACTCGCGCTGGAGCTGGTCGGGCGGATACGGCATCACGAAAGTCGCGCCGTCCATCGCGACATGGAGGCTCAAGAACACGCCGTCCGGAATCGAGTCGACCGCGTAGCTGCGAAAGAAGCCGGGCGCGCCTTCGACGAGGCCGAATTCGAGCATGGCTTCCTCGGGCAGGACGGACTCGGAGCTGATGAACTCGGGCGTCTCTTGCACGCCGATGTGCCGGCCGTCGGGCAGGAACATGCGGTAATTCATGTGCACGCGCCCGTGCTTGTCGTGGAACCCGAGCCACTGGGCGCGCACCGGCACTTCCTGGCCGCCGACCCGCGCGGTCCACACGTTGCCCGGGATCCCGCGCAAGTACGCTTCGCCGAAGCTCGTCGGCTGCGGGCCGTGAACGGAGTCGTACACCGCGCCCGCGAAGTGCACACCACCCTTCCACGCTTTCGTGAAGCTGCACGTCTGCGCGTCGTACGCGACCCACATCTCGCGCGACAACGCGATCGTCAGCGAGCGCGGCTTCTCGTCGAGGACACAGCGAAAGAACCACGGATCGCGCGGGCGCTCCGCGACCGGGACCTGTTGCGCGGGCGGCGATGCGCTCCAGAGCGCGAACAGCGTGTGCATCACGATCATGGACGGACCTCGGGAGCGGGCTTGGACTCGGCTCGGAACGCGACCGCCAAGAAGGCCGCAGTGAAGAGCGCCACGGTCGACAGCGTGCCCCAGATACGCGAGAAGTCGGGCACGCCGTCCGTCACGGATGGGTAGCGGTTCGCGAGCTCGCCCGAGAGCCACCCGCCGATCACCGGTCCGCCGCCGAGGATCAAGATGCCGAACACGGTCTGCGCGGAGTGACGCACGTCGGCCGGCGCGATCTTGTCGACGTAGATGTACGCCGTCGTGAAGAAGCACGCGTAGCAGACGCCGTGCAGCGCCTGGCTCGCGACGAGCACCTCGACCGGCAAGCCCGTCGAGCTCCAGATCGCGTAGCGCGCGGCGTACGCGAGCGCGCCGACGGCGAGCACCGTGCGGAAGCCGAAACGCGCGAGCAATCCGCCGAGCGCCGCCGTGACGAGGATCTCGCTGAACTGTCCGATGGTCATCGCCGGACCGATCTGGCTGTCGGACAGGCCCAGGTGCGAGAGGAACGGTCCGCCTTGGATGAAGTAGATCTGGTGGAGGATGCTGATCGGCAAACTCACCGCGACGAGCACGGCGAACGACGGCCGCGCCAGCAGCCGGAACGCGCGCGCGAACGCGAGCGGCGCCACGGCGTCGCGCTTCGGCGGCGTGTGCGGGAGCAACAGGCAGAACGCGGCGTACCCGAACGAGATCATGCCGGAGAAGCGCAGCGCATCTGCGAGCCGCGCCGTCGCGTCCGGCACCTGCGGCCCGGTCAAGAACGGCGGCATCCAATGGAAGCCGAGCCCGGTCTGCAGCCAGATCATCGGGAACGTCCAGCTCGCCGCGATCCAACCGAGGGTCCCCCACACGCGCACGCGCGGGAACTGCACCGTCTTGTCCGTGAGGTGCGCGAACGCGAGCGAGTTCGACAGCGACAAGGTCGGCATGTACACGACGCTGTACGCGATCGAGAGGACGAGCCAACTCGTGAAGTCCGTGCGCGAAGCGAGCACGAGCTGGATCGCGCCGCCGATCACGAGCAACGTCGTGAGGAAGCGCTCGGTGCTGAAGTAGCGATCCGCGAGCTGCCCCGCGACGAACGGCGCCATCACCGCACCGATCGAGCCCGCGAGCCCGAGGATCCAGCCGATCTGGCTCGAGTCGAAGCCGAGCCCGCCCGCGGCGACCGGCGCCGACATGTAACGAGACGCGAGCGGGAGCCATGCGCCCCACACCGCGTACTGCAGGAACATCATCAACGAGAGACGCGGGAGGACTGCGGCTTCGTTCTTCATGCAGATTGGGCGCGGCGCGGAGCGGACGCGGCGCCGCAAGCTACCCGAGGAGTCCTACTCCGAAAAGGCGGCGTCGAACGCGCGCGTGGTCTTCGGAAAATCGAGGCGGCGCACGAAGGCCGCGGCCTCGGCCGCACCGTGCTCGCGATCCATGAGCGTGTCCTCCCACTCGACGGTGAGCGGACCCTCGTACCCGGCGTGGTCGAGCGCGCGCACGATGCCTTCGAAGTCGATGCGCCCGCGGCCCGGCGAGCGAAAATCCCAGAAGCGCCCGTCGCTGCCGAACTCGGTGTGGCCGCCGAAGACGCCCGCTTCGGTCGGACGATCCGACCACCAGACGTCCTTGACGTGCACGTTGAACAGGCGCTCGGCGAACGTGCGCAGGAAGCCGAGGTAGTCGACGCCTTGGTAGCCGAAGTGCGAGGGGTCGAAGTTGAAGCCGAAGCGCGGCGAGTGTCCGACGGCTTCGAGCGCACGCCGCGCGCTCGCGATGTCGAACGCGATCTCGGTCGGGTGCACCTCGAGCGCGAAGCACACGTCCGCCTTCTCGAACTCCGCGAGGATCGGCTTCCAACGCCGCCCGAACTCGTCGAAGCCGGCTTGCACTTGCTCGCGCGAGACCGGCGGAAACGAGTACAGCCAGTGCCAGATCGGACTGCCGGTGAAGCCGACGACGACGGTGCGGCGCGTGCGCTGTTTCAAGTGCTGCTTCACGTGCTCCGGCGCCGCGTCGAAGAAGCGCCGCGCGGCTTGGCCGGTCGCGATCATTTCGGCGGCGGCTCGCTGGCGCACGCCTTCGGGATCGCCGTCCTTCCAGATGTGCTCGGGCAAGATCGAACGGTGGCGCTCATCGATGCGGTCGCACACTGCTTGGCCGACCAAGTGATTGCTGATCGCGAACGAAGCGATGCCGTGATCTTGGAGGAGCTGCCAGTGCGCCTTGCAGTAGCCCTTGTCCTTCAGCGCGCGCGCGACGTCGAAGTGGTCGCCAGAGCACGCGAGCTCGAGGCCGTCGTAGCCGAACGACTTGGCCTTCTTGGCGAGCGTGTCGAGCGGCAGATCGGCCCATTGGCCGGTGAAGAGGCAGAGGGGACGGGGCATGGTCGACGAATTCCGGTGAAGCGAGAAGCTACCACGGAGCATGCCGATCGTCCGCACGGGCGGCACCGGCGAGGCCGACCGCGACGCGCCGTGCCGCCTCATGTTCGAGCGCGCACACTGGCGGATGCGCAATCTGATCCGACGCGGCCGCTATGTCATGACTATTCACGGCTTCGCGGAGATGGTGGACGACGACCTGACTCTCGCGGAAATCGAGTATTGCGTGTTGATGGGAACGATCGTCGAGCGGCAACGAGATCGTGAGACCCGAGAATGGAAGTACCTCGTGCGACGGCGCCTCGCATCAGAAGCCGTCGTCACCGTGCTCAAGTTCGGAGCGCCTGATATGCTCGTCATCATCACGACGTACCGCGAAGAGCGGTGACACTCATGGCCATCTGCGACAATTGCGGCAAGAAGGGCGCTCGCGTGCGACGAGTCACGCGCAGCTTCGGCAGCGGAAAGCAGTTGTTCCTCATCAGCAATCTCCCGCTCATCGCATGCCCAGCTTGCGGCGAGAAGTACTTCACGGCTGCGACGCTCCACGAGATCAGCCGCATTCGAGCCCATTGGCGCAAGCTGTCGGTCAAGAAGTCGCTGCCCGTCGCACGCTTCGGCGGCGCGGCGTGACGTAGCGCTACGTCACGCTCGTCATCGCAACGCCGCACCGCTCCCGCGCCGACACCATCGCCGCCTCCAAGACGCGTTGCGTCTCATACGCGTCGGCGAAATCCGGCAGCGGCAGCACTGGCTTCTCCCCCGTCAGCACGCGCACGATGTCGGCGGCCATGTTCGTGAAGCCGTGCTCGTAGCCGAGCATGTGCGCATCGGGCCACCAATTCGCCGCGTACGGATGATTCCCGGCCGCCGACGTCGCAACGATCCGTGTCCAGCCCGCCGTGCGCGGACCGGTCGTCGCGTCGTAGTAGTGCAACTCGTTCATGCGCTCGAACTCGAAACGCAAGGCTCCCTTCTCGCCGTCGATCTCGATCGAGTTCGCGTTCAGGTTGCCGGTCGCGAGTCGCGTGGCCTCGAAGCTCGCGAGCGCGCCGGATCCAAAGCTCGCGAGGAAGAGCGTCGCGTCGTCGACGTCGCTCTGGCCTTTTTTCTTCGTGCCCGGCGCCACGCGCTCTGCGATGAACGTGCGCGCGACGGCGCCGTGCACCTCGACGATCTCGTCGTCGAGCAGGAAGCGCGCGAGGTCGACGAGGTGCGCGTTGAGATCGCCGTGCGCGCCACTCCCGGCGTGCTTCTTCTGGAAGCGCCACGAGAGCGGCGTCTCGGGGCCGCCCCAGCTCTGTAGATATTGCGCGCGCACGTGGTAGATGCGGCCGAGCTTCCTCTCGCGCAAGAGCTGCCACGCGAGCCCGATCGCCGGGCAGCGGCGGTAGTTGAACCACACGAACGTTCGGCGCTTCGACTGCGCGGCTGCGTCGCGCATCGCGCGCGCGTCCGCGAGCGTGCCCGCGAGCGGCTTCTCGCACGCGACGTGCTTGCCGGCTGCGAGCATCGCGATCGACATCTCCGCGTGCGCGTCGTTCGGCGTCGCGATGTCGACGAGCTCGACCTCCTCGTCCTCCGCGATCGTGCGCCAATCGCTCGTCGTCTTCGCGATCTCGAAGCGCGCCGCGAACGCGGCCAGCTCGCGCGCGTCGCGTGCCGCCGCAGTGTGCACGTACGGCCGGCGCGCGAGCTCGAAGAAGCGGCCGGCTTGTCCCCACGCGTTGGCGTGAGCGCGCCCCATGAACTTCTGCCCGATCAAGGCGATGGGGAGGGCAGGCGGGAGAGCGACGGCTTTCGTTTTTCGCATGCGTGGCGGCCCACGGGCCTGTTTCGGACCCGTGCGGGCGCGCCATTGGATCTCTGTACGAGAACGCCATCAAGGCGCGCGCGCTCGCGCTCCGATGCAACCCATGCAGCGCCGGACAGGCGACCTGCGCGGGCAGGCGGTGGAGGACTTGGTGGCGAACTCGAGCACGCGGGCGATGTCGATCTTCCTCGCGCTATCGGCGGGGTGCGCCAGCGTGCGCAGCGATGTCGACGAGCAGCCGTGGACGGAGGCGCTGTCGCTCACGCCGGAAGTCGCGCCGCACTGGACGCCACTGCTCGTACCCGCGGACTTGGACCCGCTCGTGCCGAGTTCCGCGCAACGCGTGCTCGCGATCCCGCTCCCGTTCGTCGACGTGCCCGCTGCTCAGGATGCCGACGTCGTCCTGCTGCACCCGCGCGCACGCGCCGCATCCGCTGCGCCGCAGCGCCGATCGTCGCTGTCGAACGGCGTCGCTCCATCCGAGCGCTACCGCGACCCCGCGATCTATCCGCCCGGCATGTTCGTCGACGTCACGCGGCTCGCGGACGAGCGCGCGTACTGGGAGGAGCTCTCGCGCGGCGTCACGCTCGAGCTCTACTCGACGGATCCGAGCCTCGACAGCGACGCTTGGGCGCGACGATCGCGCGTGAACGCCAGCTTCGGTCCCGCGTGGACCGTGGACGGCATGGTGCTCGGGCTCTCGATCTCGTTCTGAGCGCGCGGCGAACGCTCGCAGCACGTCCGAAGACGCCGTCGCGGCCCGAGGTCAGTACTCGCGGAACGAATCCTTGTCGAGCGACGGCTCGTGGTGCGACGCGAGACCGAGCGCGAGACCGAGCGCGAGGAACGTGACGAGCAGCGACGATCCGCCGGTCGAGAACAGCGGCAGCGTGAGCCCCGTCATCGGGATCAGCCCCAAGTTCACGCCGACGTGGATGAAGAGATGCGCGCTGAAGTACAGCGCGATGCCGCCGACGACGAGGCGCGAGAAGCGGTCGCGCACACCGCTCGCGCTGCCCATGAGCAACGCGATGAGGAGCGCGTAGAGAGCGAGCACGACCGCGGAGCCGAGCCAGCCCGCTTCCTCGGCGACGACGGCGAAGATCGAATCGCAGTCGCGCTCCGGCAGATAGCCGCCCTGGTTCGCGATGCCCTGTCCGAGCCCGGTGCCGAACAGCCCGCCGTTCCCCACGGCGACGCGCGCGTGATAGCTGTGGAACGCCGGTCCGCTGCGCGCATCGATCAGGTCTTGCGCGCGGAAGCCCGCGAGCCACGTGTCGATGCGCTGCATCTGGTAGTCGTGCACGCCGAAGCGGAACTTCCACACGAGGAAGCCGACGATCGCCGCGCCGAGCAGGAAGCGCACGGGCACTGCGGCGCGCGCGCCGGCCAAGTACAAGAGACCGAGCGTGATCGGCACGATCGTCAGCGACGTGCCGAGATCGGGTTGCAGCGCGACGAGTCCCATCGGCACGAGCGCGACGAGGAGCGGCGGCCAGAAATCGCGCGGACGCTGTAAGCGATTGCGGTAGAGCGCGCGCGACAGCGCGAGGATGACTCCGAGCTTCGCGAGCTCGCTCGGCTGCAGATCGAACGCGCCGAACAGCGGGATCCAACGACGCGCGCCGTTGCGCGACTCACCGAGCACCGGCACGAGCAAGAGCAGCACGAGCGTCGCGCCGTACACGAGGTACGCGTTGCGCCGCAGCCAGCGCGGCCGCACCGACAGCGCGAGCACGAAGAACGGCAGCGTCAGCACGAGCTTCTGCACGTGGCCGGCGAAGTTGATGCCACCGCGGCCGAACAAGTCGTCGGCGTCGCGCATCGCGTCGAGGAACGAGAGCCCGATGCCGAGCAAGAGTCCCGCGACGGCGAGCACGTGCCAGTCGAGCGCGAGCCAGCGCACCGCCGCGAGCGACAGCGCACGACGCGGCGCTCCGTCGAGGCTCGCGACCCGTTTCGACTCGCTCACCGCGCTTCCTCCTCGGTGACCGCGCGCGGCGCGTTCGCCGCCGGCGCGGACGAAGTCGTGTGCGGCTTACCGGCGACGAACCGCCGCACCGCCTCGCTCCTCAGGAACTGACCGGCGACATAGACCGCGGTGTGGCTCGCGGTCTTCGACACGTCGTGCAGGAACACGACGACGACGGCCTTCGGCGCGTCGGACGGGAACCAACCTGCGAGCCAGGTGTGCTTGCGCACTTTGTCGGCCTCCATGTCGGCGCGGTCGTCGGGCGTCTGCTCGGGGCTCGCGACGAACGCCGCGTAGTCTCCGCTGCCCGTCTTCGCCGCGACGCGGAAGCCGAGTGTTCCGCGATCGAGTCCCTTGCCGTACGCGGAGCCGCCCATGTCCTCGACGACGCCCTCCATCGCGCGGCGCACGAACGCGAGGCTCGCTTCGGACAATCCGAGCGGACGCGATGCGCCGGACACCGGCACGCCGCCGATCGAGCGCACGATCCGCACTTCCGGCAGCTCGCCCGTCAGCAGCCCGGCCGTCGCGCGCGCGACTTGCATCGGCGTCGCTTCCATGACGGCGAGGCCGTTCGCGAAGCGGCGCCGCCGCGACGGCTCGCCGAGCTCCGCGACGAGCTTCGTCTCGGCGTGGAAGCGCCAATCCTCGCGCAATCCAGAGCGGCCGCTCGTGCCCAAGTGACGGATGCCGGTCGGCTCGCCGAAGCCGAAGACGTGCGCCATCTCGAGCAGCTTCTCCGGCGGATACGTCTCGCCGAGGTGCGCGAAGAACGAGTTGCACGAGACTTCGAGCGCGCGCTCGAGATCGCACTCGACGTGCAGCGAATGGCAGTGCAAATCGACGTAGCCAGGTCCGCCGTCGTCGATCGGCACGCACGCGTAGCGCGTCCCCGGATCGAAGCCGAGTCGATCGAGCGCGAACGCGGCCACGAACGGCTTGAACACCGAGCCCGGCGGCGTGAACGTCGGGCGCGACAACGTGCGCTCGCGCGAGTGCGTGCGCTCGACGCCGCGGCCGGGCGTCGGCGGCTCGCCGCCGCGCGTCGGCTCGGATGCCGCCGCGAGCACCTCACCATCCGGCGCGAGCAGCACGATCGCGCCGACGGGATGCAAGAACCACATGCGGTCGGTCTGCGGATCGGACGGCAACTCGGGATGCGCGAGCGTCTCCTGCGCGGCACGCTGCAGCTCCTCGTCGATCGTGAGCACGATGTCCTGGCCGTCGACGGGCGATTGGAACAGCGCGCTCGCCGGCGCATCGCCGCGACGGCGATTCTCCGTCTCGCGATAGCCGTAGCGCCCGCGCAGCTCCGCGTCGAAGTACGCCTCCACGCCGCGATCGCCAAAGTTCTCGTCGGAGCGGAACAAGCGCGCCGCGAGCGCGCGGATCTCGTCCTCGTCGGCGCGCGTGCGGATCTCCTTGTATTGCAGGCTCGCGAGCCGCTTCTCGTCGCGCACCTGCGAGAAGAGATCGGTCAGCGACGGACGCCGCACGCGTCCGATCAAGTGCGTCGCGAGCGGTCCACCGTCCTTGTCGAACGCGGTCGCGGCGCGGCGCGTCGTCTCGCGCACCTCGAAGCCGCGGTGCCGCTCGGGATAGCGCTCGAGCCGGTGCACGAGCGCGTAGCTCGGCGCGCGCGAGATCGCGACGCGGCGATTTTGCTCCTCGCGCAGCACGTAGTCCTGTTGCTGCAGCGCGCGTGTCGAACGCCCCTCCGAGATCGCGAGCGCCGCGAGCGCTCCGTCGCCGAGCGGCGGACAGAGCTGTGCGAGCACCTTGTCGGCCGCGCGCGCGAGCTGCTCGTCCAGCGCGACGAGCAACGCGACGAGCTCGCGCCGCGCCTCGGCGCTCTCCATCCCGCGCGGCTCCTGCGCGAGCTTGCGCCAGCGCTCGGCGGCGTCGCGCGCGTCGCCGGCCGAGCGCGCATCGATCGCGGCGACGCCCGCGAGCTCCGCGACCAGCCCGACGGCGAGCCATGGATCGTCGAGCTCGCGCGCCGCGCCCGCGAACTCGGGATCGAGCAGCGCCACTTGCGACAGGTCGACGCGCGCGCGCGCCGCGGGCCGTTCGAACAGCGTGTCGAGCTCCGAGAGCACGTCGAGCTCGTCGAGGTCGCGCCACGACGGCGGCGCGTCGAGGACGGAGCGCCGCTCGCGCACCGCGGCGACGCACTGCGCGAGCTCGTCGAGCAGGCGTTCGCCGCGCGCGCTCGGATCGTCGACGAGCTCGACCTGCGACAGGATGCGCGTCGCCGTGAGCTCCGTGAGATCGCGCAGGTGCGCGCGCCGGCGGCTCGCGGTCCAAGCGCGCGCGCGCACGTCGTCCCAACAGAGCACGCCGGCGATCCAGCGCAGATCGAACACGCGCGCGAGGCTCGCGCTCGAGATGCGCCCCGGCGCGAAACCGCACGCGAGCACGAAGAGCTCGTCGGCCGTCGCGTCTTCGGCCGCCGCACGCTGCGCCTCGATCGCTTCCGTCAGGATCTCGAGCGGTGCGACGCCGCCCGCGCCCGCGCGCACTGCGGAGTCCTGTGCGAGCAGCTCGGCGAGCTCCGTGAAGTCCGCGCGCGCCGCCGCGAGCTCGCGCTCGACGTCGCCGAGCAGCTCTTGCGGCGTGCGTCCGCGCTCGCGGGCGAACTTCTCGAGGTACGAGAGTGCGAAGTCCGGATGCTCCGGCTTCAGGCGCATCCACTTGTGCTCGTCCGGCCGCACCTGCAGCAGCGCGCCGACGTAGAAGCGCAGATCCGATGCGCGTGCGCTGCGGCGTTCGTTCGCGCCGCTCGCGGGCGGGACGACGAAGCTCGCGGTCGCGAGCGACTCGCCGCGCGCGAATGCGGCGATCGCGGCCGGCGACAGCGCGAGGATTTCGGCGGCGTACGACTCCAGCCGCGCCGACGCCTCCGCGAGCGGCACGCAGCGCATCTCGAGCACCGAGCGCGCGTGCGCGACCGCGCCGATCGGATGTCCGCGGCGAAAATCGCGGTAGCAGAACTCGACCTCGTGTGCGTCGTCGTCCCGCACGAGCGGGCGTCCGTTGCGATCGAGGATCGCGCCGCGGTGATACGGCACGACTTTCGAGGAGCGCAGCAAGCTCGCCGCTTGCCCGGCCCAGACGGAGCGTTCGAACACCTGGATCTGGAACGAGCGCGCGAGCAGCGCCGCAAGTCCCGCGAACACGATCAGGAGCAGTGGGCCGAAGCGGCGTTGCGCTACCACCGGCGCCTCCTCAGCGGCGTCAGGCCGGGCAAGCGCGCGAAGAGCGGACCGAGGAGCAGCGCGAGGACTCCCGAGCTCAGCGCCACCGAGACGCCCGCGAAGATCGAGAGCGAGACGGACGACTCCGGAACGCGCACGCGGTGCACGCACACGAGCCACGCGTCCAGAGCGATCACCATCGCGGCCGCGACGACCGCGCGCCACAGCGGTCCGGTGATCTCGACCACCGAGCGCACGCCGAGCGCGATCGCGATGACACCTAGGAAGCCGGCGAGCAACGCGACCGGCGGCTCGGGCGCGACGCTCGCGCGCGCGAGCGCGGCGCACAGTGCGAGCCAGGGCGCATCGGTGGTTTCCAGGCGCGCGACGACGCTCGCCACGAGCACGAGCAAGAGGTCCGGGATCCAGCGCGCCGCCGGACTGACGGCGACGACGGAGCCTTGGATCCCCGCGAGCCACACGGCCCACACGGTGAACAGCACGAAGCCGAGCGAGCGCGCGGCGTTCACGGCTTCGCCTCCGAGCTCATGGCTTCGCCTGGGGGGGCGTCTTGCGGAGCACGTGCACCGTCTGCAGTCCCGCGACGGGCCCCGCTACGCGCACGCGCAGCACGAACGGTCCGCGTCCGCGCGGCAAGTCGGCCTCGCCGAGCCAGAGTCCGGCCGGCACGTCGGGATCGCCGGATCCCGTGAACAAGAGCGCGGGCACCGATGCACGCGGGTCGGTCGCGCCCAGCACCGGGATCGGCGCGTCCCAGCGCAGCAGGACTTCGCCGCTCGAAGGGTCGCGTCCGATCGAAGTCATGCGGCCGAGCGGCAGCGGAATGTGCGCTTCGCTTCCGTTGCGTGCCGCAGCGAGCACCTTGATGGAAAGACCCGGATCGCCGAGCAACGCGACTTCGGAGGAGAACTCGCCGACCGTCACGACGGAGCCGAGGTAGCGCGCTCCGGCGGCGACGACGGCGCGCGGCTCGATCTTGTCGCGGCGTCCGGCGCACAGCACGCGACTGTCGCGCCAGTGCGACGGATCGCCAGCGAGCGCGAAGCGCGCCGGGATCCAGTGCTCGGCGCCGAAGCGCCCGCCGAGCAACACCGGCTCGGGGATCTCGCGCGTCGGTGGCGCGAGCACGACGACCTGCGCGAGACCGCGCTCGTAGTCGAGATCCGCGCGCAGCGCGAGCACCGGCACGCCATTGACGGAGTAGCGCACGAGCTCGCCGAGTCGAAAGCCTTCGGCGAGCGCGGCCGGTGCGTCGCCGCGGCCGAGCTCGCCGGCGCGCACGGTGCCGTGTGCGAGGTCGCGCTCGCTCGGCGCACGCACGGCGATGTAGATGCCCGCCGGATCCTCCACCGGATTCACGGCGAGGCCGCCGGCGACGATCTGCGCGTGCGAATGCAGCACGGTGCGTGGCGGCGTCGAATCGGGCGCGGACGGCGCAACGGCCGCGCGGCCGCCGACGCGGAACGTATCCGCGGTGATCAACGTGACGCGCGCCTCGCCGCTCGCGCGCGCGCCGAGGCTCGCGATGCGTCCGACGTACGTGTCACCGCACACGACCGGCAGACCGACCTCGAGCGGAGCGCCGGGTGCGCAGCGGATCGCGATCGAGCCGTCGTCGCGACCGCCCACGACGGCGGGCACGGAAGCGACGCCTTGTCCGACGACCTCGGCGTGGATCCACGCGCGTCCGGCGCGCAACGCGGGATCGACGGGCTCGGCGCGCGCGCGCTCCGCCGCGAGCAACGCGAGCGAGAGTGCGCGCTCGTCGTCGACGTGCTGTGCGATCGCCTGCTCGGCGGCGCGCACGCTCGACGAGCGCAGCGCGCGCAACGGGAGCAAGAGCTCGGAGAGCACGCGCGTCGGCGCGAACGCGAGATCGAGCGCCTGCTCGACGCGCGCCTGCGGGCGCAGCGAGAGCGCGACCAGCGCGAAGAGCGCGGCGAAGTACAGCGTGCGCGACCGCGAAAGATCCACAGCGAGAGGCCCCTGTTCTCTGCTCGCAGTCCGTGGTGCAAGTGCTTCGAGTGCGAAGGCGGCTCGCTACGGGATGCTGAGGCTCACGGTAGCGGAGCCGAAGCGCGAGTGAAACGCACTCGCGCGAGTTCAATACGGCGCGCGCCCGGGCGTGGAGTCGCCACGCGAGATCGTCGGTGGCTGTGGGAACTGCGGGTTGCAGTTCTGCTCTGCGCCTCGAAGCGCGGGCAGCGTGCGCTCGTCAATCGCGGCGTCGGAGAATGAGCTCGATGTGACCGCGTTACGTGGCCCACGGCCGAAAGCTGACTGCCGCGAAGAGCTCGGTCGCACCCGACGAGCACCACGAGTCCGAGCAGAAAGCAGGTGCGAGTCCCCGCCGCCACCGATTCATTCGCGCGGCTCCGCCGCGCTGAGGTCATTCGCGCGGCTCCGCCGCGCTCAGTCGTCTTCGTCCGTCGACAGCACGCGCGCGAACACGTCGAGCTTGTCGAGGAACACGCCCGTGCCGCGCGCGACCGCAGTGAGCGGCTCGTCCGCGACCCGCGCCGGGACACCGAGCGATTCGCCGATCGCTTCGGAGACGCCGTAGAGCAGCGCGCCGCCACCGCAGATCGTCACGCCCGTGTCGCACAGGTCGGCCGAAATTTCCGGGGGCGCTTCCTCGAGTACGCCTCGCACCGCTTCGCAGATCAGGCGCACGGGATGGCTGAGCGCCTCGCGGATCTCGATCGAAGTGACCGTCGTGCGTCGCGGAAGGCCCGTGACGCTGTCGCGGCCCTTCACTTCCATCGAGAGCTCCTGCTCCATCGGCCACGCGGAGCCGATCGTCAGCTTGATGCGTTCGGCGGACTGCTCGCCGATCAGCAAATTGTGCTGCCGGCGCATGTGATTCATGATCGCTTCGTCGAACTCGTCGCCGGCGATGCGCAGCGAAGTCGACACGACCATCCCGGCGAGCGCGAGCACCGCGATCTCGGTCGTCCCGCCGCCGATGTCGACGATCAGCGAGCCGCGCGCCTCGGTCACGGGCAAGTCGAGCCCGATGCCGGCGGCCATCGGCTCGTCGATCAAGAACACGCGCCGCGCGCCAGCGCGCTCGGCCGAGTGGATTACCGCGCGGCGCTCGACCGCGGTGATGCCGACCGGAACGGCGATCACGACCTGCGGCTTCACCCAATTGCGTCCTTCGTGCACCTTCGTGATGAAGTAGCGCAGCATCTTCTCGGTGACGTCGAAGTCGGCGATGACGCCGTTGCGCAGCGGGCGAATCGCCTCGATGTTGCCCGGAGTCTTGCCGAGCATCGCCTTCGCCGTGTTGCCGACGGCCATGCCGTCCAGGAGCACTTCGCCGGTGTCCTTCTTCACCGCGACGACGCTGGGCTCGTTCAAGACGATGCCGCGCCCGCGAACGCTGACGAGCGTGTTGGCCGTGCCGAGGTCGATGCCCATGTCGACCGAGAATCGGCCGAGCACCCACTCGAGCGGCTTGAACACGCTGCTCATCGACGCTCCCCCTTCAATGGATCTCGGCGAAACCGGCGTGGATCGCGGCGGACGGGAGCCGCGCAAACCGGTTGAACGAGCGCGCAGTCTACTGCGACAGCAAGTGCGATCAAGCGACGCGCGCCCGGACGACAGGACTGCGCAAAGCGCGCAGGCCGTTCGCCGACCGGCGCTTCACCGGGGCAGAACGGCCTGCGAAGAGTGCGTGCTCGCGACGTGCTACTTGAACAGCATGCCTTCGCCGAAGTGCTTGCCGAGCGCGTAGTCGGTGAGGACGAGCGCCGCGACGAGCAGGATCGTCGTGATCATGATCATCGACTCGGCGAGACCGACCTTGGACTCGGCCGGCGCGGCTTCCGCGTCGTCCGCTTCCTTGTCGGCGATGCGCGACGTCGCGCGGGTATCGCGCGCGGTGCGCGTCGTGGTGGTGCGTCGGGTGGCGGCCATGGGTCAGGACTCCTGGATCACAGGCGCGTCGCCGCGCCATCGCCCTGGCGGATCGACTGGCCGGAGACCAGCCGCGTGATGACGCCCGAGGCCATGTTCGGGTGGACGTACTCGATGCGGATCTGGCCCTTGTACGTCTTGCCCTCATAGACCTCGAAGGTGAAGCCGCGCTGGACGCCGGCCGCTTCGCCGACGTTGACCGCGACGAGGCCCGGCTTGACGCTCGTGTCGACGTTGAGGACGCGCGCTTCGATCAGCGGCATCGCCGGCATCGCCGCCGCGACCGTGCCGCCCGTCGCGTCCCGAAGAGTCTCGAGGCGCGTCGTCAGGCTCGACACTTCTTTGTCGAGTCTCGTCTTCGCGATTTCGAGGTCCGCGATCTGGCTCTCGACGCTGCGCAGCTTGCTCTCGGCTTCCGATTGCGCCTCCTCGGCCTTCATTTGCGCGGCGGCGGCCGTGGTCGCGAGCTTCTCGGCTTCCATCTGAGCCTGGAGCGCGCGGTCCTTGTCCGCTTGGAGCTTGCTCTTGCTCGACTCGATCTCGGTCAGCGTGTTGGCGATCTTCTCGAGGTTGCCGTTGAGCTCGCGGTTGCGGGTCGTCTCCTTGTCGAGATCGTCCTTGAGCCGCTTGGCCTCGTTCTGCGCGTCGTCGCGCGCTGCGATCGACTGGTTCATCTTCTCCTGGGCGGCCTGTGCATCTGCACGCGCCGTGGAGAGATCCTTCGTGAGTTGCGCCTTCTCACCGGTACGTGCCGCGACTTCGGCGTCGTACTTCGTCTTGTAGCCGGTGTAGGCGCTGGTGGCGTTGGCAGCCCAGCCGACGAAAGCGGCGGCCAGGACCAAGTTCACGATGATGAGGATGCGTCCGATGGAGCTCATTCGAGTTTCGGGTGGGGATGGGGGGGCACTCCGAGTGGGCTCAAGCCCTCGCAGCGGTCGGCTCGTTCGAGGCACGCCTCGGACCGTGGCGGCGTTGTAAGGTCTTGAACGGCAAAGATCTCGGTTCGATCTCCGCCTGCCTGTGACAACACAGGGGGCGCGAGTATAGGAGCCACTTCCGCAAGGGTCAAGCGCGGCCGGAGCCGGCCGCAGCGCCCTCTAACTCGCCCCCGCGCGTGTGTAACGAAGCGCGCCGCGTCGAGATCCAAAGGGCGAGCGGAGCGAGCAACCAGAGCGCGAGCCAGTAGCGCTCCGTGACGACGAACGGCGTGCGCGACGCGTTCGCGCCGTCCGTCGGAACCGGCACCGTCGCGCGCAGCGTGCCCGCGACCATGCGATCGCGCCGGTCGCCGTCGCTCGAGCGCAGTCGGGCCACCTCGCTCCCGTCCGGGCCGAGCACGATCGTGATGCCGGCATTCGTGGCGCGCACGACGCTGCGGCCGGTCGCGATCGCGAGCGCGCGCGAGAAGGCGACCATATGGTCGTACTCGGTGCTCTCGAGGTACCAAGCCTCGTTGCTGCACACGAGGTGGAAGTCGACCGGCTCGGCGCGCAACGGAACCGTGTACGGATCGTCGAACGTGTTGTCGAAGCACACCGTGACCGAGAAGCGGAACGCGCGTCCCGACCGCGTCTCGAGCGGCAGCACGACCGTACGGTCGAACGGGACGAGATCGGGGACGTAGCCCGCGACCGAGCGCGTCGTGGCGCGGATCCACGCGAACCGCTCGAAGCCGCAGAGCTGCTCCGCACCCGGAACGAGGTGCCGCTTGCCGCCGATGCCGCGCCGCCCTCCTTCCGCGTCCCACAGAGCGACCGCGTTGTGGCGGCGAATCACGCCGTCGCGTTCGGCGAAGACCTCGGCGCCGGCGAGGAAGCTCGTGCCCGCGGTCAATACGGGACGCGAGCCACCGAGGAGCTGCTGCCGGATGAGGACGTCCTCGTCGTCGATCATGCGCTCGACGTCGTGGCGCGTGATCTGCCAACCGGTCCAGTCCGGTGCGCGCACGCCACGGTCGAACTGCTCGAGCAGACCGTCCCCCGCGAGGTTCGCGGGGAACATCGTCTCGCCCCACGCGACGAGATCGGGGACCGGCTCGTCGTTCTTGGCCGCCGCGAGGAGCCCCTCGCGCGTGAGCTGAACGGAATCGCGGTAGAGCTCGACCGCGCTCTGCGGCGCCATCTTGCGACGTTGCTCGAACGCGGGCTGCACGAGCATCACGCGCGGGCCGGCCGTCGTCTGTGGCGGCGACGTGAGCCACGAAGCCGTGGCGGCGAGCAGCATCGGACCGAAGCCGAAGCCGAGCGCGACGCCGAGCCGCGGCGCACCTTCCTCGCGCCGCGCCCGTCGCACGAGGTCGGCAACGCCGCCCGCGAACGCAGCGAGCACCCACGACAGACCGCCGACGCCTGCGATGCGCAGAGCTCCGGCGAGCCACGGCGTCGCGTGGAGGTACGTGCCGAGGCGCATCCAGCCGAATCCGAACGGCGGCTCGATCGCGCAGCGCAGCGTCTCGGCCGACACCCACGCCGCCGGCACCGCGAGCGCGAGCGGCACGCGCTTCAGCGCGCGCAACACGAGTCCGGCGAGCGCGAAGTAGAAGCCCGGCACTAGGGCGAGGAACCCGAAGATCCCCCACCAGACGTAGGCGCTCCAATAACAGAACGCGCAGGCACCCAGGCCGGCGATCAGCCACTCCCACAAGAAGGCACGCCGGCCGGGCGATCGGCTCACGACGGCCCACGGGGCGAGCGCGATGGCCGCGATCGCCGCCGATCCATCGTCGCCGAGGAGGCCTGGGCTCGCGACGAAGAGCAGTACGAACGTCGCCGCGACGCAGGCGTTGCGCTTCATCGCGCGGAACTCCTGCGTGCATCGTCGCGTATCCCGCCGCGCATCGAACGGATCATCGCAGCGGACGGTAGCGGACGAGCTCGCCGCGCTCGACGACCTGACCAGCGGGCACGACGGCGAGCGCCTCGGCACGCGTGAGCCCGACGATGTCCGCCGAGCTCGTCCAGCGGATCGGCGTGAGCGCTTCGACGCCGTCGTCGCCTGCCGCGAGTTGCACGGGCAGGTGCTGCTCGCGCGGGTTCTCGCGCGTCGCCGCACCCGCCCAGCGGCCGTGGCGCAAGCGCGGGCGCCAATGCTCCTCCGGGAGACCGCCGAGCTTCGCGAGCGCGGGCCGCACGAACACTTCCATGCCGACCAAGCACGACACCGGGTTTCCGGGTAACGCGAAGACGGGCTTCGCGTCGTACATGCCGAACCACAGCGGCTTGCCGGGCTTGATCGCGACCTTGTGGAAGACCGGGCGCACACCGATGCGCTCGAGCACGCCGCCGACCAAGTCGTACTTGCCCATGCTCACGCCGCCGGTCGTCACCAATGCATCGCTCTCGTCGAGCGCGCGCCGGAAGAGATCTTCGAGTGCGCGCTCCTCGTCGCGCACGATGCCGAGATTCGTCACGTCCGCGCCAAACGTCGCGAGTCGCGCGGCGAGATAGAACGTGTTGCCTTCACGGATCTCGCCAGCGCGCGGTTTCGCGGTCACGGGCACGAGCTCGTCGCCCGTGGTGCACAGCGCGACGCGCGGTCTGCGCACGACTGCGACGGGATCCGCACCGACTGCCGCGAGCACGGACAGCTCGAGCTCGGCGAGACGCCGTCCGCGCGTCAGCACGACGTCGCCGTCGCGCAAGTCTTCGCCGCGATGACACACGTGCTGACCCGGAGTCGGATGGTCGTCGAGCAGCACGTCCGCGCCGGCGCGCTGCGTTTTCTCAACCATTACAACGCTGTCGCACGCGGCGGGGACCTCGGCGCCCGTGTAGATCTCGACACACTCGCCGGTTGCGACCGAGTCGCGAAAGGGCGCACCCGCGCGCGACTCGCCGATCACGCGCAGACGCATCGTCATGGCCGATTGGAAGTCGGCGCTGCGCACCGCGAATCCGTCCATCGCGCTCTTCTCGAACGGCGGCAGATCGACGTCGGCGACGACGTCCTGCGCGAGAACGCGGTCGAATGCGCGGACGAGCGGAACACTCTCGGCTACCGAGCGAGGCTCGAGCGCGCGTAGAATTTCCGCAATAGCCTCTTCGGGCGTCCGCATCGGCGCGAGTCTACGCTCTGCGTCGATCGAAGTCCGCGCGCGCAAGACTCCCGGGGCGCCCACTCCGCACTCATGTTCTCCATCGCGACTTTGCGTTTCGATTCTCCGTCCCCGCTCGTGCTTCGCGCGACTGCCGTGCTCGTCGTGTGCGCTCTCGCCGCTGCGTGCTCGGGCGGAACCGACGCGGCGCAAGGTCCGAAGGCGGGCGCGGCGAAACGCCGCGAGCCGGTGCGCGTGCGCGTCGCGCCCGTCGAGCAGCGCGAGATGGTCGCGAAGCTGCAGACGACGACGACCGTGCACTCGGAGAAGGAGATCCAGCTCTACCCACGCGCGTCCGGACTCGTGACGGAAGTCTTCGTGCAGCCGGGCGACACCGTGGAGGTCGGCCAAGAGCTCGCCGCGGTCGATGACCGCGAAGCGCGGGCCTTGGTCGCGGATGCGCGCGTCGCGATCGCGGAAGCGAAGGATGCGATCGCGCGCGCGGAAGTCGCGATGCGCGAGGCCGAAGCCCGCGTCGGGCAGACGAAGCTCGAATGGGAGCAAGCTCAGCGCGACTACGAACGAAACGAGAAGGCGAGCCTGATCTCGCAACAAGCGCTCGAGGCACTGCGCACCGCGCGCGACACGCGCGCCAACGAGCACGAGACGGCGAAGCTCGGCCGCGATCGAAGCGTGATCGAAGCGCGATCCTCGGCCACCGCGCTCGAGCGAGCGCAGCTGTCGCTCGCGCGCGCCGAGCTCGAGCTCTCGTACACGCGCATCCAGGCTCCGATCGCGGGGATCGTCGCGAACGCCGGCGTGCGCGTCGGTGGGACCGTCGGACGCGGGGTCAGCGTGCTCGAGACCGCGGGCGCGGCGTTCGTCATCACGGATCTCGACGACCTGCACGTGGAGTTCCACCGCCCCCAGCGCGAGCTCGCTTGGTTCCTCGGTGCGACCGCGGCCGATGCGACCTCGAGGGCGCCGACGAATCCAGGACGCACGCTCGAGGTCCATGCCACCGCGGAGGCGCTGCCGGGCATGACGTTCCGCGGCACGATCGAGCGCATCTCGCCCGCGATCGATCCGCAGTCGGGCTCGTTCGCCGTGCACGCGCACATCGAGCCGTCGGCGGCGGTCGAAGACGGCGGCCTGCACGAGACGTCGCACACGCATACGCACGCGCCCAGCCCCGGGCAGACCCCCGGGCACACCCCGGGGCCGACCAACGGGCACGCGCTCCAGCGCGCGCGCTTGCTGCCCGGCATGCTCGTGCGCCTCGAGATCGTCACCGATCGCCATCCGAACGCGCTCGTCGTCCCGAAGCGCTGCCTGCGCCGCGAAGGCGAGGCGACGTTGATCTTCACCGTGCGCGACGGGCGTGCGCGCCGCGTCGAGGTACGCGAAGGCTTCGCGGACGACACGTCCTGCGAGGTGACGCCGCTCGATGCGAACGCGCTCGCGGCCGGCGACCTCGTGGTCGTCGTCGGCAACCGCGAGCTCGAAGACGGCAGCGAGGTGGCGATCGAGGAGCTGCCGCAAGCGGTGGGTTCGGCCGCTGTACCGCCCGCGCCGGCTTCGAGCGAGTCGCAGGGCCAATAGACACGTGGCTTCCGGCGCACACGACGATCGCTCGTCTCCGTCGAGCGTGAAGGAGAAGGCCGCGGGCGGCGCGCTCGCGTTCGTCACCTCGCGACCGGTCGCGATCACCATGCTCATGGTGGCGATCGGAGTGTTCGGCATCGTGTCGCTGTCGAAGTTGCCGGTCGATCTCCTGCCGGAGATCAGCTATCCGACGTTGACCGTGCGCACGACGTATCCCGGCGCCGCGCCGGAAGACGTCGAAGACCGCATCTCGGAGCGCATCCAAGAAGCGCTCTCGACGCTGCCGCACCTCGTGCGCTCGATGTCGATCAGCCGCGCGGAGACGTCGGACGTCGTGCTCGACTTCGATTGGGGCACGCCGATGACGTTCGCGGTGCAGGACGTGCGCGACAAGCTCGACAGCGTGTTCTTGCCGAACGGCGCCGAGCGTCCGCTGATCCTGCGCTACGACCCGAACCTCGATCCGATCCTGCGCATCGGTCTCTCCCTTCCGCTGCGCGCAGCGCCGCGCGCGGACGGCGACGCAACGGCGGGCGCGACGAAGACCGAATCGGGCGGCGCGCGAGACGTCGGCGCGCGCGCGAGCGAGCGCGACCTCGTGCAGCTGCGCTGGATCGCCGAGAACCGCGTCAAGCGCGAACTCGAGACGATCCCCGGCGTCGCGGCCGTGCAAGTGCGCGGCGGACTCGAGGAAGAGATCCGCGTCCGCGTCGACCCGTTCAAGATGGCCGCGCAGGGCCTCGACCCGGCGGTGATCGCCACGCGCCTCGCGCAAGAGAACCTGAACGCGTCCGGCGGAGCGATTCGCGAGGGCTCGACCGAGTACCTCGTGCGCACGCTCAACGAGTTCCGCGACGTCGGCGAGATCGCGCGCCTCTCGATCGTGCGCCGCGGCGAAGCGAACATCCGCATCGGCGACGTCGCCACGGTCGAGCGCACGCATGCGCAGCGCGACGTCATCACGCGGCTCGACGGCGGCGAGGCGGTCGAGATCGCGATCTACCGCGAGGCCGGCGCGAACATCGTGGCACTCGCCGACGCGGTGCACGCGCGCGTGTTCGGCGCGGCGGCGCAACGTGAGTTCACGCAGGGTCTCCAGGAGCAGGAAGCAACGAGCAGCGACGAAGCGAAGTTCGAGAATCGCGACAAGACCGACTTTCTCGCCTGGCAGCTGCGCAAGGATGCGCGCCTCGAGGTGCTCTCCGATCAATCGACGTTCATTCGCGACTCGATCGAGGACGTGAAGAGCAACGCTTGGATGGCCGTCGTGCTCACCGTGCTCGTGATCTGGCTCGCGCTGCGCAGCTTGCTGCCGACCTTGATCATCAGCATCTCGATCCCGATCTCGGTCGTCGTCACGTTCGCGCCGATGTACCTGCTCGACGTCTCGCTGAACATCATGTCGCTCGGCGGGCTCGCGCTCGGCGTCGGCATGGTCGTCGATGCGTCGATCGTCGTGCTCGAGTCGATCATGCGTTGCCGCGAGGAAGGCGACAGCCTGACCGAGGCCGCGGTGCGCGGGACGCGCGAGGTGGCGGGCGCGGTCACGGGCTCGACGCTGACGAGTGTCGCGGTGTTCGCACCGATCGTGTTCGTGCACGGCGTCGCGGGCCGCATCTTCGGCGATCAAGCGTTGACGGTCGTCGCGTCGGTGCTCGTGTCGCTCGTCGTCGCGGCGCTGTTCATCCCGGTGCTCGCGTCGCGGCCGTGGCTGGCAGGCGCGACGACGCGTGCCGTGGACGTGCGCAAGCCCGCGCCGCTGAAGCGCGATCTGAAGTTCGACTGGGCGCACCTCGTCCCGAGTCTCGCGAGCCTCGCGGGGCGGGGCACGCTGCGGTCGTTCGGCATCTGCGCGCGCGTGTTCGGCGCGCTGTTGCTCGGGCTCGGCAAGCTCCTGGACCTGCTCTTCCGTCCGATCCTGCTCGTGCACGACTGGGCGTGGGGGCACGTCGAGCGCGTCTATCCGCGGCTGCTCGCGACCGGGCTGCGCAACGCATGGCTCGTGGTCTTCGTGTCGGTCGCGCTCTTCGCCGTCGCCGTGTGGCGCGTGCCGGCGCTCGGGCTCGACCTGTTGCCCGAGATCCACCAAGGCGAATTCACCGCGCACGTCGGTCTGCCCGTCGGCAGTCCGCTCGAGCAGACCGATCAGGTCCTCGGCGAGATCGATCGCAGCGTGCACGCGATCGAGGGCGTGCAGCTCACGGCGCTCACGGTCGGCGTCGAGAAGGACACGCTGACGCGCGACATCGAAGGCAAGCACACCGCGCGCTTGACCGTGCGCTTGAAGCCCGAGTCGGCCACGCCGGAGAACGAGGACCGCATCATGGCCCGCGTGCGCGAGCTGATCGCGCAGCACCCGGCCGTGCGCTCGGTCGACATCTCGCGTCCGACGCCGTTCGCGCTCGACGCGCCCGTGCAGATCGAGGTGCTCGGCTACGACCTCGAGCTGCTCTCGCGTACGGCCGCCGAAGTCGCGGCACGCATCTCGGAAGTGCCGGGGCTGACGGACGTGCAGACCACGGTGCGGCCCGGTCACCCGGAAGCCCGCATCACGTTCGACCGCGACAAGACTCTGGAGTACGGACTCGATCTCGACGCGGTCTCACGGCTCGTGCGCGATCAAGTGCTCGGAAACGTCAGCACACGCTTCTCGGAGGGCGACGACCGCATCGACGTGCGCGTGCTCGGCGACGAGATCGTGCTGAGCTCGCTCGGGCGCGTGCTCGACATCGTCGTGAACCCCTCGTCGACGACGCCGGTGCCGCTGCGCGCCGTCGCGGACGTGCAGATCGTGCAAGGCCCGGCCGAGATCCGCCGTATCGGCAACACGCGTGCGGTGCTCGTCACCGCGTCGACGACGGGGCTCGATCTCGGCGGCTCCGCGCGCGCGATCGAGAAAAGCCTGGCCGACATGGTGACGCCCGACGACGTGGTCGTGCAGCTCGGTGGCCAGAAGCGCGAGATGGACGAGGCGCAGGCGAGCATGCGTTTCGCGCTGCTGCTCGCTCTGTTCCTCGTCTACGCCGTGATGGCGAGCCAGTTCGAGTCCTGGCTGCAGCCCCTCATCATCCTCGTGACGGTGCCGCTCGCGATCGTCGGCGTCGTGTTCACACTCGACTGGCTCGACATCCCGCTCTCGGTCGTCGTCTTCATCGGCTTGATCTTGCTCGCCGGGATCGTGGTCGCGAACGCGATCGTGCTGCTCGACCGTGTCAATCAGACCCGCGCGCAGGGCTACCGCGTGTACGATGCGCTGATCGAGGCGGGCAGCACGCGCTTGCGCCCGATCTACATGACGGCCAACACGACGGTGATCGGTCTCTTGCCGATGACCGGCTGGCTCGCAGACGTTCCGTGGATCGGTCCTTTGTGCGCGGGCGCGGGCCTCGAGCTGCGCGCACCGATGGCGATCGCGGTGATGTCGGGGCTCACGTGCTCGACAGCGCTCACGCTGATCGTGATCCCGGCGGTGTACTACCTCGTCTACCGACATCAGGACGTGCGCGCTCCTGTCGCCGCGACGAGCGCCGAGACCGCGCCGGCGTGACGGCGCGCGCACCACGATGAGCATCCACGGCGTCCACTACGCGTTCTTCGCCGGCCTGGTGAAGCGGCCGGTGCTCCTGATCACGCTGCTCTTCAGCTGCGTCGTGATCGGCTTGATCTCGTACGCGCGCGTGCCGGTGCAGATGATGCCCGACGGCATCGTCGAGCCGGGACTGCAGGTGTACGTCACCAATCCGGGCGCGAGCGCGCAGGAGAACGAGGAGCAAGTCGCGCGCGTGCTCGAAGCGGAGCTGCGCACGCTCGCGGGCATCGAGAACATCGAGAGTGGCTCGCGCGCCGACTCGATGTGGATCTGGGTCGGATTCAAGGCCGACACGGACATGGACTACGCGAAGGCGGAAGTCCGCGACCGGATCGAGCGCTCGCGCTCGCAGCTCCCGACTACGGTGCAAGAGATCGGCATCTGGTCGTGGAGCGAGAGCGACATGCCGGTGATGTTCTTCACGCTCATGCATCCGGGCGACTCGCAGCGCACGGACTTCCTCGTCGAGAACGTGATCCAGCGGCGGCTCGAGTCCGTCGACGGCGTCGGACGCATCGAGATGTCCGGGCTCGCCGACGACTCGATGCGCATCCTGCTCGACGAAAACCGCGTGCGCGCGGCGAACATGGACATCGGCGCTTTGATCCGGCGCTTGGCGGCGGACAACTTCGCGATGCCGATGGGCGAGGTCGAGGACGGCGGCTCGCGCGTGCTCCTGCGTTCCGACATGCGCTTCCGCACGAAGCAGGAGATCGAGTCGTATCCGATCGGCGACGGGCTCACGATCGCCGACGTCGGCCGCGTGATCACCGCCAAGACGGTCAAGCAGAACCTCTTCCGCATCGATGGCAAGTACGCGTACTGGGGCGAGGTCCAGAAGGACGGCCAAGCGAACGTCGTCGAGACGTGCCACCGACTGAACGCGGCGCTGCAGGAGCTCGAGAAGGATCCGCAGCTCGCGGGCGAGTTCAAGTTCCGCGTCGTGTTCGACCAAGGTGCCTTCATCGAGAACTCGCTCTCGCAGCTCAAACAGACCGCGGTCCACGGCGGATGGCTCGCGGTCGTCGTCTTGTTCCTGTTCCTCTGGCGCGTGCGACTGACGCTGCTCGTCGCGCTCTCGATTCCGATCTCGCTGCTCTTGACGGTCGCGTGGGTCTACTTCACCGGCGGCTCGTTCAACGTGCTCACGATGGCCGGCATCACGCTCGCGATGGGCATGCTCGTCGACAACTCGATCGTCGTGGTCGAGAACATCACGCGCTTGCGCGCCGAAGGCCGGTCGATGAACGACGCGATCGTCGCCGGCACGAGCGAGGTCGGTCTCGCGGTCGTGCTCTCGACGTTGACCGGCGTCGTCGTGTTCATGCCGCTCATCTTCATGAGCGAGAACCCGATGCTGCGCATCCTCTTCGGCGAGCTCGGCATCCCGCTGTGCGTGTCGCTGGTCGTGAGCCTGTTCGTCGCGCTCATTTTCTTGCCCGTGCTCGCGCGCGGAGCGCTCGTGCCGCGCAGCGCGGGTCTGCAGCGCCTCGCCGCGCGCGCAGGGTTCGTCGGCGAGCTGCCCGGCCGCCTGCTCGGCTACGTGCTGCGTGCCGGCAACGTCGTGCTGCGCGTCGTGCTGCGCGCGACGTTCGCGGCGTGCCGAGGACTGCTCGCCGTGCTCGTTCCGCTGCGCTACGTGCTCGCGGCCGCGGTCGTCGCGCTCGCGCTGGTCACCGCGCGCGCGGCGTGGCCCGCGCAGACGAGCCCGCCCGGCCTCGGCGAGACGTGGACGCTGCCCGCCGTCGGTGCCGTCGGTGCGAAGGCATGCATCGTCGCGTTCCAGATCTTGCCCGCACTGCTCGCGGCGCTGCTGCTCGTGCTCGGCACGCCGCGCTGGCGCCGCATGCTCGCGCGCACGGCGTCGCGACCCCTGGTCGTGGCCCCCGCACGGCCGTCGCCGCTCGATCTCTTGATCGAAGTGAACCAGCGCCTCGTCGAATGGACGCTGGCGCACCGCTTCGCGGCGACGATCGCGATGCTCGTCGCGCTCGCTTCGATCCTCGTTCCGATCTTCAACATGAACGTCGCGGCGTTCGGCCAAGACGACGACCGGACGCGGGTCAACGTCTTCATCGACCTCGAGGACAACTTCACGCTCGCGCAAGTCGCGGACGAGATGGAGCACTACGAGCGCTTCCTCGAGACCCGCCGCGCGCAGTACGCCTTCGATCACGTCGGCACGCGCTTCAGCGTCACGGGCGCCCGCGTCAGCTTGTACTGGGAGCTTCCGCAGCAGCAGGAGCACATGGAAGTGGTGCAGGCCGAGCTGAAGCGCGACATGCCGCGCATCCCCGGCCACAAGCTGCGCTTCCTCGACGAGATGCAGAGCGGCGACAGCCGCAGCCGCTCCGTCGTGACGTTCCGCTTGCACGGACCCGATTCCGAAGAGCTCGAGCGCCTCGGCGAGCGCGCCGTCGAGATCCTCGAACGCGTGCCGGGACTTTCCAGTGTCACGTCGCCGCTGCAAGACGCTCCGCGCCAAGTGCGCGTCGTGTTCGATTCCGACATCGCGCAGCGGCTCGGCGTGACGCCCACGAACGCGCTCGAGAACATCTCGTGGGCGCTGCGCGGCGTGCAGCTCCCGCGCTTCCAAGAGCCGAATCGCGAGATCCCGCTCATCATCGAGTACGACGAAGAAGAGGTCGCTGGCCTGGGCACGTTGCGCGATCTCTCGGTGTACAACGGCGAGAGCTCGGTGCCGCTGTCGTCGTTCAGCGATCTCGAGTTCGGCCGGCAGAGCCGCTCGATCCAGCGCCGCAACGGGCAGGTCACGTTCACGATCCAAGCCAAGGTCGACAACCCGACGCAGCAACGCGACGTGTCGAACGCCGGCTTGCGCGCGCTCGGCGAGCTCGAGTTGCCGCGCGGTTACTCGATCGGCGAAGAGGAGTCCGTCGGTGTCCGCCAGGAAGAAGAGATGCGCGAGCTCGGCGGAGCGCTGATCCTCGCCGTCGTGCTCGTCTTCCTCTTGATGGGCATCCTGTTCGAGTCGTTCCTGCTGCCGATCTCGGTCGTCGCGACGATCCCGTACGCGGTGCTCGGCTCGTACTGGGCGCTCTACATCACGGGCACGGCGATGGATTCGATCGGCTGGATCGGAATCATCATCCTGGTCGGCGTCGAAGTGAACCACGGCATCGTGCTGATCGACCGCATCCACGCGCTGCGCTTGGGGGGCATGGAGCGCACGGCCGCGGTGCTCGAAGGCTGCCGGAATCGCGTGCGCCCGATCTTCATGACGGCGCTGACCGCGGTGATGGGCCTCTATCCGATGGCGGTCACCGAACCCGCGGGCGACGGCATCGACTACCGCGCGCTCGCCACGTGCGTCGCGGGCGGCTTGATCGTCAGCACGATCTTCACGCTGTGGGTCGTCCCGCTCGCCTACACGCTGCTCGACGACATGGCGGCGGCCCTCTCGGCGCAGATGTCGTGGAGCTTGCGTCGGCGCACGCCCGCGCGCGCGACGACGAGCACGCCCTCCGCGAGCTCTTCGGCAACGAGCTGAACGCGGCGCAGCGTCGCGCGCGTCTTTACGCGCCCCTGCGCGGCGCTAGACTACCCCGCTTCACCGCCCATCCGCGCATCCTCCGGACACCCGGAGCACGCTCCTTCCCACCGTCATGGCCCTCGATCCGAAGTCTTCGCAGCGCGAGCGCGCGCAGCGGCCTGGAACCGTGATCGGCATCGTGGTGTCGCGCTTCCACGAAGACCTGACGGGTGCGATGCTCGTTTCGGCGCAGCGCGAGCTCGCGGCGAGCGGTGTCGAGGCAGCGGACGTCCACGTGGCGTGGGTGCCCGGCGCGTTCGAGCTGCCGATCGCCGCGAAGCGCATGTCCGACCACCCCGAGATCGACGCGGTGATCTGCCTCGCGCTCGTGTTGAAGGGCGAAACCGAGCACGACTACTTCGTGGCGCACGGCGCGACGATCGGGCTCGTGCAGACGAGCCTCGCGCAGGACACGCCGATCCACTTCGGCGTGCTGACGTGCGCGACACTGGAGCAAGCGCGCGCGCGCGCGCTGCCGCCCGAGCTCGGCGGGCGCGAGGACAAAGGCCGCGCCGTGGCGCGCGCCGCGATCGACACGCTCGTCGCGCTCGACGAGATCGAGGAGCTCAACCCGTGAAGAAACGCACGCGCGCGCGCGAGCTCGCGCTCCAGTTCCTCTACCAGATCGATCTGCGCGGCGACGACCTGCTGGCCGAGGCGAGCACGTTCTTGCGCGGCGAGGAGCGCGATGGCGAGACGTCGAAGTTCGCGCTGCGTCTCGTCCAGGGCGTGTTCGAGCACAAGGCCGAGATCGATCGCACGATCCAAGGCGTCGCGCAGAACTGGCAGATCTCGCGCATGGCGGTCGTCGATCGCAACGTGCTGCGCCTCGCGACGTACGAGCTCCTGCAGTGCCAGGACATCCCGCCCAAGGTCGCGATCAACGAGGCGATCGAGCTCGGCAAGCGCTACTCGACGCAGAACTCGGGCGCGTTCATCAACGGCATCCTCGACAAGATCATGAATCGCGCGCGCACGTCGGGCGGCGACGAGGCGCGCCCGGAGAGCGAGCCCGCGACGCCGCCGCTGCCGGAGAGCTGACGCACGGCGCCGGCGCGATCACCCCGCTCGATCACCCCGCTCGATCACATGGGACTCTTCGATCGTCTCAAGGAACGGCTGACACGCTCGCGGACGGCGATCTCCGACAAGATCTCCGGCCTCTTCCGCGGCGGACGTCCCATCGACGCGGCGCTGCTCGGTGAGCTCGAAGAGATGCTCTACACGAGCGACCTCGGCCCCGTCGCCGCGACGCTGACGGCCGAGCTCGCGCGTGCGCACCAGCGCGGCGAGATCAAGGGCGAGGAGGACGTGCGCGCGACGTTGCGCACGACGTTGCTCGCGCGCCTCGACCAAGCCGCGGGCGAGGTCGCGCTCACGCACCGCCCGACCGTGATCTTGGTCGTCGGCGTGAACGGTTCGGGCAAGACGACGTCGATCGCGAAGCTCGCACACCGCTTCACGAAGCAAGGCCGCACCGTGTTGCTCGCCGCGGGCGACACGTTCCGCGCGGCCGCCGCCGACCAGCTCGAGATCTGGGCGCAACGCAACCAAGCCGCGTTCGTGCGCACGAAGCCGGGCGGCGATCCGGCCGCCGTCGCGCACGAAGCGATCGAAACGGCGCTCGCACGCGGGCTCGACGTCGTGCTGATCGACACCGCCGGCCGTCTGCACACGCAGAAGGGCTTGATGGACGAGCTGAAGAAGGTGCGCCGCGTGATCGAGAAGCGCTTGCCCGGCGCGCCGCACGAGACGTGGCTCGTGCTCGATGCGACGAACGGCCAGAACGCGGTCGCGCAAGCGCGCGAGTTCACGGCCGCGATTCCGATCACGGGCCTCGTGATCGCGAAGCTCGACGGCACCGCACGCGCGGGCGCGCTCTTCGGCATCAAGGAGAGCCTCGCACTGCCGGTGCGCTACGTGGGCACCGGCGAGCAGCTCGAGATGCTCGAGGAGTTCGAGCCCGAGGCCTTCGTCGACGCGATCCTGTCGCGTTGACGCGCGCGCGATGAACACGAAGGACGACGTCCGGCGCACGTGGCTCGCCTGGGCGCTGCTGCTGCCGGCCGCCGCGCTCGCGTGGCCGTGGCCCGAGCCGCTGCTGGCGCGCGACTTGATGCCGCAAGCGACCGGCATCGGCGTCGTCGCGCTGCTTTCGATCCCCGCGGCGCTCTTCTCCGCGTGGATCGCGCGCGCGGCGGCGTTGCACGGCATCGTCGTGTTCAGCGCGTGGCTCGCGGGCGTCGGGCTGTGGACGCTCAGCGGCCAGCTGCTCGACACGTTCGAGGGCGCGCGCGCTGTTCTCTTCGCGTGCACGGCGCTGGCGCTGTTCGTCGCCGGCGCGCAGCTTTCCGCGCGCGGCCGCGCGATCTTCCTGCGCGGCACGGTCGCGATCTCGATCGCCTGGCTCGTGCACGCGCACGTCGACCGCGATCACGAGTTCGCCGGCGCACTCGGAAACAGCGGCCACCTGGCGCAGGCGGCGCTCGTCGGCGCGCTCGCCGGTGCCGCCGCATGGACGAGCGCGAGCCCGCTCTGGCGCGTGCTCGGAACGATCGCGCTGTTGCTCGAGCTCGCTTACGCCGCGCGCGTGCCCGTCTTGACCGGCATCGTCGCGCTGTCCGTTCCGCTCGCGCTCGCCGCTGCGCTCGCACGCGGCACGCCGCGCGTGCTGCGCAGCGGCTGGGCCGCCGTCGCCGTCGCGACGATCGCGGCCGGCCTCTTCACGGTGATGCCCGCGCGCACGAGCGCCGCGCAACCGGCGGCGACGAGCGTCGCGAGCTCCGACAACGGGACCGACACGGGCGGCGTCGAAGTGCGCCTGCGCGTGTGGCGCGCGAGCTTCGCGATGCTCGCCGATCACCTCTGGGCCGGCGTCGGACCGGGCCAGTTCGCGACCGCGTTTCCGGCGTACCGCGATCCGCGCGAGATCGCGCTCTCGTCCCACGGACGCCTTTTGCCGCTCGAGACCGAGGTCGAGCACGCGCACAACGACTGGCTCACGCCTGTGCTCGAGGGCGGTGTGCTCGCCGGCCTGGCCTGGCTCGTGTTCCTCGCGTGGATCGCCCGCGCGGCGCTGCGCGCGCTGCTTGCGAACGAGAACGTGTCATACGCGCTCGCCACGCTCGGGATCCTGACGAGCGCACTCGCCGGTGCTCCGTTCACGTTCGACGCCGCGACGTTGAGCCTCGCATTCCCCGTGTTCGGCGTCTTGCTCGCGGATGCGCGTCCTACCGCCCGGCCGATCGCGGCGCGCGCCCGCGCGCTCACCGCGCTCGCGCTGCTCCTCGTGTGCGCGCCGCGTGCGCGCGCGTTCGTGCAGCACGGGCTCGCGCTGCAGGCGCTCGCGGCGGAGCCGCCGCCGAGCGCGCTCGCCGCGGACGCGCACGTGCGCGACGCGCTGAACGCGTGCCGGGATTCCGTGCTCGCGCGCACGCTCGCCGTGCGCGCGGCACGCATGCACGGAGCCGGACGCGAGGAGCTCGAGACGCAGTGGCACGCGATCCTCGATCTGCGGCCGCAGCGCGTCGAGGCGTGGATCGAGCTCGGCTTCCTCGCTGCGATCCACGGCGACCGAGCAACGGCGCGGCCGCGTTTCGAAACGGCGCTCCGGCTCGATCCGGAGAATCCGAGCGCGCTGCAAAACCTCGCCAGCCTCGAGATCGAGGACGGGAACGTGGACGCGGGACTCGCGTACTTCGAGCGCTTGCAACGCGTGCGGCCGCTGCCGCCCTCCTGGCTCGAGGAGCTCGGCGCGCGCTTGTGGCTGCGCGACGTCGGCGACGCAGCGGAAGCGCTCTTCGCTCGCACGCGTCCCGAGATCGCCGGCCTGTCGTCCGACTTCGCGTACGCGACCGGCCGCGAGCTCGAGAAGACGAAGCCCGGCATCGTCGCGGACGCGCTGGAGTCGCGCGCGAACCGGATGTGGGCGCGCGAGTTCGCGAGTCGCGGCGAGTTCGACAACGCGGTGCGGAACTACCGCGCCGACCTCGCGATCGTGCGCCACTACCGCGAGCCGCTCCCGAGCAGCGTGCTGCTCGAGTTCGCCGCGGCGCTCGCGCTCACGCAGCGCGCCGACGAAGCGCGCAACGCTCTGCGCGACGTCGCGATCGATCCCGCCGCGATCACCGCCTTGCCGGAGTGGGCGCAAGAGCCGGTCGCGGGGCTGCAAGGGCGCTGAGCACGGCGGTGCAGACTGCTGGTCGATGGGATTACCCACTACTATGGCCCCACGATGCGCAGAACCACCGTCCGGTTGCTGACCGCGCTCGCCTCGACGGCCGTAGGGCTCGGCGGTTTGTGGCTCTACTGGCGCTGGCAGCACGCGCCGGCGCTCACGCTGCACCGCATCGGCGAATCGCATGGCCGCGTGCTGAGCGTGCCCGCGTCGCTGCCGCTCACAGCGCCGGCGCGCGCTGCGCCCGCGCTGTTCGACGTCGAGTCTCCGCGCCTCCCGAGCTCGTCGTTCCAGCGCACGCCGCTCTCACCGGAAGACGTCGCGAAGTGGTTCGCCGTCGATCCGCGCTGCGAGTACGACCGCTACAGCTACTTCCGCAAGCGCGCGAAGATCAGCCACGACAACCCCTGGCCGGAGCATCCGCTCGGCTCGTGGTCGATGCGCACGAACTCGACCGGCTTCCGGAACGACGAGGAGCTGCTCGCCGCGCCCGACCTGCGCGTGATCGTCACGGGCGATTCACACACCGACGGCGCGTGCAGCAACGACGAATCGTTCTGTCATCACACGGAAAAGAGCCTGCGCGCTGCGCTGGGCGAGCGCTCCGTCGAGGTGCTCAACGCCGGCGTCGGCGGCTATTCGTTCCTGAATTATCTCGGGACGCTCGAGCGCGTGCTCGCGCTCGAGCCGGACGTGTTCGTCGTCTGCGTGTACGGCGGCAACGACTTCTCCGACACGGTCTTCTTCCACCACTTGTTCAACGGCACGACGTGCCCCGAAGGTACCACGGCGTACAAGGACGAGGTCGACGCTGCACTCGCGATCTCGCCCGAGCTGCTCGGCCAGACGTTCTATTCGCTGAAGTACTTCGCGCGGCACCCCGACCAGCAAGAGGTCGCGGTGCTCGCCGCGGCGGACGTGATGACGGAGATCCAGGTCACGTGCTTGCGCGCCGGCGTGCAGCTCGTGTGCGTGTACATCCCACCGCACACGGACGCGCAGCCCGCGCTGCTCGCGGAGAAGGTCGAATCCGTTCGCGACGCGCTGCGCTTGACCGACGCCGACATGCAGAGCACCGACCGCATGGCGAGCGCGTTCCTCACCGGACTGCGCGGCCGCGGCGTCGAGGTCGTCGACTTGCGCGAGCCCTTCCGCGTGTCGGCCGAGCCGCTCTACTGGAGCACCGATTCGCACATCAACCTCGCCGGACATCGAGCCGTCGCGGCCGCGCTCGAGCCGCGCATCCGCGCGCTCGTCCCGCGCGAATCGAAGCGCGTCCGCACGCTGCCGGGCTCGACGATCGCGGGCAATCCTGCGTCGCGCGCGGCGCTCGCATCGCCCGGCTGGGCCGGTGGGCTCGCGGAATCCGCGCGCCCTGACGTACGCGAGCGGACGATGCGCTCGACGAGTGGCGTGGCGCGCCGCTACCTCGACGCGTCCGCCGTGGCGGCACGCTTTCCGCTCGCCGAGAAGCACGAGTGGGATCCGCAGTGCTACTTCCGCTTGCGCCCGCACCTCGATCTCGCGGTCGCGGACGCGGAGCCGTGGCGCTTGCGAACGAACTCGCTCGGCTTGCGCAACGACGAGGATCCGGCCGTCAAACGCCCCGATCTGCGCGTGTTGTTCGCCGGCGACGAGCAGCTCGAAGGCACGTGCACGAATCCCGAGACGATTCCCGCGCGCGTGCAGTCGATCCTCGCGATCAACGCGATCGGACGCACGATCGAGTGCCTCAACGCCGGCACGAGCGGCTACTCCTTCTACAACTATTGGGGCACGCTGGAGCGCTACCTGCGCTTGCAGCCGCACGTCGTCGCCGTCGTGGTGAGCGCCGGCACGGACTTCTACGAAGTGCTCGCGCCGTGGCACGAGTTCCTCGATCGACCGCGGCCGGCGCCCGAACTGCAGGCGTGGTGGCCACAGCTCGAGGGCGCGCGCCGCCGCGATCCGCAAGCCGTCGCGCAGTACCTGCTCGCGCTCAAGTACTTCCGCGAGCTCCCCGCGGAGCGACAGGTCGCGCTGCGTGCCGCGGCCTCGATCCTCGCCGAGATCGATCGCGATTGCCGCGCGAACGCGATCGACTTCGTCGTGGTGCTGTTGCCCGCCGCGCTCGACGTCGACCGCGCCGCGCTCGGCGATCGCATCGAGTCCGCGCGGCGCGAGCTCGCGCTCGACGCGGCCGATCTCGACCTGCTCGCGCACATGCGGCGCGATCTTGCGGCTTTCCTCGCGAAGTCGAAGATCCAGACCCTCGACCTCGGGGAGCGACGGATGGACGGCGCGAAGCCGGTGTTCGGTACGAGCGACGCGCAGCTCACGACCGCGGGCCGAGCGTGGGTCGCGGCTGCGCTCGCGGAGTGGCTGTCGCAGCGAGGCGAGCTCGCTCCGCGCTGACCTTTCGCAGCAGCGTGTCGAGCGCGCGAGCGCGGCGACGAGCGACCTCGACAACGGGTTCCACGGTCCACGAAAACTGACGCGAGTTGCACGGAGGGCAAGCCCGCATCGCTCACAACAACCGTCACGAGGTCGCGCCAGCGCGTTCGGAGCCAGGCGTTGGCGCGACCGCAGCAGGATGTGGTGAAAGACGCGGACGAGCGCAGGGCTTTTACTTGGCTGTGCCTGTTTTTCAGACCCTGCCGGGCCGTATGCGGGTACTTCCGAAAGTCCAGGTCCTCCTTCCCCACCCGCTACGACCATGCTGCTCCATCGAGAACCCACTCCCCCCATGAGCGCGCCCCAGCCCTCTGCACGTGCCCAATCCCAGACCCACCGCGTCCTCGTCGTCGAAGACGAAGAGAGCCTCGCGCTGGGCGTCCGCGACGCGCTCGAGCACGCGGGCTTCCAGGCCCAGATCGTCTCGGACGGCCCGACCGCGCTCGAGGTCATCCGCCAGACGCAGCCCGAGCTGATCGTCCTCGACCTCATGCTGCCGGGCATGAGCGGGCTCGAAATCCTCGGGAAGCTGCGCGCCGAGCGCCGCGACGTGCGCGTCGTCATCGTCACCGCGCTCGCGAGCGAGAGCGACCTCTTGCGCGGCTTCGAGCTGGGCGCGGACGACTACATCAAGAAGCCGTTCTCGCCGCGCGAGCTCGTGGCCCGCGTCGAAGCTCAGTTCCGCCGCAAGGAGATGGACGCATCGCCGCCGCCCCGCCTCGAGCTCCCGGGCGGTATCTTGGTGGACCTGGCGCGGCTCGAAGTGCACCGCGACGGGCAGGTGGCCGCACTCACGCCGCGTGAGGGCGACATCCTTCAATACCTGATCAAGAACCGTCACCGCGTGGTGACGCGCGACGATCTCCTGCTCGACGTGTGGCACTACCGCAGCGCCAACGTCGAAACGCGCACGGTGGACATCCACATCGTGGGCTTGCGCCGCAAGGTCGAACCCAACCCGGCCGAGCCCACGCTGATCCAGACGGTGCGCGGCAAGGGTTACCGTTGGTTCAGCTGAGCACGAAGAACACCGCCCTCGTTCTCTACGGCGTCCTCCTCGTCCTGCCGACGATCGTTCTCGGCGGGCTGCACTGGCGCCAACTCGCGCAAGACCATCGATCGCGGCTCGCGGCCGTTCCGGGTGACGCCGGCGACGCGGGCCGCCGTCTTTCCGACGCGATCCAGCGCCGCGTGCTCGAGCTGATCGAGCGCGAGGAGCGGCGCCCGTTCTACGTCTACAAGCGCACCTACTTCCCGCCCGGCATGATCGGCGCGGAGCTCGCGCTCGTGCCGTCGCCGCTCGCGACGGGCCCCGCGCCCGAAGGCTGTCGCGCGTGGTTCCAGTTCGCGACGTCGGACGGCGAGATCACTCCGCCCGCGCAACCGCCCGCCGTGCTCGAGATCCTGGGTGGCGAGCACGAGGCCATGGACACGTGGGCCGAGGAGCGCGCCGGCCTCGCGCGCACGGTGGCCGAGCTCGCGGAGCGCGATCGCACCGAAGGCTGGTTGATGCGCGCGGTGCGCGTGCGCTCGCTGCGCCTCGAGCCGCTCACGCTTTCGGTCGCAGCGATCAACACGAGCCCCGAGAAGGACTTCGCGTGCTTGCGCGACGAGCTGCCGGCGCTGCGCGGTCTGCAAGGTCGCTACGTCGACGCGCAGGTCACCGGCATGCACGTGCGCTTCTTCTTCGACGCCGAGGGCGCGCCGCGCGTCGTCGCGTCGCGGATGGTGATCATCCCGCCGAACGAATCGTTGCGCGATCTACCGGCTTGCTTCGACAACCTCGGATCGGGCGTCACCTTGATTCAGGGCTTCTTCATCGATCCGCAGTGGCTGTTCCACGACTTGCCGGCCGGCCTGGCGCGGCAAGTGCTCGACGTAGCGCAGGAGTTCGTGCCCTTCGGCGCGAGCGAGACGTCGGAGCAGCTCGACTTGGTGATCGTCTCCCATCCGATCCACCAGTTCGTCTTCGAGACGCGCGCGGGCGAGGAGGCCGGGTACGGCACGTTTCGCGTCGCGGTCAACTCGCGCGATCTCGAGCTGCGCTTCCGCTCGCAGATGCTGCACTTCCTCGGCGTCGCCGCGATGCTCGTGATCTCGTTGACCACCGGCATGGTGCTGCTCCTGCGCAGCGTGCGCCGCGACCTCGAGTCCGCCAAGCGCACCGAGAACTTCGTCGCCGCCGTCACGCACGAGCTGCGCACTCCGCTCGCGTCGATCCGGCTGTACGGCGAGATGCTGCAGGACGGCTGGGTGGACTCGGTCGAGAAGCGCGAGGAGTACTACCGCCGCATCGTGCGCGAGACCGGCCGGCTCGAGACGCTGGTCGAGCGCGTGCTCGAGAAGAGTCAGCTCACCTCGAACGAGGTCCGGCCGGAGCTCGGCGATCTCTCCCACATCGTCGACAGCGTGCGCCCGTCCTTGTGCCACACCGCGATCGGCAAGATCGTCGAGGACGTGCGCTTCGAGCTCGACTCCGACCTCCCGGACGTGTTCTTGATTCCCGACGCGGTGCGCTCGATCGTCACGAACCTGGTCGAGAACGCGCGCAAGTACGCACCCGTGCCGGTCGGCGTGCCCGAAGCCGAGCCGATCGGAGTCGTGACGCGCGTGTACCAGAGTCACGTCGTGCTCGAGGTGAAGGACCGCGGGCCCGGCATTCCGCGCGAAGAGAAGCACCGCATCTTCGACGCGTTCTACCGCGTCGGGACCGAGTCGACCCGCACGGCGAAAGGCACCGGCCTCGGCCTGCACCTCGTTGCGCTGCAAGCCCTCGCGATGCAAGCGCGCGTGCAGGTGCTCGACCGCAAGGGCGGAGGCACGACCTTCCGCGTCACGTTCCGCCGCGGCGATCGAGCCGGCAACGAAACGCCGCCCGAGCTCGCGTAGCGCGCGGCGGTTCGCGGCGCAGCGCTCGATCCGCGCCGTCATGGAGCCACCGCGCTTCCTTTGATAAGAGTGCGCGCACGATGACCGTCGCCGAGCCGCCGTCCGCACGCTCTCGGCGCCGCACCACGCTGCTCTTCTTCGCGGCGGTCGTGCTGCACGCGCTCGCGTACTTCCTGCTCTCGCCGCCGTGGATGGGCGAGGACGAGCCGTGGCACTTCGAGTACGTCGAGCACGTCGCGCACGGACACCAGCCGTGGGGCGGAACGCCGATGGCGCAGCAAGCGCCAGCGGGCACCGATCCGCGGCGTCTGCACGCGACGGCGCACTTGCAGGTGCGACAGCGCTTCGCCGACATCCCGATCGAGGAGGTCGACGCGACCGAGCGAGCCATCCTCGCGTCGATGCGCGCGCACGATTTCTGGCGGCGCGTGGACTGGGCCGGCAGCGAGACGGACGTCGACACGTTCGACCAGGTCGCGAAGAACTTCAGCGCGATGAAGAATCCGCCGGGCTACTACCTGCTCGCCGGAGCGTGGCTGCGCCTGTGGTCGCCGGAGTCGATCGAGGCGCGGCTCACGTGCGTGCGTGCGCTGTCGTTCCTCCTGTACCTCGCGACCGTCGCGTTCGGCCTCGCATTCCTGCGCACGGTGATCGCCGACGAGCGCCTCGCGCTGCTCGGCGCCGCGCTGATCGCGTGGTTCCCGATGCACGCGCGCCAAGCGTCTCTCGTCAGCAACGACGTGCTCGCGAACACCGCGATCGCGGCCGTGTTCTGGCTGTGCGGCCGCTGGCTCGCCGGACGCAGCGGCAAGCTCGACGCGCTGTGGCTGCTCGTCGCGTGCGCGGTCGGCCTGTTCACGAAGACGACGTCCGCGAGCGCGGTGGTCGTGATCGGATTTGCGGTGGCGCTGCGCGCTCGGCCGCGCGGAAGCGCCGCGCTCCGCACGCGCTGGCTGCCGCTCGGCGCGGTCGGATTGCTCGCCGCGATCGCGTTCGCGGTCTGGATTCGGAAGAGCCCCGCGCTCCCGCGCTCACTCGGTCGGTTGCAGCTGCGCCTCGAGCAAGGCTTGTCGCTCGACATGCTCGCAGAGACGTGGCGCACGTGGATCGGCGCGTTCAACTGGTACTCGCGCGAGTTGCCGGACGGCGTGTACGCCGCCGCCGCGGTGGTCGCGGCACTCGCGCTCCTCGGAGCGTCGCGCGCGCTGTACAAGCCGCCGGCCGAGATCGCACGCTCCGTCCTCACGCTGTGCGTCGCTTCGGTCGTGTTCCAGTACGCGGCGATCGTGCTGAACGGAGTCGGCGCTGGGCGCTACTTCATGCCGATGCTGCCAGCCGTCGCGTTGCTCGCCGTCGCAGGACTCGTCGCGGTGTGGCCCCGCGAGCGCCACGTGCGCGCCGCGCTCGCTTGCATCGTGCTGCTGTTCGTCTTGGACGCGATCTTCCTCTGGTACGGGCTCGTTCCGAACCAGTACTTGCTGTGGAACGCATGAGCACACGGACGATCGCGACCGTCACCGTGCTCGTCACGCTCCTCGCGCTCGGCGCGCTCGCGTCGTGGACGTCGCGCATCCCCGACATCGAGGTGCGCAACGAGCCGCCGCGGACGCACTGCGGCACGATCACGCGCGCGTCACCGGTCGGGCAGGCGTTCACGTGCGAGCGCGCCGGCTTGCACCGCATCGACGTGCGCGTGACGAGCGGCGCGCCAGTGCCGGCCGGCGAGCTCGAGCTCGTCTTGCGCGCCGACTCGGCGCAAGGCGCTGTCGTGCGGCGCGCTTTCAGCGCGGCAGTCGACGCGGGAGCGAGCTTCGCGCGCTTCGAGTTCGACCGCATCGCGGACTCCGCGGGCAGGAGCTACACGTTCGAGATCGCGCCGAGCGATGGCTCGTCCGCGACGCTCACCGCGTTCGTCGCCTACCGTGGATTCGGCGAGGACGTGCGGCGCTGGGGCGACCACATCGCGACAGCCGCCGAGCTCGAAGGCAAATTCACGTGCGAGCATCCCGACCTGCGCGGTGTCGCGATTCCCTTCCGCACGCTGCCCGCGCACGCGACGGCCACGCTCGAGCTGTGGAACGGAGGCGACGTCGGCGCGACGCCGACGCGCGCGGCGCGATCGAGCTCGCGCGCCCCGATCTCGGACGGCTGGGCGTTCTTCACTTTCCCCGCGCTCGCGGACAGTCGCTGGAAAGACCTTCGCTATCGCCTCAGCGTGTCCGAAGGCGCCGAGCCGATCGCAACTTCGGGCGGTCTTTCGCTCGTGAGCTACCACGGCAGCGGCCAGGTTTCGCCGCGCCTGCGCGGCCTGCTCGCCGCGGGTGAGCCGGCGTCCGATCGCGACCTCGTCTTCCGCGCGTGGAGCTCGTTCGGCCCGCGCGAGCTCGTGCGGATCGCGCGTGAGCGCGCGGGCAGCCGAATTCCGCTCGCGCTCGTAGCATGGAGTTGCGCGGTATTCGTTCTCGGCCTCGCGCTGCGTCGAAATCGTTGACCCGCGTCTCTCACCACTGACGTCGCGCAGTCGCGCCAGCAGGTTCGGAGCAAGGCGTTCCATCCGAATCGAACACCGTTGACCGGGTTGGTCAGCGAGGATCGATTCCGGTCCAACGACTCGGCTCCGTGCAAGTTGGCGCGGCCGCAGAAGGAGGTGGTGCGAGATGCGGGTCGAGCGAGTGGAACCCGGAACGCGCCGCGCTCGTCTTTGGATCCTTCGCTCGCCGCTCGCAACGTCGTTCTCGCAACGAAATCTCTTCGCATTCGCTCGACGCACTCGCCGCGTCGAGCGGGCTTCGATGAGTCACGTACGCACCCAGCGCGCGTTCGTTCGTGTGTCGAGCGACGGCTCCGTACCGCCCAGCTGATCCGGCTCGCACGGGTCGAACTTCCCGAGTGCTGTGCACATCACCTCGCCACGAACGCTCCCGGTCGTTCCAGACTCGCCGCTTCTCTCAGCGGGCAACGCGCACGAGCTGCGCGCACCACAGGTCCTCCATCCCGGAGATCGCCATGCCCAACTTGTCCATTCGTCGTCGCACGTTCCTTTCGTTCTTGTCCGTGCTCCCGTTCGCGCCGCGACTCGCGCGCGCAGAAACTCAGGAGCCGGCCGAGCGCGCGACGTCGGCCAATCACGTCGTCTTCGACGCGCCGCGCTTGGACGGCGTGACGCTGCTCGGCATGTCCGAGCCCGAGGCGCTGGAACGCATCCTGGCGCCCGTGCGCATGCAGTCGTCCGGCCCGAACCGCAGCGCGTACTTGTGCGGCGATCCGCACATCCGCGTCATCGAGTTCGATGGCGGGCGCCTCGTCGAATATCAAGTCGCGCCGCACTGCCGCGCGCGCACCGTGCGCGGCGTGAGCACGGGTGATCCGCTGCAGCACGTCGTCGAGCGCTACGGCGCCTTGCGTTCCCCGCGTGATCGCGCGCGCTCGTCGGCGGCGAGCGGCGCGTGGTTCGCCGAGCGCCACCGGCACTCGCGCGTGCGCGACCGCGTGTGGGTGAGCTATCCGCGCGACGGCGTCGTATTCCAGTTCGGACCGGATCGGTGCGTACGTTCGATCGCGGTGCAACGCCGCAGCACCGTGAGTGCGTGAGCTCGTGAGCGCGGTAGCGTTTGCTACGATCGGCGCATGCGATCCAAGAAGCGTCTGATCTCGAGGAGACGGTTCCTCACGACGGCCGCCGCCGGCGCCGGAACGGCGGCTGTCGCAAGCCTCGTCCCCGCGACCACCGCGTGCTCGAGCGCGAACAGCGCGAACGAAACGATCCGTGTCGGCGTCGTGGGCACCGGCTTGCGCGGCCTCGATCACCTGTGGGCGCTCGGTTATCCGACCGGTGATCCGGCGGACTTGAAGCGCAAGGTGATCGAGCACTTGCCGATCGCGAACGTCGAGGTCGTGGCCGTGTGCGACGCGTTCGACGACGTGCTCGATCGCGCCGTGGCGATGGTCGAGCGACGCGGCAAGAAGCCGGGCCGCTACGTCGATTGGCGCAAGATGCTCGAGAAGGAGAAGCTCGACGTCGTCGTGATCTCGACGCCCGATCACCTGCACGCGCCGATCGCGATGGACGCGATCGACGCCGGCTGCGACGTGTACGTCGAGAAGTGCATCACGAACAAGTTCGAGGAGATCAAGCCGCTCGGCGAGGCGCTGAAAAAGAAGCAACGCATCCTGCAAGCCGGCTACCAGTTCCGGCACGACCGGATGCACCAGCTCGCGCGCGAGATCCTCAACGGCAGCGACCAAACGCTCGGCAAGGTGCACCTGGTGCAGCTCTTCATGCACAGGAACGGGCCGACTGCCGGCTGGGCGAGCATGTACGCGCTGAACGGTGGTCCCGCGCGCGACAAGGTGCACTGGGAAGAGTTCCAGCGCTTCGCGCCGAGTCGCGACTACGACCCGCACCGCTACTTCGACTGGCGGCGCTACTTCGACTACAGCACGGGCATCTCCGGCGACTTGTGGACGCACGAGCTCGACGTGCTGCAATTCACGATGGGGCTGGGCGTGCCGCACACGTCGGTGGCGTCGGGCGGCGTGCGGCACTGGAAGGACGGGCGCGACACGCCCGACGTGTTCTGCGTCACGAACGAGTACCCGGAGCACGATCTCACCGTCTCGTACAACTGCACGCTGTCCAACGCATTCGCCAAGCGCGGCGAAGCGGCCGTGTTCTGCGGTACCGACGCGACGATGGAGCTCTCGTGGGAGATCAAGGTCTATCCCGAGCGCCTCTCGACGAAGTACGCCGCGGATCTCGCCGCCGGCAAGATGCAGTACAACCAGCCGTTCACCCACGTGACGGACACTGCCGCCGGCTTGCAGATCGAGGCGGCGCCGACGCAGACGTGGCTCGCGGGCCGCGGCGTCACCTTGACCACGCGCAACGGCGCCGTCGTCGACACGACGCGCATCCACCACGAGAACTTCTTCGACTGCGTGCGCACTCGCAAGGAACCCGAAGCGAGCTTCGAGCGCGCGCTGCCGTCGACGATCGGCGCGCACATGGCGACGACGTCCTACTTGACCGGCAAGCGCGTCACTTGGGATCCGGTGAAGCAGCAGATGGTGCTGCCGAGCTGAGTCGCACGACACGCTCGCCCACGCGCTCCGCCTTCGCATCGAGGAAGAGCAGCGCTGCGCGCATCTTTCCGTCGTGCCACGCGCCACTCTGCGCGCGTTTCGCGAACCAAGTGCGCGCGCGCGCTTCCCCCATCGCGACGAGCGCCGTGTCCGTCAGATCCGCTTCCGTTCCCGTCGGACAGCGGAACACCGCCATCGCGACATCGCGCTCGACGGGACCTCCGTGCGACACGTCGATGATGTGACTCTTGGTCGCGCCGTCGATCGTGAGCGACTGCGCGAGACGGCCCGAGGTCCCGACCGCTTCGTCGACGAGGCGCCATTCCTCGGGCGCGAAACCTTCGCCCACGAAGAACGGCCAGCCGCTGCCGTCCACACCGCGGCCGAGCGCGTAGACCGTGCTCGATCCGCCCGCGACGAATGCGTTCGTCACACCGCGCGCGCGCAGCACGGCGACCGCGCGATCGACCGCGAAGCCCTTCGACATGCCCGACACGTCGAGCTGCATGCCGGGCTTCTCGCGACGGATACGCGGCGGATCGCGCTCGACGCGCAACCACTGCGAGCCGATGCGGCCGTGCAGCGCGGCGAGCTCAGTGCTCGAAAGCTCGCGGCGCTCGCCGGAGTAGAAGCCCGAGGCGTCGAGCAGCGGTGCGATCGTGATGTCGAACGCGCCGTCGGAGTTCGCGTGGAAGTCGAGCGAGATCGCCACGACCTCGGCGAGGATCGGGTCGACGTCGCGCCAGCCGGCCGACGCGTCGGCGTTGAGCAGCGCGATCGAGCTCGCCGCCAACCAATTGTTCAGCACGCGCTCGACGCGCTCGACTTCGTCCAGTGCCTCGCGCGCAAGCTTTTCGAGCGCCGTGTCGTCGTCGCCGACGAGCGCGACTTGGAAGCGCGTGCCCATGAGGCCGCGCGTGACGACGAGGGGCTCGCGCGGCGGCGGCGATTGGAGAATGACGAGGGCGAAAATCGCGGTCAGCACGACGCGAGTGTACGGGCTAGAGCGAGATCACCCACACGACGCCACGTCGCTCCCGCATTGGAGGCAGCCTGACCCCACGCTCTTCGAACGGCGCGCAATCGGGCTCGCTGATCGCGAGCTCGGGTCGTCCATCGTCGTCGATGTCGCCAAGCGGACACAGCGTCCATCCGAATTGACCGAGCGGCCTCGTACCTCGCAGCTCACGAAGCAGCTCGCCGGTGCGTCCTGAGTGGACGAGCACGGAGCTCGCACGCGCGGCAATGTGCTGCGCGGAGAACGCGATGTCGTCGATTCCATCGCCATCGACGTCGCCGCAGCGCGACACGACTCGTCCTATCGCCACGAATCCCAGCGGGGCTTCGATCGATCTAACGACTTCGCCGCACCTCGGCGAAGCGATCCAGATGCGCCGCTCGCCGTCGCCGAGCGCGACGTCGACCGAACCGTCGCCGTCGACGTCGCCAATCACGACCGCGTTCATCCCGAAGCGGCGCGTCGATGCATGGGGCGTCCCCATCGACATTCGAATGGTCGCGAGGACCGTGCGTCGTCGGCCGCAGTACACCAGAAGCTCCGACTCGCCGGGCGCATGCAATGGATCCGCGACGAAGAAGTCGCTCACGCCATCGCCGTCGACGTCATCGAGCCCGCCGACACACCGCCCGAACGAGGTGAAAGGACCCCGGTGCCGACTCACTTCCGCGATCGTGTGGCCGTCCTTGCCCGAGAAGATGCGGACGTACCGTCCGCGCCGATAGCTGTTCCACTGGCACGGAGCACCGACGAGGATGTCGGCCACTCCGTCGCCGTCCACATCACCGCACGGAGCAGCGCTGTCGCCAAAGCACTCGTTGTCCTCTTCCGAGCCTTGCAACTCGAATAGCGGCTCGCGCGTTTGCCCGTCGCACACGGTGATCCGACCGACGATGCAGCGCTCGCCGCGCCACGGACACGGACGCGATGGATCCATGTTCGAGACCCAGAACTCCGGACGTCCGTCACCGTCGACATCTCCGAGCGAGCCGGCGCCGTGCGCGTGCATCAACGAGTTCACGCCCGGGCTTGCTTTCAGCACGACTAGCAATTCGCCCGTCCGCGACGAGTGGAAGTAGGCGCGCGATTCGTCTTCTCCCGCGCCCGGTCGTCCGGGTCTCGAGAATTCGTCGACGATCAACAGATCGTCGCGTCCGTCGCCGTCGAGATCGCCGGCATTCGCGATGGAGCTGCCGAAGCGCCACCCCGCGCGCGGCGACTCGATCTCGCGCAGCGCGATCCACGTGCCGACGTCGTAGGTGCCCGCAGCGTCACAGCCGAGCGCCACGAAGCACAGCAGCACGCGCGCATACGACATCACGACGGAGAAACCGTCGCGCGCCGCCGCGGTTGCGCGAAGATCCGCCGCGTCTCACCCCTCGACCATCTCCGCCAGCTTCGCGAGCTCCTTCTTCCAGTACGCCTTCATCTTGTCGGCCGACTTCGCGTCGGCGAGCTTGCGGTGCTCGACCTGCACCTGCGTCTTCGCGTCGCCCTTCACATAGAACATCGCGTCGACGTGCGACTTGCCGTCGACCCACGTGATGCGCATCGACTTGTTCTCGGTCTCCGTGCGCACCGTGAAGCCGGGATCGGCGAGCCACTTCTTGCGCTGCTTCGGGTCGCTCCACGCCGCATACACGGTGGCGATCGACGCGGCGACGGTCTTGTTTCCGCTCACCGACCATTCTCCGTCGGGGCGCTCGTGCTTCGCGCGCAGGCCGCGCGCGCGCTCGTAGCCGACGGTCAGCATCTGGCTCCACCAAGGCTGAACGTCGTACGTCGACACGAGGATCGCGACGATGCCCCGGTGATCGAGCTCCTTCGCGCCCGCGCGGTCGAGCAGCCGGAACCAATCCTCCCAGCGCTTGCCCGTCGCCTTCACGACGGCCTCGTCGCCGATGTCGGCTTCCTTCGTCGTCGCCTTCGACGCCGCGGAGGCGCGCGTCTGCTTCTTGCGGGTCTTCGGCTTCAAGGCCGCTTCGGAGGGCGCGGGCTCCTGGCGCGTCGCAGGTGTCTTCATGGAATCCTCGGCTCTCCGGCGTGATGGGTGTGCTGCGCGCAGCGTCCGTCGACGCATGCTCGCGCGAAGCTCGCAGGAGCGGCGCGGCGCACGCTCCATCGAAACGACGTGCGGAGTATCCACGCGCGGCGACCGGAGCGAAGCCACGCCATCATAGGGAGTCGACGCGCTCTTGCGGTGATCCGACGCGGCCCGCATCGTGGGGCCGACATGAGGTTGCCTTCGGAGCGCGAGGTCCTCGCCGCCGGCGCCACGTTCGGACTCGCCGCTGTGGTCGGAGCCGCCGGCGGAGCGATCGCTGCGGGATTCCAGGCACTCGTCGACGCCGTGCAAGCGCTCTTGTTCGGCCGTAGCGGAGAGATCCTCGCAGCCGTGCGCGCGATCCCGTGGTGGCAGCGATTGATGCTGCCGACCTTCGGCGCGCTCGCGGCCGCGCTCTTGATCCGCGCGCTCGCGCCGCAAGCGCAGCCGTTCGGGATCCCGGGGATCATGGAGGCGGTGTCGGTGCGCCGGCGCAAGATCCGCGGGCGGCCGATCGTCGTGCGCGCGCTCGCATCCGTCGCGGCCATCGCGGGCGGCGGATCGATCGGGCGCGAAGGCGCCATCGTGCAGCTCGCCGCCGCGTTCGGATCGAAGACCGCGCGCCTGGGCCGATTCGACGCGCGCCGGCACGCGCTGCTGCTCGGGTGCGGAGTCGCCGCCGGCATGGCGTCGGCCTACAACGCGCCGCTCGCCGGCGCGTTCTTCGTCATGGAAGTGATCATGGCGAGCTTCGCGATCGACATCTTCGCGCCGATCGTCGTCTCGTCCGTGTTCTCCGCGCTCGTGATGCGCGCGATCAAGGGCCAGGACGCGGCCGTGTACACGATGCCGAGCGACGTGAGCATGGTCGGCTTCGAGTCCTTGTTCCTCGCGCTCGCGATCGCGATCCCGGCCGGCGTCGTCGCGTTCGCGCTGCAACGCGGACTGCGCCGCGCGACGCACCTGTCGGCGGGCTGGCGCGTGCCGATCGAGCTGAAGTTCGCACTCGGCGGACTCGGCGTCGGCGCGATCGGCATCGCGTATCCCGAAGTGTTCGGCAACGGCTATTCGGCGACGAGCGAGATCCTCTCCGGACGACTCGCGCTCACCACGATCGCCGTGCTGCTCGTCGCCAAGCCGCTCGCGACGATTTTCTCCGTCGGCTCGGGCGCGCCCGGCGGCATCTTCACGCCCGCGCTGCTCACAGGCGCGTCGCTCGGCGCTTTGTTCGCGCACGCCGCGGGCGTGCTCTTCCCGAACAACGCGACGCCCGACGCGGCGTTCGTCGTCGTCGGCATGGCGAGCTTGATCGCCGGCCTCACGCACGCACCGATCATGTCGATGGTGCTGCTCGTCGAGCTCACCCAGGATCTCGGACTGATCCTGCCGCTCACGCTCGCGACGGTCGCGAGCGCGCTCGTCGCACGCTGGCTCGCGCGCGATTCGATCTTCACCGAGGCGCTGCGCGCGCGCGGCGTGCCGATCGACGTCGGCATCGAGGAGCTGACGCTGCGGCGCATCCGCGTGCGCGACCTCATCCGCTCCGGCCTCGTCGCGATGCCGGCCAACGCGCCGCTCGACGAGGTGCTCGCGCGCTTCCGCGAGACGCGCCTCGACGTCATCTACACCGTCGATCCGGACGGCACGTTCCGCGGTGCGATCGACTTGCACGACGTGAAGAGCTTCCTGAGCGGCGAGCGCCTGGGCTCCGTCGTCATCGCCGCCGACGTGATGGACATGCCACCGACCGCGTCGCCGGACATGTCGATCGCGCAGGTCCTCGAGCTGCTCGACGATCCGGATCGCGAGGAGCTCCCCGTCGTCGACCAGCGCGGCGGCAAGCAGCAGTTGATCGGCCGGCTGACGCGCCGCGATGTGCTCGCCGCGATCGACTTGGAAGTCCTGAAGTCGCGCACGCGCTCGACGCGCGGCGCTGCGCTCGGGAGCGAGCGCGAGGAGCGCTGGGTCGAGCTGCCGCGCAACTACGAGATCGCCGAGCTTCCGATCCCGAAGCGGCTCCGGCATCGCACGCTGCGGCAGAGCGGCCTCGCCGACGCGCAAGGCGTCACCGTGATCTCGCTCGTCGAGCGCACGGTGCTCGGCGAGGAGCGCAAGGCCGTCGCGAACCTCGAAGAACCGCTCGACCCCTACGATCGATTCGTCGTGATGGGTCCGCGCGCGGAGATCGAAGCTCTGCGCGACCGTTTGGAAGAAGAGTGAAAGAGCCCTGATGCAGTACGGATTCCTGATCGACCACCGCAAGTGCATCGGCTGTCACGCCTGCACCGTCGCCTGCAAGGCCGAGAACGACGTGCCCGTCGGCGACTTCCGCACGTGGGTGAAGTACACGGAGAAAGGGCGCTTCCCCGCGATCAAGCGCCACTTCGCGGTGCTGCGTTGCAACCACTGCACGAAGGCGCCGTGCGTCACGATCTGCCCGGTCAACGCGCTCGAGAAGCGCACCGACGGCATCGTCGACCTCGACCGCGACGCGTGCATCGGCTGCCGCGCGTGCATGCAAGCGTGCCCGTACGACGCGATCTATCTCAACGAGGACTCGGGCGCCGTCGAGAAGTGCCACTTCTGCGCGCACCGCGTCGAGAAGAACCTCGAGCCCGCCTGCGTCATCGTGTGTCCCGAAGAAGCGATCATCGCGGGCGACCTGCACGATCCGGATTCGCGCATCTCACGCATGACGCGCGAGCATCCGACGCTCGTGCGGCGCGCGGAGCAGCGCACCGGACCGAACGTGCACTACCTCGGCGTCGAACCGCTCGCGCTCGAGCCCGGCGCCGCCGCGCGCCCCGACACGTACTTGTGGAGCGAGCGCCCGCCGTCGAAGCCCGAGCCGTGGCCCGATTCGATTCCGACCGTGCCCGACGTGCACACCGTGCTCGACGCCGGTCACAAGGTGCAGTGGGGCTGGCCGGTCGCAGCGTACCTCGTGACGAAAGGCATCGGCGCCGGTGCCGCGCTGCTCGCACCGTTCGCGGCACTGCTCGGCCTGACCGGTTTCGGCGCCGACTACCTGCCCGAGATCGTCGCGCTCGTGTTCACGTCGATCACGACGTTCTTGCTCGTCGAGGACCTTCACCGTCCGAAGAAGTTCCTCACGCTGCTCACGCGGCCGAACACGAAGAGCTGGCTCGTCAAGGGCGCGTGGATCCTGATCGCGTTCTCGATCACGGTCACGCTGACGCTCGCGGCGCGGATCCTCTCCGACATGACGGGGCTGCCATGGGGCCTCGACGCCGTCGCGTGGGAGAACGTCGCGCATGCACTGCGCCCGGTGAACGCGGTGCTCGCGCTCGGCGTCGCCGGCTACACCGCATTCTTATTTGCGCAGTGCGAAGGCCGCGATTTGTGGCAAGAGCGCGCGCTCTTGCCGCACTTGATCGTGCAAGCAGTCCTGTGCGGAATCGCAATCTTCCTGCCGCTCACGCCCGCGCGCGGCGAGCTCGCGAACTGGTTCCTCGCCGCGATCGCGATCCACGCGCTGTTCGTCGTGCTGTCCGCGAAGGCGCGGCACGAGACCGCGAACGCGCGACAAGCGGCCGCGTTCTTGCCCGTCGTGCGCATGGGCCGGATCCGATCGCCCTATCGCCTCGGGACGGGGCTCGGCGTCGCGCTGCCGATCGCGCTCGTCGCGCTCGCGAAGCTCGGTAGCCTGCAGAGCGTCGCGCCGGCGCTGCTCGTCGCGGCGGCGGTTGCCGCGCTCGGCGGACTCTTCCTCTACAAGTACGCGTACGTGCGCGCCGGACAGTTGCCGCCGCTCTC
>JBJXHG010000113.1:0-30734 GCA_046160865.1 Planctomycetota bacterium | reverse complement strand
CCGCGCTCGTCTTCGCCCCGCGAAGACGAGCGCGGAAAGCTCAGCCCATTGTCTCGTCGTCGCGATCGCCGTCGGTCAGGTACCAGCGCGCGGCGTCGCGCGCGGCGGCCGAGAGCGCGTGCCCCGCGTCGTTCGTCCACAGGATCACCTTGAGGTGGTTCTCGGCCTTGGGCGGCAAGAAGCCGGCCTCCTCGAGTCGTCCCTTCCACCACGAACCGTCGATCGCCGTCGCGCGCACCGCACTCGCTCCGCTCGCTTCGAGCACTGCGATCGCCGTCTCGATCGCTGCAGCGACGACCGCCGGATCGTCGGCCAAGAGATCGACGAGATAGCCAAGCGTCTCGCCCGGGCGCGGCAGCTGCACGACGACGTAACCCGCGAGCGCGCCGTCGCGCGCGAACAATCCGAACGCGCGGTGCAAGCGCGACGGGCTCTTCAGGAAGCGCCAGTCGAGGTAGCGCACGTCGCGCCGCACCATGAACGCGAAACGCTTTTCGACCACACGCGACAGCGCTTCGACTTCCGGCGGAAATGCGGCGAGTGCGCGCCGTTCGACCTGCGTCGACATCGACGCCACGAGCCGGCGTCGCGCGCGCGCGCAACGCCGCGCCGAGAGCGGTGCGAGCCACGCCGCGAGGCGTCCCTCGCCCGCACGCAGCGCGCGCGCGTTGTCGTCCGATCGCAGGAGAAACGTCCACGAGCGCAGCGTTCCGATGCCTTGCCAACCGAGCTCGAGGAAAATGTGCGCGGATCGGCGGTTCGGCAGGCCGAACACGAGCGGCCAACCGCGCCGCGCGCTCTCTTGCATGCACGCACGGTCCAGCGCGCTGAACAGCCCGCGCTTGCGCCAATCGGGGTGCGTCATCACGTCGCCGGTCTCGCCGACGGTCGCGCGCGTCGCGTCGTCGCCGAAAGCGAGCGCCACGCGCGGCGAGCACGCGTAGCCGCTGACCCCCTCCGCGCCGTGTGGGCGCGAGAGCGCTGAGATCGCCGCGCCGCACGGATTCTCGTCGTAGCGCCACGTGAGCGCCGCGACGTCGAGGTGCTTCTTGAAGCACTGATTGAAGAGCTGCACCTGCTCGTCGCGGTCGCTCGGACCGCAGAACGCGACCTCGACGGGCACCGCGCGCTCCGGCTCCGGTCCGTGAGTCGGACCGGAGCCTGGATCCGGTTTCACCGTGCGATCGCGCTTCGCCATCGCGTTCAGCGCAACGCCGTCGGCGTCTTCACCGGCGGCGCCGGGCGCGCGGGCAGCTTGCTCGGCTTCTCGCTCAAGCGCTGGAGCACTTCCTCGACGCCGCGCTCGAGCTGCGGGTCACGCCCCTCGAGGATCGACTTCGGATCGTTCTCGACGACGATGTCCGGGTCGACTCCGTGGCCCTCGACCGCCCACTGACCGCGGGAGTCGCAGTGGCCGAACTCGGGCACGTTGCACGATCCGCCGTCGATGAGCGGACCGTGATCGGTGATGCCGACGACGCCGCCCCACGAGCGCTTGCCGATGAGCGGGCCGAGCTTCGACTCGCGGAACATCCACGGGAAGATGTCGCCGTCGGAAGCCGAGTTCTCGTTCAAGAGGCACACCATCGGACCGGTGAACACGACTTGCGGATAGGTCTCCGTGTAGTCGCTGTGGCGCGAGTAGCCGGTGCCGAGCAACGTCCGGCGCAAGCGCTCGAGCACCATCTGTGACACGTTGCCACCGCCGTTGTTGCGGTCGTCGATGATCAAGCCTTCCTTCCGCACCTGACCGTAGTACCACTTGATGAACTCGCGGATGCCGTCCGCGCCCATGTCGGGCAAGTGCAAGTAGCCGATGCGGCCGTTCGACAAGCGGTCGACGCGCGCGCGGCACTTCGCGACCCAGTCGAAATACACGAGATCCGTTTCCGAGCGGATCGGGCGCCATGTGACCTTGCGCGCGCCCTCCGTCGTCGGCTTGCCGTTCAGCGTGAACTCGACCGGTCGATCCGCCTTGTTGCGCAGCAAGCGATACGGATTCTCCTTGGCCGGCAGATCGACTCCGTCGATCGCGAGCACGAAGTCGCCGACCTGCGCGTCGACACCGACTTCCGTGAGCGGCGAGCGGTAGTTCTCTTCCTCGTTCTGTCCGGGGAAGATCTGCGCGATCTTGTAGCGGCCCGCGGCCTTGTCGAGCTCGAGGCGTCCGCCGAAGAGCGCGACGGACGGCCGCTCCGGCGCGTCCCAGTCGCCGCCGGACACGTACGCGTGGCCGACGTTGAGCTCGGCAACCATCTCGCCGAGGACGTAGTTCAAGTCCGAACGGTGCGCGACGAACGGGAGCCACTCCGCGTACTGCTTGCGCAGCGCGGCCCAGTCGTAGCCGTGCATGTTGTCGACGTAGAAGTAGTCGCGGAAGCGCCGCCACACCTCGTCGAACGCGCACGTCCATTCCTCGTGCGGCACGCGGTCGACGTACAGACCGCTCATCGAGACGTCCTTCTTGCTGTCCTTGCCCTTCGACGACGCGTCGTACAGCGCGAGCGAGCGACCGGAACGCACGAGGATCTTGCTGCCGTCGTCGCAGAGCTGATAGCCGCCGACGTCCTCCGCGAGCACCGACGCTTTGCGGTCCTTGCGTGCGAAGGCATACAGGTCGCTCTTGCGGTCCGACTCGCGCCCGTAGTAGCCCGCTCCGCCGCGCACGTAGAACAAGTGCTCGGCGTTCGCGCTCAAGTTGCTCAGGTTGTCGGCCTCGATCGGCGCGCGCACGGCGCGCTGCGCGAGCCCTTCGAACTCGATCTCGATCTCGATCTGCTTCGGCTCTTCGGACTTGGCCACCTTGTCCGCGTCGGTCGGCTGCGCGGCACCGTCCTTCGTCTCGTCTTTCTTTTCGTCCTTCACGCCGTCCTTCGGCTCGTCGGCGCTCTTGACCGTCACTTCGTCGCTCTCCGGCGGGAACGGGTGCTTCACGTCCTTGCGCAACGCGAGACAGAAGACGCCGGTCGTGCGATTGACGGTGAAGTTCCACTCGAGACCGTTCAGCTGGGGAGCGTACGTGCGGTCGCTCAGGTACCAGAGATAATCGCCCGCCGGATCCCAAGTCGGCTCCGTCTCGTTGAAGAACTCGTCGGTGACGCGCTGCGCATCGTTCTTTTCGGCGCTCCAGATCCACAGCGAGCGCAGACCGTTCGAATCCGTGAGCGAGAACGCGAGAAAACGACTGTCCGGCGACCACGTGTAGTCGCCGACGTTGCCGTTCTTGTCGCGCGCGACCGTGCGCAGCGTCTTCGTCGCGACGTTCACCGAGTAGATCGTGCCCGTGGCATCGACGAACGCGATCTCCTTGCCGTCCGGCGACCACAGTGGCCCGTAGCGGCGTGACTGGCCGTCCTTCGTCAGCGCTTCGGGTGTGCCGCTCCCGTCCTGGTTCACGACGTACAGCTCTTCCTCGCCCGTTTCGTCGGAGATGTACGCGATCCTCGCGCCGTCCGGCGACCAGCGTGCACCGCGGTCGTGTGCGCCCGAGCTGTGCGTCAAGTTGCGGGCGGAACCCTTCTCGATGGGGACCGTGAACACGTCGCCGCGCGCGACGACGAGCGCGCGTTGCGCTTTCGGACTGAGCGCGAAGCCCTCGATCCGGTTCTCCGCGGAAACGCGCGCGGGGCGCGTCTGCAAGCCGTCGTACGGCACGTCGATCGACACCGCGCGCGTCGCGCGCGTCTTCGTGTCGAACACGTGGAGCTCACCGGCGAGCTCGTACACGATCTCACCGTCGTCACCTTTGCTCGCCCAGCGCACGTCCCAGCGGTCGTTCTTCGTGAGCTGGTCGGTGCGCTTCGACTCGGGATCCCACGCGAAGAGATTCAGCACGCCGTCGCGATCGGAGACGAAGTAGATCTGGTTCTCGATCCACATCGGGTCGCGCTCGGTGCGCTTGCTGTGCGAGACGGGCTCGAGGCTCTTCGACTTGAAGTCGAACACGTAGAGATCCTGCGCCCAGCCGCCCTCGTAGCGCTTCCAGGTGCGGAAGTCGCGCGTCAACGGTGAGTACACCGCTTGCGTGCCGCCGGGCGACAGGTCGCCGCCGCCGGAGACCGGCATCGGCAACGGAACCGGAAGACCGCCGTCGAAGTCGACCGTGAAGAGGCGCGTGTCGGTGAGATCCCAGCCGTCACGCATCGAGCGGAACAAGATCGACTTCCCGTCCGGCGTCCAGCCGTACACCTGGTTGTCCCAGCCCCAACGCGGCGACAGCGGACCGCGCGCCGGATACCACGTCAGCTGCTTCGGCACACCGCCGGTCGAAGGCATCACGTACACCTGCTCGTCGCCGTCGTATTGCCCCGTGAACGCGATCCACGCGCCGTCGGGCGAGAACTTCGGGAAGATCTCGAGGCCTTCGTGCGCGGTCAAGCGCACCGCCGTCCCGCCGGTGGAGGGCGCGACCCAGATGTCGCCGCCGTAGCAGAACGCGATGCGGTCGCCGTGGATGTCGGGAAAGCGCAGAAGCTTCGTGCCCGCGTGCGCGGCCGGCGCGGCGAAGAGCGCTGCGCCGACAAGGATGGAGAGAGTTCGAGACACAGCAACGGACATGGTCGTGTTCCTTCGCAAGGGACGGACGGTCGCGCGGGCCGATGGCGCTGGCCAATCGCGCGAGCCAATCGTTCGAGCCAATTGTTCGAGCCAACTGTTCGAGATCGGAGGGGCGCGGCACCAGAACGGCCGGAGAGGATAGAGACTCTCCCCCGCTCGGCTCCACCGCTGACGACGAACTTACCGCCGCGCAGCGCGTCCCCTGCGGCGCGAGCTGCACGACATTCCGGCGTTGCGGGCACCGAACACGAAGCGCGACCGGTGAGTTCGATGACGCGCTGCGGGTCGCCGCTTGAGGCGCGCGCGTGCCGCCTCTAGAGTCCGCAGCGCTCGGCGCGCATGAGATCTCCTCGCGAGACGACCGCTGCGGCGGCGACCACGTCGACTGCAGTCTCCCGGCGAGCACTCGTGCTCGCCGCCGCCGCGCTAGGAGCGGCGTGGATCTTCGACCTCACGGTGCTCAGGACGCCGGTGCTCACGCACTTCGTCGCCGGCGGACGCCAGATCCCGCCCGCGACGCCGCTCTATGCGTTCTGGATGCCGATCGCGCGGCCGCAGTCGATCGCCTTCATCGGCGCCGCGATCCTGCTCGTCGCGCTCGCCGCACGACTCGTCGACACGGCGCGCACGTCACGCGCCGTGTTCACGCTGGTGCTCGGTACGACGGCGATCGTATTGCCACTCGCACTGTTCGTCGTGCGCCAGCCGCTGTCCGAGCTCGGCGCATTGCTCCTCACCTACAAGAACGAAGAGGTGCTCGCCGACGCGGCACGCATCCGCGTGTACGCGCCGTTCTTGCGCAATTACGTCGAGCACATGCCGCAGCTGTCGCTGCACGGCAAGCACTTCCCGCCCGGCCACGCGACGTGGCTCTACGCGCTCATCCACACGTTCGGCCCGGGCACGTTGCAGGTCGCGATCGCGGTCCTCTCCGCTTTCGCGGCGGGCGTCGTGCTGTGGTTCGCGGCGTTCCGGCAGTTCGCGGAGGAACGCGGCGCGCGCGCCGGTGCGTTGCTCTTGCTCGCGTGTCCGTCGCTCCTCGACTTCGCGCTGACGTCGATGGACGCGGTGCTGTTCGGCGCTTCCGGGCTCGCCACGTGCCTCGCGGCGCGCGCTGCGGCCCGGCTTGCGCCGTCCGACGGCGATCGTCGCGGCCACACCGCACTCTTCGCGTTCGCGGTCGCGACGGGCGCCGCGCTGTTCATCGCGACGATGCTCAGCTTCTCGGCGCTGCCGCTCGGACTGATGATCGGGCTCTTCCTGCTCGTCACCGGACGCCACGCATTCGGGCGCGCCACGCTCGCCGTCCTCGCGATCGGCGCGAGCTTCGCCGCGTGCGGGCTCTTGCTCTGGACCGCGAGCGGCTTCTCGATCTTGGCGTGCCTCGCGCGCGCGATCGAGCTCAACAAGGAGTTCATGTCGCACGTCGTGAAGCGCGACGCGCACGAGCTGTACGGATACTTGAGCTACGGCAACGCCGCTGGTTTCGCGATCGGTGCCGGCGTCGCGCTCGTGGCGGCGACGGGAAGCCGGCTCGCGCGCGGAAGGTCGGCCTGGACGAGCTTCACGACGGCGAGCGCGATCACGCTCGCCGTGATGATCTTCGGCGGCATCTACTTCATGGAGACGGAGCGCATCTGGATGTACGCGATGCCGTGGCTCGCGGGCATCGTCGCGACGCGTGGCGCGCCGGACGATGGCTCGCTGCGTGTGCTGCTCGCCGTCGGCACCGCGCAGGCGCTCGCCCTGGAAGCGCTGCTCTTCACGCTATGGTGAGTCCGCATTGGCTCTCGCGAAACGCAGAAGGCCCACGAGTGTGGGCCTTCACGATTCGAAGTCGGGTGCGCGCTACTGCTTCACGAGCACGGTCGAGACGCCGTTGCTGCGTAGGCCCTTCATCTCGGGCGGCGGGACGAGCCCGACCGCACGGCCGAGGCGCTTCTTACCGAACTGCGGGTTCTCCATGTAGTACATGGCGCGCTCGAGGAAGCGCTTCGCGCGTTGGTTGTAGCCGTAGTACCACTTCTCGTAGGAGCGCACCATGTTCTTGCGCAGCTCCTCGAGCTCGACCTGCGTGAAGTGCTCGTGCTTGTACGCCGAGCGATTGCTGCTGACGTAGTTCTCCGACAAGTCGGCGAGGTCGATGTTCGCGAGATAGCCGTCCCAGCTCTCCGTGCCGATCAGCGGATTGAACACGCTGACGCGCACGAGGTCGGGACCGGCGAGCTTGAGCACCTTTTCGGTCTCTTCAATGTCCTCACGCGTTTCACCGGGTGAACCGACGATCAAATAGACCTTCGCCCAGATGCCCGCACGGCGCGTCATCTTGGCGGCTTCGACGATCACCTCCGGCGTGAGGTCCTTCTTCAGGACGTCGAGCATGCGCTGGCTGCCCGATTCCCACCCGTAGTAGATGCGGCGGCAACCCGCGCGGTGCATGTGCTTGAGCAGCGGGTAGTCGACGCAGTCCGCGCGCGTGTTCGCGATCCACTCGAACTTCAGGCCGCGGCGCAGGATCTCGTCGCACATCTCGTGGATGCGCTTGCGGCGCAGCGTGAGGATCTCGTCGACGAACAAGATCACACCCGGGTTGTACGTCTTCACGATGTGCTCGAGCTCGTCGACGATCATCGCCGTCGAGCGCACGCGGAAGCCGCGGCCGGTCAGCTCCTTCTGGCAGAAGATGCATTTGAAGGGGCAGCCGCGCGTCGTGAAGATGTACGCGAGCTTCTCGGGATTGAGCTGGAAGTAACGCTCCATCGGCAGCAGGTGACGCGCCGGCAGCGGCAGATCGTCGAGCTTCTTGATCAGCGGCGGCGCCGGATTGTCGATCCACAGCGCGCCCTCGCGCATCGACGCGAGCCCCGGGATCTCTTTCAGCGCGGCCTCGTCGTTCCCGTCGAGCGCCTTCAGGAACTGCGGCAACGTCTCTTCGGCCTCGCCCTTCAACACGTAGTCGAAGTGGCCGCTGTCGAGGAAGATGCCTTGGTCGACGGACGCGTGCGGCCCACCCATCAAGGTGATCTTGCCGCGCGACTTCGCGTACTTCGCCCACGCGATCGCCCGGCGAATGTTCGGAGTGAGAGCGTCGAAGCCGATGATGTCGTTGCGATCGATGGCTTCGCGCATGTACTGGTCGTTGACGATGCGCTCGTCGCAGAGCTCGACTGGGATCTTCTCCTTCTCCAGGCTCGCTCCGAGGTAGGCGATCCCCAGGATCATGGCCAGGGGGTCTTCCTGGACGTGGGGCTTGACGTAAGTGAGCAGAGTCTTGCGCATCGATTCGTCCCGTTGATTCCCTGGCTGCCGCGAGCCGCCACGTACCCTCTCGACCCGTGCCGTGAACCGGCCGGAGGGACTTCGCGCCAAAATCTACCCCCCTCGTGAGCTTTCCACAACCGCGGCACCCGGGCCCGCGGAACGAAAGCTCATTTGGAGGAGAGTCGTCGAGAGCCGGAAGTCCGTTCCTGCGCAGCGAGTTCGCGCGCGCTCTCGTACTCGTCCAAGAATTCCTTCGTCAAACGCTCGATCGTGAATTTTTCGACGAGGCGACGCGCTCCCGCACGCCCCATGCGCTCGCGCAGCGCCGGATCGAGCAGCAGCCGGCGAATCTTGTCCGCGAAGCTCTCGATGTCGAACGGGTTCGCGACGAAGCCCGTCTCCCCGTCGACGACGACTTCCGGGCTGCCGCCGAACACGGTTGCGACGACGGGCTTCTCGTGTTCCATCGCTTCCAAGTTGACGAGACCGAACGTGTCGAAGCAGATCGACGGCGTGACGAACACATCCGTCGCGGCATAAGCCGCGCGCAGATCGGTGCCGTCGAGCCAACCAGTCGGCACCACGCGACCCTCGACGCCGAGCTCGCGCGCGAGCGCGAGGAAGTCGCGGTCGTACACGTCGCGCTTGCCCATCACGATCAGACGCAGATCGGCAAACTCCGGCGCGAGCCGCGCGAGCATGCGCAGGAGCTGTGCGACGCCTTTTTGCTCGTGCAGCCGGCCTCCGATCGCGATCACGCGCATGCCCGTGAGGCCGAAGCGACGGCGGAACTCGGCGACGACTTCGGGCGCGACGTGGCGTTCCTGGAGCGCGAGCGCGTTGTACACCGTGCGGTCGACGCGAATCCGATTCGCGCGCAACACGGTGCCGAGCTCGTCCGACACGACCGTCAAGCGATGCACGTCGTTCGCGAGCACGCGCCGGATCGCGGCGTTGCGCCACGGGTTGTAGCGGAAGCGCTGGCACGGGATGCACTTCTGCCAGTACGCGCTGTAGTCGCGCAGGGCCCCGTCGCGCGCCTCGCCGCCGTGGAAGCAGGTCAGCTTCTGGTAGCAGAACGTCATCACGTCGTGCGCCGTGAACACGACGCCAGCGCCGGCGCGATTCGCCGCCGTCAGCGCTCCGTAGCCGATGTGCGTGTGCACGAGGTGGCTGTGCACGACGTCGGGGCGGAACTCGCGCAGCACATCGGCGAAGCCCGCACGCACACGCCGGTTGTCGAGCGCGACCCAACCGCGGAACCGCACGTTGTAGTCGGAGTGCAGGCGCCAGACGCGCATGCCCTCGATGTCGATGGGCTCCGTGGGCGGCGTCGCTTGGCTCGCGTCCTGCGTCGCCGTGACGAGCGCAGTCTCGTGCCCGAGCGCGCGCAGCACGCGCGCTTCCTGGTACATCTGCCGGATCGACGAGCCGATGCGCGGATCGGAGAGATCGTTCAGGAACAGGATGCGCATGCGATTCCGATTCGTCCTATCGGGTCGCGCGCCCCGACCGCATCACTCGGTCGTACAGCGCGAGCACGTGCGCCGCGTTGTCGTCCCACGAGGAGCGCTCGGCATGCGCCACGGCCGCGCGTCCGATCCGTCCGCGCAGCTCCGCATCGGCGAGCAGGCGCTCGAGCGCCGCCGCGACGGCGTCCTCGGTCTGCGCGACCAGCAATCCGGTGACTTCGTCCTCGATCGCGTCCTCCGCGCCGCAGTCGAGCGTTCCGATCGCCGGCACGCCGCACGCCGCGGCTTCGAGGTACACGATGCCGAAGCCTTCGAACCCTCCGTCGGACGCCGTGACCGGCGTGTGCACGAACACCTGCGCGCGCTGCAGGAGATCGACTTTCTCGTCCTCGGAAACGTTGCCCAGGAACTCGACGCGGTCGGCGAGCCCCGCGCTCTCGATCCGCGCGAGCAGAGAGCGGTGGTACTCGTCCCCCGTCGCGTTGCCGACGACGTAGTGGCGCAGGCCGGCGTACTTCGGAGCCACGCGACACCACGCGCCGAGTGCGAGATGATGGCCCTTGCGCTCCTTCACTTCGCCGATGGACAGCGTGTACGGCGACGCGTGCCATGGGCGCGCTCCGATCGGCCGCCGGGCGCGGTAGTGCGCCGCGGACACCGCGTTCGGAATGACGTGGATGCGCTCCGCGTCGAATCCGGTCGGAGCCAGGAGCTCGAGCAAGCGTTTGCGCGTGTAGCGGCTGACCGAGACCAGCGCGGCGAGCTGCTCGTACGTCCAGCGCGCGCGCGACGCGTGCCGCTGCGAGAGGAGTGGTTGCACGCTGTACGTGCCGTGCGCGGTGCCGACGCACGGCTTGCCCGCCAGGCGCGCGCCCAAGAGTCCTGCGTAGCTGTGCGGATAGTCCTTGATCGCGTGCACGACGTCGGCGCGACGCGCGCGACGCGCGACGCGGAGCGTGGCGAGGGCCAGACTCGGCCAATAGCGCGTCGGCGTCATGTAGTAGAAGTAGTCCGGCGGCAGCGCGACCTCGACCGCCCAATGCTTCGGCACGTCGCGCGACGTCGGCCGGTGCTTGCGCGCGAGCAGGATCTCGACCTCGAGCTCGGGACGCTGCTTCTCCAGCGCCGCGATCAAGCGCACCGCGTAACGCCCGACCCCGTCGAGATCGGAGAGGGAGTCGGTCAAGAATAGGACGCGCATGCGTGGTCGGTGCGGCCCGACAGGATAGTTCGCACGCGCGTCGAGCGCGCGGTCTTCGTGGGCTCGCGGACGCTCAGCTCCGGCCCGCGCCGAGCGCGGCCGCCAGGCGCTGCCCCACTTCGCTCTCCACCTCGATCGTTTCGTCGGCCCCGACTGCGCGCAGGATGCGTGCTTGCCGCGCGTTGCGTGCGCGCGCGATCACGCGCGGGACTCCGCACTCCTTCAGCGCCGCGACCGTGAGCACGGCCGCTTCGAAATCCTCGCCGATGGCGACCACGGCGACAGCGCACGTGTGCGCGTCGATCGCTTGGAGTGCGGCGACATCGGTGGAGTCGAGTTGGAGTGCGTACCCGGCTTGATCCTTGAACGCATCCACGCGCGCCATGTCCTCGTCGACGACGATGACGTCGCGGCCGCGCTGCGTGAGGCCGCCCACGAGGGCGGCGCCGAAGCGCCCGAGCCCAACGACGAGGATGCGGTCCGCCATCGCCGCGAGACTCTACCAGACGCTCACGTCGCGAGTTGCGAGTCGAAACCGCTCGCGCGTCGTCTTGCTGCCGACTCCGAGCGCGACCGTCATCGGTCCCACGCGTCCGATGAACATCGCGGCGATCAGGACGAGGCGGCCGGCGTGCGAGATGTCGCTCGTGATGCCCATCGAGAGGCCCACGGTCGCGAACGCGGAGATCGCCTCGAAGGTCAGCGGAAGGATGTCGAGATCCTCGGTGCAGCAGAGCGTGAAGACGATCAGCGCGAGCATGCACAGCGACAGCGTCGCGACGGCCGACGCGCGCCGCACCGTCGACGCCGCGATGACGTAGCGGCCGAGGCGCGGCTCGTGTCCGCGCACCTCCCCCATGAACGTCGCGAACAGCACGGCCGCCGCCGACGTCTTGATCCCGCCGGCGGTCGAACTCGGACTGCCTCCGATCCACATGAGGATCATCGCCACGATCAGCGTGGGAGCGCGTAGCGCGCCGAAGTCGACCGTGTTGAAGCCGGCCGTACGGCACGTGACGGAGGAGAACAGCGCCGCCCCGCAGCGCTCCAACACGCCGAGCGGCGCGAACTCGCCACTCCATTCCAAGCATGCGAACGCGCACGCCCCGCCCACGAGCAGGATGCTCGTCGTGATCAGCACGATGCGCGCATCCAGCGCGAACCGGACGCGCGTGTACGAATCGAGGCCGAGCCATGCACGCACACGCCGTCGCGCTCGCCGCCCGAGCTCCAAGTACACGGGAAAGCCGATGCCTCCGAGCACCACGAGCGCGCCGAGCACGGTCTGCGTCGTCCCGTCCGAACGGAAGCGCACCAGGTTGTCCGGGAACAGCGAGAATCCGGCGTTGCAGAACGCGGACACCGCATGGAACAGCGCCTGCCAGGCCGGAGAGCGGCCGTCGAGCGCCGGATCGTGGCGCCACGCGAGCCACAGGATCGTGGCGCCGACCGCCTCGATGGAGAGCGTCGACACGACCACGGTGCGCGCGACCTGCCGCAGGTCCTCGAGTCCACGCGCGTCGAAGAGCCGCGCGTAGCCGGCCTGGGCGCGCAGCGACGCGTTCTGGCTGAACGTCAGGGCGGCCGCGCCGAGGCTCATGATCCCGATGCCGCCGCACTGGATCGCGAGCAAGATCACGAGCTCTCCGAAGGCGGAGTAGTGTGCGCCGACGTCGTTGACGACCAGGCCCGTGACGCACACGGCGCTCGTCGAAGTGAAGAGCGCGTCCAAGAAAGAGACGTCGCGCACGTTCTCCAGCGACCAGGGCAGGCACAAGAGCAACGTGCTCGTCGCGATCATCGCCGCGAAGCTCGTCGCGAGCAGCAGATGCGGCCTGCGACCGAGCGCGAGCAGCGCGCGCGCGAACAGTTGCGTGCGCCACATCAGCACGTCGGCCGCGAGCATCAACACGAGGAACACGAGATCGCACAAGCGCGCCGCCTCGCGCCGCACGCTCTCGGAGCCGGAGTCGGCGAACCACGACTCGTAGAGCAGGGCCCCGCGTCCGAGCGCGAACAGCGCGCAGCCGAGTGCGAGCAGCACTTCGAGGCGCACCAAGCTCCGGAACGTCGGCAAGTCGACGCGCGCGCGCCAGCGCAGGCCCGTAGCACCCGTGAGGCCCACGACGGCGGCCGCCATCGCGAACACGGCGATCGTGCCGGTCTCGCGCGAGCTCACCACCAGATCGACGACGATCGCGACGACGACGACGAGGGTCGCCTGGAAAAAGCCCTCGAGAGCCGGGAGGCGACGCATGGTCCAGAGCCGACGGTACGCTCCGAGCAGCGCTCGGCCAACGCTCGCGTCCGCGATCGAGCGCGCGAACGCGATCCGGCCCGTGACCGGCCGAACGCCGGGCGTAGGATGCGCGCATGGAGCATCCGAACGCGCGCACGCACGTCGCCGACGATCCGACCGCCGAAGGCCGTGGCGCATTCGGCGGCTTCATCGGACCGCGCACGCTCGTCGGGCTCGTGCGGAGCGCGGCGCCCTATCTGTTCGACGGCGCGCATCCGCTCGCGGCGAGCTTGCCGCCGCGCGACGGCACGCGCCTCCACAGCCTCGCATTCCACCCGCTGGGCTGGTGGTCGTGCTTGCTCGCCGGTGATCTGCTCGAAGCGAGCAAGACGCCGACCTCGGAGCAGCGGACGGACTACTTCGCGCTCTGTCTCGCGGCCCACTTCGCGAGCGTCGCGACGTATGTGCCGACCGACGTCGACACGAAGATCCGCCACGCGCTGTGGTTCGAAGAGATGCCCGCCGCCGACCGCGAACGCATGCGCGCGCTGGCGCTCGAGCTCGCGCGGTGGGACATCCGCCCGGTGAGCGCGCGCATCGTCGACGTGGATGGCGTCGGCGCCGTTTCGGGTCACGACGGCGAGCGTCTCTCCGTGTTGTGCGGCGGCTTGCTCGCGCATCTCGCGGCCGGCGACGCGAGCGGTGCCGCCGAGCTCGAGCATGCGATCGACGCGGAGCTGTCTCGCGCAGCGCTCGCGTTCGACGTCCTCGTGCGCGCGCGCGGTCGCGAAGTCGAGCTGTTGAACGTCGCGACGATCCTCACGCACAACGCCGGCGACATCTTGCAGGCGCTCGACGCGAAGGGCGGCCGCGCGTTCGCGACCGACGCGCGTGCACGCTTCGGCGATCTCGCGCGCGAGAACGGAGCGCGGTACGGCGGCGCGTACCTGCGCGCCGGCGCGCTCTATCGCGAGCTCCTCGCACCGGAAGGCCACCGCCACTACCCGCTGCGCCAAGTGAAGCACTTGCGCCAGCACCCCGACCTCTTGCTGCCGCTCGGGCCGTTCCTCGACGATTGGGGCGCGCGGCTCGCGCGCTGGCCGACGTGGAACTCCGCGCAGCGTGCCGAGGTCGTCGCGGGACTCGTCGAGGGCGCGCGCAAGGTCGCGGGCCAAGAGGGCTACTACCGCGCACTCGCCGGCTTCGATCGCGCGTATCACGGCGGCATCGACGCGCGCGACCTCGCGGCGCACTACACGACGTCGACGCGACGCGAGCTCAAGGATCCGACGCTGCGCAAGAAGGTCGAGCTCGAGCGCCCTGCGTTCGAAGCACGCTACGCGAAGCGCGTGCGTACGATCCTGGGCTGAGCGCAATAGCTCACGACATCCAGTCCAGGATCCGGCGCGCGCGCGCGTCCCAGGTGAAATGGCGCGCGCGGAGGCCGAGCTTCTGGCCGAGCCGGGCGCGCAACACCGCGTCGCTCATCAAGCGCCGCACGCCGGCCGCGAGCGCGGCCGAGTCATCGGGCGCAACGAGCAACGCGTCGTCCTCGTGCGTCAACAGCTCGCGCAAGCTCGGGACATCGCTCGCAACGAGTGGCAAGCCGACGGCCATCGCCTCGAACACTTTCAAGGGCGACGTGTAGCGTGCGCTGATCGCCGGCTTCGATCGATTCGGCACGAGACCGACGTCACCAGCCGCGAGATAGAGCGGAACGCGCTCCGGCGGCTGGAAGCCGTCGATGCGCACGTTCGCGAGCCCGCCCGCCTTCTGCCGCAACCGCTTCACGTCGGCGTCCATCCCGCCCGCGATCACGAAGTACACGTCGGCGAGCGAACGCGCAGCCTCGACGACGAGATCGACGCCCTTCCACTCGAGCAATCCGCCGGTGTAGACCGCGAGCGGCACGTCTTTCGGTAGCGCGAGCGTCGCGCGCGCTACATCGCGTGCTGCGCGGTGCTCGAAGCGACTCGCTTCGAAGCCGTCGTGCTCGACGAGGACGCGCGCAGCGTCGACGCCGAGCTCGATGAGGTCGTCGCGCACCCCACCCGAGATCGCGATGAGTCCGTGCGCTTTCGCCGCAGCCTCGAGCAGCCACTTCCGGCGCAGGCGGCCGTGCGGCACGCGGTGGATCTCGAGGAACACCGCCGGATGGCCGGCGCGGATCGAGCGCACGGCGGCCTCGATCTCGCGCGACAGCACGCGCGCGCCGGTCTCGCGTTGCGTGCGGAGCGCGGCGTTGCGCGAGAACGACTGCTCCTGCAGACGCGCCGGCACGTACTGGAACAAGCGCGGCACGCGGTCGATCCAGTCGACGCAGGCGACGGCTTCGATCGATGGACGCGGTCCCGGCGGGATGCCGTAGTGATCGAAGAGCGTCACCCCTTCCGGTAGCGCGGGGGTCCGCTTGCGTGCGGCGTGCAGGAGCAGCGTGGACGCGCCCGCGCGCGCGAACGCCGCGGCCATCTGCACCACCTGCAGCGACTGCGCGCGCTGGCTCGGCATGCGCGCGTTCGCGATGAGCACGAGATCGATCGCGGTCACCGGCCTCCCGCCGACGCGGCGCCCTCGGCTGCGCACGGGTCCTCCTCGTCGTCGTCGCCACCGACGCCATCGCCCGTGTACCCGAGGTTCGTCAGGTTCTGTCGCGTCTGCTCATCGCGGTGCGAGAGCACGTTCTTCTCCGTCGCGATCGGCAGCGCGCTGCTCCAGTCGTACAGCGCGCGGAAGAGCGCTTCCGCAGTCTCCGGCTCCGCGCGCGATCGGTCGCGCGTCTCGGATGGGTCTGCGATCAAGTCGTAGAGCACCGGCTGCTCGCCCTCGCGATCGAACGACTTCTTCCAGCAGTCCACCGCGCTCGCTGCGTCCTTCGCGCGCAGGTAGCGCCGCCGGATCACGAGCTTCCAGCGCTCGTCCTGGATCGACGAGTGCGTACCGTTCTCCGCGAACGAGTAGCGCCGCACGCGCTCCACCTCGCCGCGCACGAGCGGCAAGAGGCTCGCACCGTCGACGTGGTCGCGCGCGGTCGCCGCCGCCGGCAGCTCCAGCCCGGCGAGTTCGCAGGTCGTCGGGAAGACGTCGATTTGATCGACCAGCGCCTTCACGCGCGTGTTCGCCGGCAGTTTCGGCGGCCACGACATCACGAGCGGAACGCGCAGGTTCGTCTGCGCCATGTGGTTGTGCTCCCAGAGGCCTTGCTCGCCGAGAGACTCGCCGTGGTCCGACGTGACGATCACGAGCGTGTCGTCGAGCACGCCCGCGCGCTCGAGGTCGCCCACGAGCTCGCCGATCAACCGGTCGGCTTGCGTGACGCCGGCGTAGTAGAGGTTCTGGATCTGCGCGACGTCCGCTTCCGTCGGCGTGTACGCACCGTCCTCGATCAGCTCGCGGTGCTGCGCATAGAACGCCTTCACCGGGCCGGTGTAATTCGGATCGCAGTACATGCGCCGGAACTCGTCCGGCGGGTCGTACGGGGTGTGCGTCGAGTACAAGTGCACCATCGCGACGAAGCGCTTCCGTGCGCTCGCCTCGAGCCAGCGCCGCGCTGCCGACGCGACGATCCCGGAGTCGAAGCGCTGGTTGATCTTCTGGCGGAAGATCGACAGCAAGAGGTGCGCGCGGAAGACGCTCCACGGATCGTCGAGCACGACGAGCTCGTGGCCGGCCGTCGCCTCGAACAGCATGTCGAAGCCACGCAAGAGGCCCGAGCCCTCGGACAGCGTGCCGGTGTGGAAGCTCGCGGCGAGCACGTCGTCGCCCGTCAGCGCCGTGCCATCGCGCTTCGTCGCCGTCTTGAGGTGATAGGGCAACGTGACGTTCGGCTCCATGCGCTCGCCGGGCGCCATCTTGATCAGACCGTGACGGCGCGGGTACTTGCCCGTCAAGAGCGAGCCGAAGCTCGTCCACGTGAACGGCGCTTGCACGAACGCGTTCTCGAACACGACGCCGCGCCGTGCGAGCGCGTCGATCGCGGGCGTCTTCACGCGCGCATGGCCGTAGCAGCCGAGCACGTCTTGCCGCAGCGCGTCGACGATCACGAGCAGCACGTTCGGTAGCTCGCGGTTGCGTTCGTGGATCGTTCCGCGCGCGGCGATCGCATTGCCGTGGAGCACGAGGTACGCCGCGCCGCCGACCCACGCGCCCACCATCACGAACGCCGCGATCGCCGCGTAGCGCGGCAGTTGGTCGCGCACGAGGCGCACCAGCACGGCGGCGACGAGCAGTGACGCGATCGCCATGCACGCGGCCGCGCCGATGCGCTCGATCGAGACGGACGAGCGTCCGTAGAAGACGTACGGCCGCGTCCACCAATAGATCTCGCAGAACAGACCGAGCGCGATGGCGACCGAGATCATCCGCGCGCGCGCGTCCGCGACGCCGCGCCGCACGAGCATCGGCGCGAGCACGAGCGCGATCGTCGCGCACAGCGGGATCCAGATCGCCGAGTACGTGAGCAGGGTCGCCGCCCAGCAGCCGAGGAAGGCCAGGACGGAGATCTGCGTCGAGCGTGCGGCGACGAAGGCGTCGATCGTCCCGAACAGCACCGTGCCCACCGCCGCCGCGGAGAGCGCGCTTGCGAGAACGAGCGCCACGGGTCGCGGTTTGGAAGTGTCTGCGCTCATCGGGTGTGGCGGGCGATCTTGGAGTTTACGTCGGGCGAGCGGAAGGGCGAGCTGTCGTCCCGGCCCCCAATCGATAGCTCGCGTGCCCTGCGCTCGACTCGATCGCGCGCGCACGCGCCGGCATGCGGTACGACACGCCACGCGCGTTGCCCGCCCGCGCGAGCTCCTCGCGCACGAGCAATCCGTCGCCGTCGAGCGTGAACGTGCGCGACAGTGCGCTGCCTGCCACCGGCGAACCGTCACGGTGCGCCAGCACGGACTCGAGACGCACGCCGTCCGCCCACACCTCGACTTCTGGCCGCAGATCGAACGCGCTCGACACCGATGGCGAACCGAACGCGAGCACTCCGCGCCGGAACACGTCGACCGGTACGCGCAGCGCGTCCCACTTGCGTCCGGCGCGCGCGTGCACGCGCGCGAGCCAGGCCGAGAAGCGCAACGCCGCGCGTCCGGAGCGCCAGCCGCGCAGCCACGACGACGTGCCCGCACGACCGGACCACTCGCCCTCGTCGACGCCCGACATGCGCACGCGCGCGAGCACGTCCGTGCGCTCGCGGCGGTCGTACACGCGCAGGAGCCCAGCGCCGTGCGGGCTGCCGTGGTGCACGTTGACGGCGGGGCGCGCGCCGCGGATCCACGCCGCGACGCGCCCGTCGTCGAGCCGCGCGAGCTGTGCGTTCGGGAACCAGCGCACCGAAAGATCGATCGCCTCGTCCGCGAGTGCATCGTCCGCGGGCCCGTCCCACTGCTCGTCGAGCACGCGCGCCGCACGCGCGATCCACGCCGCGTGCGCGGACCAGAAGAGCGGACACTGGTAGCTGCGCCCGCGGTCCGGACCGCCCTTGTGACTGGACGGGCGTCCGTCGGGGCGCAGGTGCTCGACCCAGGCTTCGAATGCGCGCCGCGCCGCGACGGCGTACGCGCGCTTCCGGAAGTGCTGCCAACCGCACGCGAGCGCGTGGACGTCGAACGGATGACTCGCGACCTCGTAGCTCGCGCCCCAGTACCAAGGCTTCGCTTCGACGAGCCCACACTTGATGCCGTCTGGGCCCGCGAGCGCGAGCACGAACTCGAGACCGCGCACGAGCGGCCCGCGGAAGAGCTCGTCGGTCGGCGCGCGGCCGAGCCGCTCGAGCGCGTAGCACGTGAAGCCCGTGACGCGCGATTGATAGAACGCCGAGACGTCGCTCGCGCCGGCGTGCTCCGCACCCCACTCGAGCGGGTGGTACGGAAAGCTGCCGTCTTCGTTCTGGATCGCTTCGAGCACACCGACGGCTTCGATCGCCGCGCGCTCGAGCTCTGGATCGCGCGCGAGCTGTGCCGCCGCTGCGAGTCCCGTGAGCCCCCAGGCGCGCTGCGCCGGAATGCCCTTGTCGAGCACCGCGTAGCGCAAGTAGGTGCGCGCGTGCAGCACGCTCGCAGCTTGGAAACGCTCGCGCTCGTCGGCGTCGAGCTCGCCGCCCGCGTCGCGCACGAGGGTCGCGAGCGCATCGCTGCACGCACCGCCGTCGATCACCGCGTTGCTGCAATTGAAGGGATCGTGACGCCCGGGCCTGAACGTGTGGCACGGGCTGTCGCCTTCGCGCACGAGGTTGTCGACGAGCCGCTGCGCTTGCTCGCGCGCGAGCCGCCGCAAGAAGTCGCCGTCGCGCTGCGGATCGAGCGCGGAGAGCTCGCGCGCGAGCACGATCGCGTACGCGCTCTTGCCGGTGTGCTCGAGCTTGTGCTCGGGGCACACGATGCGGCCGCGCGCGTCGCGCAAGCCCGCGAGCCACGTCAACGTGCGGCGCAGCGGCTCCGCGATCTCCTCGCGGACCGGACGGAACGACACGGAGGGCATTCGAGGATCTTGGGGCTCCGGGGTCGGAGGATCAATCGGAGAGACGAGAGCGCGACGAAGCACCGGACGGTGGAGTCGACGTCGCTGCAGTCACCGAGGCAGCGCCGCGCGCGGTGCGCGCGGCGGGGGCCGCACCGATTCGTTCGCCACTCGCGTCAACGTCGCGCTTCGCGCGACGCGGACGCGAGTGGCTCAGCGCCGCAAAAACGTCGAGAACGTGCTCCACACCGGCCACAGCGGCTCTTCGTCCATGCCGTGCGCGCGGCGCCAGTACTCGCGGACACAATGGTCGGCGACATTCCACGCGACCGAGAGCTTCACGAGCCAACCGGCCGCGCGTCCATTGTGCTTGCGGAAGTACGCGAGCCGGTTCTTGTGCCACTCGGGCGCGTAGTTCGCGAACTGTCGCGTGCTCATGCCGCCGTAGTGGACGACCTGCGAGCCGGCGAGATACGCGATGCGCCAACCCGCGCGCCACAGGCGCTTGCACAGGTCGACGTCGTTGAAGAAGAGCCACAGGTCCTCGTCGAGCGGCTTCGACTTCTTCAAGGCCTTGCGCCGCATGAGCAGGCACGTCGCGGGCGGCTGCTCGACGTCGCTGTCCAGGTCGTAGTCGAAGTCGCGCGCGTAGTAGCGCCGCACCTCGCGGTTCTGCGGGAACCAACGTTCGAACGGTGTGCCGACGCACAGGAGCGTGATCAAGCGCGGGAAGCGCATGTGCGCGCGCTGTGTCGTGCCGTCCGCATTCAAGAGCTGCGGCGCGACGGCTCCGTAACGCAAGTTGTGCTCGAGGAACCCGAGCATGTTCTTCACCGCGTTGCCAACGACGACGGTGTCGGTCGCGAGGAAGAGCACGTACGCGCCGCGCGCGCTCTCGACGCCCTGGTTCGTCGCGTGCGCGAACCCCATGTTGTTCGCGTTGCGGATCAGTCGCACGTGCTGAAAATCTTCCGCGACCATGCGCGCGGAGCCATCCGTGCTGCCGTTGTCGACGACGATCACTTCCGAGGAGTACGGCAGCGTCGTCTTCAGGGACTCCAAACAGGTGCGCAGAAGTTCACGCGTGTTCCACGAGGGGATCACAACCGAAACCATCGTCATCGAGCACCACCCATCTCGGCGCACAGCCGATCCATCAAGGCATCGACTTCGTGCTCGCGCGCGACGAGTTCCCGCAGCCGCGACCCGAGGTCCGCGCGCCGCGCGCGCGACATCTCGAGGAGGCCCTGCAACCGATCGGCGAGATCGGCGGCGCGGCCGGCTTCGAAGGTGAGCGCGCGGCCATCGTCTCCTACGCGGGCGAGCACCGCGCTCGCAGCGGGGTTGCACGACACGACGGGACGGCGCGACGCCATCGCCTCGAGCACGACCTTGTCGAGGCTGCCGGTGAGGCTCGCGTTGACGACGGCCGTCGAACGCGCATACCAGCGTGGCACGTCGCGGTAGGGCACGCTGCCCCAAGCGTGGATGCGCTCGCGCACACCCCCGACTTCGATCGCTGCTTCGATCGTCCGCATGTACTGCCTGTCCCCTTCCGTCAAACCCGCGCCGACGAGGTCGAGATGGAGATCGAACCCGCGGTGAACCAAGACGCTGACCGCCGCGAGAACCGTGAGCGGATCCTTCGCGGGTGTCAGACGCCCTACTGCCAACAGGCGCGCCGGCTGCTCCGGCAACTCATCTCGACGATCGAAGTGGTCCAGGTCGATGCCATGACCTGTGACGACTCGACGCCCGGTATCGACACGCAACGACTCGGGACTCGCGGTAAAAACCTTCTCGACCTTGCGGACCGCCCGTCGCAAGCGCGCATCGACCGCGGCGTGCGTGTACCACAGATAGTTGCGCGCACCCGCACGTTGCGCCGGTCCGGCCGCGAGCAACGCGTAGCGCGGCACCATGTGCGCGAGACAGGCGTCGAAGCCGTCCTCCTCGAACGCTTCCCGCAAGAAGCCTCGGTAGCGCCACCAGCGTGAAAGCGTCCCGCGCCGGCCCACGATGCGCACGTCGACGTTCGCGGGCAACGTCGACGTGTCGCCGGCCTCGAGCGCGACGACTCGCACGCGCTCGCATCGCCGCGCCAGGCCTTGGATCCAGCGCGGCACGAAGCCGAGCACGGCGTCGTTCGCGTCGATCACTTGCGTGAGGAACAGCAGCTTCACGCCGAGTGCTTCTCGGAGAGCGCGATCAGACCGTCGGCATAGGTTTGGATCGTGCGCGCGTACTCGAACCGCCGCGCCTCGCGCGCGCCCGCGTCCCCCAGCGCGCGGCGGCGCTCCTCGTCCGACAGCACGAACGCGAGCGCGTCCGCCAAGCTCGCGACGTCGAAGCCGCAGAGTCTCCCGCGCTCGCCGGACTCGAGCAACTCGCTCATCACGCCCACGGGCGTGCTCACGACCGGCGTGCCGCACGCCATGGCCTCGACGGTGAAGCGCGGTCCGCCCTCGCACGTCGACGCACACACGCACACGCGGCTCCTGCGGTAGATCTCGGCGAGCTCGCGCGGCGATTCGACCCACTCGACGAAGCGCACACCGGTGAGCCCGCGCTTTTTCACGCGCTCGCGCAGCTTCGCGGCGAACGGTCCTTTGCCGACGAACAGCGCGCTCGTCGGACGACCGGACGCCGCGAGACGCGCGAGCGCGTCGGCGATGCGCAGGAGCCCTTTGTTCGCCACCATGCGGCCGACGAACAACACGTCTTGATCGAACCCGTGAGCCGCCGTGCTCGGACGAAACACTTGGAGATCGACGTACAGCGAGGGCAGGACTGCGATCTTCTCGCGTGGCACGCCCCAACGCTCGAGCAGCTGTGGCATCTCGCTCGCGTTGACGACGCGGAACGCGACGACGCGCGGCGTGGCCCAACGGATGTAGCGCTTCGCGATGCGCCGGTCGAAACGCTCACGCCAATCCGCCGCGACCGGATGACCGGGCACGTGGTGGATCTCCGACACGTACGGCACGCCGCTCTTGCGCGAGAGCCGCGCAGCACCGATGCCGTTGTAGAACCAACCGTAGTCGTGGCTGACGATCAGCTCGGCTCCGTGCTCGGCGATCAGCTCGCCGCCCTTGCGCACGATGTACGCCGGCATCTGCGAGCGTCCGCAGTCGGCGGGGTGGAAGTGCACGTGCTCGTAGATCGTGCGCACGCTCACCGGCCGATCGGGGCGTGGGCACAGCACGTCGATGCGCTCGAAGTGTCGCGAGAACTCCTTCAGCATCGCGTGGAACGGCCCCTTCTCGCCGACCACCACCTGCCGATCGCCCGAAACCATCAAGAGGCGCATCGCTTCTCCTCGACGACGACGGAGTAGAGCTCGACCAGGCGATCCGCCAGCGCGGTCGCACTGTGTCGGCTCTCGACGCGGATGCGCGCGCGCAAGCCCAGCGCGGGTCCGATCCGCGCGTCATCGAGAAGCTGCGCCAATCCGAACGCGAGATCGTCAGCCGTCTTCCCGAGCCAACCGGTGCGCTCGTGCGCGACGATCTCGGCCACGCCGCCCACGTCCATCGCGACGACGGGACGCGCGGCGGCTCCGGCTTCGATCAATGCGATCGGCAGTCCTTCGGTGCGCGACGTGAGGAGTACCGCGTCGAGATCCGCCAGCACGCTCGGCATGTCCGTGCGCGCACCGATCAAGTGGGCGCGCGCACGCACCGGCTCCGCGTACGCGCCGATGCGCCGCTCGAGCGCGCCGCGCTCGCTGCCGTCTCCGATGAAGACGACGTGCAAGCGCGGATAGCGCGGCGCGAGCAGCTCGAACACGTCGAGCGCGACGAGCGGACGCTTGACCTCGGCCAACCGGCCGACGACGCCGACGACGAAGTCCTCGGGCTGCGCTCCGAGGAGCTCGCGCACAGCTCCGGTCGACGGCACGGTGCGCGCCGGGATCGCGAGCAGCGGCGTGAGGTCGACGCCGGGGGGCACGACGACGAGCCGCCGTTCGTCGGGCAGGATGCCGTGGCGCAAGAGGTCGTCCGCCGTCGCGTGGGAGACCGCGACGATACGGTCGGTCGAGCGCGCGAGCCGCCGCTCCAGCGCGGCGATGCCGTTCGAAATGAACGGCGGGAAGTAGCCGTCCAACACATGACCGTGGAAGGTGTGCACGCGCGCCGCGCGCGGCACGACGCGCGCCGCGCGCCGCCCGAGCGCGCCGGCCTTGGACGCGTGCGTGTGCACGACGTCGGGCACGAACTCGCGCAGGCCGCGCTTCAACGTTGCCAGCGCGCGCACGTCGCCCGTGAACGAGAGCCCGCGCGCCAGACCCGGCACGCGCACGACATCGAGCCCGGCCGCCTCGAACGCGCGGAAGAGATCGCCCTCCGCAGCCGACGGAGTGCCGGCGAAGATCCGCACGGCATGGCCCCGTGCGACGAGCACGGGATCGGAGGCCAGCGCCTGCCGCGCAGGTCCGCCGAGGTTGAGCCGGGTCAAGACGCGGGCGATGCGCAAAGTGGAGCTCGAGCGAAGAGCGACGCTGTGCAGTCTACGCACGCCGAGCGGGCATCTCCAGCGACGCGCGCGGCCGGATCAGACGCCGAAGAGCGCGAGGTGGTACGCGCAGAGCAGCGTGTACGCTCCGGCCGCGACCCACAGCCCGATGCGCGCCAAGGCGAAGTTCTTGTGCACGCACAGGACGAGCAGCGCGAGACCGATCAGTGCGGACTTCAGCACGACGAATTCCGTCCGTCCCGCGAGGAGCAGCATGTCGGCGACGGGATTCATCTCCGTGCCGCCGCTCTGCAAGTGCACCAGCGTGAAGAAGCTGTCGGCGACGTTCATGAGCGCGATCCACATCAAGATCGCGAACAAGCGCGTGCCGTAGCGGTCGACGAACGCGCCCTCGGCCTCCTCCTCTCGCCGCACTCCGACGCGCCGGCCGCGCGCGACCGAGTAGAACGACAGGCGTGCGGTCGGGGTCGCGCGCCGATCCGGGCCGCGCGGCAAGTACGTCGGGGTTGCGGGCGGCGGGAGCGGGATCAAGGTTCGGATCTCGGTGCGGTCGGACTGTGGTCGGACCGCGGCCGGTATCGGCGCGCTCGCGGAGGTGACTGGAGAGCGTGTGGCGCGACCTCGCGCCACATGCGCGAAGCGCGCCTTGCGCGCGAAGCGCTTCAAACGGCGGGGCCCCCTGTCGGCTGCGAACGCTCGGCTGGACCGTGAAGGTTGCCGTTGGTGCACGATTGCCTCGGCGCGATTGCGAGTTGGGTCACGCCGTCGACGAGAGCTTGACGGCTTGTCGCAACCCGCACGCTCGCAACCGCGCACACCGCAGATGAAGCGCGCAGGCAAACTGCACGTCACAGCAAAGCGCGAGGCAGCTGCAACGGGTCCCCGCCGTCGTTTCATGCGTGCGACGCGAGAACGCGCCGCACGCGGGCGCTGCGCGCGCAAGGCGCGCTCCGCGCATGCGCTAGGCGCGCAGCTCGCCCGTGAGCACCGTCACCGCACGGCCGCACAAGAGCACGCGCTCGCCGACCACCTGCGTACGCACGGCCCCGCCGCGAGCCGACACCTGGTAGCCCGACAGGCTCGTCTTACCGAGCCGCTCGGCCCAATACGGCGCAAGACTGCAGTGCGCGGAACCGGTCACCGGGTCCTCGTTGATGCCCGCAGCAGGCGCGAAGAAGCGCGACAAGAAGTCGTAGCGCGGATCATCCGAACGCGCGGTGACGATGACACCGCGCACGGGGACGCGCGCGAGGCGCGCGAAGTCCGGACGCAGCTCGCGCAGAGCCGCTGCGCTCTCGATCTCGATCAAGTAGTCGAACTGACTCTTCGCCACCGCACGCGCCTCGACACCAAGGGCTGCCGCGAGGCCAGCGGGCACCTCGCACGCGGCGACGCGCTTCGCCGGGAAATCGAGCTCGATCTCGCCGTCGCGCGCGGTCGCGGTAAGCCGGCCGCTCTTCGTGTCGAACTCGGCGACGCACTCGCGCGGCAGCCGCTCCGTCTCCCACAGCACGTGTGCCGCCGCGAGCGTGGCGTGTCCGCACAGCGCGACCTCGCACGTCGGCGTGAACCAGCGCAAGCTCCACGCACCGACCGCTGAACCGGATTGGGGATGCAAGAACGCGGTCTCGGACAAGTTCATCTCGGCCGCGACGGCCTGCATCCACGCTTCGTCGCGCGCGGATGCGAGCAAGCACACGGCGGCCGGATTGCCGCGGAACGGAACCTCGGTGAAAGCGTCGACCTGGTAGAGCGGCACGCGCACGGCACGCTCATGTTGACCGAAGCCCGGCGATTGCTCAAGGCGCCGCGCGTGGTCCGGCGCCGAGCACGTCGCCGTACACGCACAGGGTTTCCTCGATCATGCGGTCGAGCCCGAAGCGCTCGCGCACGACGCTCGTCCCGGCGCGCCCCATGCGGACGCGCGCATCCCGATCGTTCGCGAACGCCACCATCGCCGCCGCGAGCGCTTCGACGTCGCTCGGCGGCACCAAGCGGCCCGTGACGCCTTCGGTCACGACCTCGGGAATCGCGGACACCTGTGTGCTCAACACGGGAACGCCGGTGGCCATCGACTCGAGGAACACGAGGCCGAGGCCTTCCCACAGCGAGCTCATCACGAACACGTCGGAGGCCGCGAGCAACGCGGGCACGTCGCGCCGGATTCCGGCGAACACGACGCGGTCCCCGACGGGCAGCGCGCGCGCGACCGCTTCCGCCTGCTCTCGTCCGTCGCCGAACGGATCGTCGCCCACCAAGAGCAGACGCAGCGTGCCGACTTGCTCGAGAGCGCGCGCGAACGCGCGGATGAGCACGTCGTGCGCCTTCTGCGGCGCGAAGCGCGCGACACACGTGAAGACGAGGTCGCCCGGCGCGAAGCCGAAGCTCGCGCGCAGCGCGTCGCGCTCGCTCGACGGCATCCGCGCGGCCGCTTCGAACGGCGTCGGGTCGAGGCCGTAGTAGATGCGCACGATCTTGTCGCGCCGCACGCGACCGTGCTCGCCGATGAATCGGCCCACGTGATCCGACAGCACGATCGTGCGCGCCGGCACGTTGCCCAAGAGACCGTGCACGCGCGACACCAGAGCGCGCTTGAGCACCTGCTCGTCGTTGTGCTTGCTCGCGATCAAACGCTTGCGACGGCCGCAGAGCAGTGCGGCGAGCGCGCACGCCATGTCGGCCTTCAGCAGGTGGCTGTGCGTCAGGTCGACGTCGCGCATGCGTCCCATGAGACGCGGCAGCAAGGTCGCGCTCGAGCCCAGGCACTCCACGCTTCGAGCTCCCGCCGCGCGGAAATCCGGCGCCAGCGTGCCTCGGCCCTTCAAGTACGCGACGTGCACCACGTGGCCGCGCGCACACTGGCCGCGCACCTGCGCGAGCAAGTGCATCTCCGCGCCGCCGACGTCGAGCGTCGTGATCACGTGCAGGATTTTCATGCGACGCTCCGGTAGACGGACGCGAGCTCGGCGACCATGCGCTCTGCACTGTGCCGCGCGATCATGCGCTCGCGCGCGGACGTGCCGAGTCGCGTGCGCGTCGCCGCCGAGGACGCGAGGAGCTTGCCGCACGCTTCTGCGATCGCTCCGGCGGAGATCTCGGCAGCGAGGAAGCCGGTCTCGCCGTCCGCAACGAGATCGCGCGCGCCATCGACGGGCGTCGCGACCACCGGACGCGCGCTCGCCATCGCCTCGAGCACGATGTACGGCATGCCCTCCCAGCGCGACGGAACGAGCACGAAGTCGCTCGCCGCGAGCAAGCTCGCGACATCCGTGCGGTAGCCCAAGAAGCGCACACGCGCGGCGACGCCGAGCTCCGTCGCGAGCGCCTCGAGCTCGCCCCGCATCTCGCCGTGTCCGGCGACGAGCAAGTGCAGACGTTCGAGACCCGGCAGCGCGAGCGCACGCAGCGCGAGGTCCTGCCCTTTCGCGACGTTGAGCAATCCGACGACCGCGGCGAGCGGCACGCCGCTCGGCACGCCGAGTTCGGTGCGTGCGACGGGCACTGCGTCGGAGAACGGCGCCGGGTCGATGCCGTTCTCGACCACGCGCACGCGCGCCGCGTCGACGACGCCGGAGCGCGCGATCGTCGCGGCTTCGCTGGCGCTCACGGCGATTACGGCTTGCGTGTGCGCGCCGAGATGCGCTTCGATCTCGCGGAAGAGGCGCCGCTTCAGGGCGCCGAACATCGCGTCGAAGAGGAACGCGAACGTGTGCGGCGTGTGCACGCGCACACCGATGCCGGTCGCGATCGACGCGGCGCGGCCGAGCGCGCCGCCCTTGCTGCTGTGCGTGTGCACGACGTCGGGCTGGATGCGTTCCAGATGGCGCGCGAGCGCGCGGAGGTGCGCCAGGTCGCGCGCCGGCGAGAGCGCTCGCACCATCGGCAAGCGCAGGATGCGCGCGCCGCACGCTTCGAGGGCCGAGATGTCGTGCTCGAAATCGGGTTGACGCAAGCTCGACACCGCGGCGTGCACCTCGAGGCCCGCGGCGAGCTCGCCGCGCACGACGTCGCCGAGATGCCGGCGCGTGCCGCCGATCGTGGCCTCCATCACGTGCAGAACGCGCATCGGAGCTACGCTCGCGCCCAATGCGCTCCGCCGCGGACCGCTCGCGGCGCGTGCGACATCAGTACGCGCCCGTCCCCTTCACGACGGCGAACAGTGTGAGCGCGATGATCACGAGATCGAGCAGCACCGACTGGTGCTCGATGTAGTAGAGGTCGTAGTCCAGGTTGTCGTGGATCGCCATCTGACGCGCGTAGGAGATCTGCCACAGCCCCGTGATGCCGGGCTTGACGCGCAACCGCTCGCGATCGAGCGGGCCGTATTGATCGACGATGAAACGCATCTCCGGCCGCGGCCCGACGATGCTCATGTCGCCGAGCAAGACATTGAAAAACTGCGGCAGCTCGTCGAGGCTGAAACGCCGCAGCCAGCGCCCGATGCTCGTGATGCGTGGATCGTCGCCCGAGCTCGGCTTCGGCGCGTCGCCGGACATGTGCACGTGCATCGTCCGGAACTTGTACATCTGGAATGCCTTGCCGTTCTTGCCGACGCGGTTCTGCAGGAAGAACACGGGCCCAGGCGACTGGCGCTTGATCAAGATGGCGGTGAGCACGAACAGCGGCGCGAACACGATCAGGACGAGCAGCGAGAGTGAGACGTCGAGCACGCGCTTGCCGAGCTGGCTGAACACGCTCGGGCGACTGTGCGCGCGCGTGATCAGCGGGATCGAATCGAGCGACTCGATGCGCACCTTGAACGACATCAGGTGATAGAACTGCGGCACGATGTGGCTCGCGACGCCGAGCCGCTCGAGCTCCGCCATCAGGTTCATCACGCGCTCGTCGCTGCCCTCGGGAATCGCGACGAAGACGTCGCTCACCTTGTGTCTGCCGACGAGTTGCTCGAGGTCCTTGAACGTACCGAGCACGCGCAGCCGTCCGATCGAAGTGCCGGTGCGCGCCGGATCGTCGTCGACGAAGCCGACGAGATTGAGCCCGAGCGTCGGCACGAGCATGAACTTGCGCTGCAGGTGCCGTGCGGTGTCACCCGAGCCGTAGATGAGCACGTTGCGATTGCCGATGCCGCGCTGATGCAGCCGCTGGATCACCTTGAACGACGCAAAACGCGACGCCGTCATCGAGCACAGGATCAGCAGGAACGTGAGGAAGAGCGTCAGGCGCGAGATCGTGGCCGCGTTGATGTCGAGGTCGATCAGCTTGTGGATCGGGACGAGCCACCCGTAGATCGTGCCCTCGGGGTCCTGGCGCGTGCTGCGCAGGAAGATCAACAGGAACTGCAGCACGAGGAACGAGACGACCGTGCTCTTCGCGACGGCCTTGAACTCCTCCATGTTGAGGAGGCTCTTCACGGGGCTGTACAGCCCGAACGCGTGGAACGTCACGAGGCACACGGCCGCGATCAGGGCCGAGAGCTCCTGGTACAGGCGCATCTGCGACTGCACGACGCCCGGCTCGGTCTGGATCCCGCCCAACCGTTCGCCGAGCTCGTACCCGAGCCAGCAACAGAGCAGGACGACGGCCAGGTCGATCAGGACCTGGGCCGAGAGCACGACCGGCTCGAAGTGCCGGCGCAGGAAGATGCCGCCCTTGCTCATTCCGCCGCAGGTGCGAGTTGCGCGAGCCGGCTGGGTGGGAGCGGAGCGGAGTGTCCGCTGCCGCTCGGGGGGGCGAGGGGGCTCGAGGTCACGTCGTCGGCCAGCGGGAGGGGCGACATGGTACGGATTCCTACCGACGGAACAATTCAGCGCAGCGCGCGGAGCGCCGAGAGCAGGGCCGGGACGGTATCGGCTGCGCGGCCGGCCTGGGTCCCGAAGTTTGCGCGGAACGCGGCCGCGCCGAGCCAGGTCGCGCGGTCCGTCACCGCGCGCAGACCCGCCCACGGGACGCCCGCCGCACGGGCGACCACGGCCGCCGCGGCCGACTCCATGTCGGCGACGCACGGGCCGGCGAATGCGCGCGCGAGCCGCAGCCTGCGCCACAGCGAGAGCACGGGACGATCGGCCGTGAGGAACCAGCCTTCGACTCCGGGCGCCACCGCGCGCCAGGCGGCGCGCAGCTCGGCGTCGGATGCCACCTCGCGACCGGTGCGCACGGCGAGATCCACCTGCGCCGCGATCGTGCAATGCACGAGCGCGCCGGGCGCCAGGCTCTGACGCAGACCGCCGCACGTGCCGACGACGAGGAGCGCCCGGTCGGCGCCTTCGGCGACGAGCAGCGCACTCGCGCGCGCGGCGGCGACCTTTCCGACTCCACCCGCACACGCGAGCACCGGGAGCGCGAGCTCGTCGAGCGCGAAGATTTCGAGCCCGTGTCGCACGAGCGTCGCCGACGCGCGCGCCCGCAAGCTGCCGAGTTCCTCGGGGAGTGCGCACACGACCCCCACCGCGCCCGCGCGTGCGAACGGCGCCGATCCTCGTTCGGCAAGCTCGACAGGTGTCCTGCGCGTCACGGTCCACTATTGTGACCCGTGCGAAATCCGCATGCGCAAGTCGAACCTCGTGTTCTTCGCGACCGGCGTCGCGGCGCTCGTGTACGAAACGGTATGGGCGCGCTTGTTCGCACGCTTGCTCGGAAGCGACGCGGCCGGCGCCGCGATCGTGCTCGCGATGTTCATGTTCGGGCTCGGCGCGGGCGCGTGGGCGTGCGGACGCATCGCGCACCGCGCGCGGCGCCCGGTCGCGCTGTTCGCCGCGCTCGAGGCGGGGCTCGGCGTGTGGGCCGCGCTATCGCCCGCCGTCTTCGCGCTCGTCGCCCCGGTCGACGGGACGTGGTCGCGCGCGCTCGTTGCCGCGGCATTCCTCCTGCCGCCGACCTGCGCGATGGGCGCCACGTTTCCGTTGATGGGGCGGATAGCGATCACGGCACACAGCGACACGACGCGCGCGACATCGGCGTTCTACGCGGCGAACACGCTCGGCGCAGCCTGCGGCGCGCTGCTCGCGGCGGCCGTGCTCATGCCCGCGCTGGGTCTTTCCGGCGCTCTGCGCGCGGCCGCCGCGCTCGACTTCGTCGCGGCGGCGCTCGCGCTCGCGTGGCTGCGCAGCAGTGCGGCGCCGCCGAG
>JBJXHG010000112.1:0-4203 GCA_046160865.1 Planctomycetota bacterium | reverse complement strand
CAAGGCGTTGCGTCGGAATCGACCGGAGCTGACCTGCTAGGTCAGCGAGGATCGATTCCGATGCAACAACGCCGACCGAAGCGAGTTGGCGCGACCGCAGCAGGATGTGGTGAGAAATGCGGGCTAGCCCAGGAGCACGTGTCCTTGGCCAGCGACAGCGTGGCACGACACGGATCGACACCAGTTACGAAGCCGACGCGTCTCCGCTACACACTCGCCGCCGCGACCGCGGCGCGCGCCGCTTGCTCCGCAGCCGCGCTGACGGGGAAGCCTGCACCCGCGAGCGCGACGTAACCCGTCCCATAGCCCTTGAGCGGATTGCGCCACAGCACATCGCCGGAAGCGGCGTCGAGACACGTGATCTCGCCGCCGGAGGCCGCGTACACCTTCTGCCCATCGTGAACGATCGGCACGAAGGAACTGCCCTTCTTCAACTTCGTCGACCAGTGGATCTCGCCGTCACTCGTCCGAATCGCAACGACGTGACCTCGGATGCCCGCGTAGATGAACTCGTTCTTCGACTTGGCCGGCATGATTCCTCCGTGGAGCATGCTAGCGCGGTTCTCGCACCACGTCCGTCGCGACGCCGTGACAACTCGTTCGGAGCAAAGCGTTGCATCGAAATCGACCGGAGGTGACCTGGAACTCACCTCGCCGCGACGACGAGGCGGCGCAGCACGGGCTTCTTGCAGGCGAAGCGGTAGCGGCCAGACTGGAGCTCGAAGACCGCCGCGTCGCTCTCGGCGCGCAGGAACTTCACGCCCCGTGCGCTCGCTGCCGGAGCTCCGCTCTCGGTGACCGACGACGCCTCGGTCGTCGGGACGAAGAGCGTCGCGCCGGTGTTCGGCGGAACGGAGACCTCGAGCACGAGCGCGTCGCCGTCGAGCTTCCACGCGCTCTCGATTCTGCCGCGGATGGAGTCGTAGCCGACTTTGGCCCACTGCAGTTCGCCGCCCGGCTCTGGACGCAACACGATCTTGGCAAAGCCCGGCGCGTCCTGACGGATGCCGCCGATGTTCTCGAACATCCACTGCGTCACCGCGCCGAACGAGTAGTGCGCGAACGAATTCATGCCGGGGTCCTGGAAGCCCTTGTCCGGCGTCCATCCGTCCCAGCGCTCCCAGATGCTCGTCGCGCCGTTCTGGATCGTGAAGCCCCAGGACGGGAAGGTCGTGTTGAACAGCAGTCGATAGGCGACGTCGTTGCGCCCGATCTTCTCGAGCGCGAGCATCAAGTCCTTCGTGCCGACGAACCCGGTCGACAAGTGCCAGTCGCGTTCGGCGATGCGCTCGACCAGGTGCTGCGCGACCTTCTCGCGCAACGCGCCGTCGACGAGATCGAACGCGATCGCGAGCACGTAGGCGCACTGCGTGTCGCCCTTCACCACGCCACTCTCGTCGACGTAGGCGCCGTTGAACGCGCGCTTCACGTCCTCGTAGAGCTTCGCGTAGCGCGCGGCGTCGTCATGCTTGCCGAGAGCTTCCGCGCTCTTCGCCAAGAGCCGCGCACTGCCGGCGAAGTAGGCCTCGAAGATCACTTCCTTCGGCGTTTCGGCGTTGATCGCGACCCAGTCGCCAAAGCAGTGAAACTCGGCGGGCGGCAGCAAGTTGACGCTGCGTCTCTCGCAGAACTCGACGAAGCGCCGCATCGATTCGTAGTGGCGCTCGAGCAAGCGCCGGTCGCCGTACACGTCGTACACGGTCCACGGGCAGACCACTCCGGCGTCGGCCCAGGCCGGACCACCGTCGTCCTCCGCCACCTTGAGCGGTGCGACCATCGGAAATTGTCCGTCGGCGCGCTGCGCGTCGACGAGGTCGACGAGCCACTTGGTGTAGAAGGCCTGAGCGTCGGCGATGAAGTTCGCGGTGCGGATGTAGACCTGCGCGTCGCCGGTCCAACCGAGCCGCTCGTCGCGCTGCGGACAATCGGTCGGCACGTCGATGAAGTTCGCAAGCTGCGTCCACAAAGTGTTCAGGTAGAGCCGATTGACCATCGCATCCGAGGTCTCGAAGCTCCCGCTGATCGGCGTATCGCTCGAGAGCGCGACGCCGACGACCGTGTCGTGCACGGGTTGACGGCCTAGGCCGCTGACCTCGATGTACTGGAATCCGTGGAACGTGAAGCGCGGCTCCCACGTCTCGGTTCCGCCGCCCTTGCAGACGTAGGTGTCGGTCGCGCGAGCCGCGCGCAGGTTGGTGGTGTAGAGCGTGCCGTCGGGATTCAAGCGCTCGGCGTAACGCAGCACGATCTTCTGCCCGCGCTGGCCATTGATCTTGAGTCGCGCGACGCCGGCGATGTTCTGCCCCAGGTCGAGCACCCAGGTGTCGGGCGCGACCGCGCGCATTTCGCGCGGCTCGAACACGCGGATCTCGCGCACGGCGAAACCGGGGTGCGCTTCGACCTTGGCCTGGATCGAGTCACTGACGTCCACCGCCGACCAAGCCGAGTCGTCAAAACCCGGTGAGCTCCAGTCCGCGAGCTCCTTCGTCGCGTCGTAGCTCTCGCCCATCAAGAAGTCCGCCGCTTCGAGCGCGCCGGTCGACGCCTTCCAGCTCGCATCGCTGACGACGACGCTCTGCTTCCCGCCCTCGTGCTCGAGCACGAGCTGGACGAGCGCGCGCGTCTTGTCGCCGTAGTGATTGCGGCGACCGCCGTAGCCGACGTAGCCCGCGTACCAGCCGTCGGCCACGGTGACGCCGATCGCATGCGCACCGCTCGCGACGAGCGACGTGACATCGTAGGTGCGGTACAGGGCGCGCTTGTCGTAGTCCGTCCAGCCGGGCGTGAAGAAGTCGTCGCCGACGCGGCGGCCGTCGATCTCGACCTGCACCAGCCCGAGCGCGCTGACGAACAGCGTCGCACGCGTGACGTCGGATCCGGCCTCGAAGTTCCTGCGCAGGTAGCGCGGCGGCGGCAGCACGAGCGGTTGGACTCCGACTCTGCCCCACGGCCCCGCGCCGTGCGCGCCGAGGCTCCTCGCCGCGGCCCAACTCGCATCGTCGAACTCAGGGTTGCTCCAGTTCGGCGAGGACTGGTCGCTCGCGCGCCAGCTCCCATCGCTGGTCCAGCTGTTCCCGTCGATCTCCAGCTTCGCGAGCACGCCGGCCGCGCCTTGCGTCGCGTTGGTCGCGCGCACGGCGACGAGGTTGTCGCCGGACCTCAACTTCGCGCCGACGTCGAACTGCGCGCCGTGTCGCCAGGCGTCGATGTCCTTATTGCTCTCGCCGATCTTCTCTCCATTGATGAAGAGCTCGAAGTGGTTGTCGACGCTGATCGATAGCCGCGCGTTCGCGAGCTTCGCGTCAGCCGGCAGCTCCCAGTGCCCGCGGAACCAGCGCTCGCCGGCGGGCGCGTTGCCCGACTCGTCGCCGGCGAACCAGATCCATTCCGCGCCGTCGAAGCTCGAGCTCTCGTTCGGCTTCGCCGCGAGGGGCGCGTCGAAGCCGATCCACTTGCCCTTCCAATCGTCCGCGTCGAAGAGGCCGGTCGTGAAGGTCGCCGGCGAACTCCAGGCAGACGGATGGCCGCTCGCATCGACGACGCGCACCTTCCAGAACGCGCGCTGGTTCGACGCGAGCGGCTTGCCGCGGTACTCGATCTCGGTCGTGTCGGAGGATGCGACCTCGCCCGAATCCCACAGGTTGCCCCGGTCCTGCTCGAGCAGCCCCGAGTCCGTCGCGACGAGCACGCGGTAGCCGCGCTGCGCGAGGCCGCGCGCTTGCGCGTCGAGGGCTTCGAGGCGCCAGTCGAAGTGCGGAGCGCGCTCGCCGATGCCGAGTGGCTCGACCAGATGCTCGGTGCGCAGCTTCGTGACGCGCAAGGTCGCCGAACCCGGCCTGCTCGAAGCGTCGTGCGAGGACGACTGACAGGCGACGACGAGCAACACGAACAGAAAGCCGAGCTTCATCGAGGTTCCTTTGTTCGCGCGGATCTGCGTCGGGGCCGATGGTGACGCGCGATCGTAGTGAATGCGCGGCGCTGGATGTCAGCGCGCTCAGCTCGAACGCTGAATCGGCAGACAGGCGCGGCCGTCGGATCGCGACCCGCGCCAGCGAACTCGACCTAGTAGCACTGGATCGCCGCCATCGTCCGCTCTGCGACGACATTGGAGCCGGGAGCAACTCGCCTCGGTCAGCCTGCGCCTGACCGTCGGCGAGTGCGTGGTGGAGAGGCCTGAGGTGCGCCTCGCGACGCAGATTGAAA
>JBJXHG010000111.1:0-32270 GCA_046160865.1 Planctomycetota bacterium | reverse complement strand
ATCTGGGCGCTATGCGCCCAGATTGGCCGACGCGAACTCCCAATTGATCAAGTGATCGATGACCGCCGCGACGTACTCATTGCGGCGATTCTGGTAGTCGAGGTAGTAGGCGTGCTCCCACACGTCGATCGTCAGCACCGGCCGGATGCCGTGCGCGATCGGAGTGTCCGCGTTGCCTGTCTTCTGCACGCGCAGCTTGCCGCCCTCGACGACGAGCCACGCCCAGCCGCTGCCGAACTGGTTGAGCGCCGCTTCACTGAGCTGTTTCTTGAGCTCGCCGTAGCTGCCGAAGTCGCTCTTGATCTTGTCCGCGATGCGCCCGCTCGGTTCGCCGCCGCCGTTCGCCTTGAGGCACTGCCAATAGAACGCGTGGTTCCACGCTTGCGCGGCGTTGTTGAACACCGCGACGTCGGCTTGCTCCTTCGCGGAGGCCTGCACGACCTCCTCGAGCTTCATCTTCTCGTAGCGCTTGCCCTCGACCAGCTTGTTGAGCTTGTCGACGTAGCCCTTGTGGTGCCGGCCGTAATGGAAGCCGATCGTCTTCGCTTGGATGTAGGGATCGAGCGCGTCCTCCTTGAACGGCAGGGGCTCGAGGCGGAACGGGCCCTGCGCCGCGTCGGTCGCCTGAGGCCGGCCGCTCACCGCGCCGCCCGACTGGCCTTGCGCCGATGCTGCCATCAAGTACGCCGAGCTCACGACGCCGGCAGCGATGAAGCCGCGGCGAGAAACGTCGGACGGAAAAGATTCGTTCGTCATGTGGCTGTCCTTTCGGAGGAATGCACGGCGCGGAGTATGAGCGCCCGCCGCCCGCCGAAAAAGTGGCCGGCGCAACTCGTCGCGTGTCGGAGCGCCGTGCTCGGCATATAGCCCGGACGCGCCGCGTTTCCGTCGCGTCGATCGGGACGCCCGCGCACTCCGCCTCGCGATTCGCGCGGCGCTCGACGTCGCGCGAGCCCCGCGACGGTGCGCCGCGTGTCACCGAATGCTCTACTGGCGGGCTGCGCCGCGGTCCATCGCGCGAGCCGCAACGATGCTGGAAGCCGAGCCGTTACCTGGAACTCCGGAGGAGATCGCCAGCGCGCCGACCGCGCTCGCGGTCGAGCATTTCTCGAAGGAGTACGAAAAGATGCGCGCCGTGAACGACTTGTCGTTCTCCGTCGCGCGCGGCGAGATCCTCGGGCTGGTCGGACCGAATGGCGCCGGCAAGACGACGACGCTGCGCTCGATCGCCGGCATCCTGCCGTTGCAGCACGGGCGCGTGACGATCTGCGGCCGCGACCTCGCGAGCGACGAAGTCGGGGCGAAGCGGAACTTGGCGTGGATCCCCGACGATCCGCAGCCGTTCGACAGCCTGACCGTCGAGGAGCACTTGCGCTTCACCGCGGCCTTGTACGGCGTGGCGGAGTGGAAGCCGCGCGCCGACCTGCTGCTCGCGCGTTTCGAGCTCGTCGAAAAACGTCGTGCGCTCGGCGGCGAGCTGTCGCGCGGGATGCGGCAGAAGCTCGCGTTTTGCGGCGCATGGCTCCCACGGCCGGGCGTCGTACTCATGGACGAGCCTCTTTCGGGTCTCGATCCGCGCGGGATCCGCGCGGCGAAGGAAGCGATTCGCGATCTCGCGCGCGAAGGCACAGCGGTGATCCTGTCCTCGCACTTGCTCGAGCTGATCGAAGAGCTCGCGCACCGGATCCTGATCCTCGATCGTGGCCGCAAGGTGTTCGTCGGCACGCTGCGCGAAGCGCGCTCGAGTTTGGCGGCGCGCGACGGCTCGAGCCTCGAAGAGATTTTCCTCGCGGTGACGGAAGGGGCGCGCGGCGAATGGGCGTCGCCGCTCGAGAACACGCCGTCGTAGTCCGTTGAAGCACGCTTGCCTTCGACTGTGCCCACGCCGGCCGACCTTCGTCGCGCCGGGTTCCGCGCGCGCCGTGATCACACTCCTTGCGCGCGTCGCCACTGCCGCGCCTCGCCGCACCACGCGCCAGTAGACGCAGATGCTCGTCCATTCGGCTCTGCACCTGCTCGTGCGTCTGAAGATCCGAGCGTCGGTTCGCCAGCAGCTGCTGCGCATGAAGCGACCCAGCGGCTGGATCTTCGCGATCCTCGGCGGCGTGCTGATCCTCGCGTGGCTGTCGGCGCTGCTCTTCAGCGATCGCGTCGCATGGTGGCGGGGAAGCGCGAGCGTGGCCAAGGACCCGCTGATCATTCCGCAGGCCGGCGGTCTCTTGTTCGCGTTGATGACGATCATCGGTGCGTTCAATCACCGCGGCCTGTACTTGCCCAAGGAAGAGATCGAGCGCTTGTTCTCGGCGCCGATCCGTCGCACGGACCTCGTTCGGTATCGCCTGCTCGTCAACTTCCTGCGCTCGTTGTTCGCCGGGATCCTGTTCGGCGCGTTGTACGCGCGGCGGACGCCGGTGTGGTTCTTCGGATTCAGCGGAGTGCTCGTCGCGATGCTGTCGTTGCCGATTCTCGGGCAAGCGACGGCGCTGCTCCTCGGTGACGCGGAGAATCGCCTCGCGCGCCTCGCGCGGCGCTTGCCGCTGCGCGGGATCTCGTTCGTGCTCGCGATCGTCCTCGTCGCCGCGATCGGAGTCATCGCGACCGGCGCACTGTCGGACGTGCACATCGATCGCTGGCTGCGCCGCGCCATCGGCATCGGAGTCGACGCGGACTCGCTCGCGAGCGAGCCGCTCGTGCGCTTGCTGCTCCTGCCCTTCAAGCCGTGGGCGGCGATGATCATGGCGGCCGACGCGGCGACGTTCTGGGCGTGGTTCTGTGTGTGCGTCGGAATCGCGGTGATCGGCTTCGAGCTGTGCGCACGCATCCCGGTCGACTTCCGCGAGCTGTCGCTCGCGACGTCGGCGGACGTCGCGCGGCGCTTGAACCGCATTCGCACCGGCGGCATGGGCGCGGCGGGAGGCGAGATCTCGCGCCGCGCGCTCGGCTGGAACCTGCCGTGGCTCTTCGGGCGCGGCGCGTTCGGTGCCATCGCATGGCTGAAGCTGACGGCGATCGCGCGCAAGGCGCGTGGTGCGCTGCTCGTGTCCGCGACGATCGTGGCACTCGTGACATTCGTGATCACGACGATGTTCTCGGAGCCGACGCGCGAGGCGGCGATCTTCGGCGCGCTCGTGCTCGCCGGCATGGGCACGATCTACCTGTGCACGGGGCTGCGCTTCGACTTCCGCCAGGACCTCGAGCAAATGGAGCGCATCAAAGCGTGGCCGACGTCTCCGGTGCTCATTTTCTTCGCGAACATCCTGCCCGAAGTCATGCTCGTCTCGGGGGTGCTCGCGCTCGCCGTGCTCGGGCGCGCGCTCGTCACGGATCAGTTCCACGTCGAGTTGCTCGCCATCGTCGCGTGGCAGCCGCTCGCGACGCTCGCGTGGGTGGCGCTCGACAACGCGGTGTTCTTGTACGCGCCCGTGAAATACACACCGGGACAGGAAGGCGCGTTGCAGCACATGGGCCGCTCGCTCGTGCTCATGCTGCTGCGCATGCTCCTGCTGCTCGTCGTGCTCGCGCTGGCCGGCGGTCCGGCCGTCGGAACGTACTTCGGCGTGCGCGCGCTGTCGGGCGACGAGACGCTGTCGACGTGGCTCGCGCTGGCGGTGGGTTGGTGCGTGCTACTCGCGATCGATGCCGGTCTGCTGTTCTTCGGCGGCGCCATGCTGCGCCGGTTCGACGTCGCGCGCGACCGGGGTTGACGAGCGTGTGCGGCGGCGCACGCCCACGAGGCGCGGTGCGCAGCGACGTGTCATCCCGACGCGAGCGCCGCGCGCAGGTGCTTCTCGCAACGCGCGCGCGTGGCCTCGTTCACCCAGCCGACGAACGAGACCGGCGTGTGCGCGTCGATCGGAAAGTCGAGCGCGCCGCCGTGCGCGTCCGTCACGACGCAACCGGCTGCTTCGGCCACGACGATCGCACCGGCGACGTCGTACGGCTTCGTGGTCAGCGTCGGACGTCCGCGACGCTCCGCCAGCGCCGCGCGCAAGTCCGCGATCATGCGGTACGTGCCGAACGTGAGCAGCGCCAGCTGACCGCCATTCGAGATGTATTGGTCGTCGTAGCAATTGCGGACGTCGGCGCGCTCTTCGCGCTCGAGGCGCGCGAAGAAATCGGCCTCGATGCGCGCGATCTCGGGCCGCAGGTCCGCCATGTACTTGAAGAACGGGAAGTAGCCGTGGTCGACGCGCGCGTGCGCATCGACCGCGTGCTCGCGCTCGAGCCCGTCGTCGTGGGTGTCGAGCTCGTCGGAGGCCGTTCGGCAGCGCTCGCCGCGCACCGCGTGGAGCACGCGGCCGAATTTCGCGCGCGAGTCGGGGATCTCGCACAGGACGCCGAACGCCTGGTCCGACATGCGTGGCGTCGTCGCGCCGGGGCCGGCCATGCCGAGCACGACCCAGGCCGCGCGCAGATCGGTCATCAAGTTGCGCGTCCCGTCGATCGGATCGATCACGATGCGCGGTCCGCCGTGATCGAAGCCGTCGAGCGCGCGCGCGCCGCCGCGTCCGTCCGGCCCCATGTGCCGCCAGCCCGCGTCCTCCGTGAGCAAGGACAGCGGCGTCTCGCGCGCGGTCGACGCGAGCCAGCGATCGATCACGTGCTCCGACGCGGCGTCGATGCCGTACGTGACGTCGCCGGCGCCTTGTCCGACGGCGGTCGCGAGCGTGTGCAGCTCGCCGCGGTCGATCGCGCTCGCGATCGTGCGCCGCACCTCCGCGCGCACGCCGCGGCATAGCTCCACGAGTCGCGGCTCCCACGTGCGCGTCATTGCGTGCGCGTCAGCGGCATCCGGGGCGTGCGTCACGGCGATCCGGCCCGGCCACGGCTGCAGTGCGGACGGCTCATGCGGACAGCGCGCTCAAATCGGCTGCCGCTCCGCGAAGCCCTTGTCGATGTGGTGCCAGTGCGCGATCGTCGATTCGCCGCGTGTCCAGCACCAGAAGATCAGCCGGCCGTCCTTCACGCCGTAGAAATCGACGAGCGCAGGATCGACGCTCTTCACGTGTCCGCCGATCTTCGTGATCGCCTTCGTGTGGCGCTCGAACTGCTCCTGCGTCGACTTCATCTCCGCGAGATGGTGCTCGAGCTCGCCGTGATCGGGGTTGTCGTCGCGGTGGACTTGGCCGCCCCAGATCATCTCGAGTGCGTTGATGCGGATGTTCAGCGTGCGCATGCGCTTCTTGAGCTCGTCGAGCTCGGTGAAGTGCCGCTCGACCTTCGAGATCAACGCTCGTGCTTCGTCGATGGTGAACACGCGAGGTCCCGGCATGCAGGTGCACGAGGGTTTTGCCTCGCGTTGCGAGAGCCTACACTAGTCGGCCCCCTCGCTTGAAGCGGCGGCGGTCCATCCACCATGAGCGAAGTCCGCGACGTCCTCATCATCGGCTCGGGTCCTGCGGGCTACACCGCGGCGATCTACACCGCGCGCGCCAACCTGAAGCCGATCTTGTTCCAAGGTTTGCAGCCCGGCGGCCAGCTCACGATCACGACCGACGTCGAGAACTATCCGGGCTATCCCGATGGGATCATGGGCCCGCGCATGATGCAGGACTTCCAGCGCCAGGCGGAGCGCTTCGGCACCGAAGTCCGATTCGAGCAGATCATCGAGGTCGATTTCGCCGCGCGTCCATTCGTCGCGAAGACCGACTTCGACACGTTCCGCGCGCGCTCGGTGATCATCTCCACGGGCGCGCGGGCCCGTTTGCTCGGGCTACCGAGCGAAACCGAGCTGATGGGACACGGCGTGTCGGCGTGCGCGACGTGCGATGGCGCGTTCTTCAAGGAGCGGAAGGTGCTCGTCATCGGCGGCGGCGACACGGCGATGGAGGAGGCGAACTACCTCACGCGCTTCGCCAATACGGTCACGATCGTCCACCGGCGCGAGGACTTCCGCGCGAGCAAGATCATGATCGATCGCGCGCGCGCCAATCCCAAGATCGACTGGATGCTCAACAAGACGCTCGACCGCGTGCTGTCCTTGCCGGACAAGAAGCGCGTGCGCGCCGCGGTGCTCGAAGACACGCAGAGCGGCGAGAAGACCGAGGTCGCGGCCGACGGCGTCTTCATCGCGATCGGCCACGAGCCGAACTCGAAGATCTTCCGCGGCCAGATCGACATGGACGAGCAGGGCTACATCAAGGTGTCGCGCGGCACGCACACGAACATCGCCGGCGTCTTCGCGTGCGGCGACGTGATGGACAAGGTCTACCGCCAAGCCGTCACGGCGGCGGGCACCGGCTGCATGGCGGCACTCGACGCGGAGCGCTGGCTCGAGGCGCAAGCGCACTAAGCACGTAGCGCGGTCCTCCGTGCTACGTGCATTAAACGGCGGGGACCCGCTGCGGTTGCCTCCGCTCACTGTGTCTCGCATCTCGCGAGTGGATGCAGGTTCCGGGTTGTGCGTGCGCATGAAGACCTTCAACCTTGGAACGTGCTCTGGATCGCGCGGCGCCCGCCGCGCAAAATGAACCGGAGGAGCTCTCATGTCGTATCCGCTGCGTCGCTTGCTGCTCGTTCTCCTGGCCGTCGTTCCGACGTTCGCGGCGTGCGCGACGACGCGCGATCTCGAGACCCTGTTCCTGCCCGATCGCGAGCGCTGGACGCTCGTGAACGGCCAGGACGACGGTCATCAAACGCTCGCCGAGTACGTACCAGCGGGCCAAACGCTCGCCGGCTGGCGCGAGATGATCACGATCCAAGCACTCGATGATCGTCGTCCGGTCGAACCGCCGACGGCGACCATGTCGAAGTTGCGGGACATCATGAAGCAGCGCGGCGGAGAGCTGGAGTGGAAGGTGATCGAAGAGGACGCGAGCAGCGTGCTCTACGAATGGACGCTGCGCGCGGCTCCCGGCGTCGAGGACCAAGGCGAGATCGCGCGACTCGTGCAGGGCAAGGACGCGCTGCACCGTGCCGCGTACAGCTACAAGACGCCGCCGCTCGCGGCCGAGCGGCGCGCGGAGCGCACGGAAATCCTGCGCAACGCGCGCGTCGTCAAGGGCGAGAAGGAGAGGCTCGCCGCCATGGACGAGTTCTTTCCCGGCTGGCAGAACGCGCGTTGACGCAAGCGCGCCATGGCGCGCCCAGCACGAACGGGCGTCACTCGCTCTTCTTCGGCTCGTCCGTCGCGCTCTTCGCCTTCGGCACCACGACCGCGACGCTGGCGCGCTCGCGCTTCAAGTAGCGTTTCGCGAGTGGCGCCAGCTCATCGACGCCGACTTTCTCCAGCCACGTCTGCTCCGTGCGCAGCTCCTCGAACACGTTGTCGCGCGAGTGCGTGCGCGTGAGCACGTTCCACCAATAGCTGTTCACACTCCGCGCGTCGCGCAGCTGGTTCAAGGCCGGCACGCGCAAGCGATCGATCTCCTCCTTGGTCGGTCCGTCCGTCGCAAGCTTGTCCGTCAGCGCGAGCGTGCTCTCGACGATCGTGTCCACGTGCGCGGGGTCGACGGTCACCTCGATCGCGATGTAGCCGTCGCCGGGGATCGCGTCGCTCGTCGCAGCCGACGCATTCGGCGAGTACGCGCCGCCGAGCTTCTCGCGCAACTCGGTGAGCAAGTGGTCGGAGATCGTCCCGGCGAGGAAGCGCAGCGCGCGCTTCGTCGCGAGATCGCGTCCATCCGTCGTCGGAAAGACGATCCACACGAGTGCCTTCTCGTCCTGCGTCTCGACCTCGTAGCGCCGCCGCAGGCCAGTCGCGATCTCGGCCGGCTTGCGCCGGTCGGTGCGCGGATCGAGCGCGCGGCGCGGCGCTAGCATCCCGAACGTGCGCGCGGCGATCTCGACCGTCGCCTCGAGGTCGAGGTCGCCGACGAGCACGACATCGAGCGCGCCGGTTCGCATGTGCGGCTCGAGCCAAGCGCGCAACTTGGCGAGGTCCAGTCCCTCGACGTCCGACTGCGCCGGAATCCCGCGCGACTTGTCGCCGGAGTACAGCTCCTTCAAGAAGACGGTCTGCAGCGGACCGGAGAGCTGGTGCTCGAGCGACTCGTAGTACAGCGGTAGCTGCTTCTTGAACTCGCGCAGGCCTTCCTCGCGCCAGCCGGCGTGCATCAGTTGCGCGCACATCCATTCACACTGGAGCTGTAGGCCCGCCTGCGTCGTCGGCGCCGCGAGCTCGAACTGATCGGAGACCATGCGGTAGCGCAGGTTCACGTCCTTGCCGGCGGAAAGCTTGCGCAAGTCGTCGATCGAGTGCGCGGCGAGCGCGCACGCCTCGACGACGTGCTCCGACATCCAGCCGATCGGGAACTGCTCGGGCGTGAGATCGAGCCGGCCGCGCGCGAACTGCACGGACGCGAGCACCTGGCCCGCCTCGAAGTCCGTCTTCTTCACGTACACGCGCACGCCGTTGTCGAACGCGATCGTGTGCACGTCGAACTCCGGGTCGTGGACGCGCGCGGCGATCTTGCCCGACTTCTGCGGGTCGGAGGCGTAGGCCCACACGAGCGCGGCGTCCGACTTCGGCGCGGCTTCGACGGGCCTCTCGACGCTCGCTTCGTACGCTTCGCGGATGAGCTTCTCGGCCTCCGGTCCGAGGTCGAGCGGACCGCTCACCGTGATCACGAGCGTGCCTTGGCTCCAGGCCTCGTGGAGCGCCTTGCGGCACGCTTCGCCATCGAGCTCGCGCGCCGCGAGCTTCAGCACTTCGCTGCGCGTCGCGGCGGCCGAAGGCACGAGCCCGCTCTCGGCCGCGCCGAGGATCGCTTCGAGCCAGCTCGAGCTCGGGCGCGTGCTCTCGCGCTCGACGGAGCGATCCACGCTGCGCTCGAGCTCCAACTTCGTCTCCGTGACCTCGGACTCGGTGAAACCGTGCTCGAGCGCGCGGCGCAGCTCGCGCTCGCACGTCGCGAGCGCGTCCTTCCACATGTCCTTCGGGCACTGGATGACGAGCTCGTCGCTGTCGACGACGCGGATGCCGCCTGCCTCGGCGCGATCGTGGGCGTCCCCGACGTACGCGGTCAAGAATGGTGCGCCGATCGCCTTCTGCAGCTGTGCGAAGCGCAGGTTGATCATGCGGCGCGCGCACGCGCGCGGCAGCTCGGCCAGGATCTGCGCGCGCGTCAGCTTGCGCTCGCGCCACGGCGCGAGCTTCTGCACGACGATCGTCGTCGCCGGCAGCTCCGGCTCGTGGATCGCGACGATGCGCTGCGCGAAGTCGGTCTTGCCGGCGTCGGGTTCGCGCCGCAGCGGCTCGGCGGGCTTCTTCCAACTCGCGAACGCCTGCTCGACGAGCGGCAACGGATCCTTGCCTTGCAAGTCGCCGACGAGCACCAGCGTCGTGTTGTCGGGGCGGTACCAGCGCTCGTAGAACGCGCGCACGGACTCCGACGTGAAGGTGCTGCGCGTGGCCGCGACGCCGAGCGGATCGCGATCGGCGATGCGCGTGCCGGACAGCACGCGGCGGTTGAACGCTTCGCGCACGCGTCGCGACGCCGACTGCGCTTCGCGCTCCTCGGCGTCGACGACACCCTTCTCGGCGTCGATCTCCTTCTGCTCGAGCAAGAGCCCGTCGGCGAAATCGCGCAACACGGCCAAGCCTTCGCGCAGAGTCGCTTCGTCGGACTCCGGCAGGTCGAGCGCGTAGACGGTCTGGCTGTACCCGGTCGACGCATTCGTGTCGGCGCCGAAGTCCATCCCGTGCTTCTGGAACCAGTGGATCAACGTGCCGGGCGGATGGTTCTTGCTGCCGTTGAACGCCATGTGCTCGAGGAAGTGCGCCAAGCCGCGCTCGGAGTCGTCCTCGGCCAGGCTGCCCACGTCGACGTGCATCCGCACGTAGCAGCGCTTCTTCGGCTCGGCGTTGTCCATCCACGCCCAGCGCATGCCGTTCGCGAGCACGCCGAAGTGGATGCGCGGATCCGCGGGCAGATCCGATGCTTGGTGGGGCCACACGGACGGCGCCGGCGATTGCGCGAGCGCGCCGAGCGGCGCCGGCAGAAATGCGAGAGCGAGAGCGACGAGTCGGCGCATGCGGATCCTCACGGCGGTCGAGCACACTCGCGCATCGAAGCGCTGCGCCGCGGAGGGGCATGTTAACTGGCTGAAAGCGCACCGTCGCGAGGCAACGCGCGCCCGGCTCGCTGCGGCCTGCGATGCGGCGACGCATTCTGTTAGGGGCGCTTAGAGCCCGGCGAACTGCTTGATCTTCGCCTCGCTCGCCTTCAGTGCGGCTTGCAGCTGTGCGCTCGCCGCTTGCGTGTCGCCGTCGCCGACGAAGGCCTTCTTCCAGCTCTCGTGCGCGGCCGTCACCGCGGCGTCCTCTCCGTCGAGGATGTACGTCACGAGCAGACCCGCGCGGTGGATGAGGCGTGTCGACTCGTCGATCTGGTCGAGCGACAGGCGGAACGCGAATACGAGGTCGAGCGCGCCGAGCCCGCCTTGCTCCTTCACGTTCCGCAACGCCCACTCGCGCGACCAGCGCGGGTTGCCGCCCTCCGCGACCGTCGCGTCGAGGAAGTAGCGCTCGACGTACGACGCCGCGCCATACCGCAGCCACTTCGGGATGCGCTTGCGACCCCAGAACGCGGCGGTCGTGAATTGTCCGCCGTCGTCCGCGCCGAGCTCGAAGGTGGGATCGATCGCTTCGGCGAACGACTGCGCCGCCGCGTGGCGGATCGAGTGCTGTCCGAACGGTGCCAGGCGCTCGTCGGCGCGATCCCAGAACGCGACGCCCGCGCCGTGGTACTGCGGCGGCGCCGAAGTCGTGTCGAACCACGCTTCGGCGAAGTACGCGTAGTGCAGCGACGAGAAGCCGTCGACCTCGGTCGGCCCGCTTTGCGTCGCCGGATCGCCGGTCGCGAACAGGTTGTACTGCGCGATGTTGCGGAAGACGACGAGGACCGGGAGGTTGCGCTTCTCACCGAGCAGATCGAGCGTGCTGCGCTTCAGGCCGGGCTTCACGCCGAAGATGCGCACCAGGTCGTCGAACGTGTGGTCGGCATACCACTTGGCCCATTCGACGTCCTCGCGATTGCACGTCGAGTACACGACGAAGTGCGTGCTCGGAGCGGTCCACCACGTCGCGATCTCGGAGTGGAAGCCGTTCGCATCGCCGACGTCGAGCCAGCTCTGGTCGCACTTCCACTGCTGGTTGCGCCAGCGCTCGAACTCCTCGGGCGCGATCCACGTCAGGTCTTGTTGCTGAGAGCCCTTCTCCCGCATCTCCTTTTCGTGCGCGAGGCGCGCGAGCGTCTTCGGGCTTGCCCAGCCGTGCGCGTCGTCCTTGCGCCACCCGATCTGGAGCAGCGGCAGATCCGCGACGGGCACCCAGCGATCCTCGAAGCGCGCGAGGCCCTTCTTCGCCATCGCGTCGTCTTCCTTCTTCCTGTGCTGGTAGAGCTCGACGTAGGTCGTGAACCAGCGCCCGTCGTAGAAGTGGTGGCGCAGCGCCTTGTGCGCGCCCTCGTGCTTCGGATCGATCTCGAGCACGCGCTCGTACGCCGCGCGCGCCGCGTCCTCCTCGCCCGCGCTCTCGAAGCTCTTCGCGAGCGCGAGGACCTTCGCGACGTCGCCGCCCGCCGCGCGGATGTCGGCCGTTCGGTCGCTCGCGTGCGGCATCGAGAACACGGGAACCGAGGGAAGCGCGGCCGGAAGCGCCGCGAGGAGGAGGGCTGTGATCATGGCGGGATGGGGGCGATAGCGGGACACCGAGCAGGGACTGGAGAACCTCTCGAACTCCACTCCCCAGCGGTGTCCCGTCGTTGGAGTTCACAGTCTGCGCAGACACCGTTCGGCTGCACGCGAGCCGCAGAAACTGCTGTGACCCTTGTGTAAGCGCACGAGCCGGCGGAACGTGGTGCGCGCGAGCCGTGGATTCCAGCGTGGATGAGACCATCGAACCGGATCGTGCCTCGACGAGCTGCACGTCGACCGGCGAAGGGTGGCGCGCGCGGCGCGAGACCGTGGTCGTGCACGACGGAAGTGGCATCGTCGAGCTCGTCTGGCCGCCGGGCGGGAAGTGACGGGCGAAAAGCTCTCGGCCGACTTGGCGAGAGCTGACCCTGCGCGGAAACTGAGTACGAGGGAGACAGCGGTGCACGACGACATCAAGACGCCCGAGCTGCTCACGGCCGTGTTCCTCTCGTTCGTGATTCCGATCACGGTCGGCGCGCTCATGGCGCGCGCGCGCATGCGGCTGTTCGCAGCCTGCGGCGGCTTCGTCGTACTGCTGCTCGTGTCGGTTGCCCTGCTCTGTGCGCCGCAAGTCGGCGCCGACCCGAGCACTTGGCTTCCGATGTACGTCCAGGGCCTCGTCGAGTTCGGCTGCATCAGCGCCGTCGTCCACGTTCTGCCGGCCGTTGTCGCGTACATCGCCACGCGCTGGATTCAGCGCTGTTGCGACGCGCGGGCCGCTGCGCGCTGACGCGCTACCGGCGCAACCGCACGAGCAGCGCGCGCACTTCGGCGGCGCCCGCGAGCGCGGGCATGCGCGTCGCGATGAAGTCGAGCAAGTCGTTCGTGAGCGCTTCGATCGGCACCGGACGCTTCGCCGCGCGCGCTTCGTCGAAGTACTGGATCGTGAGCGCGGCCATCGCCGCCACGCCCGGCCGTCCGATCCCGAGCGCGCCTTCGCTCGCGTCCGCGGCGAACGCGACGCCGCGCGACCACGCGTCACCGCGCTCGAGTGAGTCGAGCACGAACGCTGCGAGCAAGCCGCGATCGATGTCGTCGAGCGTCGGCGTCGCCGGCGGCTCGTCGAGGAACTTCCACAAGAGCTCGTTGCCGGCGCGATCGCCCTCGCGCGCGACCCACGCCGCGCACGCCACCGGGAGCACGCCGTCCATCGGCTCGGCGAGTGCGACTCGCGCGTGCGCCTCGCGCTCGAACTCGAACGCGCCGCGCTCGGCGAACAGCGCGATGTGCACGTCACGGAAGCCTGCGGGGTGGAGGAGCCAGAGCTTCCGTCCGAGGTCGAAGCCGTGGCCGCTCGCGTCGGCGAGCAGCATGTCGACCACGCGCCGGAAAGGCTCGCTCGCGAGTTCGAAGCGTGCAATGCGCGCGGCGAGATCCTCCTCGAGCACGGACCAGTACTGCGGCTCCTTCGCGAGCAGGGCGAGCAGATCTTTCGCGACGTCGCGCTCGAACGGCGTGCGCACGGGGCCGAATGGCTGCCACGAATCGGGCTCTGCATAGCCGCGCAGGACGGCGTCGAGCCGCTTCGTGAGGGATTCGCGGCCGGTCGACGTCACCTCACCCGCGCGCGCCGGCGCGACGAGATCGCGCGCCGTTCCGGCGACGAGCCGTTCGCGACCCGTTGCACGCGTGATCCACAGCGCGCCGCTCTCGACTTTCGTGCGCAACTTGCTCGGGCCGCTCTCGTCATCCGTCGTGAGCGCGACGAGCTCGCTCGCGAGTGCCGTCCGCGCCGCGTTCGACGACGGCTCCCACACGACCTCGGCCTGGAACACGGCGCACGGCGGCGCGACCGACAGCGTGCTGAGCACGGTGTCGATCGCGAGGGCTTCCGGCCCGCACGCCACGTCGAGCGCTCCGCGGTACAGCGCGAGCGCGACCGACGCGCGCGCGTCGCGCGTCGACTCCGTGGACGCGCTCGGCGTCAGTGCGAGCGCGAGCACGGCGCCGTCGCGCGCGGTGAAGCGGCCGCCGCTCGCGAGCACGATCTCCGCCGACGCGCCGTGCGCGATCACGACGAGATCGCGCGCGAGGATGTCGCTCGTCGTGACGTCTTCCGGCGGCGCGCCGCGCAGCACGCGCACGGGCGCTGCGGCGCGGGCGATCGGAACCGGTGGGGGACCCGGCGGACGACCCGGCGCCGACGACGGACCGCCGTCGCGTGTCCAGAAGAGCGCGAGCACGGCCGTGATCGCGACGAGCACCACAGCGGCCAGGCTCGCGCGCACGAGCGTGCGCCGCGGCGCGACCGGACGCGGCTCGACGAGCGGTGCGCGGCGCACGGGCGCGTGCTCGGCGGGCTCGATCAGCTCGGACACGTCGCTGCCGCGCTCGCCGCGCTCCCAGGCGTCGAGGATTTGCGCCGCGAGATCGACTTCTTCGCGCGGCGCGTGCAAGCGCTCGAGCGCGAAGTCGACGAGTCGGTCGCGCGCGTCGACGCTCACGCGATCTTCCTCTCGACGCACTCGCGCAACGCGCGCCGCGCGCGCATGAGGATCGACTTCACGCCGGCTTCGGAGAGCCCGAGCGTCTCGCCGATCACGTTGCGCCGCAGTCCGTCCTTGTAGCGCAGGCGGATGACCTCGGCCGCGCGCGTTTCGAGCTTGCGCATGCAGTCCTCGAGCGCAGCGAGGTAGCTCTCGCCCGCGTCCTCACCCTCGAACACGACCCACGCGGCTTCGGCGACGGAGGGCTCGAGCGCCATCGGCTGACGGCGCTCGCGGTGCATCGCTTTGAGGAACAAGTGCTGCGCGACCTTGCGCAGGAAGACCGCCGTCGATGCGTCGGCGCGGTGCTCGAAGCGTGACGAGAGCACCGAGAGGAAAACGTCTTGGATCAGGTCGTCGAGCAGGTGGACCGGGCAGCCGAGGTAGGACAGGTATCCGCGCACCATCGACTGGTGGCGCTGGATGAGCTCTTCGACGAGGCGGATCTGATCGGCGGAGACGTCCATGAGGGAGCAGGAGTACAGTCGCTCGGCACCCCGGCCGGCTGCAAGAAACTCGCGGCGTCGCCCGAACTCGATGCGGGCGACATGAATACGTGCTCAAGGATCGCGCGCCGCGCCGTTGTACCGCGCAAGGTGCCCTCGCGAGAATGCCGCGATGCAGACTCCGCGCCGATTCGAAGAGCGTCATTTCGTCGTCACGGGAGCCGGGAGCGGTATCGGCCGTGCCGTCGCGCTCCGTCTTGCGAGCGAGGGTGCGCGGCTCTCGATCCTCGCGCGCGGTCGCGAGCGTCTCGACGACACGAAGCACGCGATCGAGCAGCTCGGCGGCGCGCCGGTGCTCGCGCTCGCGTGCGACATCCGCGACAGCGCGCTCGTCGATCGCCGCTTCGCCGAGCTCGCACACGAGCACGGCCCCATCGACGCCTTGATCGCGAACGCGGGCGTCGGCGGCGCGAACGCGCCGGGCGCATCGGATCGCTTCAGCGACGTCGTCGCGACGAACTTGAACGGCACCTACGCGTGCGTGCGCGCGGCCGAGCGACACCTCGCGCGGGGACCGCGCGCGCGGCACCTCGTGGTCGTCGCGTCGATCCTCGCGCGCATCGGCGTGCCCGGCTACACGGCGTACTGCGCGTCGAAGGCGGCGCTGCTCGGCCTCGTGCGCGCGCTCGCCGCCGAGCTCGCGCCGGCGAACGTGCAAGTGAACGCCGTGTGTCCCGGCTGGGTGAACACGGACATGGCGCGCGAAGGTCTCGAGGGCATGGCGCGCGCGATGGGTGTGACGCTCGACGACGCGCGCGCTGTCGCGATGACGCAGGTGCCGCTCGGGCGGATGAGCGAGCCGGAGGACGTCGCCGGGCTCGTCGCGTGGCTCGTCTCCGACGACGCGCGCGGTGTCACCGGGCAAGCGCTCGACATGAACGGCGGCGCGTTCATGATCTGACGCGCCGCGCGTGGTGAATGTCATTCGGCGCGAAGGCCGTCCGTTCGAGCCGGCACGGCGTCGCTCGGTCCTCGGCGAAGCTCGAGGCTTCGCCTGCGGTCGCGTTCCCCGTTCGATGCACAGGGCCGGCACGAACGGACGACTCTCGCGCTCGAAGCACTTTCACCGCGGGCTGCTCGGAAAATGTGAATGCACGTGTCACCGAGCACTCATTCGCGCGTCAGGTGCACGGCGGGGGACGACACGTGAGCGCTAGCCCGCATGTCTCACCACGTCCTGCTGCGGTCGCGCCAACTCGTCCAGAGCGGCGTTGTTGGATCGAAATCGATCCGCGCTGACCAAACAGGTCAGCTGTGGTCGATTTCGATTCAACGCCTTGCTCGGAACGCGCTGGCGCAACCTCGCGACGGGCGTGGTGAGACATGCGGGCTGGCTGTGCGCGCTGCCGCCGCGAAAGTACGCATGAACCCGGACGCGAAAAACGTCCGCCAGCCAATCTGCAGGCGCGCGGTTCCGCGCGGAGTGGGCACGGGTCGCCCGCGTCGTCGGGCGATGTTCGCGGCGAACGTGGGGTCGAATTCCGCTGTCGAATGCGCGTAGCGCCGCGCGCGCTCAGTCCGGCGGGCCACCGGCCGCGCCGGCCGCTATCCTGTTCGCGCGATTTTCCCGCACTCCAACCAGAGACCTCTCATGGCAAGCATGCTCCGCTCTTTCCGCTTCGTTCCTGCCTTCGCGCTGCTCTCCGCCGCAGCCGTCCACGCCAATTCCGTCGCCGCGAGCGACGTCGCGAAGCTCGTTCCGGAGGGAACGGTCATCTACCTCGAGATCCCGTCGCTCGAGCGGCTGGACGCGGCCATCCACAAAGTGATGAGCGCGTTCGCGCCCGCGCAAGCGGAGGGATTCGACGTCGACATGATCCTCGGTGAGCTCGACGTCCCGGGATCAGCCGAGGAGATCGATCACAAGAAGCCGTTCGCGTTCTGCCTCGTGTTGCCCGCGCAGCCGGGCGCGCAGCCGATGCCGACGATGCTCGTGCCGGCGGTGTCGGCCGAGAACTACGCCAAGTCGGTCGCGGAGTCGGGCGTCGCGATGCAGGCCACGGTCGCGGGCAGCTATGTCGTCGTGTCCAGCGCGCCGATCACACCTGCGGCGACACCGCCGGCGATCGCGCTCGGGTTGCCGGCCGGCGAAGTCGCGTGTCGCATCGACATGAAGCGGCTCGTGGCGCACTTCCGTCCGCTCATCGACATGGGTCTCGCGCAAGCCGGTCCGCTGATGGCCGCAGGCGCGGCACAGTCCGCGCCCGGCATGGACATGGCGCCGATGATGGACACGTACGTCAGCGGTTTGCGGTCGTTCCTCGACTCCGGTGAGACGCTCGATCTCGCGCTGCGGCTCGAGGGGGATCGATTCGAGTTCGCGACGAACTTCACGGCGCTGGAGAAGAGCGCGCTGGCAGAGTTCGGCTCGAAGGAGAAGACCGACCTGCGTGACCTGGCGCGGCTCATCGACGCCAGCGCGCCGGTCTCCGTGGTCATCGGCATGGACCAGGCCGCGATGCTGAAGCACTTCACGCCGTTCCTCGACGCCGCCATCAACATGTACCCGGAGGCGTCGCGCGCGAGCATGAAGAAGGCGATGGACAATTGGGACGAGCTCGCCGCTCAGACCGGCCCGGGGTTCTGCGTCAATGCCGACTTCACGCCGACGGGCATGCAGCAGGTCGTGTACATGCGCCCGCGTGATGCGACCAAGTTGCTCGAGGCGTACAAGTCGATGATGACCGCGATGCCGGGCTGCACGCTCGACGAGCTGAAGACGAGTGACGTCGGCGGCGTGCAAGTCACGCGCAGCCGTCTGCACGTCGATCCGCAAGCGTTCGAGCTGACCGGGCAGCCCGCGGCGACCAGCGCGATGGTCGAGCGGATGTACGGCAAGGACGGGCTCGCGCTCGCGTACGCGACGAAGGGCGGAGTCACGGCCCTCGTGCTCGGCGGCGACGACGCGTTCCTCGCGAGCTCGCTCGGTCGAATCTCGACCGCCACGCAGGCTCCCGCGTCGCTGACGCGCAGCCTCGAGCAAGTGGCCGGCCTCAACCCGACGTTCGTCGTCCACTACGATTTCGGCAAGCTCGCGAAGAGCTTCGCTGGCTTCATGCCGATCGGTGCGCCCGGCATGCCTTCGGAAATGCCGGACTTCGCCGCGAAGCTCGTGATCTGCGGCGGCATCGACGGCCGCACGTGGAAGATGGCGACGTCGACGGACCTCGCCGAGCTCGGCGTGGCCTTCCGCAAGATGACGGAAGCCGCCGCGTCCTCGGCGAAGTGAACTAGCCGCCCGCGTCCGCCGATCGGACGCCTACGACGCAGAGTGCGCATCCCGCGGATGTGCACTCTGCGGTCGTTTCCGCGCGCAGCGTCGCAGCACGCCCTCGCGACGGACGTGTTGAGACCTGCGTGCGCGGCGAGCGCCGGAGCGCCGACTCCGCGCACGATCGTGAGCGTCCGCGGTCGAGACGAGTGCGTCTCGACTTTGGACGCGAACCTCGTCGCAGCCTGTTCACTTGCGCGACTGCAGCGGCACGCGAGTTGACTAGCGCTGGCTTCGCTTTCCCTGGCAGGTGTTGCATGGCGCTGCGCACGCATGAACCGGTGCGCACGCCGACAACTTGCTGCAACTCTTGCATGACACCAAGCAGCCCGTGGTGAACGTCATTCGGCGCGCAACGCGCCAGCGCATCGTCGAGCGATCCTCGGCGATTCCAGTTGTCGCCCGCGGTCGCGCTCCCTGTTCGTTCAACGGGGCCGACACGAACGGACGACCCTCGCGCTCGAAGCTCTTTCACCACGAGCTGCTGACACGTCTCGAAACCACATCATGAAACGCAGCTCTCTCGCACTTCCGCTCTTCGTCACCGCTTCCATGCTCGCCGGCTCCGCCCACGCGAGCGCGCCTGGGCAATCTCCGAGCGCGCCGCGCCTCGCGGGCACGCTGGCGCTGGGGCCCGCGATCACCGTCGACCTCGCGTTGAGCGACGTCTCCGACTTCGGCGGCGCGCAGACCGTCGCCGACCTACCCGGTCCCGATGGTCGCGTGTCGCTGCGCGAAGCCGTCACCGCCGCGAACAACACGGTCGGGCCGCAAACGATCGTCTTCGCGATCCCGCTCTCCGAGTGGGGCACGATCTACACCGACCGCGCGATCATCCGGCTGGAGAACCACGTCTACGTGTCGGACGACGAGACTACGCTCGACTTCACGACGCAGACGTCGTTCACCGGCAACACCAACTTGTCGGGCGGCGAAGTCGGCGTGATGTATGCCGGTCCGCCCGCTGGCATTCCGCACATCTGGATCGCAGCCGACGACTGCACGGTGAAGGGCCTCGACGTCGGCTTCGGCAACAACTTCGGCAACACGATCTGGATCACAGGCAACCACAACCGCGTGATCGGATGCACGACGACCTCGCTCACGATCCGCGGAGACTACGGCGGTGGAGCGTTCAACGTGATCGGCGGCACGACGATCGCCGAAGGCAATCGCTTCAGCGACAGCTGCGACATCCTCTCGCACGCGAACGACAACGTCGTCATCGGCAACACGTTCGGCTGGGGCCTCCGCATCAGCGGCGACACGTTCTGGGGTCCGTGCGAGCGCAATCGCATCGGCGGCCCGACGGCGTCGGAACGCAACGTCATCGCGGGGAAGGGCCTGTACGGTGAGGAAGGACTGCCGCTCGGCGTTCAACTCGAGATCTTCCACGCGCAGGACACGCTCGTCGAAGGCAACTTCGTGGGCACGCGCAAGGAAGGCATGGCGCCCGCGCAGGGTCGCAGCGGCGTCGGCGGCATCGTGATCGGCATCGGCGCGAACGGCACCACGGTGCGCGGCAACGTCGTGTCCGGCATCGCGATGGACGGCATCGATCACTACCAAGGCCAGCGCTTCGGCACCGGCATCGCGGTGGTCGCTTCGGCGCAGAGCACGACGATCGTGGGCAACAAGATCGGAGTCGGTGCCGACGGTGAGTTCCCGGTCCCGAACTACCAGGGTGTGGTCGTGCAGTCCGATCCGAACGGCGTGCCGAACGCCGTCCTGCTCGGCGGCGCAGCGCCGGCCGACGCGAACATCGTCGCGCACAACGAGCGCGAAGGCGTGCGCGTCGCGAACACCGCGAGCGGCGTCACCATCTCGCGCAACTCGATCCACGACAACGGCACGCTCGGCATCGACTTGGTCGGCCTGAGCGGTGTCGGCGTCACGGGCAACGATCCCCTCGACGGTGACGGCGGCGCGAACGAGCTCCAGAACTTCCCCGTGCTGAGCGCAGTGCAGACCTCGAGCGCGATGGGCCTCTTGTCGAGCACGCCGAACGAGACGTTCACGATCGAGCTCTACTCGAGTCCGGCGTGCGATGCGTCTGGCTTCGGCGAAGGCGAGCAGTTCGTCGGCGCGACGACGGTCACGACGAGCGCGAGCGGCATTGCGGCGTTCTCGGTCGCGCTGGCGACGCCGATCGCAGCCGGCTCCGTGATCACGGCCACGGCGACGAGTGCCTCGGGCAGCACGTCGGAGTTCTCACCGTGCGGCGTCGTGATGGCCATGCCGGGCATCCGGCCGATTCGGCGCTAACGCGCTCGCCGCCTCAGCGCGTCGCGCGGTCTGCCGCGCTACGCGTCCGCGTGCTCATTCTTGCCCGGCGAGGAACTCGCGCAGCGCGGCATTGAATGCGTCCGGCGCTTCGAGCTGCGGTAGGTGGTCCGTGCCACCGAGCACGAGCTTGTGCGCGCCGCGGATCTCGCGCGCGAGCACGTCCGCCGTCCGCTGCATCGTCTCCTCGTCGCGGCTGCCGACGACGACGAGCGCGGGCACGGCGATCTCGCCGAGGCGCGTGATCGCGGGCGGATCGAGCCGCTCGCCCGGCCAGTGCTCCATGCGCAGGATGCGCTGGTTGTCGTCGATCATCTGCTCGACGGTTCGCCACACGTCGGGCCGCTCGCGTGCGGCGACGATCATCGGGTGCGCTTTCCAGAGAGCGACGCCCTCGACGAGATCGCGCTCCGCGGTGGCGATCACGGCGCGGAAGCGGTCGAGATAGTCCTCCGGATACGCGTAGCCGTTTGGACCCGTGCCGACCAGCACGAGGCTCCGCACGCGCGCGGGATGCAGCAACGCGAAGTCGATTGCGAGCGTGCCGCCGAGCGAGTTGCCGACGAGGTGCGCGCGCTCGACGCGCAAGTGGTCGAGCAGCGCGACGAGATCCTTGGCGGGGGAGTACTCCGCGCCCGGAATGCTCGAGCGCCCGAAGCCGCGGTGGTCGTAGCGGATGACGTGGTAGCGATCCGCGAACGCGGCGAATTGCTCGTCCCACATGCGCCGATCGCCGAAGCCGCCGTGGATGAACACGAGCGCGTCGCCGCTCCCGGCGTGCTCGAAGTGCAGCGTGCCGTCGCGCACGGGGAGATCGGCGGACGTCGTGCGAATCTCCTTCGACGACTCCGACATGGGGCGTGCGGCGCACGCTGCGAACACGAGCGCAAGAGCGGTGAGTCGGAACTCCATGCGCGCGATCGTACCGCGGTGCGTCGAGCGCGCGCAGTCATCGCGCGCGCTCGGCCCGACGTCACGGAGCCCAGACGACGACCAACCCGTTCGTGCGGTTCGTCGTCGCGGGCGTGCAGAACGGGAGCGCGTTGCGATACCAAGCTTGGTAGTAGCGCGTGCCTCCGACGAGCGGAAGCAGGCCACGCACGGACACGGAGAGATCGCCCGCTTGCGGATAGCTCGACACGGCGCCGACGTTCGAGCGCACGCCCAAGCGAACCAAGGATCCGCTCACGCACGCGAGGCCGTCGTCGAGCACCGCCGGGCTCATCTGCGCATCGCCTTGGTAGAAGAGCGTCGTGAGGCCGCTCACCTCTTGCGCTTGCAGGAGGAACGTGTCGGCCGCGACGCTCGGCGTGCCGTAGCCGCCGAGATAACCGCCGCGCGGATAGATCGACGTCGCGCAGCCGTGATGCTCGGCGCCGACGTTGGCGCACGGACAGGCCGCGATCGAGCTCGCGCAGAACGGCGTGACGCGTTCGGGGCCGCGGTCGCGGAGGAAGATGTCTGACATCGTGTCGAAGTCGCCCGGGACGAGATTTCCAGACGGACTGAAGAACGCGACGAAGCGGCCGTCGGGCGAGAGGCTGGGCTGGGCCGCGTCCTGGAAACTCGGCGTACCGCTGGTGCTCACGCTGACGTGCGTCGTCTGTCCGCTCAGGCGATCGTGCACGTAGACGCCCTGCGTTCCCTGCGGTTGTCCAGGGACGAGGTTGTAGGCGTACGTGTCGAACGCCACGTAACGCCCGTCCGCAGACAGAACGGACGTCATCGACATGCTGTTGGATTGTTGGCCGCTCGAATCGACGGAGACGCGCGTCGTCTGACCTGTCATCCGGTCGCGCACGAAGACGTCCATCTCGCCGTTCGTATCGCCGGGAACGAGGTCGGTCGCCACCGACGCGAAGGAAACGTGACGACCGTCGGCCGAGATCGCGGGTGACACCGACCCGCCATTGGCGAGCCCTCCGCCGGCGTCGACGCTGATGCGCGTCGTCTGAGCCGTCTGCCGATCGTGCACGTAGATGTCGAGGCTGCTCGTGCCTGGCGGCACGAGGTTGGCGGCGGCGCTGCGGAACGCTACGAAGCGTCCGTCCGCGGAAATCGCCGGCTGCCGCGACTCGCGATCCGCCTCCCCGCCGGCGGAGCTCACGCTGACGCGCGTCGTCTGACTCGTTTCACGGTCGTGCACGAAGATGTCGGCAAAGCCGTTCGTATCACCTGCCACGAGGTTCGTGGCCCAACTCTCGAATGCGACGTAGCGTCCGTTCGCGGAGAGCGCACTCAGGTTCTGCGCGCCGTTGCTTTGAACTCCCGCGGAGTCGACGTTCACGCGTGTCGTTTGCCCGGTGTCGCGATCGTGGACGAACACATCGTTCATGCCGTTCGTGTCGCCCGGCACGAGGTTCGAGGCAGTGCTCAGGAACGAGACGTATCGCCCGTCGGCAGAGATCCCGCGCGCGAACGAGTTGTCGGTGCCCTCTGTTCCGCTCGAATCGACGCTGACCCGCGTGGTCTGTCCGTTCGCTCGATCGCGCACGAAGACGTCGTGCACTTTGTTCGTGTCGCCCGGCACCAGGAACTCCGATTCGGATTCGAACAGCACGTAGTTCGCGTCCGCGGACAGCGAGGGGTACCAGCACCAGCCGAGGACGTTCGTGTTCGCCGAGCTCAGGCTCACGAGCTCCGTCGTTTGCGCGCTCGCCACACCGAAGACCAGCATCGAGCCGGCCATCGCCAATCGCAGAGTCCGCTTCATGATCGATCCCTTTCGTCGCTCCTGGGATCCATCGTACTCGTGCCGCCACTGCGCGATAGCCGCGACAGACAGCACACGCCGAGCCGCAGCGTGGCAACAAACTCGAAAATCCGTGAACCGAACGCGCGCTCCCGCGCGTGTTGCTACCCGATCGTCATCAAGAACTCCGCGTTCACGCGCGTCTTCTTCATCTTCTGGATGAGCATCTCCATCGCTTCGACGGGATCCATCTCGTTGAGCACCTTGCGCAGCATCCAGATGCGCTTGATCTCTTCGGGCGTGAAGAGCAGCTCTTCCTTGCGCGTGCCGGAGCGATTGATGTCGATCGCCGGATAGATGCGGCGGTCGGAGAGACGCCGGTCGAGCACGAGCTCCATGTTGCCGGTGCCCTTGAACTCCTCGAAGATCAGGTCGTCCATCTTCGAGCCGGTCTCGATCAGCGCGGTGCCGAGGATCGTCAGCGATCCGCCGCCCTCGATGTTGCGCGCGGCGCCGAAGAAGCGCTTCGGGAACTGCAGCGCGGTCGCGTCCATGCCGCCCGAGAGCAGCTTGCCGTTGCTCGGCGCCTCGACGTTGCTCGCGCGCGCGAGGCGCGTGATCGAGTCGAGCAGGATGACGACGTGCTCGCCCGCTTCGACGAGCGACTTCGCCTTCTGGATCGTGATGTTCGCCACTTGGAGGTGGCGCGCGGCGGGCTCGTCGAACGTCGAGCTGATGATCTCGCGCTTGCCGTCCGGGATCGTGCGCTCGAAGTCGGTGACTTCTTCGGGACGCTCGTCGACGAGCAGCACGATCAAGTGGCAGTCGGGCGCGTTCTTGATGATCGACGCGGCCAGCATCTGCAGCAGGACCGTCTTGCCCGTGCGTGGCGGCGCGACGATCAAGCCGCGCTGTCCGCGGCCGATCGGCGTGATCAGGTCGACGATGCGCATCTCGAGCGGGTTCTTGTCGCTGCCCTCGAGGATGATGCGCTGCTCGGGATAGAGGGGGACGAGCTCCTTGAACGGCGCGCGCACACGCGCTTCTTCCGGCGGATGGAAGTCGATCTCGGAGATCTCGATGAGCGCGAAGTAGCGCTCGCCATCGCGCGGCGCGCGCACGCGGCCCTTGATCGTCATGCCCGGCAAGAGTCCGTGGCGCTTCACGAGCGACTGCGGAATGACGATGTCGTCCGCGGCCGGCAGGTAGTCGTATTGATTCGAGCGCAGGAACGTGTGGCCTTCCTGCGTCTCGACGACGCCCTCGACGATGACCGGCACGCGCGTCTTCAGCCGTTGCGACGTGATCTCCCAGATCAAGTCGCGGCGCGTGCGCATATCGGTGAGCTCGAGCTTCTCGGCCTCGGCGACCTCGTGCAGATCCGCCAAGTTGCGCGCTTGCAGCTCCGAGTGCAGGACCGGCTTCGGCTTCGTGCGCTTCGTCGGCGCGGGCAGCGCGGCCTCGAGCTCGGCGAGCTCCTCCGCGGTGAGATCGGCCGGGATGCCGGCCGTGTCGATCGCCACAACGTCCATCGCCGGCGCGCCGCCGGGACGCTGGAAGCGCGGGCCGCCGCCGCCGCCGCCGCCTGCACCACCACCTCCTCCTCCGCTACCGCCGCCGCCGCCTTGGCCACCTTGGAAATTCGGGCGGTGGCGGAACTTGTGCTTGAAGCGCTTCTTTTGCTGCTGCTGATTCGGGGGACCCATCGTGGTCAGGCGAAGCGCCTCCTTCGGGCGCGGAAGGGGAGAGGATCCGCTCGCGTCAGTGCGAGGCCAGGATCCGTCGAACGGCGGCTTCGAGGTCGGACAACGAGCCGTGGTTTGAGAGGACGTGGTCGGCGCGCGCACGTTTCCGGTCGAGCGGCATCTGCAGCGCCTCGCGCCGCGCCACTTCGCCCGCCTTCCACCCTCGTCGCTCCACCGCGCGCGCGTCGCGCTGCGCGAGAGCGGCGTCCACGAACCACAGCTCGTCGCACTCGGCAACGAGTCCGTGCTGCGCGTCGTTCTCCAACAAGAGCGGAACGTCGAGCGCGATCCGCGGACTGCCCGCGGCTCGTGCTGCGTCCAATTGCGCGCGTATCCTGTCACGGATGCGGGGGTGGGTAAAGGCTTCGAGCGCGCTCCTCTCGTCCTGCGAGCCGAACACGATCGCGGCGAGACGCTCGCGGTCGACGGCGCCGCCCTGCGTCATGACGTCCGCACCGAAGCGCGCGCGGATCGCCGTGCGCACGGTCGGCTCCTCGAGCACGAGCCGCGCGTGCTCGTCGGCATCGATCACGACGCCGTGCTCGCCCGCGGCGAAGCGCGCGACCGCCGACTTGCCCGAGGCGATGCCACCGAGCACACCAATGACACGCGCACGCCGACCGGCGCTCGTCCGATGCGTGGTGTCGGGGGGGCGGTCGGGCATCGCTGGAGGTTGGAAACCGGGGCCTGAGCGCGGGATAGAGGGGGCCGAATGGGGCAGGGATGTCGTGAGCGCCGGCTCAGGTTAGGACGGGCCGCGCGAGCCGCAAGGTGCGCTGAATTCGCTTGCCGCTGCACAGCGCTCTCGGGTATCAACATGCCCCCTCCAAGACAGCCGACGCCGTCTTCGATCGATCGAGCCTTCGACCGACCGAAGATCGCCGCCGGATGTGCTGTCCTTCACCCGTAGCGGTCCCCCCCCTGGCCTCATCGAGAGTGACGATGACGAGCAGGACGACGAGAGGTTCGATGATGAAGCAGTCGGAACGTGGCGCCGCGAAGGTCGGTGTCGTCTGGATGGTTGGCGCGCTGTTCGCCTTCTTCGTGGCGATCGTGATGTTCTTCCTCGTCAGCCAAGCGGCCGAGACGGAGAAGACGCGCGCGGATCAGGCCGAGGCCAAGGTCGCCGATCTCGAGAAGAAGCTCACGACCGAGGTCCAGGGCTTCAACGCGCTCTCGGAGAAGATCGGCTTCTACGACGCGCAGATCGCGAGCCGCACCGAGTCCGCCGCCGTCGAAGCGGGCTTGAAGATGCTCCAGGAGAGCTTCCCCGACGCGGCCGACGCGAAGACGCTCGAGCAAGCCGTCAAGCTCGCGATCACCTCGTCGACCGGCATGAAGAGCCGGATCCAGGATCTCGAGACGCAGAACAACGACCTGAAGACCGAGAACTCGACGAAGAGCGACAACCTGCGCGAACTTTCGACGCAGCACGAGCAAGCTCTCGCCGCGCTGCGCAGCCAGCTCGCCGACACCGAGCAAGCGAAGAACGATCAACAGGCCGATCTCGAGCGCCAGCTCGCCGAAGCGCGCGACAGCTTGAAGGACCGCGACGCGAAGTGGCGTCAATCGCAGGCTTCGCTCGAGGACAGCAAGCGCACGTACGAGCGCGAGAAGGAAGCGCTGCGCACGCGCATCAACGAGCAGGGTCGCAAGCTCAATCCGTTCGTGAAGGAGCCCGAAGCCGCGGACGGCAGCGTCCTGTTGGTCTCGTCGGACCTCGGTCTCGGTTGGATCGACCTCGGCACGAACAACCGCCTCGCGGTCGGCACGCGCTTCCGCGTCGTGTCCGGTGCGCATGGCCAGAGCCACGTGAAGTCCTGGGCCGAGGTCACGCGCGTCGAGCGCGACATCGCCGAGGTCGCGTTCCTCGATCAGAAGGATCCGCTCGATCCGCCGGTCGCCGGCGACGTCGTGTTCAACCCGGTGTTCGACCCGACCGGTGAGCGCCACGCGGTCCTGGTCGGGCGCTTCTCGGGCGGCGTGAACGAAACCGAGCTCCAGGCGCTGCTCGCCAACATGGGCGTCATCGTGCAGAAGGCGGTCGACAAGTCGACGGACTTCCTGATCGTCGGCGCCGAGCTCTTCGTCGACGAGAACGGCCAGCCGATCGACAACGGCCCGGTCTCGCCGTCCGACTTGCCCGTGTACAAGGATGCGGTCGCCGACGGCGTGCAGGTCGTCCAGCTCAAGGACCTGCGCCAGTACTTCCGCTTCTGAGCTCGGGCGCCCCCCAGAGCGCAAACAGCGGGAACGCAAGCGCGGGCGGTCACATGGGTGGCCGCCCGCGTGCGTTTGCGGGTGAGCGCGTGTCGTGTGACGCTGCGCGGCGCGCGAGCGCGCGGCCGCAGGACACTCACCACGCACGGTGAGCACTCGGGCGATTCGAGCGCGTCGGAGCGATTCCTCGGACAGGCTCCTGGCACGAACGCCGCACGGATTCCAAAGTGTCCGGCCGCCCGACGGGCGGCGCTTCCGCGACTGCCATGGCCGACGACGACGACAGCCTCGAGTCGACGCGCATGAGCCTGGGGGATCACCTCGAGGAGCTGCGCAAGCGCCTCGTGAAGAGCGCCGTCGTGCTCGCGGTCGCGTTCGGGATCGCTTGGTGGCAGAGCGAGCCGATCGCGGCGCAAGTTCTGTGGCCGTGGACGAGGGCTGTGACGCTGATCAACGCGGACCTCGTCGCCGAGGCCGAGGCGCACTTGCTCGCGCACCCGGAGAGACCGCGTTCCGAGCTCTTCATGAGCGACGATCCGGCCAACCAGCAGTTGCGCAACGCGATCGATCCGCGGCCGAATATGTTCGGCATCGGCGACGCGTTCTTCTTCCAGTTGAACAACGCCATCTACTTCGCGCTGTTCTTCGGCTCGCCGTACGTGCTCTGGCAGATGTGGCAGTTCGTCGCCGCCGGGCTCTATCGCCACGAAAAGCGCGCGGTGAGCCTCTACTTCCCGTTCAGCGCGCTCTTGTTCCTCGTCGGCGTGCTGTTCTGCTACTTCCTCGTCGTGCCGATCGGGATGTACGCGCTCGGCACTTCGCTCTCGATCGAGCTCGTGAAGCCGATGATCGGCATCGATCAGTACTTCAGCTTCCTCTCGACGATGTGCCTGGCGATGGGGCTCGTGTTCCAGATCCCGATCGTGATGGTCTTCCTCGCGCGCTTCGGGCTGGTCGAGCCCGCGACGTACGCGCGCATGCGCGGTCACTTCTTGGTCGGCGCGCTCTTGCTCGCGGCGATCGTGACACCCGGACCCGACTACTACTCGCAGATCCTGATGACGGTCCCCATGGTCGTGCTGTACGAGATCGGGATCTTCATCGCGAAGCGCAGCGCGCGCAGCCGCCGGCACCCGCCGCGCGCCGCGAGGCGTTCGTCGTGAGCACGCCTGCGAAGTCTGCACGGCGCGTCGCCGTGATCGCGACCGGCGACGAGCTCGTCACGGGCTCGTTCGTCGACACGAACTCGGCGCACATCGCGCGCGCGCTGTTCGAGCGGGGCTACGTCGTGTCCCGCTTGTGCGTGCTCGGCGACGACGAGGGCGGACTCGTGGGCACGCTCGCGGCGCTCGCGGACGATCACGTCGGGATCGTGATCACGGGGGGGCTCGGGCCGACGCTCGACGACGTCACGCGCCACGCGTGCGCGCGCGCGGCGAACGTGTCGCTCGTGCGCAGCGAGGAAGTCGTCGCGGGACTGCGGCAGATGTTCGCGCAGCGCGGGATGTCTCTGCCCGTGACGAACGAGCGGCAAGCGCTGTTTCCCGCCGGTGCGGACGTGCTGCCCAATGCGTTCGGCACCGCGCCCGGTTTCGTCGCGCGCCTCGGCACGGCGCTCGTGTTCGCGTTGCCCGGTCCACCGCGCGAGATGCAGCCGATGCTCGCGAGCGAAGTCCTGCCACGCTTGCACGCGCACGCAGCGCCGGCCGGCAGCTTCGCGCGCCGCCGTTTCTATCTCCACGGCCTGACGGAGAGCCGCTTCGCCGAGCTCTCGGGTGCCTGGATGGAGCGCGGCGCGGAGCCGCTGCTCGGCGTGACGTCGGGACGCGGGATCTTGTCGGCGACGCTCGTCGCGCGCGCGGCGTCCGACGCGGAAGCGGAGCGGAGCGCGGACGTGCGCGCGGCCGAGTTCCGCGCGCGCTTTTCACGCTGGATCTTCAGCGAGGACGAGCCCGCGCTCGAGCTCGTGCTCGGCCGCCTGTTGGTGGAACGCGGCCTCACCGTGACGATCGCCGAGTCGTGCACGGGGGGGCTCGTGGCCGAGCGTCTGACGCGCGTGCCGGGGATCAGTGCCGTGCTCGACGCTGCGTTCGTGACGTACGCGAATCGCGCGAAGACCGAGCTCGTCGGCGTCGAGCCCGCATTGCTCGAGCGCCACGGAGCGGTCTCGCCACAGGTCGCGGGTGCCATGGCGCTCGGCGCCGCGTCACGCGCGCGCGCGCGACTCGCGATCGCCGTGACCGGCATCGCCGGGCCGAGCGGGGGAACCGCGGAGAAGCCGGTCGGACTCGTGTGGTGCGCGGTCGCGTTGGACGGACGCGCGCAGACCGAGGAGCGGCGGTTCGCGCCGCTCGGACGCGACCTCGTCCGCGAGTTTGCGTGCAACGCCGCGCTCGATCTCGCGCGCCGCGTCGTGCTGGCACTCGGCCCCGTTTGAAGCGCCCGATCGGTCGCGGCCGATTGACCGTGAAACGGGGCGTGGATATCCTCCTCCGCCTCCTCGTCTACCCCATGGTGTAATCGGTAACACAACAGGTTTTGGTCCTGTTATTCCAGGTTCGAGTCCTGGTGGGGTAACCAACTCGCGCGCCGGAGCGGGCTAGTATCCCAGCGCTTCGATCGTGCGCAGTGTCTGCGGATCGAGCTGCCGGAGTCGCTCGCGCTGGCGCTCGAGATCCGCGGCGAGCTCGGCGAAGTTGCGGTCGGCGAGCGTGAATGCGCCGAGCTCCTTCTGCAGCCGCCACACGATGCTCGTGTCCTGGATCTTCGTCATCAGCTCGTCGGTCTCGTGCGGATCGCGCGCGAGGTCGTAGAGCTCCTCGCCGAGCTGGATCATCCGCGCGTGGGGCGAGCTCGCGTCCGAGATCACGGTGAAGTGGCGGATGAGCTTCCAATCGCCCGCACGCACGGACTTCGCTTGGACGGTGCGTTCGACGTCACGGCGATCGATCTTTTCGCAGAACACTGCGCGCGGCGTGCGCTCGTCGTTCGCGCACAGCGCAGCGCGTGACTCGCCGCGCACCGGGACCGACGTCGCGGGCATGACGATGCCGGGCTGGAGCGGCGGCAGCTTCAGCAGATCGAGGATCGTCGGACCGAGGTCGGCGAGCGAGACGTCGCCACGTCGCGTGCCGGGCGCCGGACGCGGTTCCTCGCGCGCCAACGATTCCCAGCGGTCGGGAAAGCGCACGACGAGCGGCACGCGCGTGCTCGCTTCGTACACGTCGCGGCCGTGCTCGAACCAATAGTCGTGCTCGCCGAGGCTCTCGCCGTGATCGGACGTGATCACGACCAGCGTGTTCTCGAGCAGTCCGCGCGCGCGCAGCGCGTCGATCAGGCGACCGATCTCGGCGTCGACGTAGCGCACCTCGCCGTCGTAGAGATCGCGCACGAGCGCCGCGTCGATGCGGCCGTCGTCCATGCGCGCGGAGGCGGGCACGTTGTATTCGGCCACGTGCTGACGGCGTGCATCGGGATCCGCGCGTGGTGGCGGGATCGGGTCCGGATGCTCGCGCTGGAACACGCGGTGCTCGGTCGGCGGATCGTAGCTGCCGTGCGGATCCATGTAGTGCAGCCACAAGAACCACGGCGCGTCGTCGCGCACGAACGTGGCGCGCGGACCGGCGCGCGCATCGGCCGGAGCCGGCGCGAGCCCGAGCGCCGTGAGCGCGCCGTCGGTCATCGAACGCGCCGTGCGCTGCGGCACCTCGTCGGGCGGCACGCCCAGTTGATCGGGCAGGTCCTCCGTCCATTGATCGAATCCGCGCGCGAGTCCGGCGAACGCGTCCTTCAGCACGAAATTGCCGACGATCGCGCCGGTCGCGTAGCCCGCGCGGCGAAAGACCTCCGGCAAGGTCGGAAAGCGCGACTCGAGCGGCATCACGAGGTCGCGCACGCCGTGATCGTGCGGGTAGAGGCCCGTCATCAGCGACGCGATCGCGGGCGTCGTCTTCGCGCGCGGTGTCTGCGCGTGCGTGAACACGAGGCCTTCGGCGGCGAGCTCGTCGATGCGCGGCGTCGTCTTGCGCGCCGAGCCCAACGCCGACAAGCGGTCCGCGCGCAGCGTGTCGATCGTGATCAGCAGGACGTTGGGACGCGCGGGCTCGCGCGAGCACGCCGCCGAGAGAACGACGAGGAGAGCGAGGAGAGTTCGTTTCATGAGGTCAGCGTCGGCGCACGAACAGTGGATCGACGTAGCGGGTGCCGAGCTCCTTCGCGAGCTCGCGCTCGCTCACGCTCGGGACGTCGGCCACGAGCTCGATGTCGAGCACGCGCTCGAACGCGCCGCGCAGAACGGGCGCGAACGACTCGCACGTGACGCCGGCCGAGTGCGCGTCGGCGGTTGCGATCTCGCCCTCCAGCGCGGACGTGCCGAGCTTGATCGAGCCGTGGTGCAGCACGCGGCCGTTCTTGCGCCGCTGCGCGGAGCCGACGCCCTTGCGGCAACCCCACGCGAGATCGAGCACCGTCGAGTGGTGGAAGCACATGCCGGTGTCCATGCGATCCGACACGAGGTCACTCGCGCCGCGCGGCCGTGCCGGCACGCCGAGTTCCTCGAGCGCGCTCTGCACGGCGGCGTGGATGCGCACGTACGAGTCAGCGACCGGACCGCGGTACAAGCGATGCTCGCGCGGCGCGACGAGCGAGAACGTGAGCTCGCGCACGTGGTGGATCGCGCCGCCGCCGGTGATGCGGCGCACGACGAGCGGCGCACGTTCGGCGCCCGCCGCCGGGACCTCGGCGAAGCGCTGGAAGTACCCGAGCGACAGCGTGTGCGGCCGCCAGCTGTAGAAGCGCACGGTCGGTGGGCTGTCCGCGCTCTCGAGCAACGCTTCGTCGAGCCCCATGTTGAACTCGGGCCGCGCGCCCCACGTCGTGATCAGCCGCCAGGTGTCCATGAGCGGCGGGATTGTAGACCCGAGACGCTGCAGAATCGTGATCGAGATCCGTGGCTTGGCGTACGCGACGAGTCTGCGTTACGCTCGCACGCGATGCTCAGTCGCGCCGAAATCCTCACGAAACTCGAGCAACAGCGAACGACGCTGCGGTCGTTTCAGCTTCGACGTTTGGGACTGTTCGGGTCCCATGCGCGCGGAGACGCGCGGTCGGATAGCGACTTGGACTTCGTCGTCGAGTTCCGGGAGAAGTCTTTCGATCGCTACATGGACCTCGAGATCTTTCTCGAGGACCTTTTTCACAAGCGCGTGGATTTGGTTCTCCTCGATCGAATCAAGCCGCGCCTGAAGGCTTCTATTTTGGCCGAGGTCGTAGATGTCCCGGGACTCTAGTGTCCTGAGTCAGACGTTCGCTCTCACCAAGCTCGATCTCCTCCGCGCTGGCGGCGTTGCTCGGGTTCGGAAACCTGACAGGTTGCCTGCACCCTCGCGCCTTGCCAGCGACGAAGATCTCGACCTTGGTGAAAGCGAACTT
>JBJXHG010000110.1:0-11762 GCA_046160865.1 Planctomycetota bacterium | reverse complement strand
TCGAGTTTGAAATCGGTCCGTTTGCGCCGGCGCAAGGAGCGAGACCGCAGGCGAATCGTCGAGATTCGCCGAGGATCGAGCGACGCAGCGCCGGCGCAAACGGGCCGATTTCGGACCGAATGACTTTCACCACGGGCTGCTAGGCCGACGGCGCGGCGTCGGTCGGAATGCTCGGCGCAGCGTCAGTGGACCGCGCCGCTTCCTCGGGAAGCGCTCCGTCGAACAGAGCGCGCAACTCGGCCTTCAAAGACTCCAAGCGCTCGGGGGTGAAATCGAAGACCTGCACGAGGAAGGTCTCCTTTTGCCGCGGTCTCCGCACGACCATCGCCTCGCCCGCCGCCGCGTCGCGCACGATCCGCTCGAGCTTGAGGCGCCGCTTCCGCATGAGCAGGAGCGCGAGCACGTAGCGCACCTGTACGAGCTTCTCTTCGGTACGGTGCTGGAGCTGCAGGAAGAACTGCTCGAGCGTGGCGAGGTCGAGGTGCACGGCACGTCGGTCGGACGAGTGCCGCGTCATCCAGAAGAACACGTCTTGCGCGGCCGTGCGGGCGGTCCAACACGCGCTGCAAGCATCCTCGCGCACGATGTCGTCGGCGCGGATCGCGAGCACCGATGCGTGTCGCTCGCCCTCTTCGAAACGGCGCTCGCACGCGCCGCACCAGCCTTGTCGGCGCCGGAATCGCCATTCGTTCGTCATCGGGCTCGCGATCATGGCACGGTCGATCGCCGGCGGTCAATGCGCGCTCGGATCCGCGAGCGCGGCGAGCGCGCTCTTCGCCGCGGCGCGCAGCTTCAGGTCCCCGTCGCGGACGGAGCGGTCGAGTGCGCGCTGCAGTGCGGGGATCGCGCGCGTTTCGCCCAACGCCGCGAGCGCGTTGCAGGCGCTGCTCGAGACCGCGGGATCGCTGTCGGCGAGCGCGCGCGTCAGCACTGCAAGCGCATAGCCCTTGTGCGCGTGCACGCGCCCGCGCGCACCGAGCGCGAGCGCCGCCTGCGCGCGCACGATCCACTCCGGGTCCTTCTCGGTGCACGCGCCGAGCCGCTCGAGCACCTGCGGCTCGTGCTCGGGATCGGCGGGTAAGCGGGCGAGCAGCTCGGCCGCGCGCCGGCGCACGTCGCTCTCACCCGACGCGAGCTTCTCTGCCGTCGGCACGACGGCCGGCGCACCGATCCGCACGAGGGTGTCCGCGGCCAGGAACGCGACGATGCCGTCGCCCTTCTCGAGCAGCTCGACGAGCACCGGCGTCGCGCAATCGGCGTGCAGCACGAGCTCCGCTTGTGCGCGTTCGAAGCGACCGGGCGCGTGGCCGGCGGTCGCGAGTGCCGAGCGATCGTACGCGCGCACCAACTCGATCACGCAGTTGTCGACGAGGAACTGCGCACGCTTCGGGTCCGCGCGCACGCGCTCGCGTTCGACTTCCCACGTAGCGCCGCCGCGGCGATACGCGTCCCACACCGCGCGCAGATCCTCCGGCAGCGCTTCCGCTTTCACGAGCGCAGCGCGCGACGAGCCCGCGTCGTTCGAGCGGCACGCGAGCAGGAGCACTGCGACGCACGCCGCCGCCAGAACGCTGGGCCGTCTCATCGCGCACGCTCCGCGCTCGCGCGCAAGTAGCGCTCCTCGAGCACGAGCACGTGCTCTTCGACGCGCGGAATCGCGACCGGACGCTGGTAGAGCGCGTCGAGCGCGGAACGATCCGCGAGCAGCCGCGAGAGCGCGAGCGCGAGATCCGCCGCATCGCCCATGCGGAAATGGAAACCGTTCACGCCGACTTGCACGAGCTCGGCCATTCCGCCTTGATCGGACACGAGCAATGGCGTGCGCGCTGCCGTCGCCTCGAGGATCACGAGCGGTGAGTTCTCGTACCAGACGCTGGGCACGACGACGAGATCGGTGCACGCGAGCACGCGCGCCACCTCGTCACGCTCCAGCGCGCCGCCGAGCCGCGCCCCCACGGCCAGCGCACGCAGGGCGAGCTCACGCTGATACTCGGGATGGTGCTCGCTCGGACCGTACAGCACGAGGTCGGCGTCGGCACGCAGTGCGCCGGAGAGCCGCCCCCACGCATCCAGCAAGACGTGCGCGCCTTTCACGGGGATGAGCGAGCCGAGGAACGCGACCTGCACGCGCGCGTTGCGCTGGCGCGGCCGTGCGGCGAAGGCATCGAGATCGACACCGAGCGGCAAGTGCTCGATGCGCTCCTCCGGTATGGACCACTCGCGCAAGAACCGCTCGCGCAAGAACCGGCTCGGCGCGAAGAAGCGGTCGACGCTCGCTGCGGTGACGGCGCGCAGGTCGCGATCGCGCTCGCGAGCGGCCGCTTCCAGCTCGCGCGCGAGCGCGGGATCCACGGCCGCGTCGCTCGGCGCCGCGCGGCGCGCGAGCAATTCCGCGCCGCGCCGGACCGCGCGCGAGAGGTCGATCCCGGAACGCTCGCGCACCTCGGCGATCCAACGCGCGGCCGTGCGAGCAGCCGGCGTCTGCGCGTGCGCGAAGCTGACGAGACACGTGCCGCAGCGCGCGAAGTCGATCGTGTGACACACGCTGCCGTCGGCGTGCACCCGCTGGCCGAAGCGCGGACACTGCAGCCAGTAGTCGTGCAGCGTGAACAGCACCGGGATGCCGCGCGCGCGCACGACCTCGAGGCAACCCGCCGACAAGTACATCAAGTGCTGGAAGTGCACGACATCGGCGCGCGACGCGTCCAGCACTTGCGCGAAGCACGCGGCGGCCTCGGGCGAGCGCCACGTTTCGCGGAAGTCCTCGTGCAAGAGGTTGTTGAACACCTCGTGCACGTCGATGCCCTCCCACGCGCGCCGCTCGAGCGACATGTGGCGCCGCGCGATGTCCTTCGCCGCAGCGAAGACCGTCACCGCGTGTCCATGGCGAGCGAGCACGCGCGCGATCCCCGCCGTGTAGTTCTCCGTGCCGGCGGTGCCGCGCGGCGGAAATCGGTGGCTGACAAGGAGGACGTTCACGTCGACTCGCGAGCCCGGAACATAGCACGCTGAAGACTGCGCTGCGCCGGCGCGCGTTCGTCCTGCTTGGCGCTGTTCGTCGCCGTGGAGCGGCTGTCCGCGGTCGTCGCGAGCCTGCGTAGCGCTGGCCCCGACGGCCCTGCGAGCGAGACGCGCGGGCCGTGGTACGCGCGCGTGGCTCCCGTGAGCCGGCGCGCCACTCGCCCGCATTTCTCACTCGACCTGCTGCGGTCGCCGCACCCCGCTCGGGGCCGCGTTGCTCTCTCCGCACATCTCGGCGCCACGGCGCGACGGACGTGGTGAGAAATGCGGGCTAGATCGGCATGCAGGCCGACGAAGTGTCGAAGTCCGATCGCGATGCGCTGCGCCGCGTCAGCGCACGACGATCCGTGCGACGCACCACCACGCGCGCATCCACCCGTCGAGCATCCAAAGCAGCGCGCTCTTCGCCGCCGACGAGCGCACCGCCGGCGTGACCGTCATCGGACCGCCGACGAGCAACGCGCGATCGCCGAGCACGCGGCGCGACTGGAACGCGCGCCGCAGCCGGCGTGTCTCGGCGAAGCTGTGCGCGAACGCGACCTTGCCGCGCCACCACGCTCCGAGCGCGCCGGACGCGATCGCGAACGCGAGCCACACGAGCTCGTACGCGAGCCAGCCGGGTGACGTCACGATCAGCGTCCACGCGCTGAAGTCCTTCGCCATGAAGAGCCAGCGGTTGCGCGAGTGGAAGAACACGCGCGAGCCCGGGTAGCGCGGCCCCTCGCGGAAGCTGATCCCCGGCGTGCCGCCCTTGTGCAGCACGAGCGCGTCCTCGACCGACAGGATGCGCCGCCCGAGCGCTCGCAAGCGGTACGAGAGATCGAGGTCCTCGAACAAGATGAAGAACCGCTCGTCGTAGCCGCCCGCCTCGAGCGCCGCGTCGCGATCGACGAGCAAAGCGACGGAGACCGCGCAATCGACCGCCAGCGTGCCGTGCCCTTCGGCGGCGGCGATCGGCCGGTAGAAGTTGCGCAGCGCGATCAGGCCCGCGTAGTGGAAGCGCCCGCCGTCGTAGTGCACCCGCGTGCGCTCGGTGAAGAACACGCTGCGCGGCTGCACGATCGCCGCGGTGGGATCGTTCTCCGCGGCACGCACGAGCTTCGCGAGCACGTCCGGCTCGAGCACCGCGTCGTTGTCGAGCGCGAGCACCCAGCGGTTGCGCGCGGCGCGCATGCCGGCGTTGCGCGCGGGACAGGGTCCGTCGTTCGTGGCGAGCGCGATCGTGCGCACGCGCGGCGCGCGCGCGGCGAGCAGCGTGCGACTCGCATCCGTCGACGCATTGTCGACGACGATCACCTCGTCCACACCGCCGGCGAGCGCCTCGATCGAAGCCAGGCACTCGTCGAGGTACGCGGCTCCGTTGTAGTTGACGACGACCGCCGAGACCTTACCGAGCGAAGTCGTTGAGCCCATCGGCCGCGCTCAGTGCAGCGGGAGCTCGAAGTCCTGCGCGCGCACGGGACGACGATGCTTCAGGCAGTACGGCACGTTGAGCAAGACGTTCCACGCCGCGCGCATCACCACCCACCAAGCTCCGGGGGTCTCGCGCAGCGACTTTCCGATGCCGATCGTGCCCACCGCGTCGGTCACGGTGCCCTCGGCTTCCTTCTTCGAGCCGCGCAGCACGACCTTGCTGAAGACGAGCCACGGCATGCGCAAGAGATCCGACAGCGGCGCGTACTTCAGCATCGAGAGCCACGCGTTGCGCGCGTGGTAGTACAAGCTGCGCTTGCCCATCTTGATGCCGAACGGCGTCTTGTGGAACACGGACGCCTCCGGGTACTGCAGCACGCGGTAGCCGAGGTTCAGCAGGCGGCACGTCAGATCGCGCTCGTTGCCGTAGATGAACAAGCGCTCGTCGTAGTACTCCGCCTCGCGCAGCGCCTTGCTGCGCGCGAGCGACGCGCAGCCGCGGAACGTCGACATGTAGCGCTCCGTGTTGACGTGCGGCGAATCGCGGTAGCTCGCGGGCATGTCCGGCTCGATCACTTGCGTGGACAGGACGGCCGTCGTAGGCGGCTCGCGGGCGATGCGGCGTGTCGCGCGCTCGAGCCACTCCGGCGGCATCACGATGTCGTCGTCGAGGATCGCCGTGAGCTCCGTCTGCGCGGACGCGAAGCCGATGTTGAACGTCTCGCACGCGCCGTAGCGGCTGTGCGGCATCACGATCAAGCGCACGTCGGGATAGTCGCGCGCGATCATCTCGGCCGTACCGTCGCCGCTCGAGTTGTCGACGACGACGATCTCCGCGAACGGCAAGGTCTGCGAGCGCAAGCCGTCCAGGTTGGCGCGCACGTCTTCCTTCTTGTTCCAGGTCGAAACGACGGCCGTCGCTCGCGGCAAGTCCTTGCTGCGCCGGGCGCGCGCGAGCGCGAGCAACTGCGCGCTGTCCGCGCGCCGGAAGCGAGCCTCCGTCCCCTCGAACGCGACGTCGCCCTCGCCACCGTACAAGAGCGCGAGCGCCGACGGGCAGGGCGCCGCAGCCGCGGCCGCGGCGAGCGCGTGCGCGAGCGCGCGCGCGTGCGCGTCCTCGTGCGCGAGATCGGGCGCGTAGACGAGTTCCGGACGGTACGCGGCGAGCTCACGGCGCAGGAGCGCCACGATCTCGAAGCTCGATCCGATCGCACCGCGCACGTGCGCGGACGCGTCCACGGTGCGCAGCTCGTCACCGCGCTGGCGGTGGAACGCGAGCAACTCGGCGTGCGCGCCCGCGCCCGCCCGCAGCGTGACGTCGAGCACGCGCCGCGGAAGCTCGGAAGGCACCGAACGCGCTCGTGCCGCGCCGTCAACCATTCGCACGCGCCGGCGCGGAAGCCGGGCTCGTCGCGGGACGGCCTTGGTTCATCGCCGGCGTGCCGAGCATCGACTGGATGTACTGCAGCACGATCTGCGCGCGCACGACGTTGTCGGGCTCGGGCTTCCAGTCGGCGTACGACGGATCGAGCGGATGCGACACGTCGTCGTTCTTGTCACGGATCACGCGCACCTCGGCGGTCAAATCGTCGGGCCCGCTCGGCGCGAAGCGCACGACGCACTGCTCGCGAAAGCCCTTGCCCTTGAACGGCGCGAGCGACATACGCCAGCCGGAAGTGCCACTGCGCGATCCCGGCTCGAAGCCCGAGCCGATCGGAAAGCCGGTCTTCTCGAGCGCGAGCGCGGTCACCTCCCACAGCACGCGGTCGCTCGCGGGCACCACGGGCGCGCGCACCCACCCGGGCTCCGGACGGCTCGACATGCAGCCGCTCGCGCAGACCAAGCAGAAGAGCGCGAGCGCGCGCAGCCACGGCACGGGTCGAGTCGCGCTCATGCGTCGCCCGCCTCCGCGTCGGGCGTGTTCTTGTCCCGCAGCACGATGCGTACGGGAACCTCGCGAAAGACGAGCTCCTCGCGCAAGCGGTTCGAGAGGTAGCGCACGTAGTCCTTGTTCAAGTGCTTCTTGTCGTTGACGAAGAGCACGAACGTCGGCGGCGAGACCGAGACTTGCGTCGCGTACTTGATGCGCACGGCGTGACCGCCCTTCGTCGGAGAACGCGCGTCGAGCGCGCGTGTCAGCACGCGGTTCAGCTCGCCGGTCGTCACGCGCGCCTGCGCCTGCACGAAGAGCTCGCGTGCGAGCGTCAACGTCGATTCGACGCCTTTGCCTTCTTTGGCGGACAGGAAGCTGATCGGAGCGAACGACAGCGACGGCAGCTCCTGCGCGATGTAGGCGCGGAAGTCGTCGGGGCCGAGCCCTTCGACGAGGTCCCACTTGTTCGCGCCCAGGATCACGGGCTTGTAGTGGTCGACGACGTAGCGCGCGAGCGTCTTGTCGATCGCGGCGAGCGGGCGCGTGACGTCGAAGAGCAGCACGACGACGTCCGCGCGGCGGATGCTCTTGTGGGAGCGCGCATCCGAGAAGAACTCGATGGCGTCCTGGTGGCTCTTCTTCTTGCGGATGCCGGCCGTGTCGATCGCCACGAACGTCTCGCCGTCGCGCTCGAACACGACGTCGACCGCGTCGCGCGTCGTGCCCGGGATCTCCGACACGAGCATGCGCTCCTCGCGCGCGAAGGCGTTGATCAGCGTCGACTTGCCGGCGTTGCGCTGGCCGACGACGGCGAGCTTCATCACCGGTTGTCGCGGCGCGTTCTCCGTGGCGCTGCCCGGCGGCAGGAGCTCGGCGATGCGCAGGTAGAGCGGCTCGAGTCCCTCGCCGTTCTGCGCGCTGATCGCGAACGGACCCTCGGCGGCGCCGAGTCGACGGAACGCGTCGACGTCCCACGCGAGCTTTTGGCCCTCGACCTTGTTGACGACGAGCAGCACGGGCAGCGGGATGCCGCGCAAGCGGCGCCCGACTTCTTGATCGAGCGGCGTGGTGCCGTCGCGCACGTCCACGAGCCACAGCACGATGTCCGCGGTCTGGAGCGCGAGCTCCACCTGCTCCTCGACCTGCGCGGACAGATCGTCGCGGTCGACGATCCCGATCCCGCCCGTGTCGATGATCTCGACCCAGCGCTCGCCGAGTCCCGTGCGCAGCTGCGCAGCGACGGCAACGCGATCGCGCGTGACGCCGGCGGTCGGCTCGACGATCGACACGCGGCTGCCGCACATCCGGTTCGCCAGCGTCGACTTGCCGACGTTCGGGCGACCGACGATGGCGATGCGCGGGAGGTGCTTTTCTACGGCGGAGGGCATGCGCGAGGAGCTCGGAGTCGCCTGCGCCGCGCCCGCGCCGCGCGCTCGTCCGGCCACCGTTTCCTTGGCGGGGACGAGCTCGGCCAAGGCGAGCTGCGGATTCAGGGCATAGAACGGTAAGCGCACCTCGCGTGCAGGGCAATCTCAGAGCACCTTTCAAAATGCGGGGCCGCATCGAAAGCGGCCTCGCCCGGATCTCGCATCACCTCCTTCTGCGACCGCGATTCAGCGTCTTCACTCCGCGTCGGCATTCGAGTGCAATGGATGGCTCGCCGCAGCCACGATGAGCTCCGCACCGCAAGACATCCGCCCCCGACGTCTGGACGCCCCGCTCTCGCTCGCGTTCTTGCTCGCGCTGCTCGTGCCGTGGGTCGACGTGTTCGTGCGTCCGGCGCTTGCGCGCAGTCCCGCACCCGAGCTGCGCGAGGCGGCCAAGATGCCGGAGTGGCCGCACGGGCTGTGGTCGCTCTCGGTGTTCCCCGAGCGCGCCGAGAAGCACTTCAACGACACGTTCGGCTTGCGCGACTGGTTCCTGCGCTGCCACTCGATCGTCCAAGTGTTCGGGCTCGGCATCTCTGCCACACCGCACATGGAAATGGGCAAGGACCAGTGGCTCTTCCTGACGCTCGACCACAGCGTGCCGATCTACCGCGGCATCGAGCCGCTCACCGACGAGGAGATCACGCGCTGGCTCGACATGTGGACCGCGCGCCGCGATTACCTCGCGCAGCGCGGCATCCGCTATTTGGTCGTGCTGTCGCCCAACAAGGAGACGATCTACCCCGAGCTCGTCGCCGACCGCTTCAACCGCATCGGTCCGACGCGGCGCGAGCAGATGATGGAGGCGCTGCGCGCGCGGCCGGATCTGCCGGTGGTCGACTTGACGCCCGCGCTGCAGGCGGAGCGGCGTGCGGACACGCCCGGCGACTACACCTACGTTCCGCTCGGCACGCACTGGAACGGCCGCGGGCACGATGCCGCATACCGCGGGATCGTCGCGGCGCTGCGCGCGCACTTCCCCGCGATCCAACCGATCCCGCGCGAGGAGCTCGTGCTCCTCGAGGCCAAGGACCACGGCGATTCGTGGGCCGACCGCATGTACATCGGCGACTTGCTGACGCAGCGCTCGATGCTGTACGTGCCGCCGCCCGGTCGCGGCGCGCTGGCGGCGGTGTCGATGGGACAAGGTGCCGGGCAAGTGCGCGTGTTCACGCTGCCGCGCGAGGACCTGCCGCGCGGGGTGATCTTGCACGACTCGTTCGGAGGCGTGACGAACGAGCTCCTCTCGACGGTCTTTCGCTCGCTCGCGTGCCAGCAGGTGCCGCACTTCGACGTGGACTTCATCGCCCGCGCGAAACCCGACGTCGTGATCGAGCTCTACGTCGAGCGCATCCTGTACACGTGGCTCGCGGAGGACTTCGTCTCCAACGAGATCGAGCCCGCCGAGCGCGCGCCGGACGTCACGCAGCGCGAACTCTTCCGCCTCGATCTCGCGCAAGCGGCGAGCACGCTGCGCGCCTCGCCCGGCACCGAAATCGCGTTCCAAGCCGGGCCCGACGTGCCGCGCGCGCTCGTGCGAGCCGAGGGCGGCACCGGACGCTTCTACTTGCCCGCGATCGAAACCATCGAAGGCAGCGACATCGTGGTGCGCGCCGAGATCGAGACGCGCGTGCCGGGTTGCGTGCAGATCTACTTCAAGCGCGACGGCGACGCCGACTACCTGCGCACGAACTACCGCTGGGCGCTGCTCGAAGCCGGCACGAACACCTTCGAGCTGCGCTTCACAGAGGCCGAGGCGCACGCTCCATTTTACTTCCTCGTCGCGAGCAAACCCGCGGCCTACGCGATCCGCGCGCTGTCGGTGCTCGCGGTCGAATCGCGCGCGCGTTGACGAAGCTCGGCAGCCCGTGCGCGCCGAAGGCGCCCGTCGCACTCGCCGCCGCGGGCCGCTAGCTTGCGGCGATGGCGCGACGCCGCGAGGAAGGAACGCCGAGCCCGTGGCGGTTCGTGCCCATCCTCTACTTCCTGCAAGGGCTGCCGCTGTTCGTCGTGCAGGAGCTCGCGACCAACTTCTTCACGAAGATGGGTGTCGCGCTCGGCGACATCGGCGGCTGGATGAGCCTCTTGCGCACGCCGTGGACGATCAAGGCGCTATGGAGCCCGCTCGTCGAGGTGCGCTCGACGAAGCGCGCGTGGATCCGCGTGTGCCAAGCGGCGATCTTCGCCGGCTTGTGCGCCACGGCACTCGGCGCGGCGAGCACGTCGTTCCTGCCGTGGACACTCGGTGCGCTCGTGTTCGTCGCGTTCGCGTCGGCCACGTTCGACATCGCTGCGGACGGCTTCTACATCCTCGCGCTCGACGAGAGGCGCCAAGCGGCGTTCGTCGGCGTGCGCTCGGTCTTCTACCGCGTTGCGGGCTGGTTCACGCTGAGCGCGCTGATGCTCGTCGCCGGAGCGCTCGAGCGAACGCATTCGCAGAGTGTCACGTGGCGCGCGGTGTTCTTCGCCGCGGCCGCGGCCTACGGCGCCGGCGCGCTCGTGTCGGCGATCGTGCTGCCGCGTCCACCGCGCGACGTGCTGGGCAATGCAGCCACGTGGCCGCCATTCGTGCCGATCTTGCGCGCGTACTTCCGGCGCGAGCGCATCGGCGCGATCCTCGCGTTCATCCTGCTCTACCGCCTGCCCGAGTCGATGATCTCGGTGTACTCGGGACCGTTCTTGCTCTCGCCGGAGAACGGCGGACTCGGACTCTCTTCGGAGCAAGTCGGGTGGATCAAGGGCACGGTCGGCCTCGGAGCATTGATCGCGGGCGGATTGCTCGGCGGCGCACTGATCGCCCGCAACGGAATCCGTCGCTCGTTCTGGCCGATGGTGATCGCGATGAACGTGCCCAACGTGCTGTACGTGTGGGCCGCCGCCGCGCGCCCCGGACCGTGGCCGATCGGCGGGCTCGTCGCGATCGATCAGTTCGGCTACGGCTTCGGGTTCGCCGCTTACATGGTCTACCTCATGTATCTCACGCAGGGCGAGCGCTACCCCGCCGCGCACTACGCGATCTCGACCGCGCTGATGTCGGCGGCCGTGCAAGTCGCGAACTGGATCTCCGGCGAGATCGTGCGCTCGGTCGACTTCGAGCGCTTCTTCCAGATCGTGTGTCTGTGCTCGGTGCCCGGTATGCTCACGCTCTTGTTCATCCCGATGGACCGAGACGACCTCAAGGTCGCGCCCACCGAGCCCGCCTGAGCGATGCTGTTCAGCTCCGCGATCTTCGTCTTCCTGTTCCTGCCGATCGTGCTAGCGGTGTACTACGCGCTGCTGCGCGCGCCGATCACGCTGCGCAACTCCTGGCTGCTGCTCGTCAGCCTCTTCTTCTACGCGTGGGGCGAGAAAATCGTCGCGAGCATCATGCTCGTGTCGATCCTCGCCAACTACGGGTTCGGCCTGTGGGTCGCCCGCGCGCGCGATCAGGGTCGCGGCAAGGGCGTGATCGTCGTGGCCACGGTGTTCAACATCGGCATGCTCGTGGCGTTCAAGTACGCCGACTGGCTGCGCGACACGCTGAACGCCGTCTTGCTGTGGGCCAATGTGATCGAGACCGCGCTGCCGCGACCGGGCAGCGTTTTCTCCGGCTCGTCGCACTGGAGTTCCGTCTTCCTCACGCGCGAGGGCGCGATTCGGCTCCCGATCGGCATCTCGTTCTTCACGTTCCAGGCGTTCTCGTACGTGATCGACGTGTATCGACGCGACGGCCGCGTGCAGCAGAACCCGATCAACTTCGCGCTCTACGTCGCGCTCTTCCCGCAACTGATCGCCGGCCCGATCGTGCGCTACTGCGACGTCGACGACCAGATCACGGAGCGGCACCACGGACGCGCCCGCTTCGCATACGGCATCCGTCGGTTCATCATCGGCCTGGCGAAGAAGATGCTGATCGCGAACATCGTCGCGAAAGCCGCCGACGGCGTGTTCGGCATCCCGGGCGCGGAGCTGACGCCCGCGCTCGCGTGGCTCGGCATCGTCTGCTACTCGCTGCAGATCTACTTCGACTTCTCGGCCTACTCCGACAT
>JBJXHG010000109.1:0-10948 GCA_046160865.1 Planctomycetota bacterium | reverse complement strand
AATGCAGGCTCGCCCGCATTTCTCACCACGTCGCGGCGGGGAGCACGGAACTGCCTCCGTGGCCGCGGTCGAGCGCAGCTCCACGCGCTACGGCTCCACGCGGGCACTCGATCGCGAGCGGACGCGCAACTTCACGGCACGCGCACGGTTTCCGTCCGTGCCATGTGTTCTGGATTGCGCCCGAACGGACCGGCAGGCTAGCAGCCCGTGGTGAAAGTCATTCGGCGCAATAGCCGCCCGTTCGCGCCGGCCCGGCGTCGCGCGATGCTCGGCGAATCGCGAGGGTTCGCCGAGGATCGCGCTCCCCGTTCGATGCACGGGGCCAACACGCACGGACGACTTTCGAGCGCGGAGCACGTTCACCACGGGCTGCTCGTGCACGACTCGAGGCCTGACGAGGCTTCGGACGCCTGCGCCGCCGCGTCGAACCTCCGCTGTGATTTTCTCCGTCCGTCCGCGTCGTGGGATCGCCCTCGAGGCGCGCCGCTGGCCCGCTTCGGTGCGCTGCGCGCAACGGCGCTTACCCCGCTCGCACCGAGATGGCTCGTTCGGCCGCGTGCCGCGGCGCGGTTTTCGGACGGGCTTTCCGCTGCGCTCCTGGAACCCGTGGTGAGCGTCGATCGATCGAAGGCGATTGGTCCGTGCCGGTCCGGCGGCGCGCGATTCGGCGCGCTCGCCGCCGCGGTGGTCGTCGCGTGGTCGAGCTCGGTTGCCGCGCAATCGACGTGGCGAGTCAGCGCGCGCTCGGACGGCGTGCAGGTGAGCGCCGATTCGTCCGAGCCCTCGATCTCGAGCGACGGACGCGTGATCGCGTTCGCGAGCGCGGCGGACGATCTCGTCGACGGCGACACGAACGGCGCTTCCGACGTGTTCGTGCACGATCGTTCGACCGGGCGCACGACCCGCGTCAGCGTGGGAATCGAGGGCGAGGAAGCACGCGGCGACAGCCGGGCGCCGTCGATCAGCACCGACGGCCGCTACGTCGCGTTCGAGAGCCGCGCGCCGAACCTCGACGGGTACGGGATCGGTGGCATTTTCGTGCACGACCGGACGCTCGGCGACACGACGCTCGTCAGCGTCGATTCGTCGGGGCGCGCGAGCCCGATCGCGTGCTTCCGCCCCTCGATCTCGGGCGATGGCCGCTTCGTCGCGTTCGAGTGCGGCTGGGACGCGCTCGTGCCCGGCGACGCGAACGGCCAGATCGACGTGCTCGTGCACGATCGCGTGACGTGCGCGACGACGATCGTGAGCCGCAACCGGCTCGGCCGCGCGGGCAACGCGCCGAGCACGTCGCCCTCGATCTCGTTCGACGGCCGTTTCGTCGCGTTCACGAGCGCCGCCACGAACCTCGTCTTCGGCGACACGAACGGCGAGCGCGACGTGTTCGTGTTCGACCGCCGCATCGACGCGTTGCAGCGTGTCAGCGTGAGCTCGGAGAACCGCCAGGCGGACGGTGCGAGCTACGCACCGTCGATCAGCGCGGACGGCCGCTTCGTCGCGTTCACGAGCGACGCAGTCGTACTGCTGCCGCGCCCGCGCGGACCGCGGCAAGTGTTCGTGCGCGATCGATTGATCGCCCACACGCGCGCCGTCAGCGTCGACTCGCACGGCCGCCTCGGCAACCGTCCTTCGAATGCGCCCTCGATCTCGCCCGACGGCCGCTTCGTCGCGTTCACCAGCGCGGCGACGAACCTCGTCGACGGCGACACGAATGGCTTCGAGGACGTGTTCCTGCACGACGTCGAGGAGTACACGACCCTGCGCGTCGACGTGTCCGAGCGCGGGGAGCAAGCACAGGCGCCGAGCTACGCGGCCTCGGTTTCGAGCGGCGGCGAGTGCATCGCGTTCGTCAGCCGCGCGCGCAACTTGACGTGCGGCGACACGAACAACGCATGGGACGTGTTCGTGCGGGAGCTCGTGCCGACCGAGCTGCCGGAGCGCGTGTACCACGTCGATCGGGACGGCGACGGTTTCGGCAACCCGGTGCAGTCGCGCGTCGCGAGCGATCTGGAAGCCGGCTTCGTGCTCGACGCATCCGACTGCGACGACATGCGCGCGGACGTGCACCCCGGCGCGGACGAGCGCTTCAACGGTCTCGACGACGATTGCGACGGTGCGACCGACGAAGAGTTCGTGCGCTCCGTCGCGCCTGCCGAGCGCAGCGCGCTCGGCTGCGCCGCCTCACTCCGCGTGCGCGCGCCGGACGATTCCGCGGGCGCGCGCCGGGGCGAGTTCGTGGTGCAGAACGCGCGCAATCAGGCGCTCGGCTTCGTCGCGTGCCGACTCGCGAGCGCGGTGCCGTTCGCGGACGACCGGCGCTTCGTGCGCAGCGGTTTCGCGCGCGCGCGCGGCAGCACGTCGATGGCCGACTGCTCCGGCACGGTCGAAGTCGCCGCCCGCGGCGCCGCGTACTTGCCGGCCGGATCCGCGTTGCGTGCGCGCTTCGTCGCGCGCGACCTCGAGAACGGACGCTCCGCGCTCTCCGACGAGCTGTGGTTCGTGCTCGCGCCCTGAGGCGCGCAGCGCGCCGAATGAATCCGTGACGCGCGTCACCTGCCGGCGGCGAGTGTCGCGAGCTCGCGTTCGACGTGCTCGAACACGGAACTCCAGTCGCCGGGCGCAGGCTGACGGAAGAGCCTCATCGTCGGATACCACGGCGAGTCGTCGCGCCCGAGCATCCAGCGCCAGTCGGGACAGAAGGGCACGAGCGTCCACACCGGTCGAGCGAGCGCTCCGGCGAGATGGCACGCGGCCGTGTCGACGCTGACGACGAGGTCGAGGTTCGCGACGAGTCCGGCCGTGTCGGCGAAGTCCGAGAGCTCGCGCGCCGCGTCGAGCGCGGCGAATCCGGCCGGCCACGGCTCGCGCCGGTCCTTCTGCAAGCTGACGAGCTGCACGCCGGGGACGCGCGCGAGCCGTGTGAAGTGCTCGAGCGCACACGAGCGCTGCGCGTCGTTCGCATTGCCGGCGCTGCCGGCCCACACGATGCCGACGCGCAGTTGCACGCTGTCGCCGAGTCGGCGGCGCCACACGTCGACGCGGCTCGCGTCGGCGGCGAGATACGGAGTCGCGCGCGGCAGCGTGTCGACGTCGTGCGCGAAGAGGTACGGCAACGACATCAAGGACGCCTGCACGTCGACGCCCGCGCGCACTGCGTCCTCGTGTGAAACCGCGACGCGCTCGACGCCCGGCGCGCGCTCGAGCAGCGTCGCGAGTGCGCGAGGAACGCCGAGCACCACCCGCGCGCCTCGCGCCGCGACGAGTGGCGCGTAGCGCACGAGCTGCAGCGTGTCGCCGAGACCTTGCTCGGCGTAGAGCAAGATCGTCCGGCCCTCGAGCGCGCCGCCGTCCCACTCCGGCACGTCGATGCGTGCGGCGCGGTAGCCGGGGAGCTCCTTGCGCGCTTCGAACGCCGCGAAACCGTCGCGCAAGCGCCCGAGTCCGAGCCAAGCGATCGCGAGATGGAAGCGCGCGCGCGCCGCGGCCGGCGAGTGCGCCTGCGCTGCGGCGAGCGCGCGCTCGTGCCACTCGACGGCTTCCTGTGCGCGGCACCGGCTCCAGCACAGGTGTCCGAGCGCGATCCGCGCGTCGGCGGAGTCGGGTCCGAGCTCGTGCGCGCGCGCGAAGCAGCGCTCGGCTTCATCGAAGCCGTTGCTCGCGAGGTGCACGAAGCCGAGCTCGATCCACGCGCTCGAGTCGTCGGGCCACGCGCGGATCAGGTGTTCCGCAACGGTGCGCGCGAGCTCGATCGCGCCGCCTGCGCGCATCTCGCGCGTCCGTCCGCACAGCGCGGATACGAGCCGTTCGTCGAGCGTGCGCGCGGCGCGCAACGCTCGTTCGGCGTCGGCCGTGTCGCCGAGTGCGCTCAATGCGACGGCGAGGAAGAACTGCGCGTCGCCCGACGGCCCGCCGAGCGCGAGCGCTCTGCGCAACGCGGCGACGGCGGGCGAGGGCTTGCCGAGCGCGAGCAGCGCCTCGCCGAGCCAACGCTGCGCGGCCGCGACGCGCGGCGCCGCCGTCGCGGCGAGCGCGAGCTCGGTCACGGCGCGCTCGAACTGGCACGAGCGCAGCGCGACGACGCCGCGTCCGTAACGCGCTTCGCCGTGATCCGGCGCGCTTTGGACCAGCGCTTCATACACGCGCTCGGCTTCGGCGAGCTTGCCGGTGCACAAGAGCTCGCGACCGAGCGCGAGCGATTCGGAAAGCGGACGCGCGCTCATGCGGAGCTCCTCTGCGCACGGTACCGGGCTCCACGCATTCGGGCGCACGCTCTCACACGCAGGCACGCGTGTACACAGGATCGAGCACGCGCGAGTGCGTGTTTCCGGCGACTGCCGGCGTCGCGCGGCCGGACCGAGGGTGCAGCTTCGACGCGCCCCTCCACGTCGACGGCTCTCGCGAGCCGGGATCGCGGCCTCGCGCGCTCACGCCTCGGACTCGCGCGGGAGGGCGGCGTGCGCCGCCGCCGCGTCCGATCAGGAGTTGCCGAGCAGGCCGCGCACTTTCTTGCGCACGCCGCTGACGACGCGCGAGATGCTGCGCTGCGACTCGACGACGGACTCGAGGTCGCGGATGCGCTGGCGCAGATGCGCGGTCTGCGGATCCTCGGGCTCGGTGGCGCGCGGCGGCGGCGCGTTCTTGACCCAGCTCGGAAGCGGGCGCGGGTACGTGAGCACGTCCTTGTAGTCGGTCAAATGCACCTGACGGTCGCGGTAGCGCAGCGGCAGCATCTCACCCGTTTGGATGTTGATCGCTTCGCGCACGACCATGCGGCCCGCGAACGGCTCCGATCCCATCGGGAAGTAGTACATGCAGTCGTCGAAGTAGTAGTGCGTCGCCTGGCTGTGGCGCGTGAGCGACTTGTCCTTCACCGGCATGCCGCCGTGGAACAGGTTCGCCGACCACACGACCGCTTGGCCGCGCTTCGGCAGGACGGGCTCGCGCTCGTAGCCGCGTGCCTTCAGGATCGCGCCGACCTTCTTCTCGTACTCGAGGTACGCGTCGGGACTCGCCGGGAGACCGAGATCGTGCATGTCGTAGTCGGGGAGCTTGTGGCTGCCCGGGTGCACGAACAGAGGCCCGGCGTCGGGGTGGATGTCTTCGAACGCGACCCACACGCCGACCATGTAATGATGCGGGATCGAGTGGAAGTGGATCGTGTCGCTGTGCGACGGCTGGCTCGTGCCGTGGTCGAAGTTGAGCGTCTGGAAGGGAAACGCGTCGCGCTGATAGACGAGCTTCAGGAACTCGAGCACCTTCGGCGCGCAGGCGATCTTGCGCACCTCCTCGTCGAAGTACCACGCTTCCATGATGCGGCGATCGTTCGCCGGATACTTCGGAGCGAGGTTCGCGAGCAGGCGGTCCGCGACTTGATCGAAGTCCGGCAGTCCGACGTCGATGACCGCGTAGCCCTTCTCGGCGTAGTCGCGCACGACCTGGCGCTCGGCGGGAGTGAGGCTCGACGTGCTCAGGAACTCTTCGAGGAACGGCGAGTCCGGGAGCGGCATCGTCGTGCCGTGAGTGAAGGTGTTGGCGGTCATGTCGCGGTGCTGCCGAAAGAAGCGGTCTGCCGAGGTCAGGGCCCCGAGAATACTACCCTCTCGGCATTCGCGCCCGCGCCGCGCGAACTCGCCGCCGTTTCCAGGCTGCGCAGCGGCGTTTTGCAGCGGATTGATCGGCGGTCCGTCGCGGCTTCGCGGAAGTCGCTTCCAATCCGCGCGGCTCTCTTCAGCCCCCAACTGGAGATACGACTCGGGGGACAGGACGACGAGGCCACCGCTCTGCTTCGAACGAGCGCGCGCAGACGCCGGGTCGGGACCACGCGGTACGGATGGACACCGCGATCGACACCACGAACGGCACCTCGACATCGCGTCTGCCGTGGAACCGTGCGACCTGACTCTCGGACGCCGGGCTCGGAGCCTCGCGCTCCGAGCCTTTTTTTCGTGCTCGCCCGCGGCGTGCACGAGCTCCTTGGCAACAGGCGGCCGCTCGTGCAGGGTGTGTCGCCGTCTTCGTCATCTTGGCCTCGGGCACGTCGCTGGCCGTGCAGCGGACGCGCGGCAGAACCTCGTGAAACGACTCCGACTCTTCAGCACTTCGACGGTCTTTGGCGGCGCGTACCTCGACTACTGCGCGGACGAGGTGCGCGCGTTCTTCGCTGGCGCGCCCACGATCCTGTTCGTGCCGTACGCGCTGCACGATCGCGACACGTACGCAGCGCGCGCGCGCGCGCGCTTCGCCGAGCTCGGGCTCGCGCTCGAATCGATCCACGCCGAGCGCACGCCCGAGGCCGCGCGGCGCGCCGTCGAGCGTGCGGACGGCCTCTTCGTCGGCGGCGGCAACACGTTCCGGCTGCTGAACGAGCTCTACGCGCAGAAGTTGATCGAGCCCGTACGATCGCGCGTGAACGACGGGCTGCGTTACATGGGCTCGAGCGCGGGCTCGAACGTCGCGTGCATCAGTATCAAGACGACGAACGACATGCCGATCGTGTACCCGCCGTCGTTCGACGCGCTCGGCCTCGTGCCGTTCAACATCAATCCGCACTACATGGATCCGGATCCGACGTCGAAGCACATGGGCGAGACGCGCGAGCAGCGGATCCACGAGTTCCACGAGATGAACGCGCCGCCGGTCGTCGGCTTGCGCGAAGGTGCGTGGATCGGGGTCGAAGGCGACGCGATCACGCTGCGCGGCAAGCCCGGCGCGCGGGTGTTCCGGCGCGGCGAGGCGCCGCAAGAGCTGGCGGACGGCGCGCGGCTCGACGTGCTCGCCGTTAGCGGCTCCAAGAGCGCGAGCTGAGTTCGCGCGTAACGATCGCGCGCGGTCGACGCTCCATCTCGAAGCGCGGATCCTCGTGAAGCGATGGAGCTCCACAGCGGTGCCGTGCACACGAGAGCGACCCCATGAGCCCGAGCACACGCCTTCTTTCCCTGTCCTTCGCCCTGTCGTGTGTGACGTCGTCCGCGGACGCCGCCATCGTCGTGGTCACGCAGAGCGGCTTCGGCTTCTCGCCACAAGACATCACGATCCAAGTGGGCGATACGGTGCGCTGGCAGTGGACCGGCGGCATCCACACCGTAACGGAGGGCACGGACGGAACGATCGACGGCAACGAGGCGTTCCATTCGCCGCTGACGAACGGCACGCAGGTGTTCGACGTCGTCTTCGACACCGCGTTCCTCGCCGCCAATCCGAAGCCCTGCAACTTCTACGACTACTTCTGTCAGAACCACTTCGCGAGCAACATGAAGGGCACGATCACCGTGCTCGGCGCCGAACCGGGCGCCGGCTTTTGCTTCGGTGACGGCTCGCTCGCCACGGCATGTCCGTGCGTGCCGCCCAACACCGTGCCGAGCCCGAGCGGAGCGCCGGGTCATGGCTGCGCGAACGCGTTCGATCTCGATGGCGCGCGCATGTGCGTCGGCGGAGCGACGTCGCCGGACACGATCGTGTTCAACGTGCGCGTCGGGCCGAGCTATGCGGGCTTCGGCTTCCTCGTCAAAGGCAACGCGCAGGACACGAACGGCATCGCGGGCGGCGATGGAGTGCGCTGCGCGTCGGGTCAATTGATCCGCTTCGGCGGACACAACGCGGGCACGAACGGCGCGCCGGTCGGCTCGTGGACGTATCCCAACTCCGCGCAGACCACGCCGGTGTCGGTCGCCACGCTGCAGACGCCCGGACAGCAGGCGTTCTACCAGCTCTTCTACCGTCACGCGGCGCCGAACTTCTGCAACGCGGGGACGACGAACTTCTCGAACGGGTACGCGCTGTCGTGGCCGTGAGCGCGTGCGCGAAGCGTGCCTTGCACGCGGAGCGCGCGCGTGTGGCGCGTCCTCGCGCCACACGCTTTAAACGGCGGGGACCCTTGTCGGCTGCCTACGCTCGGCTGTGTCGTGCATCTCGCTTCTGGTGACGACTCCCCGTTGCGCGGATGCGAGAGCGTTCGGTTCGACGAGTAGTCAGCCGGACTCGTCGTCGTATCCGCGCCAAGGCCGATGCACACCAAAGGCAAGCTGCAGAGGTCCAGTCGAGCGTAAGCAGCTGCAACGGGTCCCCGCCGTCGATTCATGCGTGTGGCGCGCGGACACGCCACACGCGGGCGCTCCGCGCGCCACGCTCCGCGCGCAAGGCGCGCGACAGAGGATAGAATCCCGATGTGCCTGTCACGGCGACGCCGCGCCGCAAGAGGCCGTTCCATCCCCACGATCCGCCTCGCATCCCTCTCTCGAATGAATCTCGTCCGCGCTTCGATCGCTCTCTGCACGACCCTCGCCCTTGTAGCTCCGAATGCGTCCGCCAGTATCGTCGTCGTGTCGCAGTCCGGCACCGGCTTCTCGCCGCGCAACATCACGATCCAAGTCGGCGACACCGTGCGCTGGCAGTGGTCGTCCGAGATCCACACCGTGACCGAAGGCAGCGACGGCGTCATCAACGGCACTGAGGCGTTCCACCGAGAATTGACTTCGGCGCTGCCGACGTACTCGGTCACGTTCGACCAAGCGTTCCTCGACGCGCACCCGCGCTCGTGCAATTTCTACGACTACTTCTGCGAGGTGCACTTTCCCGGTGACATGCGCGGCTCGATCCAGGTCGGACCGATCGCCGGCACGTCGTTCTGCTTCGGGGACGGCTCGCTGCCGACCGCGTGTCCATGCGCGGCGCCGAACTTCGTGCCGTCGCCGACGGGCTACCAAGGCCACGGCTGCGCGAATTCGCTGAACTTCTTCGGCGCGCGTTTGTGCGCGCTCGGCACGACCGCGCCCGACACCGTCGCGTTCGCGTGCGACATCGCGACGGGCTACAGCGGCTTCGGCTTCCTCGTCAAAGGCAACGGACAGGACACGAACGGCATCGCGGCGGCCGACGGCGTGCGGTGCGTGAACGGACAGCTGATCCGCTTCGGTGGTCACAACGCCGGAACCAACGGTGCCCCGACGGGCTCGTGGACGTATCCGAACAGCGCGCAGACGATCTCGGTGTCGAGCGCGACGCTGCAGTCGCTCGGACAAGATGCGTTCTACCAGCTCTACTACCGCAACGCGGAAGCGTTCTTCTGCACGACGGGCACGACGAATTTCTCGAACGCGATCCGGCTGAGCTGGTGATGCGCGGCCGCGCGCGCGCGTGATGGTCGGCGACGCGGACCGGGCCCCCACGCCCGGCGCGGCGCCTGGTCGGGCCGAGAGCGCGCGCTGCCACCCGCTGCTGCCCGCGGGCTAGGCCCTCCGCAACTCTTCCACTATATTGCTCGCCCGCAATTCCCCGGCTCCGTCGGCGCAATCCACGCCGCTCGCCGGTCGAAGGAGCTCATCGTGAAAGAAGTCGTCATCGCCAGCGCCTGTCGCACGCCAATCGGTCGCTTTCAGGGGAGCCTGGCCGGCTTCACCGCGCCCGCGCTCGGCGCGCTCGCCATCGAGGAGGCGCTGCGCCGCGCGAACGTGCCCGCGAGCGTCGTCCAAGAAGTGATCATGGGCAACGTGCTCGCGGCCGGCATCGGCCAGAACCCGGCGCGCCAAGCCGCGATCAAGGCCGGTGTCCCGAACACAGTGCCCGCGTTCACCGTGAACAAGGTGTGCGGATCGGGCCTCAAGGCCGTGATGCTCGCCGCGCAAGCGATCCGCGCGGGTGACGCCGACGTGATCGTCGCTGGCGGACAAGAGAGCATGACGAACGCGCCGTACTTGCTGCCCGAAGCGCGCGCGGGCGTGCGTCTCGGTCACGGCAAGCTCGTCGATTCGATGGTGTGGGACGGCCTGTGGGACATCTACAACGACTTCCACATGGGCGTCACCGCCGAGCTCGTCGCGAAGAAGTACGAGATCACGCGCCGCATGCAGGACGAGTTCGCGGCGAACTCGCACAAGAAGGCCGGCGAAGCGACCGCGGCCGGTAAGTTCGACGCCGAGAAGTTCGCGGTGAAGATCCCGCAGAAGAAGGGTGACCCGCTCGCGTTCACGACCGACGAGGGTGTGCGCGGCGACACGACTGCGGACTCGATCGCGAAGCTCAAGCCCGCGTTCCAACCGGAGGGCGGCACGGTCACGGCGGCGAACGCCTCGCAGATCAACGACGGCGCCGCCGCGCTCGTCGTGATGAGCGCCGACAAGGCGCAGGAGCTCGGCGTGAAGCCGCTCGCGCGCATCACCGGCTACGCGGCCGGCGGTTGCGCGCCGGAGTGGGTGATGATGGCGCCCGAGATCTCGATCAAGGCCGCCGCGGCGAAGCTCAAGAAGAAGCCGTCCGACTTCGACCTGCACGAGATCAACGAGGCGTTCTCCGTGGCCGCGGTCGCGCTCATGCGCGTGCTCGACCTCGACCCCTCCCGCGTCAACGTGAACGGCGGCGCTGTGGCGCTCGGCCACCCGATCGGCGCGTCGGGTGCTCGTGTCTTGGTCACACTGCTCTCCGCGATGAAGCAGCGCAACGCGAAGACCGGCATGGCGTCGCTGTGCCTCGGCGGCGGCAACGCCGTGTCCCTGTCCGTCGAAAGCCTGTGAGCGTGCGCAAGCCCTTCTTCGACGACGTGGCCGTGATCGGCGCGGGCACGATGGGCAACGGCATCGCGCAGGTGTTCGCACAGGCGGGATTCAGCGTGCGCCTTCAGGACGTGTCGCCGGCGGCGCTCGAACGCGCCACCAGGACGATCGACAAGAGCCTCGCGAAGTTCGTCGAGAAGGGCAAGCTCGACGCGTCCGCCCGAGACGAGACGCTGGCGCGGCTCTCAACGGCCACCGCGCTCGACGCACTGGGCGACGCCGATTACGTCGTCGAAGCCATCGTCGAGCACCTCGAGACGAAATGCGCGCTCTTCGAGGCGCTCGACCGCCTCACCCGACCCGATGTGATTCTCTCGTCGAACACCTCGTCGATCTCGATCACCCTGCTCGGCGCCGCCACGAAGCGCCCCGACAAGGTGCTCGGCATGCACTTCATGAATCCG
>JBJXHG010000108.1:0-93679 GCA_046160865.1 Planctomycetota bacterium | reverse complement strand
GACCGCGCGAAGCGCGGTCAGCCGCGCATGCGCGAAGCGCGTCTTACGCGCGGAGCGCCCGTGTGTGGCGCGCTCTCGCGCCACACGCATGCATCGACGGCGGGGACCCGTCGCAGCTGCGTACGCTCGACTGAGACCGCTGCAGTTTGCCTTTGGCTCTTCAGCCCCTTGTTGCCCTGCGATGTTCGACGGTGCAATCGTGTGCGCTCGGTCGTTGCGTGCGTGACGCGAGTCGCATCTGCGCCAAGGCGATCGCGAGCCAAAGGCAAACTGCGCGGTCCCAGTCGAGCGTAAGCAGCTGCAACGGGTCCCCGCCGTTTAAAGCGTGCGGCGCGAGGACGCGCCGCACGCATGCGCTCCGCGCGCGAGGCGCGCTATGCGCAGGGCAGAACTAACCGCCATGCGCGCAGCGCATGGCGGTTAGTTCTGCCGGCCCTGGAACTCGCCGTCAGCCGTCGCGATCTTGATCTCGTCGCCCACGGTGATGTGCAACGGCACCTTGACCTTCAAACCGGTCTCGACGATCGCTTCCTTCTTCACGTTCGTCGCTGTGTTGCCCTTCACGGCCGATTCCGATTCGACCACACGCAGCGTCACGCTGGCCGGCAAGTCGACACCGATCGGCGTCGTGCCATGGAACGTCACGTCGACGACGGTGTTCTCGCGCACGAAGCCCATCTTGTCGCCGACCAGCTCCTCGGACAGGGGGAACTGCTCGAAGTCCTCCTGATCCATGAACATGTAGTTGCCGCTCGGCTCCTTGTAGAGGTACTCGGCCTTCTTGCGGTCGAGGTACGCGACCTCGAACGCATCGCTCGAGCCGAGCCGCATCGGCGTCACCGTGCCGGAGCTCAGGTTCTTCACCTTCAGGTGGATGACCGCGCGCAGGTTGCCCGGCGTGTGGTGGTGGTACTCGGTGATCAGCAGGAGATCGCCGCGCTCGCCGATGATGACGGTGCCTTTGCGCAGTTCGGTTGCCTTGACGGCCATGGCGGAATGGGAGACGGAAGAGGGGACGGAGTCGAGGACGAGGGGCGCAGAGGATAGCACGCAGTCGCGCGCGGTGACTCAGAACTGGCGGCGCTGATTCGAGGACGGGATCCGCAAGGCCTTGCGGTACTTCGTCACCGTGCGGCGGGCGATCTTGATGTTGTCGCGCGCCTCGAGCTGCGCCGCGATCTCCTCGTCCGACAGCGGATGGTCGCCCACTTCTTGGGCGACGAGGTCGGCGATCTTCTGCTTGATGCTGACTTGGCTCGCGACTTCGCCGCTCGAGGTCTGCGTGCCGCCCGCGAAGAAGTACTTGAGCGGAAAGATGCCGCGCGGCGTCTGCGCGTACTTGCCGGAGACGGCGCGGCTCACCGTCGAGATGTGAACGCCGACTTCGTCCGCGATCTCCTGCATGCGCAACGGCTGGAAAGCCGACACGCCGCGCTCGAGGAAGCCGCGCTGGTGCTTGAAGATCGCGTCCGAGATGCGCTGCAGCGTGCTGTGGCGTTGCTGCAAGGCGTCGATGAACCAGCGCGCGGACTCGAGACGCTTCTTGACCCATTCGCGGACGCCGTCGCCCTTCTGAGCTTTTTGCAAGAGGTCGCGGTACGTCGGCGAGAGCGTGAGCTCGGGCGTGCGCTGGCGATCGAGGCGCACTTGGTACTCGCCGTCGATCTCCTCGACGATCACGTCGGGAGTGATCAGCGCGCTCTTCGTGTCGCCGTAGCTCGCGCCGGGGTTCGGCTCGAACGTGCGCAGGATCTCGACCGCCTGCTTGACGGCTTCGATCGACTTGCCGGTGGCCTTCGCGATGCGCGGCAGGCGGTTCTGCTCGAGATCCTCGAGGTGGTGATCGACGATCGCGCGCACGAGCGGGATCTCGAGGCCCATCGAGTCGATCTGCAGCAGCAAGCACTCGCGCAGGTCGCGCGCGCCGAGCCCGGGGTGCGAGATGTGCCGCAACTCTTCGAGGATCGAGCGCAGCTCGGGCACCGTGACCGGCGGATCGAATCCGACCGGCTCCTCGTCCGAGTCGCCGTTGCGCGAAAGGCTCACCGGCGCCGCGGCTTCGGCCTGCGGCGCGTCCTCGCGCGCGGTGCCGGCTTGCGGGTCGTCGTCGGGCGCTTCGCCGCTGGTCGTTTCGGCGCGTGTCGGTTCGTCGGTCGTCGCTTCCTCCGCGTCCACGCCGTCCGCGAGCTCGTCGAGCTGCACCGTCGCGATCGAGCCGTTCGGAGACGGCGCGGGCGTGTGCGTCGCGCCCGGCGGTTGCTCGCTCGTCCAGGATTCGTGGAAGCTGCCGGGCAGCGACCACTCGCGCGCGAAGTCGGCGAGCGAGCTGCGCAAGTAGCCGCGCTCGTCCAGCGAGTACAGCAAGTACTCCGCGAGCTCGCGCCGGCGCGGATCGAGGTCGAGGAACGAGAGCTCGCCGATCAGGTCTTCCGCGAGCGACTTGTCCGAGTCGGGCGTGTTCGCCATCGCCTCGAGCTTCTTGTCGCCGTCCTCGCTGCTGCCGGTGCGGCGCCGCGAGCCCGGAAGGTCGCGGTAGCGCTCGAGCTCCTCGAGCATGCCTTCGACGCGCTTGTCTTCCGCCGCGGATGCGGCGTCGGCACCTTCGGATCCGGAAGCGGCCGGCTCGACCACTTCTAGAAATGGGTTTTCGACGAGCTCTTGCTGAACGCGATCTTCGAGATCGAGGCCGTTCAACTGCAGGATCTGCATGGCCTGGATCATCTGCGGCGACTGCAGGAGCCGCTGTTCCATACGCGCAGATTGACTGAGGCCGAGCTTCAAGTTCGTGGGCCAGGCAAACGTCGTGCCCGGAGTGTGCAAGTATAGAGCCGGATCGCGTTCGTTGCTGCGAGCGATTTCACGCCGAGCGCGAAGTCGCAGCACGCGTCGACACGTCGCGCGCTCGGTGCGCGATCACGGCGACACGTAACGCACGACGACGGCACCGTTCTGCGGCGCCGGTCCGAGGCATTCGATCAACGCGCGCTCCGGTTCACCCGGAACGAGCTCCGTGGCGGCCGTCGTCACGCGCCGCGTGATGAGCTGCAAGCGACCGAGCTGTGCCGCGTTGCGCTCCAACTCGCCGCTCGCGCTCGTCGCCGCGCTCCACGAAGAGCATTGGATCGAGCTCGCGCCGGGCACGATCGTCGAGCACACGCCGTCGAGCGTCGTCGTCACGTCGGGCCTCGGCATCCACGTCTGCGGTGCGAGGTCGGCCTGATAATCGGTGAGCCACGCACGCTCGACGACGGAGGTCCAGCGCGCGGGGACGCCTGCGCAGACGGGCAGGCTCGTGCGCGCGGCGCCCACGCGCAGCTCGACGCGGCCCGTGCGCAAGCGCGAGGATTCCGCTGCCCGAATCAGCTCGCTCGCGCGTTCCGCGAGACCGGCTTCGGCGCGCGGCACGAGCAAGAGGTCGCTCGTCCACAGGATCGACGGTCGCGTGCCGGAGCGCGCGCGTGTCACGTCCAGTGCGGCCACGATCGCCGACGGCGACAACGCGGCGACGCTCGTCGGGACGGACGCCAGAAAATCGGTGTCGAGCGCGCTTCCCGGCCGGCACGGTTCGAGCGGTGACGTCTCGCTCGCGAGGAACGCGAGGTCGAAGAGTCGCCAGCCGCCTTCGCTCTCGGGCTCCGCGTCGGGCTGCGCCGTGGCGCGCAGCGCGAGCGTCCACTCGCCCGACGAGAGCAGCGGCGAGGCGAGCGTCACGTCGAGTGTCTTGCCGCTCTCCACGGTGCCTGCGAAGACGGCTTGCGCGGAGTGCACGATCGGCTGTTGCACGACGCCGAGATCGACGGTGTCGGGATCGAACGAACCGATCGACGCGAGCTCCGCGACGTCGAGCACGCCGTGCAAGAACACGCGCTTGCCGCCGTCGACGCGCGCAGCGCGCACGTACAGCGTCGTGCCGTAGCGGATCGACCCCATGACCGGCTCGGCGACACCGCTGTCGGCGGCAACTTCGACGTGGAAGCTCGCCACGTAGGTTTGCACTTCGCGTCGGCCGAGCAGCGCCGCGTCACCCGAGCCGAGGCGCGCGGTGAAATGTTGCGGTGCCGCACCGGGCTGCTGCGCGCCGCGCGCAGAACCGGACGTCAGCGTGGCTTCGACGTCGATCGCGAACGCGCGTCCGGCGCGATCGAGATCGGAAGTCAGCGCGCGCGCCGCAGCGACGGCCGCGGCGTCGCCGCGCACGAGCGGATCCTGCGTGCCGCGGAAGAACTCGAGCTTCGCGCCGCGCGCGCGCGCGTCCTCTTCGAGCATTTGGGCCCACAGCGCGCCGGAGAGCCGCGCGACCCGCGGCTCGTGCTCGAGGTCGGAGCCGTGTTGGGCGCGCTGCAGGTGCCGTCCGTCGCCGAAGCCGGCACGCGACGACGCCGGGCGCTCGATGCACAAGGAAGGAGGCGCCAGCGCCAGCCAAACTTCGGTGGTCGGAGCGGAGGTCGTGGACGCCGCCGGTAACGCGGCGAGCGCGGGTAGGACGAGCGCGAAGGCGTGGTTCCGCATGGTCGTGCACGGACGACCGGCCGCTCGAGCGGAGCCGGAAGTGTGGCGCAGGCCATGATAGTCGTCGAAGCGCGACCGAGCTACGCGCGTCACGATCCGTGACACGCCCGCGGTGATGCGCTACAACCGCCATGACCGTGCAACGCCGCGAGAAGAGCCCGACTCCCGAGGAGCGCCGGTCCAAGCCGCGCGGGCTCTATTCGGTCGCACAGATCCAGCACATCTTGCGCATCGAGTTCGCGCGCGCCCAGCGCTACCGCTATCCGCTCGCGTGCTTGCTCGTCGCGATCGATCCGCTCGAAAGCGTGCGCGATGCGCACGGCTACGAAGTGAAGGAAGAGGTCGTCGCATCGGTGGTCGAGCGGCTCGCGCAGCTGACGCGCTCGAGCGACTTCCTAGGGCGCACCGCGGACGATCGCTTGATGGCGGTGGTGCCGCACACCTCCGTCGAGGGGGCGCGCGCGCTCGCGAAGCGCTTGATCTGCGGCGTGCGCGAGTCGCCCGTCGCACACTTGCCGCAGCCCATTCCGGTCACGCTGTCGGTCGGCTTCGCGTGCAGCCAAGTCGAGGCGGGCCTGTACTTCGACACGCTGCTCGCGAGTGCCGAAGCCGCGCTCACCGAAGCCATCGCGGCCGGCGGCGATCGCGCGATCGAGCGCGTTCCGCTCGGTCCGGTCGGCTGAGGCCGCGCGATGCGTGTGCTTCTCGCCGAGGACGAGCTCTCGATCGCGGTCACGCTGAAGGACGCGCTCGAAGCCGCCGGGCACGAAGTCGTCGCCGTGAGCAACACGAGCGCCGCGCTCGCCGCTCTCGAGGAGCAGCGGCCCGAAGCCGTGATCACGGACATGCGGATGCCGGGCGAAGGCGGTCTCGCGGTGCTCGCGCGTTCCGTCGAGCTCGATCCCGCGCGGCCGGTCGTCGTGATCACGGGGTTCGCGTCGATCGATCAGGCCGTCGAAGCGATGCGGCTCGGCGCGGCGAACTACGTCCAGAAGCCGTTCCGCAACGAGGCGCTCGTCAGCATGATCGAGACGTTCGCGCGCGTGCGGCACCTCGAGGCCGAGAACGAAGCGCTGCGCGCGCAGCTCGGCGGCCAGAGCTTCGAGGGCGTGATCGGCACGTCGGCGGCGATGCAAGCCGTGTTCGTGCGCGTGCGCACCGTCGCTCCGACGGATGCCACCGTGCTCATCCAGGGCGAGAGCGGGACGGGCAAAGAGCGCATCGCGCGCGCGATCCACAACCAGAGCGCACGCAAGGCGGGCCCGTTCGTCGCGCTCTCGTGCGCCGCGCTGCCGGAGTCGCTCCTCGAAGCCGAGCTCTTCGGCTTCGAGAAGGGCGCGTTCACCGACGCGCGCAAGGACCGGCGCGGAAGGTTCGAGCTCGCCGACGGCGGCACGTTCTTCCTCGACGACATCGACGACATGCCGCTCTCGGTGCAGGTGAAGCTCTTGCGCGTCGTGCAGGAGCGGACGTTCGAGCGGCTCGGCGCGGAGACGACGCTCTCGGTCGACTTGCGCATCGTGGCGGCTACCAAGCTGCCGTTGCGCGAGCTCGTGCGCGAAGGCAAGTTCCGCGAGGACCTGTTCTACCGCATCAACGTCGTGCCGCTGCTCTTGCCGCCACTGCGCGAGCGCAAGGGCGACGTGCCGCTGCTCGTGCAGCACCTGATCGAGCGCCACGGCAAAGGCCGGAAGTACGGCGTGTCGCGCTCGACGCTCGCGATGCTGGAGCGCTATCCGTGGCCGGGCAACGTGCGCGAGCTCGAGAACGCGATCCAGCGCGCGATCGCGCTGAGCGGTCCGAAGGCCGAGCTCGCAGCGGACGATCTCTTGCCGCCGGATCCGCGCTGGCGTGGCGCGATCGAAGTTCCGGAACACGTGCGCCCGCTGCGCGAGGTGATGCGCGCAGCCGAGGTCGCGCACATCGAGCGCGCGCTCGAGATGACGGGCGGACATCGCTCGCAGACGGCCGAGTTGCTCGGGATCTCGCGCAAGGTCCTGTGGGAGAAGATCCGCGACTTCGACATCGCCACTCCCGATTCCTCGAGCGAGCCCGAGTGAGCGCGGGCTTGGCTCGCGCGAGCGAGATCCACCCCGAGTGAGCGCGGGCTTGGCTCGCGCGAGCGAGATTCACCCCGAGTGAGCGCGAGCTTGGCTCGCGCGGGCGGGATTCATACGGTGCGCCCCGTGGCGAGCAACTCTTCCTCGGTTCCGCTCCCTCTCCCCGAGCTCTCCCTCGCTCCCGGTGCGCTCGCGATCGCGGACCTGCACCTGGATCCCGCGAGCGGCGAGCCGACGGCTTTCTTGCGCTTCCTCGAGCGTGCCGCGCGCGCGCCGCAGCTCTTCGTGCTCGGCGACCTCTTCGACGTCTGGGTGGGACCCGCGCAAGCGAACGCGCCCGGCACGGCGGTCGTGCTCGACGCGCTCGCCGCGTGCACGCGCGGCGGCACGCACGTCGCGATCGTGCCCGGCAACCGCGACTTCTTGCTCGATGCGCGCTTCCGCGCGCGTACGGGCGTGCACCTCTACGACGAAGGCTTCGTCGGCCGTTGCGAGGACGGTGCGCGTTGGCTCGCGGTCCACGGCGATTCGTTCTGCACCCGCGACACGGGCTACTTGCGATTGCGCCGCGTCGTGCGCAGCCGTGCGGTACGCGCACTCGCGCCGCGCTTGCCGCTCTTCGTCGGCGCGTTGCTCGCCCGCCGTTTGCGGCGGGCATCGGTTCGCGCGCTGCGGAGCAAGCTGCCGGAAGCGAAATCGATGCAGGCGAGCGCGGTGCTCGCGGGCGCTCGCGCACATGGCTGTGCCGGCGTCGTGTGCGGGCACGCGCACGAGTTCCGGGACGAGCAAATCACCGGCGGGCCGCGCTGGATCGTGCTCGCTGCGTTCGGTGCCGGACGCGACGTGCTCGCGGTCGGACGCGGCGGGGCCGTCACGACGCAGAGCAGCGCGACCGTTTGAACGGCGCGCGCTCGCGCGACGCGAGTCGCGACGGGGCCAGCGTGCGGGTCGCCGGCAGCTCACACCACGTTCGTCGCGAGGTCGTGCGACCGCAGCAGACCGTGGTGAGAGATGCTAGCCTGCACTTCTCACCGCGTCCGTCGCGAGAGCGCGACAGCTCGCTTCGGGCAAGGCGTTGCAGCGGAATCGACCGGAGGCGACCTGTCAGGTCGACGAGGATCGATTCCGAACCAACAATGCCGGCCGAAGCGAGTTGACGCGACCGCAGCAGGACGTGGGGAGAAATGCGGGCTAGAACGGAGGGCGCGAGGCGGCGCGCTCTCGCACCAAATGAATTTCGCGACGGGCGACCTGACACTGTTCGGTGCCTAGGCGCTGTTCGGCGCTGCGGGGTGGCGAGTTACGGCGCGACGCATGCGTGGAAGGCCTAAAATTCCTGCGGTTCGTGACCGTTTCGGCGCCCCGGCTCCGTTCACCCCTGCAGTCGGGCTCGGAATCCGTGTGACCGTTTTGACATGAACCCGCGCTCCCGCAAGTCTCTGGTAGCATCAATGTGCGAGAGCGGCCTGCCCGATCGAACGAGCGTGAGGTGGAGAGATCTGGAGGCTGCTGCGGCAGCAAGATCTTCGAAGTGCCAATGAAGCCGTCCTCTCTGTTCCGTCTTGCTTTGGCGTGCTCGATCCTCACCGGGGTCGCGTCCGCACAATTCACGCTGCGCTCGAGCGTCAGCCCGACTGGCGCGCAGGGCAATTCGCCGTCGCTCGGACCCGCGATCTCGGATGACGGACGCTTCGTCGCGTTCTACGGGGGCGCGACGACGTTTTTCCCGGGCGACACGAACCTCGGCGACGACGTGTTCGTGCGCGACCAGGTGACGGGCCGCATCACGCTCGTCAGCCGCGACGCGAACGGCAACGTCGGCAACGGCGATTCGCGCGAACCCGCGATCACGAACGAATGCCGCTTCGTCGCGTTCTACAGCTTCGCGACCAATCTCGTCCCGGGCGACACCAACGATTTCGCCGACGTGTTCGTGTTCGACATGTTCACGCTGCGGATGGCGCTCGCCAGCCAGAGCACGGGGGGCGTGCAAGGCGACGGCCCGTCGGACTCGCGGCCCGCACTGTCCGCCGACGGACAGTTCATCGCGTACGCGAGCCGCGCGACCAACCTCGTCCCGAACGACACGAACGTCGTTTCGGACATCTTCGTGCGCGACGTGGTCAACGGTTTCACGACGCGCGTCAGCGAGAGCTCGTCCGGCCTCGAGGGAATCGGCACGTTCGGGTCCACCGAGCCGTCGATCTCGGCCGACGGCCGCTTCGTCGCGTTCACGAGCGACTGCACCAATCTCGTGCCGAACGACACGAACGCCTGCGCCGACGTGTTCGTGCACGACCGCTTCGCGGACCTCACGACGCGCATCAGCCGGAGTTCGGGCGGCGTGCAAGCCGACAACGCCTCGGAAGCGCCCGCGATCTCCGCCGACGGGCGGTACGTGGCCTTCACGAGCCGCGCGACGAACCTCGTACCGGGCGACACGAACGCGCCGTTCACGGACGTGTTCGTGCACGACATGCTCACCGGGCAGACGACGCGCGTCAGCGTCGATTCGCTCGGCAAGCAAGGCTTCGACAACTCCCTGCGTGCGTCGATCTCCGGCGAGGGCCGTTACGTCGCGTTCGAGAGCGACGTCGTGCGTCTCGTGGCCGGCGACACGAACGGCGCGCGCGACGTGTTCGTGCACGACCGCCACACGGCCGAAACGACGCGCGCGAGCGTCGACTCGACGGCCGGACAGGCGAACAATGGGTCGCGCCGGTCGCGTATCGCCGCGAGTGGTCGCTACGTCGCGTTCGAGAGCGAGGCCACGAACCTCGTGAGCGACGACACGAACGCGCACGCCGACGTGTTCATGCGCGATCGTTTGGGCTTCGAGCCGTACGCGACGTTCTGCGCGGTCGACGACGCGGCGATCGACCCGTGCCCGTGCGGCGCGCCAGACACGGTGCCGAGCCCCGGCGGCGCGCCGGGTCACGGCTGCGCGAACTCGCTCTCCACGGCCGGCGGACTGCTCGCCGCAACCGGCCTGACGAATCCGGACACGATCGTGTTCTCGAGCCACGTCGCGCCGGGTTACCTCGGATTCGCGTTCCTCGTGAAAGGCAACTCGCACAACGGCGCCGGCATTCCGCTCGGCGACGGAATGCGCTGCGTCGACGGCGCGCTGTTGCGCTTCGGCGGACACCCGTCCGGATCGCACGGCGATTCGCCCGGGTACTGGAGCTATCCGAACGCGGTGCACACGGGAGCGGTCTCCGCGGTCACGTTCCAACCGCCCGGTGAGACTGCGTGGTATCAGCTCTTCTACCGCAACGCCTCCGCCGGCTTTTGCTCGCCGGGTACGACGAATCTGACGAACGGCGTGCGGCTCTCGTGGCCGTGAGAGTCCACGGCGCGAGCGCGTGACTCCTTCGTGTTGCGACCGCGCGTGATCGCGCGCGATTGCACGGCGCGCATCCCGCGCACCACGCGACGGTGATCGCTTGTTATCCTGCTGCGCGCCGAGCGCTGCGTTTCACGCGGGCTCGTGCGTCGGCGAAGCTCTCGCGAGGGGCGCGGAGTTCGACCCAGCAGACGATTGGGGTTCGTCTGCACGGCATCAGTGAGGGGCATCCGAGATGAAGCGTGTCTTCCACATCGCGTCGATCGCGTCTTTGTTCGCAACGGCCGCTCGCGCGCAGACGACGGAACGCGTCAGCGTCAGCACGTTCGGCGCGCAAGGCAGTCAAGGTTCGAACTTGTGGCCCGGCAAAGTGACGCCGACATCCGCGGACGGCCGTTTCGTCGTGTTCTCGAGCGCGGCGCCGAACTTGGTTCACGGCGACACGAACGGGCGCGAGGACGTGTTCCTGCGCGACCGCAGCAGCGGCAACACGTCGCGCGTGAGCGTCAATTCGGCGTTCTTGCAAGCGAACGACGTCTCCACGCTGCCGTCGATCTCGGCCGACGGACGCTTCGTCGTGTTCCACAGCCGAGCGGGGAACTTGGTCGCCGGCGACACGAACGGCGTCAGCGACGTCTTCGTGCGCGACGTGCAATCCGGCAACACCGCACGCGCCAGTATCAGCTCCGACGAGACGCAGGCGAACGACACGTCCGAATCGGCGTGGATCTCGAGCGACGGGCGCTGGATCGCGTTCCAGAGCCACGCGACGAACCTGGTCCTCGGCGACACGAACGGTGTGGCGGACATCTTCCTTCGCCATCGAACGGTTGGCACGACGTCGCGCGTGAGCGTGAGCTCGACCGGCGCGCAGGCGAGCGCCGCGTCGCTCTACCCTTCCACGTCGGCCGACGGACGCTACGTCGCATTCGCAAGCGCCGCGCACGACCTCGTCTCCGGCGATACGAACACGATCTCCGACGTCTTCGTGCGCGACCGGCAAGCGGAGACGACGACGCGCGTCAGCGTCGACGCGATCGGCGCGCAAGGCAACGACGCGTCGACGGTGTGCGTGATCTCGGCGGACGGACGGTTCGTCGCATTCGAGAGCGCGGCGTCGAACCTCGTCCCGAATGACACGAATCACGCGAGCGACATCTTCGTGCGCGATCTCGTGAACGGCGGCACGACGCGCGTCAGCGTGAGCTCGAGCGGCGTGCAGAGCGACGGGCCGTCACTGGAGCCCGCGCTCTCGGCCGACGGTCGCTACGTCGCGTTCGCGAGCAACGGAACCAACCTCGTCACCGGCGACACGAACGTCGCGAAGGACGTCTTCCTGCACGACCGGCAGACCGGTCAGACGATCCGGATCAGCGAGGACACGGCTGGCCTCGCGGGCAACACCGATTCGTATGCGCCGTCGCTCTCGCCGGACGCGCGCTACGTCGCGTACGAGAGCACCGCGACGAACCTCGTGCTCGGCGACACGAACGTCGTCGAGGACGTCTTCTTGCACGATCGCGTCGGCGCGCTCCCGTTCACGCCGTTCTGCTTCGGCGACGGCTCGCTCGCGACTGCGTGCCCGTGCTCGGCGCCGAACAGCGTTCCGAATCCGAGCGGCGCGCCCGGTCGCGGCTGCGCGAACTCGTTCAATCCGCAAGGTGCCCTGCTGTACGGCGAGGGCCAGCCGAGCCCCGACACGGTGTTCCTCAAAGCGGAGATCGGCACGGGCTACGTCGGCTTTGGGTTCCTAGTCAAAGGCGACACGCAGAGCTCGACGGGCTTCGCGAATGGCGACGGTGTGCGTTGCGTCGAAGGCTCGCTCGTCCGTTTCGGCGGTCACAACGCGGGCACGAACGGCGCGCTCGCCGGCGCGTGGTCGTACCCGAACGGCGCGCAGACCATGTCGGTGTCGGCGGTGACGGGTCAAACAGCCGGTCAGAGCGCGTACTACCAGCTCTTCTACCGCAATTCGACGCCGGGCTTCTGCTCGTCCGCCACGACGAACTGGTCGAACAGCGTCGGTGTCGCCTGGCCGTAGCGCGCAGCGCGGTCTGCCGCGCGGAGCGCATGCGTGTGGCGCGTCATCGCGCCACACGCTTAAACGGCGGGGCCCCGTTTCAGCTGCCTACGCCGTACTGGACCTCCGCAGTTTGCCACTGGCTCTCGATCGCCTCGGCCGGAGCGCGACAGCGGACAGGCCATCGATGCGATGTCGCGCACGTGGCGCGAGTCACCCGCGCTCCACGTACGCGACGATCTCTGCCGCCGCGCGCGCGGGATCGGTCGCGTCGACGGAGAGCGCGTAGCGACAGCCGCTCTGGCTGTGGCGATAGAGCGGGTCGTAGTAGTGCTCGAGCAGGAGCTCGATCAGTGCGCCGGTTTCGCCACGCTCGAGCATGCCTGCGAGCGACGTGCCCTGCGCGCGCTTCGGCATGCGCGCTTCGATCCGCGGCAACTGGCGTAGCAACTCGTCTCGATTGCCGGGCTCTCCGAGATAGTCCTGCGCCAGCACGCGCACGCGCCGCTCGACGGACGCCGTGAGCTCGATGCTCGTGCCGCCTTGAAGCGCGGACCACACGCGGCGCGGCACGGTCGCGTCGCCGACCTTGCGGCTTTCGCCTTCTACGACGAGCGGCTGGCCATTCGCACGCACGCGCAGGCGTGCGGCGATGCGCGTCTCGAACATGCGCTGCGAGCACGGCTGTCGGCCTACCATGCCGAGCAGCGAGCTCCTGTGCTGCGCGCAATCTTCGAGGTCGAGCGTCCAGTTCGGCCGGAGCCTGTCGATCTCACCGAGCACGAGCGTCTTTCCGACACCCGTCAAACCGCGCAGCACGAGCGGCTGCGGAAGCTCCAGTGTGTCGAGCTCCCGCACGATCTCCGTTCGATAGGCCTTGTAGCCGCCCGCGAGCACGCATGTGCGGTCGAGGCCGAGCGACTGCACGAGCGTCGCGACGCTCTGCGAGCGCAGGCCGCCGCGCCAGCAATGGAACACGACCGGCCGCTCGACGCGCACCGATCCGTGCGCAGTCGCGAGACGCGCTTGGAACTGCTCGAGCCCGTCCGATGTCATCGCGAGCACGCGCGCTTCGAGATCCTCGGCGGGCATCGTCCACGCCGCGACGTCGGCGATGCGCTGCACGAGCACGTGGATCCGCTCGCGCACGATGTGCCGCGCGCGTTCGAACGCCGCGGACGGCGACTCGCGCACGTACAAGGTGCCGACCAGCGCGCGCTGATCGTCATTGAAGAGCGGCAGGTTCTTCGCGCCGGGCACGTGGTCTTCGGCGTGCTCGGCCGGGCTGCGCAGGTCGATCACGACCGCGTCGTCGTGCGCGAAGAGCTCGGCCGGAGTGATCGCGAGCAGCGCAACCTGTGACCTCGTCGTGGGCGTCGCCATCGCGAGGGGCGAGTATACGCCCGCTCACGAGCGGCGCTCGCGTCAGCGCCGCGAGCGACCGTGCTCGCGCGAACCGTCCGCGCGTTCGCCGTCGCCGCGCGGCGTCACGCACGACGGCCGGTGCAGCGGACCGAGCAGACGGCGCATCGTCGCGAAGAACATTTGCGGCGGCATGGTCTCGAGCTCGTCGATCTTCTCGCGCGGCATGACGTCTTCGGCACGCAGCGCCGCGACGGCACGAGCGCGGGCGGCGAGGAACAACCGTTCGCGCCGTTCCTCGGGCGAGAGTTCCGCGAGATCGATCACTTCCTCCGGTCGCGTGCGCACCGCTTCCTCGATGCGCCACAGCGCTTCTTCGCGCGCGCGGCCTTCACGGTCGACCATCGGAACGTCCGGTTGCGCGCGCAGCTTCTCGCGCATCGCACGCGAGTGCTCGATCATGCGCCGGAAGAATTCCTCGGGCGGCAGCGCTTGCCACGCTTCCCAATCCTCCGCGCTGATGCCCTTCGGCAATCCGAGCTTCCTCACGTCGCGGCCGAGGAGTCGCTTGCGCAGTTCGAGACCTTGCGCGATGCGCTCGTCGGTCGGCAACCGTTGCAGCCGTTCGATCTCGGTCGCCGCCAGGCCCAAGCGCTCGCCAATCTCGCGAATCGTGAAGCTCGCCATGCGTCCGCGCTGGCGCGCCTTGAACTCGACCAGGAATCGCGCGCGCTCTTCGGGCGTCGCCTTCTCGAGCTCGGCCAGCCAATCTTGCGGCAGCGCTTCGCGAATGCGCTGCGCGAGGTCGTAGGCGTTCCCGCGCGCCAGGTCGCGCAGCACCGCGTCGCGCTTCTCGGGCTCGAGCTGATCGAGCCGCTCACGCACGTCCGGCGCGAGCTCGTCGACCATGCGTGCGCGCGAATCGCGCAGACGGCCCGCACGGGCGAGCAACTCCGCGCGCTCCTCGGGCGGCAATGCGCGAAAGCGTTCGAAGCGCTCGCGCGCGGCCTGACGCTCGTCGGGCGTCATGCGCTCCCAGCGTTCGCGCCGCGCGGAACGCGACTGCGCGTCGCCGTCGCCGCCCGCGGCGCGAGCGGCGGTGTGAACGGGCAACACGACGGCGAACGCCGTCGCGATCAGGAAAAAGCGTCGCGCGTGCGCCGCGAAACAGTGGAGAGAGAAGCGGTTCGACATGGTGATTGGCTCGCGCGTGGTGCGCTCAGCCCTTGGTCTTCGGCGGCGGCTCCGACTGCGCGGGCGGCGCGGGAGAGAGCGGCTCGTCCGCGGCGGCTTCGAGCGCGTCGATTTCGCTCGGCTCGAGCGTCGACAAGAGCACGTCGACGTCGTCGTGCAGCAAGAGATCCCACTGTTCGAGCACGTCGAGCGCCGCGAGCAGCTCCGGCTCGGGTTGCGAGTCCACGGACGTGAACGGCGCGTTCTCGCCGCGGACATCCCCCCTTGCGTCCGCAACAGGCGGCGGGGCTTCGCTCGCCATGCGGCGCGCGCGCCACTGCCACGCGACGCCGAGCGCGATCACGAGCACCGCAGCGGCGGCGTACAGGAAGCGCGGCACGTGCACGCGGCGGCGGCGGGAGAAGCGGAGGCCCGCGAGCACGCGCTCGGCGAGGGCGTCGGGCACCGCGACATCGCGGGCACGATCGAGCAGTTCCTCGAGGCGCGTGTCGCGGGCCTCCGCTGTGCGCGGAGTGCTCCCTGCGGCTGCCACGAGAGAGAGCGTCGCAGAGGCGTCCGGCGTTTCTGTGAATCCGCGCGCCGCCGCGAGCTTCGAGAGCACGTCCGACGCGAGTCCGGCCGGAACGGGATCCACCGCATCGAGCTCCAGCAGCACGTCGAGGCCTTCTTGCGCGAGCGCGTGCCGCAAACGCTTCACGACGCGCGCCGCGAGCTCGCGCGGCAACTTCGGCTCGGGCAACGTCGCGAGCAGCATGTCGAGCGCCTCTTCGCCCTCGAGCACGCGCCGGCAATCCGCGCAGCCGAGCAAGTGCTCGTGCCACGCGAGTTCCGACAAGGGTCGTGGCGTGCGGCCCGACAGCGCGCTCTCGAGCAAGCGTTGGAAGGAGCGGCAGTCGGCGTTCACGACAGGTCTCCTTGCAGATGCGGCGCGAGCCACTCGCGCAGGTTCTCGCGCGCGCGGTGCACGAGCGACTTGACGGCTTTCTCGCTCGTGCCGATCACGGCGGCGATGTCGACGTAGGGCATCTCTTCGTACTTCGCGAGGATGAGCGCCATGCGCTGCGTCTCCGGCAAGCGCGCGATCGCACGCCGCACCGCGGCCACGACGTCGAGCGTCGCGAGCTCGTCGACAGGATCGTTCGCGCCGTCGTCACCGATCTCGAGCAGCATCTCCGCGCCGTGACCCTGATCGCGCTCGCCGCCGGTCTGCTCGCGGCTCGACGCGCGCTGCGTTTCGTTGATCGAAAGGTTGAACACGATGCGGTACAGCCAGGTCGAGAAGCGCGCGCTCGGTTGATAGCGCTCGCGCGCGCGGATGACGCGCAGAAAGACTTCTTGGACGAGGTCTTCTCGGCCTTCGCGGTTCCCGAGGAAGCGCGTCAGGAGCGCGTAGACCTGCGGCGAGTACTCGGCGACGAGCGCGTCGAACGCGGCCTCGTCGCCCTCGCGGTAGGCGAGCATCCAGCGCACGCCTTGGTCGTCGGAATACGGTTCGTGCATGTGCCCGGGACTGCTTGTCCGCCTCGCAGTGGACTGCAACCCGGCAAGTCGCGCTAGGTTTCGCGGGTTGTGGAGAGCTACTCTTCGCGCTCGGCGTCTGACCATTGGCGTCGGTCTCCGAATCCACCGCGGGCAGTGGCATCGCAATGCGACGCACGAACCACCGCCTCTACCGGACCTAGATCACGGCCAGAAGATTCGAATGGCGTTGGTCCAGTTGGCCGTCGCAGGCGAGCAGAATCCGCTCACTGCGTTGCGATAGAGCAGTTGATAGTGCGCTGTCTGAGCGGGACCCTGCGACGTGGCAAGCGACACGGGGGTCGTCTGATTGGAGTTCGGGAAGGCCCACGTTCCAGGCGAATCACCGTTGCTGCCGGCGAGATGTCCTCCGAAGCGCACCATCGATCCGTCCACGCAGCGGATACCGTCGTTGTTCGCGATGCCCTGCGCGGCCTCTGCATCGCTCTTCACGAGCAGCGCGAAGCCGCCATAGCCGGGACCGATGTCGGCGCGGAAGATCAGCGTGTCCGGTTGGACCAAGCCGCCGACCCGCAGCTCTGCTCCGCCGATATCGAAGGAATTGGCGCAGCCCGACTCGGGCGCGCCGCTCGGGATAGGGACCGACTCCGGCGGCGCGCAAGGGCAGGCCGTTGCGAGCGAACCATCGCCGAAGCAGAACAGATCCTCCGCGTGCGTCTCGAAGATGTATGCCTTGCCGTCGGGCGTCCCCACGTCCTCGTTGCCTACCACGAGCGTGGATCCGGAGATCGCCACGGTGGAGCCGAATCTCTGATCGCCTGTGGCGTCGCTTGACATGATTGACGCTCGCTCGAGGTACGCACCGCCTACGCGCTCAAACAGGTACGCCCGTCCTGCGAATTGAAGTCCGGGACTGCTCGCAACGGGCCCTCCGATCAAGAGCCTCTCTTGATCGATCGAGACGGACCCTCCGAAGTGTGTGGGGAGTTGCCCAGATGAGTACATGGACGGCGTCAGCTTCTGCGTCTCCGTCCATCGCGCTCCCTCGCGCTGGAAGACATAGACCGCGCCATCACCGCTCTCCCACGTGTCCGCTCCCACGGCGATAGTGTCCCCCAAGATGGCGACGCTGCGTCCGAACGAGTCCGAAGGACTCGCATCGGACGCGACCAAGCGCGACTGCTGAGTCCACGTCGTGCCATTCCGCACGAAGACGCGCGCGGAGCCCTCACCAAACAGGATCCACGAATGAATCGGCGAGCCAGCCACGACCGTGTCTCCCCAAATCGCCACGCTCTCGCCCAAGCGCGGCGCAAACGATGTCAGCTTGGCCTGCTGCGTCCACGTGCTTCCGCTGCGAACGAAGACGTACACCGCGCCCGACGCATTCGGTGCACTTGCACTCGGCGCACCGGCGACGACGGTATCGCCGTGTACGGCGACGCTCGCCCCCAAACCAGCAAGGGACGAAGAGTCGGACGCCACGAGCTTTGCTTGTTGTGTCCAGGTGCTGCCGTTGCGCACGAACACGTACACCGCTCCCGCGGCAGTGAAGCCGTCGTGGTCCTCGAGATCCGCAGCCACCGCAATCGTGTCGCCATCAATCGCGACATGGCGGCCGAACACATCGCCGTCCTCTGGGTCGCTGGCCGTGAGCTGCGCCTGAAGGGCCCACGTCGAACCCGACCGTGTGTAGACGTAGGCGGCTCCGAATCCACCCGGCGTTGGCACGGGGTTGTATCCCAGCGCTCCGACAACGATCGTGTCGCCGTCGATGTCCACACTGCGAGCGAAGAACTCTCCAGGGGCGCTCGAAAGGACCGCTTCCTGCGTGACGATCCAGGGATCGACCACGATCGGGTACGCGGCCCCACGGTCGTCCACTTCGATCGCGACGAATCCGTTCGCGACGCCGAGCCGCGACGGCAGGATGCCCCCGTTCGCGTCCACGACGTAGAGCCCTGTGTACAGAAGCGGGCTGCCACCACCGGTCGACTCGAGCACGAGCGTGCGCTCGTCGCGCACATCGCCTGGAACGAACTCGCCGCCGAACGACAGCACGAGAGTCAACGGATCGCCGACGGCGTCCACACTCGGGGAATAGTGTGGCGACACTCGCACCGTGAATCCTTGCTCGATACCCCGTGCGTCTTCGATGTACCACTCGACCAGCTCACCCCGGTCGAGCTCCAGCCGGTTCGACGAGCGGCAGACGTTTGGCGGGCGCACGGCATGCAGTGCCGGACCTCGTCCCCACGCGACGAGCTCGATGGTGAGGTTCAGCGAGCGAGAGCTCGCGGGCGTGAGGTTCTGGCAGACCACCCGGCTGCCATCGAAAGCGACAGCCGCCATCGCGTCGTCGAGTCGCGAACCAACCGTCGCAGCGGCCCGTGCTCGGACCGGTTCACCAATCACCAGACACGGTAGGACGATGAGCGCTCGAAGCTTCATATTGGGTTCGCGGTTGCATTCGCACACCCGCTCCTTGATCTCAGCTTAGCCGAGACTTCGAACCGGGGATCAGCGGCGCCGCACGCCAGTCACTCGTCGCGGGCAGCGGCGAATCGAAGCGCGTTCGCGAGATCGCGAGTCTTTGCGCGGCCCGCGCTTTCGCGAACGCACGCTCTCACGCCCTCACGGCTCAGCTTCGCCCGTCGGCTCGAGCCAGCGCGCGTGCGCGAGCGGCCACACGACCGCTTCCGGCCGGCCGAGGATCTCGCCCTTGTGCACCGGGCCCCACTCGCGGCTGTCGCGGCTCTCGGCCGAGTGATCGCCGAGCACGAAGTACTCGGCCGGGCCGAGATCGATCGGCGACGTCACGCCGCGCTGACCGCGCTGCGTGTAACAGAGATCGCGCCACACGCGCAGCTTCTGGAACGAGAAGCGTCCGCGATCGCCGCCGACGAACAAGCGCTCGCCGAAGCTCTTGCCTTCCTGCAAGCGATCGGCGTGGTGCGGATGGTTCTGCTCGTACCGCGTGCGGACCGCAGCGTGCTCGCCGATCTCGAGCGCGAGCGCGTTGTCGACGTTCGAGCAGCGCACGCGCTGCCACGCGCCGCTCTTCCAATCGACGTCGGCCGACACGAGCTCCTCGTCGCCCTCGCTCTTGAAGCGCTGCACGATGCGCACGCGCGCGCGCCCGCCGTCCGCGGGCTCGATCGAGAACTCGAACACGTCGCCTTGCTCGGCGAGCCCGATGCGGATCGCACCGCCGGCGGAATCGGCGCGCACCTCGCACTCGAAGATGCAGTCGTTGACTTCCGTCGCGCCGCGCACGATCGAGCCGTCCAGCGCGAGGTAGTCATCCTTGAGGCCGTTCTGCCAGAACATCATCCCCGCTTGCGCGGCGCGCGGAACGTCCGTCGCGTCGACGGTCCACACGCCGCCGTCCGCATTCCAGCGCTTGCGCTCGTCGGCGCCCGGCGCGAGGTAGTCCTCGATCTTCTGCGCGCGGTCGTCGAACACGAGCACGGGTGCCGGACGCGGCGCATCGGGCGCGAGTCGCTCGCCGTTGACGACGAGATCGCCTTGCAAGATGCGCACGGACTCGCCGGGCAGGCCGACGACGCGCTTGACGATCGGTGTCGATTCGCCGGAGCGCAGCAGCACGACGAGATCGAAGCGCTCGGGCGGCGAGCGGTCGTAGCGCACGAGCACGCGCTCGCCGCCGGATCGTGCGCCGGCGATCGCGGGCTCCATCGATCCCGAATCGACGTGGTAGACGTCGGCGACGAGCGTCTTCGCGAGCAGCACGGCGAGTGCTACGAACGCGATCGTCCAGAACCAGATCGTCGTCTTGCGGCTCACGGTTCGCCCGTCAGACGCGCACCGTCTGCGGCCGCAAGAGACCTGCGTGTAGCACGCGCACCGTCTTCTCGAGCGCGTCGCGCGCGACGAGCACGACTTGGCTGTTCTGCCGGATTCCGACGAACGCGTCGACCACCGGCGTGCGCGCCTCCGCGAGCACCGACAGCACTTGCTGCGCGGCGGCGGCATCGCGGCCGGCGCTGCAGCCGATCACCGCGACGAGCGCGAGCGAGCGCTCGACGGTGACGCGCCGGCCGAGCTCGGCGAGCGCCGCCTCGAGACCATTGCCCGGCGCGACGAGCACGCTGAGGCGCTCCGCGCTCGCGCGCACGATACCGGGCTCGACGGCGTGACGTGCGAGAGTCGCGAAGAGCTCGGACACCAGCGGTGCGCGCGGATCAGCCCACGTCAAGTCGAGATCGATGCGCACGACGTTGCGGCGTGCAGCGATCCCGATCGGACCTTCGGCAGGCGTGTGCGCTTCGAGCAGCGTCCCCGGCGCTTCGGGATCGTTGACGTTGAGCAAGCGCACCGCGAGGTTCGCGCGCATCGCCGGCGCGAGCGCCGCCGCGTGCAGCACCTCGGCGCCGTGGAACGCGTACTCCGCCGCTTGCTGGAAGCCGAGTCGCTCGATGCTGCGCGCGTCGGCCACGATCTCGGGATCGGCGCTCATCATCCCGTCGACGCCCTTCCACAATTGCACTTCGCTGGCGTCGACCGCTTCGGCGACGAGCGCCGCCGTCAGGTCCGATCCATTGCGACCGAGCGTGGTCAAGTTGCCGTGCTTGTCCTTCGCCAGGAACCCGGTGACGACCGGAATGCCGGGCACGGCGGAGAGCGTCGCTTGCACGGTCGAGCGGCTCTCGGGCAGCGGGCGCGCATCGCCGTGGTTCGAGTCGCTCGTCAACCCGAGGTCGAACGCGTCGACGGGCGTCGCGGGGAGCCCTTCCGCGCGCAAGGCGTGCGCGACGACGCGCGCGCTCATGCGCTCGCCGAACGAGAGCACGAGGTCGCGCTCGGCCGGCGAGAGGCGCGCACTGCGCTGGATCTGCGCGAGCAAGCCGAAGAGCTCGTTGAAGTGGCGGTCGAGCAGCTCGCTGTCGAGGCCGAGCTGCCGCAGGATCGAGCGGTGGCGGATGCGGACGCGATCGCCTTCCAAATGACCTTCGGCCGCCGAGCGCGCGACCGTGTCGAGCAGATCCGTCACGCCCTGGTGCGCGCTCACGACGACGATCGGCCGAGCGCCGCCGTACTGCCGCACGATGCGGCAAGCGCGCTGCACGCCCGGACCGTCCGTCAGCGCCGCGCCACCGAACTTCAATACCTTTTCGAACATCGTGCCCTTTCGACCGTCTTATGGAGGCGGGAAGCATACCGGCGCGAATCGCGCGGGCTACAGACGCTCCTACGACCGAATTCGGAGCGGCGCGAGCGCGGGAGTCGCGCGAAGCGTGCGAGCAGCCGAGCGCGCGGCGCGGCGATGCGCTCGCGGCGGCTATCATGGGCCGCCCTTTTTCAACTACATCACCCCTATGCCCGAGATCGACCGCGAAACGCTGATCTACGACTGGAATCAACCCGAGCCCCTTCAGAAGAAGACGGCGCGCGGGCGCGTCCAGTTCGACGACGAAACCCTGCGCGACGGCTTGCAGAGCCCGTCCGCGAAGGACCCGAGCCTCGACAAGAAGCTCGCGCTCTTGCACCTGATGGACGAGCTCGGCATCGACACGGCCGACGTCGGCTTGCCTGGCGCAGGCGCGCGCGCGCGCGAGCACATCGTGGCACTCGTGCGCGAGATGAAAGGCCTCGCAATCACGCCGAACGTCGCGTGCCGGACGCTCGTCTCCGACATCGCGCCGATCGTCGAGGTCGTGCAGCAGACCGGCGTGCCGGTCGAAGTGTGCGCGTTCATCGGCTCGAGCCCGATCCGCCAGTACGCAGAGAACTGGGAGCTCGACACGATGCTCAAGCTCTCGCGCGAGGCGATCGAGTTCTGCACGCGCGAGAAGCTGCCGTCGATGTTCGTGACCGAGGACACGACGCGCGCGCATCCCGACACCGTGCGCAAGCTCTACACGACCGCGATCGAAGCCGGCGCGAAGCGCATCTGCATCTGCGACACGTGCGGCCACTCGACACCGGCCGGCGTCAAGCGGCTCGTCGGCTACGTGCGCGACCTCGTCGACCAGATGGGCGTCGACGTGGGCATCGACTGGCACGGCCACCGCGATCGCGGGATGGGCCTCGTCAACTCGCTCGCGGCGCTCGAAGCGGGCGCGACGCGCATCCACGCGACGGCGCTCGGCGTCGGCGAGCGCACGGGCAACACCGAGATGGACCTCTTGCTCGTCAACCTGAAGTTGATGGGCGTCATCGACAACGACCTCTCGAAGCTCGGCGAGTACTGCCGCGTCGCGAGCGAGGCCGTCGGCCTGCCCGTGCCCGCGAACTATCCCGTGTTCGGCAAGGACGCGTTCGAGACCGCGACCGGCGTGCACGCAGCGGCCGTGATCAAGGCGTTCAAGAAGGGCGACACGTGGCTCGCCAACCGCGTGTACTCGGGCGTGCCGGCCGAGCTCTTCGGGCTCGAGCAAGTGATCGCCGTCGGTCCGATGAGCGGCAAGTCGAACGTGATGTACTTCCTCGAGAAGCGCGGCGTCACCGTGACCGACGACGCCGTGCAGCGCGTGCTCGAGCTGGCGAAGAAGACGCCACGCATCTTGACGGAGGAAGAGATTCTCGGGGCGGCGAAGGTGTAGGGCGGGGCGCGAGATCGACCTCGGTACTCGGTTGCCAATTCGTCGAACCAGCGCGAGTCGTCGCGTCGTGCTAGCCTGCGATTCGACACCTTGCGCAAGCTCCTGATCACCGCCGCGATCGTCGTCGTGCTCGGCGCGAGCGCGCTCGCGTACCTCGTCTACCAACTCTGGAACGTGCCCGACGGCTCCGACACGCCGTCGACGGGTTGGTCGGCGATCGGTGTCGGCGATGTCGACGCGGACGGATGCGACGACATCGCGCTCACGATGCGCTTCGATCCGGTGACCGAGGACGACGTTCCGACGACGTGGATCTTGTCGGGGCGCAGCGGCGATCCGCTCTTCACCGTGCGCGCCGACGATTCACTGCTCGACGCGCGCAAGTTCGGCACGTACGGGCGCGGCCGCAATGACGCGCGAGCGCTCGGAGACTGGAACGGCGACGGTCGCGCCGACGTCGGCCTCCAGCTCGGCAGCCGGACGAAGACACATCACTCGCGCACAGTGATCGTGTCGGGGCCGGACGGACGCGTACTCCTCGACTCGCTGCCGGCGAGCGCGCACTGGACGTCGACGATGTCCGCGATCGGCGACGTCGACCGTGACGGCACCGTGGACGTGCTCGTCTCGACACCCGGTAGCTGGTTGGACGGTGTCGCTGCACGCGTCGCGATCTGTGCCGGCGCAGATGGAGGCGCGATCCGCAGCATCCAGGCCGAGCAGCGTCCTCGGCCGTCCGAAGGTTCCCCGAATGCGATCGAGAACACTGGCTTCGGCTTCGCGCTGTGCGCATCGGGCGATCTCGACGGCGACGCCGTGCCGGACTTCGTCGCCGGATCGTTCTTCACGGGGCAGCTCGAAGCGTTCTCGAGCGCAGACGGCCGGCGACTGTGGTCGACGGGCTACGGTCGTTTCCTCGGCCGAGAACTGCGCTCGATCGGCGACATCGACGGCGACGGCACCGGCGACTTCATGTCGAGCAGCCGTACGCAACCCGACCGGATCGTCTCCGGCCGCGACGGCTCGTCGATCGTCGAGATCGGCAAGCTGCGCGAGTGCGTCGCGCTCGGCGACGTCGATGGCGACGGCACGCTCGACTTCGCGGGTTTTCGCGCGTTCGAGACGGCACGCAACGCCGAGCCGAACGAGTTCGTGATCGCTTCGGGAACGAGCTTTGCCGACCTCTACGTGTCCCAGCTCAGTCCACACCGGAGCTTCGCGGCTCGCGACGCCGGTGACGTGAACGCGGACGGCGTGCACGACATCGCCGTCACCTCGAACACGCTGCTCGTGGTCGACGGTCGCAACTGGCTGCCCGGCTTCGGCACCGTCACGATCCGCTCCGGCAAAGACGGCAGCGTGCTCCGCACGTTCGACCGCGACGCGCTCGTGCGCCTAGCTGCGCGCGACTTTCCGCGTATCGTGATCCGCTGAGCGCGACGCGCGCGCTCGCCGAGCCACATCGAGTCGGCTATCGCCGTGCATCCCTACCACCTCATCGCCCTCGTCGCGCCGTGGCTGTCGCTCGCGACCGACTTCTTCGTCGCGCGCCTCGTCTTGCACCTCGGCAACCCGAAGACGATCGGGCCGTTCCGCATGGTGTCGGTCGTCGCGCTCGTCGCCGGGTGGGTGAGCGCGAAGATGCTCGTCGTGCGCATCCTGCCGCCGGGCTCGTTCTTCCTCGGGCTCCACTTCGCGTACCTCGCCATCTTCGTGCTCGCTCCCGTCGCGGGTCTGTACTTGCTCCTGCACAAGAAGCTCGAGCTCACGAAGCACGTGCGCATCGTCGCTGTGCTGTGCGTGTTGCTCGCGCCGCTCGGCATCTACGTCACGTTCGTGGAGCCGTTCGCGCTCACGAACGAGAGCGCGACCGTCGAGATCGCGAAGGAACGCGCCGGCCCTGCACCGCTGCGCGTCGCCGTCCTCGCCGACATCCAAGCGCGCACCGTCACCGATCACGAGCGCGAGGCCGTGCGCCGCGCGCTGGCGTTCGAGCCGCACTTGATCCTGATCCCCGGCGACTTGCTGCAAGCGTGGCCGGACGAGTTCGAGCGCGCGATTCCCGAGTTCCGCGAGCTCCTGAAGCCGCTCGCGGCACCGATGGGCGTCTTCTTCGTGATCGGCAACTGCGACGCGCGCGAGCCCGTGCTCCGCGCGCTCGAAGGCACACAAGTGCAGTTCCTCGACGACCGCGACGTCGTGCTCGAGCACGAAGGCTGGCGCTTGCGACTCGGCGGCGCGGACATCCGCATCGCGCGCAGGGAGACGCGCGAGTTCGTGCGCGCGTTCGACACGCGGCCGGATGAGCGCGAGGTCCGCGTGCTCACAGCGCACCTGCCGGACGTCGTCTACTTGCTCACGGATCCGTCGCGCGTCGATCTCGTCGTCGCGGGCCACACGCACGGCGGGCAAGTGCAACTGCCGTTCTACGGACCGCCGATCACATTGTCGTCGGTGCCGCGCGACGTTGCCGCCGGCGGACTGCACTCGATCGGTGGCCGGCGCATCTATGTCAGCCGCGGCGTCGGCTGCGAGCGCGGCTTCGCGCCGCGCATGCGCTTCTTGTGTCCGCCCGAAGTCTCGTTGCTCACGCTCGTCGCGGCGCCATGAGCACGCCGACGCTCGCGCTGGTCTGGGTCTCGGTCGTCACCGACCTCGCGCTCGGACTGTGGCTGCTCTTGCGCGCACGCCCGCGACCGATCGGACTTGCGCGCGTCGCCGGCGCGGCGATCTCGGTCGTGTTGTTCTTGCTCGCGAAGGACGTCGTCTGCGCGCAGCTCGGTTTCGACATCTTCCTCGGCGTCAGCTTTGCGTACTTCGACCTCGTCTTCGCGCTGCCGATCTTCGCCGTGGCCGTGTTGCTCGCGCGGCGGACGCGCCGCGTGACGAAGCCCGTCGTCGCCATCGCATGCGCGAGCTTCCTCGCGATCCCACTGGGCCTCTACGCGTCGTTCGTCGAGCCGTACGCGCTCACGAACGAGCACGCGACCCACGTGCTCTCGCCGCAGCGCGCCGGCACGTCGCCGCTCGTCGTCGTCGTGCTCGCCGACATCCAGACGCTCGCGGTCGGCGATCACGAGCGCGACGCCATCGCGCGCGCAGTCGACGCACGGCCCGACCTCGTGCTGATGCCCGGCGACTTGGGCCAGGTGACGCGCGAGCGCTTCGACGACTTCGCTGCGGAGCTGCGCGAGCTCTTGGCGCCGCTGGATCCGCCGCTCGGCGTGTGGTTCGTGCACGGCGACTGCGAGTCGGCCGAGGACGCGCGCGCGCTGCTCGCAGGTAGCAATGTGAAGATCCTCGAGAACGAGATCGTCGAGCTCGCGCTGCGCGACCGGCGCGTGACGCTGTGCGGCATCACGCTGAAATACGACTCGCCCGGCGCGCTCACCGCTCTCTCGCTCATGGAGACGCGGCGCGGCGACGACGACGTCCGCATCGTGTTCGCGCACCGGCCCGACGTCGTGTTCGGGCTCGCACCGCGCACGCGCGTCGACCTCGTCGTCGCGGGTCACACGCACGGCGGACAAGTGCAACTGCCGTTCTTCGGTCCGCCGCTGATCTCGTCGAGCGTGCCGCGCGCGGTCGGCGCGGGCGGCTTGCACGACATGGACGGCCGCTGGATCTACGTGAGCCGCGGCATCGGTTGGGAACACGGGCACGCGCCGCCGCTGCGTTTCGGTGCGCCGCCCGAAGTGTCGGTGCTCACGCTCGTGTCGCCGACAGCGAGCGAGGCGAGCGCGCCGGCTCAGCCTCCGTCGACCGCGCCTTCGCGATAGCGCGCCCAGTCGATCCCGAGCTTGCGCATACGCGAGCGCAGCGTGTGCGGATTGATGCCGAGCAGATCCGCCGCGCCGCGCGCGCCTTCGATGCGGCCGCGGGCGCGTTTCAACGCGCTGCGGATGTGGTCCGCCATCGCGCCCTCGAGCGACGTGAGGTCTTCGCCCGACGGCGCCGCCGCCGCGGGTGCGTCGCCGCGTGCGCTCACGCGCGAGCGATCGCCGCCGAGCGCCGCGGAGATCTCGAGCAACCGTCCGTCGCCGAGGATCGCGGCACGCTCGATGACCGACGCGAGCTCGCGCACGTTGCCGGGCCACGGGTACGCGCGCAGGATCTCGACGTCGCTCTCGCTCGGACGCAACTCGACGCCGAACAAGCGCCTGCCCGCGCGCGCCGCGAAGTGCGCGGCGAGCGGTGCGATGTCGTCCGCGCGCTCGCGCAGCGGCGGAAGTCGGATCGGGAAGACGTGGATGCGATACCACAGGTCTTGTCGGAAGCGGCCTTCGCCGACGAGCTCCTGCATGTCGCGGTGCGTCGCGGCGACGATGCGCACGTCGACGTGCAGCGATTGGTGGCCGCCGACGCGCTCGAACGATCCGTCCTGCAACACGCGCAGCAAGCGCACTTGCGCGGCGGGCGGCAGCTCGCCGAGCTCGTCGAGGAACAGCGTCCCGCCGTCCGCGCGCTCGAACCAGCCGCGCCGCGTGTTGACGGCGCCGGTGAAGCTGCCGCGCTCGTGACCGAACAGCTCGGAATCGACGAGCTCGGGCGGGATCGCGCCGCAGTTGATCCGCAGGAACGGTCCGGACGAGCGCGTCGAACGCGCGTGGATGGCGCGCGCGACGACTTCCTTGCCCGAACCCGTCTCGCCGAGGATCAGGACCGGCGCGTCGGTGCGCGCGACTTGCTCGACGCGCTCCATCACGAGGCGCAGGCCGGTGCGCTCACCGACGACGCTCGCGCTGATGTCGTCGCGCTGCAAGCGCGTGAGCAGCGCACGGTTGTCCGCTTCGGCGGCTTCGCGCAGCCGCGCGAGCTCTTGCAGCCGCAAGTCGTTCGACAGCGCGACGGCGATGGGCTCGAGCAGCGCTTCGATCTCGCGCACGTGCTCGAGCAGCGTCGCGTCGGGTCCGTGGAACAACGCGACGCCGATGGGCGTGCCGCGTGCGAGCAGCGGTCCCGCGACGAGCGGCGTGAGCGCGTCGTCTTGCTCGAGCAGCTCGCGCATCGGATCGCGCGCGCCGCTCTTCCACGCCGCGATCTTGCCGGCGCCGATCCAATCGGCGACGCGCAGCCAACCCTCGGGCGTGAGCTGCGTCCAACGGCCGATGTTGCCCGGCAAGCTACCGGGCGGAACCGACGCGATCGCTTCGAGCCGCTTGAGCGCGGGCTCCACGCGCCGCACGTGCACGCGCTCCGGCCGCACGTCGGCCGGCAAGAGCTGCAAGAGCCGGACGAGGAACTCCTCGAGTCCTTCGTGCCGCCCGACTTCCTTCCAGATGTCGAGCAGGGTGTCCTTCGAGATCTCGTGCGCCGTCATGGGATGGGGTGCAGCTGCGCAACTCTTCGACCACGCGCGCGCGCGCGCCGCACTCGGAGAGCGTGGGACAGCGATTGCCTTCCAACAACCCCTGGCGGGAGCCGGCGCGACGAGCCAAGACGTATGCGCGAGCGATTACCTGGATTCATCGGCGCGTTGGATTGGCCCGCGCATGCCGCCATGGCGGCCACATGCCGCTCGCGCCTCGTCTTGACCATCGAGACGGGCGAGCTCGAACGCCTCCTCCAGCATCGTGCGTCGCGACGATCGTCGTCAGACCGATCTCGCGTTGGATGTCGCGGAGAGCGGCGCGCAGCTCGAGGCCGCTCTTTGCGTCGAGCGCGCTGGCGCAACCTCGCGACGGACGTGGTGAGAAATGCGGGCTAGAGCACGTCCGGTTGGTGCGCGAGCGAGCGGCGCCGCGATCGATCACAACTCGGTCGAGCGGATCCTGGGCGCCGCGAGTCCGAACTCGGCGTCAGCCGTCGATCAAACCGCGCGCGCGCGGCGCTTGAGCTCCTGGCTCAGCGCTGCGGCGTCCGTCCGGCCGCGCGCCGCGACATAGTTGTTGTTGTAGGCGCACGTGAAGCACTTGTGATAGTGCCCGCGCTGCCGATCCTGGCATTGGCCCGCGCTCACGCGGTGGGCGAACAGCACTGGGGAGCCGTCGATGCGGGTCGGACACACCTGAAGACCGTTGCGGGTTTCGTCCATGGCCTCTCCCGGGTCGCGGGCGTCGGATGGCGCTCGCTCGAACCGCTTCATTCTGGGCGTTCGGAGGCCGGCTCCACAAGGTCACGTCTTGTGAAGGATGGCGCGCATGAGATGCGCCAGCGCCTCTTCCGCCGCCGCCGCTCCGCGGTGGCTGTCCCGCGAGAGCTCGACCGCCGCCACGCCGCTGTAGCCGCAGTCGACCAGGGCCTGCATCGTCGCGGCGAGGTCGAGATCCCCGCGTCCGAACATCACGTGCTCATGCACACCACCCGCGATGTCGTCGAGGTGAACATGGCGCAGGAAGGGCGCCAGCTCTCGAATCTTCTGCGCGACGGGCACGTCGCCGGTCACGAGCAGGTGCCCGACATCGAGGCACAGGCCGAGCTCGCCCGCACGAGCACCCATCCGACGGCGGAGCTCGAGGTAGCCGTCCGGCCGATCGACGAACATGCCGGGCTCGGGCTCGAACGCGATCGTGACCTCAGCTGCGCGGGCGTGATCGAGGACGCGCACGAGACCCGTGTGCAACCGTTGCCAGCACGCTTCCGTGGATGCGCCTTCCGGCGCCGCGCCCGACCACAGCGACACGACGTGCGCGCCGATCGCGTGCGCGAGGTCGATCGAGCGTCGCAGGAAGTCGATGCGGCGCTCGCGATCGGATGCGAGCTCCTCGAGCAGCGTCGGACGGTGCTTGCGGCGCGGATCGAGCAGGAAGCGCGCGCCCGTCTCGACCGTGAGCTCGAGCCCGAGATCTTCCGCGCGCCGGCGCACGTCGCCGACGACGCGCGGATCGAGGTGGTAGAGATCGAGCGCGCCGACGTCGGGCGTCAGCGAGACGGCTTCGTATCCGAGCTCCGACACGAGCTCGAGCGCGTCGAGGACGCGATGGTGCGCCAGGCCGTTCGTGTTGTAGCCGAGCCGAAACATCGCCGCGCGTTCAGAGTGCGCCGCCCGCGGCGTCGCGCGGAGCATCAACCGTGCTCGACGTGCGCTCGAGCGTGCTCGCCTGCGTCGTGTCCGGCGCTGCGGGTGCGATCTGCGCGGCGTTCTGCGCCGGCGTCGAGGCCGCGGCGTTCGCCGTCGACGGCGCCGTCGGAGCGGAAACCGGCGCCGCAGTGGACGGCGCGACAGGCACCTTCGAGTCGACCGTCTCGACGTCGCGCAGCGAGGCTTGGATCTCGCGCGTCGCCATGCGCGCCATCTCACCGATCGACAGATCGCGCGGAATGACGTCGCGCGGCACGACGTTCGTGAGCTCGCTGCGCACTTTCTGGATTTCCTGATCGATTCCCGTGTCGCGGCGCATCGTCTCGAGCGAGCGCTTGAACTTCGCGATCTGCGCGCCGGCCTGCGCCGCGACCTCCGGCAAGCGCTTGCCGAAGATCAGGAGCGCGGCCACGCCGACGATCAGGAACTCGCCGAAGCCCAGGTTGTCGATCAGTCCGAGCACGGGCGTTCACTCTACACCGGCAGGCGGGCGCGGGTCGCGCGCGCGGGATGCGCTCGCGCGCACGGCGCCGGGAAGATGCGCACTCGCGCGGCGACGCTGGCCAAGAACCTCTAACGAGTCGAGCCGAGCCAGCGATCGATCAACCCGAGGCTCGAGCGCTTCCACGACAGATCGGGGACGATGCCGAAGCTGAAGCTCGAGCCTTCGCCCGCGCGGTAGCTGACTTCCGTCTCGAGGATGAAGTCGTGGCCGATGCGGCGCAGCAACACGCTGTTGTCGAGCTCCTCGTCCTCCGCGATCGAGATCGTCTGGTCGAGCTCGATCTCCCACTTCTTCGTCGCGCGATAACGAGCCGAGAGCGACGCCGCTTCGTACAACCGCAAGCCGTCCTCGTTGAGTCCGCGGTGATACCCGAACTCGATGCCGAGCTTCGGGTGCGGCTCGAAGCCGACGAACGTGCGCGAGTAAACGGTGTCGCCGTTCTCGGTCGAGTAGCGTCCGTCGTGCGTCATGCCGACCGGCACGTCGTCGACGAACGTGAGGAACTCGGCCAGCGCCGCGATCGGCTGGAAGCCCGACTCCTCGCCATCGGGCAGATCGGCGCCGTGGCGCACGCGCGCTTCCAAGTCGAAGTGCTCCGACGCACCTGGTTTCCACAAGCGCGTGCGCAGGCCGAGATCGATGAAGCGTCCGTCGATCGGATCCTCGACGCGGTCGATCGGCACGGGCTCGCCGTTCACTTCTTCCGACATCACGTCGGCGTGCACGCTGACGACCGGCGACACGGAGTGGATCGTGTTCGCGCCGTAGCGCCGCCAGATCGTCGTGGCGAGATCGACGCCCGCGAACAGTCCGCCGCGCCGCGGCGCTTCGCTCGCGTCGATGCCCTCGTCCCACATGGTCGCGCGCGCCGCGACGAACGGTGTCGCGCGCAACCCGCCGAAGCCCAGCGCGAATGGCGTTTCCAAGCGGTGCGTCGTGTCGAGCCGCAGCACGTCGCGCTCGCCGGCGCGCACGGTGGCCGGATCCTCGAACTGCGACTCGGAGAACGCCGGCTCGAACGGCGGGTAGAACTGCGCGTCGCCGTTCCTGCGCCGCAAGTACGCGGCGTCGAGATTCGCCTTGTAGAGGAGCGGCAGCGTTCCGAGGTGTCCGATCGGCGTCAGTCCGCGATACGCGCCGACCGACGGCAGCTCCTCGACGTCGGTTCGATCCTCGAGCAGCACCTTGACGCTCGCGTTGAAGTAGTACTGGTCGCGCGCCTTGCGCCAGTGCAGGTAATTGTCCTTCTGCTCGTACTCGAGGTAGTCGCGCTCGAAGAACTCCGCTTGCACGCCGGGGTCGGTTTGATACGAGAGCGCGAGATCGAACCACTCGTCGGGCTCGACGTAGTAGCGGCCGCGCGAGCGGAACCACGCGCGCAGCGTGTCGCGGTCCTCGGTCGGCACGCGCACGAGGCCCTTGTCCTCCGCGTCGTCGGGAATGCCGTCGACCGCCATGTCGAGGTTGAACTTCTCGGGCACGTTGAACTCGATGCCCGTGCCGAGGATCACGCCGCGCGAGCCGAGATAACCCGGCCGGAAGCGCCAGTGACCCTTGAGGTCGGAGTCGGGGAAATCGAGCAGCTTGCCGAACACGCGTCCGATCCCGCGCCCCAGGCTGCCGAGCGTGAAGTTGAACGAGGCCTGCACGGACGTGCCGAACTTCGCCATGTTGCCGGCCGCGATCTTGTCGAGGATCGGCACGAAGTCTTCGTTCGTCGGCACGACGAGCGCGGGCATCGGAATCGCCATCGTGTTGCCGAAGCCGAGCTCGTTCTCGCGCGCCGCGACGGTGATGCTCTCGTCCTCGTTCAGCGAGATGCGGAAGTCGCCGGTCTTGATGACGTAGTGCGGCTCGTCGTGCGTGCACGACGTCACGACCGCGTCTCGCGCCGCGAGACCGTCCGGCATGATGTGCAGCCAATCGGCCTTCGCGCGCAGGCGATGCGGACGATCGCGCGTCTCGATGTCGATCGACAAGTCCGCGCCTTGCAGCCAGCCGCGCGTCTCGACGAGATCCACGTACACGGCCGACGCACGCCCGGCGCGCTCGCGGTTGCGCAGGTACTCGATGTTGCCTTCGACGTAGATTTCGCTGAACGAGCGCAGCGCGGGGGTCTCGCGGTAGAGCTGGTCGAGCTTCTTGCGCAACGGACCGATCAGCTCCTTGTCCTTGCGCGCGGGCGCCGGCGGCGGCGCATCCGGTACGCGCACGCGCAAGTCCGGCTCGCCGGTCGTCTGCTCGAGCACCTTGTGCGTGCTCTTGATCCACTCGTCGCGGTCGACCCACAGCAGAGTCCAGTCGGCGCGCATCTCGTCCGCGCCTTGCCGGAGCACCGGATTGCGTATGACGAGGATCGTCGAGTCGATCCGATCGAACGGCTTCATCGACTCGTACGTCAGGCTCCAATCGCCGCCAGCCGAACGTTGGCTCGGGCGCAGCGTGCCGCGATCGGTCGCGAGCAGCATGTTCGCCAGGTCGTACTCGATCCACGACGATTCGGCCTCGATGTCGTCCAGCACGAGCAGTGCCGGCTGACCCTCGATGCGCAGGTTGCCGCCGATGCCCGTGAGCGTCTCGCCCTGTGCGCGCGCGCGCTCCGCGAGCCCGGCGTCGAATCCGCCCGATGCGACGAGGCTCTCGTACTGGAACTCGCGCGCGTCGTCCGCGCCGGTCCAACGCCCGCGCAGGCGCAGCGCACCCGCATCGAGCCACCACGTCTCGCCGTGCACCGTGTCGCCCTTCGCGTGCGCGTGTCCTTCGAGGCGCACCTCGTTCTCGTCGACGTGGAACCGGTCCGTCGAGAGCTCGCGCAACATCGGTGTGGAGATCGAAGGCAGCGGGAACGACGAGAGCGCGTTGCCGACCAGGCGCACGTCGACACCGGCCGAATCCAAGCTCGTTTCGTCGAACTCGATCCAGTCCGCGAGCATGTCGTACGGCGCGCCGTCGCGCGCCAACGTCCCGGCCGCCTGCACGCGCTTGCCCGGCAGCGCCGTGAGACGGCCGCGCCCGTTCGGATCGAGCGTGAACACGTCGCACGCGCCCTGCAGTCCACCTTCGCCCGACAGATCGATGCGCACGTCGCCCTCCGCGCGCACGCTCGAACGTGCGAGCGGCGCGCTCTTCGACGCGCCGTCTTCCCGCGCGAGCTCGCCTTCGACGACGAGGTCCGCGCACGACACGTCGCCCGTACCCTCCGGAGAGCGCAGTCGCGCCGCGACCGCGCCCGACGCGTGCGCGCGGAACGTGCGCGCGCCGCCGGCCACGGCGGGCTCGTGCAGATCGAGCTCGAGCGCTTCGCCATCGAGCTCGTACGAGCGATCCGTCGCCGCGACGACCGTGCGCACGCGGCCGCTCGCTTCGAGCCGATTCGCGCGCGCGCGAATGCGCTGCGCCTGGATCTCCACCTCGGCGCGCGACTCTGGCGCATCGTCGCGGACCATGCGGTAGCGCGCCGGCTTCTCGCTCGTTCCTTCGAGCTCGAGATCCTTGTCGCCGTGCGCCGTCGCCGTCTCGGCTTCGCCGCGCGCAGTCGGTGTGTCGTACGTCACGCCGCCCTGCGCGACGAACGTGCGCGCCTTCCAGTCGAAGTCGCGCACCGACTGCGCGCGCGCATCGAAGCCGCCGGAATCGCTCTGCGCGATGTGCACGGCGCTCGCGAGCGGCACGACGACGTGATCGCCGACTGCGCGCACCGACAAGCCTTCGCGCGCCTCGAGCATGATCGGACGTTCGCCCGGCACCGCGCCGTGCAAGAGCGTCAGGCCCTCCGTCGTCGCGTCGACGGATTGCACGCCGGCCGCGTCGGTCGAGAAGCGCATCGCGAGGCTCTCCGTCATCAGGACGCTCGCTTCGTAGGAGAGCTCGACGGCGTCGTTCGCGAAGAGCTCGGCACTGCGCCGGTCGTTCGCGACGAGACCGCGCAGCGCGCCGTTCGCCTTCAACGAGAACGCGAGCTCGGGAATGCGCAGCTCGCCGGGACCCGCGAGATCGAGTCGCGTGTCGCGCTCGAACGTGAGCTGGAGCGGACCCGCGCCCTCGATCTCGGCGCGCGCGGATTCGCTGGTGCTGCCCGGCGCCGCGAGGATCTTGCCGATCTGCACCGTGCCGCTCGGCTTGCCGCGCAACACCGCGGTCGACAGCCGGCCGCCGGTGCCGAACGCGAACGTCGCCGCTTCGGAGCGGAACTCGTCGCCGCGGCCTTGCAGCACGACGTTGCCGGTGAGCGTCGCTTCCGCGAGCACGCCCGCGGCGGTGAACGTGAAGTCGGCGCGATCGGCGGAGAACACGTCGCCCTGACTCGCGAGCTTCGCCTCGCCGACCGCGTCCGCACGCACGAGCTCGAAGCGCGTATCGCCGTCGTCGCGCGTTTGGCCGACGAGGTGCAGCGCGCGCGCGTCGACGACGGCCGTGCGCGCGCCCGTGACCGACCAGCGCGCCGACTCCGTCGCCGCGAGATCGAGGCGTCCGTCCGCGTCGCGGCTCGCGACGATCGGGCCGTTTCCTTGCGCGGAGAGCACGGCTTGCGAGCCTTCGCCGACGTCGAGCCGGATCTCGCCGCGCTTGAGCAGCCGCACCGTCGTGTCGTGCATCGTCACGTCGAGCCCGGTGCCGGTCGCCGCGAGCCCGCGCCCGGAGAGCTGCACGTCGTCCGCCGAGGTGAAGCGCGACTCGCCGAGCTGCCACGACAAGTTCGGCACGGTGAACGTGAGCGGGACGACGGGCGCGCCTTCGAAGAGCGTGAGCTCGACCGTTTCGAGCTCGATCGGCACGTCGTCGCGCACGCGCGGCTTGCCGTTCTCCAGCTCGAAGCGCGCTCGCGCGCGGCGGGCGCGCAGGCGCGCGCGCAGCGAGTTCGTCTGCGGGTCGCGCAGGCCGACCTCGAGGTCCTTCAAGTCGTAGGCGTCGTTCTCGACGAGATCGACGTCGGATGCGTCGAGCTCGTACAAGGTCTGCTGCGTCGTGCCCTCGCCGCCGAACTGTCGTGCGGACAAGCGGCCGTCGAGCCGCACGCCGATCGCCTGCGATTCCTTCACCGCGCCGGTCTCGTCCTTCTTCGAAGGCACGTCGACCTCGGTGAACTCGCTCGGCTCGTTCGTCTGCGGCGGAACGAGCGCGGGCGGAGGCCGTCGCCCGCGCAGCCACAGCACGACGGCGAGTCCCGCGCCGAAGATGAGAAGGAAGAGGAGCGCCTTCCTCATCGCTCCGCGGCTTCGACGATCGAGTCCCACCGGCCGCGCGCGCGCAAGATCGCTTCGGCGAGCTCGCGCACGGCGCCCGCGCCGCCGCGCGCGGTCACCGTCCAATCGGCGCGCGCCTTGATCTCGTCGCGCGCGTTCGCAGGTGCGACGAAGACGCCCGCTTGCGCACGCAGGCCGAGATCGGGCAGGTCGTCACCCATCGCGACGGTCTCTGCGACGCCGATCGAAAGGCGCTCTTGGATCGCGCGCAGTGTCGCGCGCTTCGACACGACTTTCGTGTGGCATTCCTCGACGCCGAGCTCGCGCGCGCGAAAGGTCGTCGCGAGACAACCGCGGCCTGTGATCCACGTGACGACGACGCCGGCCTCGATCAGCCAGCGCAGCGCGATGCCGTCTTGCACGTCGAAGTGCTGCAGCTCGTCGGGCGGTCCGTACGCGGAGTACACGACACGTCCGTCGGTGAGCACGCCGTCCACGTCGAGTGCGAGGAGGCGCGCACCGCGCAAGCGCTCGTGCGGTGTGCGATCAGCGGACACGTGAGGAAAACGCCTTTCAGAAGGATCCGGTGCGCCGCGGCGACGAGCGGCCAAAGCTCGGCGCGCTTCGGCATTCGATGGATCGGAGCATTCGCTGAGGCGTTCGGAAGCTCAGAAACGGATGTCGAGCAAATCTTGGACGTCGAGCAGACCGATCGCACGGCGCGCGGCGTCGATCACCGCGATCTGGTCGATGCGATTGTCCTGCATCAAGCGTTGCGCTTCCTGCACGAGTTGTTCCGGACCGATCGACTTCGGGCTCTTGCCCATGTACGTGTCGACCGGCGCCGCGAGGTCGAGGTGGTCGCTCTTCTCGAGGAGCCGCGACAGGTCGCCGTGCGTGAAGATGCCGATCAGCGCGCCGGAGCCGTCGGTGATCAGCGCTGCGCCGGGGCGTCCCGGCGTGTGGTTCATGACGTCGAGCACCTTGCGGATGCTCGAGCCGCTCGCGGCGAGCGGCAGCTGGTCGCCCCGCCGCATCACCTCCGCGACGCGCATCAGCTTGCGGCCGAGGCTCCCGGCCGGATGGAACAGCGCGTAGTCCTCGCGCCGAAACGCGCGCTCCTGCATCACCACCATCGCGACGGCGTCGCCGAGTGCCAGCATCGCCGACGTGCTCGTCGTCGGCGCGAGATTCATCGGGCACGCTTCCTCGATCGGGCCGATGTCGAGGACGCAATCGGAATGGCGCGCGAGCGTCGATTGCGGCGCGCCGGTCATCGAGATCACGCGCGCGCCGATCCGGCGCACCGGTCCGATCAGCGCGTTCACCTCGGCCGTCTCGCCCGAGTTCGAGAACGCGAACAGCACGTCGCGCGCGCGGATCCGGCCCAGGTCGCCGTGCTGGGCGTCGGTCGGGTGGAGATAGATCGAGGGCGTGCCGGTGCTCGCGAGCGTCGCCGACACCTTCTGGCCGACGAGCCCGGCCTTGCCGACGCCGGTCGTGACCACCGAACCCTCGCAGCCGAGCAGGAGATCGATCGCGCGCACGAAGCGCTCGTCGAGGGTGTGCTCGAGGTGCGCGATCGTCTTCGCTTCGAGGCGCAGCACCTCGGCCGCGCGGCTGATACGCAGCTGCGCGACTTCGCGGGAGACCTCTCGGTCGGGGGACAAGCTCGGCATTCCTTCCTCTATGAATGGCGGACCGAGTTTCGGCAGACCCCCGACTGCCCGACCCTGCGCGCGGATTCTATGCCTGCTCGAAGGCGACCATCAAGGCGCCCGCGCGCATGCGCGGTCTGCCGCGCGGAGCGCACGCTAAGATGCGCCGCAGCATGCGTCGTCGGATCTGTTTGGCAGCGCTCTTCGGCTCAGTGCCGTTCGCGGCGCTCGCGATGGACACGGCGGATCTGCCGCGCATCGCGATCACGCTCGTCATCCTCGTGATCTCGCTCAGCTTCCACGAGGCGGCGCACGCCTGGGTGGCACTCAAGTGCGGCGATACGACCGGCCGCGACCTCGGCCGGATCACCCTCAATCCGCTCCCGCACATCGATCCGTTCATGACGATCATCCTGCCCGGGATCATGATGGCGACGAGCGGGATGATCTTCGGCGGCGCGAAGCCGGTGCCGGTGGCGTTCCACCGCCTGCGGCACCCGTGGCGCGACATGAGCCTGGTCGCCCTCGCGGGGCCGCTGTCGAACATCCTGCTCGCCGTGCTGTTCGTGGCGGGCTGGCACCTGTTCGTGCGGACCGGCTGGTACAACGGGGCCGCGGGCAGCATCGGCGAGCGCCGGTTCGACCTGCTCCCGCAAGTCCTCAACACCGCCGCGGAGTTCAACGTCCTGCTCGCGGTGTTCAACCTGGTCCCGATCCCGCCGCTCGACGGCTCGCGCGTGATGTCGTACCTGCTTCCGAGCGAGCTGCGCGAGCCGTACGGCCGCCTCGAGAGCTTCGGGATCCTCATCGTGTTCGGCCTGATCATGTTCGTTCCCGTCGTCAACCTCTGGCTCCACCGCGCGATCAACGTCGTTCTGGTGGCCATCGACTCTGCGATCACGCTGGGAGGCCGTTTGTGACCGACGTCTTCACCGTCCGCCTCGAGCGCGTTTTCCAGGGTCCGATGGATCTGCTCCTGCACCTCGTGCGCGAGCAGGAGGTCGAGATCCACGAGATCGAGATCTCGCGCGTCATCCAGGGCTACTTGCTGTACCTGCAAGCGATGCGCGAGCTCGACATCGAGGTCGCCGGCGACTTCCTGGTGATGGCGGCGACCTTGATGGCGATCAAGTCGCGGTCGCTGTTGCCGCGCGAGGAAGTCGACCTCGAAGCGGAGCTCGATCCGAAGGACGAGCTCATCCAGCGCCTCATCGAGTACCGCCGCTTCAAGCAAGCGTCCGACGACCTCGGCACGCGCTACGAGGAGCGCGCGCTCCTGCACGGCCGCGGTCGCCACGACGACGTGGAGAAGAGTCCCGAGCCGGTGCTCGACCTCGGCGAGCTGACGCAGTGGGACTTGCTGTCCGCCTTCTCGCGCCTGATGCGGGAGACGCTCGGTGGAAGGGCGCACCGCATCACGCCCGACCACCGGCCGTTGCGGTTCTACGTCAGCACGCTCGCCGACAAGATCCGCACGCACCGCGAGCTCCTGCTGCGCGACCTGATGCTCTCGCTCGACGAGCCGCCGACGCGCGAGTCGCTGATCGGCTCGTTCTGCGCCCTGCTCGAGCTCGTGAAGCTCGGCTTGGTGGGCGTCGTGCAGGACGATCGCAAGAGCGATATCTGGATCCGGCTGAAGCCGGAGCACGAGGGCGACTTCGAAAGCGTCATGCAATCGTCCGTGTTCGACGACGAAGCGGTCGAGGAAGAAACCGCGCTGGCGAGCGGCGAGAACGTCGAAAACGTCGCCGCGGAAGGCGCCTGACGCGCTCGGCCTGGCTTTCGAGTCCTGAGTCCGGGGGTGGACCTTCCCGGACAGAGGTCCCATATTGAGCGCTCGTTCTCCGCTGCCCAAGCCCGCCGACACTCTTCCCCATCAAGCCATGAGCAACGCCCTCGACGTCACGGACAACACCTGGGAAACCGCCGTCCTGCAAAGCAAGACCCCGGTGCTCGTCGATTTCTGGGCCGAGTGGTGCGGGCCGTGCCGAGCGATGTCGCCGTACGTCGACAAGCTCGCGGCGGAGATGGGCGGCAAGCTGAAGGTGGTGAAGGTCAACACGCAGGACAACACCGAAGTCCCGGCGCGCTACGGGATCACCGCGATTCCGACGTTCTTGCTCATCAAGAACGGCGAGGTCGCGAAGACGATCGTAGGCGCGCAGCCGTACGACAAGCTGAAGGCCGCGGTCGCGCCGCTCCTGTGATCGCTGCGCGCGTTCGGACGCGCGCGCCTTCTTCTCCGCGCGAGCTTCGTCCACGATAGACGCGTGCGACTCGCCTTCTTCGGATCGCCGCCGTTCGCCGTCCCCGTGCTCGAGTGCGTGCTCGCGAGCCGGCACACGGTGCTCACGCTCGTCACGCAGCCCGATCGCGCGAAGGGGCGCGGCCGCAAGGTCGAGACGTCGCCGCTCGTCGAGCACGCGCAAGCGCACGGCATTGCGGTGTTGCAGCCGGAGACGACGCGCGATCCCGAGTTCGTCGCGCGCCTGCGCGCGTTCGAGCCCGACGTGCTGCTCGTCGCGAGCTACGGCGAGATCGTGCGGCGCGACATCCTCGAGCTCGCGCCGCACGGCGCACTCAACGTGCACGCGTCGCTCTTGCCGCGCCATCGCGGCGCGTCGCCGATCCAAGCGGCGATCCTCGCCGGAGATCGCGAGACCGGCGTCAGCGTCCAGCGCATGGTGCTCGCACTCGACGAGGGCGACGTGCTGCTCTCCGAGCGCACCGAGATCGGCGCCTCCGAGACTTCCGGCGACTTGCTCGCGCGACTCGCCGTGCTCGGCGGAGGCGCGGCGGTGCGCGCGCTCGACGAGCTGCACGCCGGCCGCGCCGTCTTCACGCCGCAGGACGCCGCGCACGTGACGTACGCGAAGAAGCTCACGAAGGACTTCGGCCGCATCGACTGGTCGAAAAGCGCGGCCGACATCGATCGCCTCGTGCGCGCGTGTCAGCCGTGGCCCGGCGCGCGCACGACGCTGCCGGACGGCACGGAGCTCGTGATCCAGCGCGTCGACGTCGTCGAGCTCGCGCACGGCGCGCCGCCGGGAACGTTGCTCGCGTCGAAGTCGAGCTTGCGCGTGGCGACGGGCCAGGGCGCGCTCGATCTCGTGCTCGTGAAGCCGGCCGGACGAGCTGCTATGGACGGCGCTTCGTTCTTGCGCGGCGCGCGACTCGCGCACGACGCGCGACTGGGCGTGTGAACGACACTGCCCTCAACCGCAAACGCCGCGCGCAACGCGGAGGAACGGCTTCGCCCCCCGCATGAAAACGCGTTCGATCGCTTGGCAGTGCCTACGTCATCCGTCGCAACGGCCACTGCGCGAGGTCGATCACCTGGCAGTGTCGCTCGCGCCGCGCGACCGCGCGCTCGTGCGTGCGATCGTCGCGGCCGAGGTCCGTCGGCGAGCGACGTTGCACGCGATCGTGCGCCGGTTCGCACGCGGCACGACCGAGCCCGATGTGGAAGCGTTCCTCCACATCGGGCTCGTGCAGCTCTACATGCTCGATCACGTACCGGACCACGCGGCGGTCGGCGAGACCGTCGAGGCCGCCGCACGACGATTGGGGAGCAAGCGCGCCGGCTACGTGAACGCCGTGCTGCGCAAAGCCGCGTCGATTCGCCAAACGGGCCACACCGGCGATCCTCGGCGCGACATCCCGGAACGCGACGTGTCGTTCACCGAGCCGATCTTCACGGATCCCGTCCGCGACCCGGCGCGCTTCGGTGAGGACGCGTTCAACGTGCCCGCGTTCGCGCTGGTGCGCTGGATCGCGCGGCACGGGCGCGAGCGCGCACTCGAGATCGCGCGTGTCGCGCTGCAGGAGTCGGACTTGTCGCTGCGCGTGACGGCGCGCGGCGCGGAGTCGTCGCCCGCGACGAACGCGCGCGACGCGTTCTCCGACCTGCTGCGTGGCGCCGGTTGCACTCCGCGGAACGGCGCGCATCCGCACGTCATCTTGCTCCCGAGCGCCGACTCCGAAGCCGTTCTCGCCAGCGCCGCTTTCCGCGACGGCGGCCTCACCGTGCAAGGCGAGACCGCGTTGCGAGCCGCCGAGCTCCTGGCCGCGCGGCCCGGCGAGCGTGTGCTCGACTTGTGCGCGGCGCCGGGCGGCAAGACCGCCGTGCTCGCCGAGACGGGCGCGAGTGTCGTCGCGACGGACAAGAACACGGAACGTCTCGCGCGCGTTCACGAGACCGCCGCGCGATTGCGACTCGGCGAGCGCATCGAAGTCGTGCCGCTCGAAACCGTCGCGCGCGACACGCGTGGCTTCGACGCGGTGCTCGTCGACGTGCCGTGCAGCAACAGCGGAGTGCTCGCGCAGCGCCCGGAAGCGCGCTGGCGCTTGTCGAGCGACAACCTGGCGTCGCTGGCGCGCGTGCAGGCCGAGCTCGCCGAAGCCGCCGCCGCTCACGTGCGCCCCGGCGGCCGACTCGTGTACTCGACGTGCAGTCTCGAAGCAGAGGAGAACCGCGAACGAGTGGTAGCATTCCTCGCCGCTCATGCCGACTTCACGCTCGACGCGGAGATCGAAGCGCTGCCGGATCCGCGCGGGATCGCCGGTCCCGTCGACGGCGGCTACGCGGCGCGACTCGTGCGGCGCTGAGCGGGCGACGTCGCGAGGCTTCGCATGACCGCACGGCGCGCGCTCGTCACCGGTGCTTCGTCGGGGATCGGCGCCGCGACGGCGCGCGAACTCGCGAACGCGGGTTATCGCGTGGCGCTGCTCGCGCGGCGGAAGGACGAACTCGAAGCGCTGGCGCGCGAGCTCGCGAGTCCGCCCGGCGAGCCGCACGTGTGTCTGGTGTGCGACTTGACGGTTCCCGCACAGATCGAGCGTGCGTTCAGCGAGCTCGAGCGCACGTTCGGCGGCCTCGACCTGCTCGTGAACAACGCGGGCTCGGGCTATCGCGCGCTCGTCGAAGAGCTCGAGCCAGAGCTCCTGCGACGTGTGTTCGAGACGAACGTGATCGGTCTGCTGCTCGCGTGCAAAGCGGCACTCCCGCTGCTCGTGCGCGGCACGCGGCCGGTCGTCGTCGACGTCGCATCCGTCGTCGGACGGCGCGGCATACCGGGACAAGCCGCCTACTCGGCGAGCAAGGCGGCCGTGGTCTCGATCGGCGAGGCTTTGCGGCTCGAGTGGGCGGAGCACGGCATCGCGGTGTGCACGCTGAATCCGGGACTCACCGCCACCGGCTTCTTCGAGGCGCAACCGAATCCGTCGCGACTTCAGGATCCTGAACTGCGCACCGCGCACGGACCCGAGCACGTCGCGCGCACGATCCTCGCGCTCGATCGGAAGCCGCGCGCCGAGCTCTCGATGCGGCCGAAATGGCGCTGGCTCGCGCTGCTTTCGATCGCTTGGCCGAAGCTTGCCGACGCGTTCGTCGAGCGCCGTCTCGGCTTCCGTCACGAGCGGACGTCGCGCGATGGATCGTGAAGACTGCGCAACGGTCGCGTATGCGCACCTTGACCGCTTCGCGGTTGCGCCGGTAGACCAACGCGCGAGGAGAGCGCGCGTGCTCGTCGCAACTTCCGCCCGTGCAGCGACGCCTCCGATTCCCTTTGTCTCAGGAGGTGAACGAAATGAACCAGAGCAACGCTTCCACTCCGTTCTTCGCGAAGTACCTCGTCGACCTCGATTATCCGCAGGTTCAAACCGACGTGAAAGCCGGCGAAGGCCAAGAGGCTCCGCCGCCGATCCCGCATCTGACGTGGCCGCTGTCCGCCGACGGCTTCGAGTCGGAGTCCTGATCTCCGCACGGACGGTGTCGCGCGCACGCCGCCTCGCGCTGCGTGCGCGTGTTCGTTCTGCGGTCCGGAGTTCCGCGTGACCGTCCTCGTCGTCACGTGGAGCGGCGATTCACCCACCGTAGCTGCCGTGTGCGCACAGCTCGAAGCGCGCGGTGAGCACGCCTTCCGCTTCGACACCGATCTGTATCCGTCGACGACACGGATCTCTTTCGAGCTCGACGCGCATTCCACGCGCATCCGATTCGTGTCGACGGGCGGCGAGGTCGATGCGCGCGACGTGCGCGCAGTCTGGTCGCGGCGCGCGCGCATCGGCGAGCGCCTGTCGCCCGATCTCACGCCGTCAATGCGCCGTGCGTGCATCGGCGAAAGCCGCGCCGTGCTGCATGGTTGTCTCGCGCAGCTCGACGCGCTCCACGTGGATCGCGAAGCGGCGGTGCTGCGGGCGAGCCACAAGCCGCTCCAACTGCGGTGGGCGCAGGAGACCGGCTTCGAGGTGCCGCGCACGCTGCTCACCAGCGACGGCGCCCAGGCGCGGCGCTTCTCGCGCGAGCCAATGCGCACGCTCGTCGCGAAGCCGCTCACACACTTTCGGATCGACGAGGACGAGCGCGCGCGCGTCGTACTGACGTCGCGTGTCGAGAGGCGGGATCTCGACGACGACGCGGCGCTCGCCGTATGTCCGACCATGTTCCAAGAGGAAGTCGCGAAGGCGCTCGAGCTGCGTGTGATCGTCATCGGCGACGAAGTCTTCGCTGCGGCGGTCGACTCCCACGCGCACGCCCACACCGCCGTCGATTGGCGCGCCGGCGCGCGCGAGCTCGCGGACCGTTGGTTCGCGCACGAGCTGCCGCTCGAAGTCGCTGCGCGCGCGATCGAGCTCGTGCGCCGGTTCGAGCTGCACTACGGCGCGATCGACATGATCCTCACGCCGGACGGACGCTACGTGTTCCTCGAGCTCAACCCGCAGGGCGAGTTCAGCTGGCTCGAAGAGACGGGGCCGCGCTTCCCGATCAGCCGCTCGATCGCGGCGTTGCTCGCGAACGGTGCGTGCGCGCGCTCATAGCCTGCACTCCTGAACACCCGAGTTGACGCGACCGCAGCCGGATGTGGTGAGAGATCCGGGCTAGCCGTTCTGCGGATCCTTGTGCAGCTCGAGCAGCACCGCGGCATCCGCGGCGTCGAAGATGTTCGACCACTCGCCGGTCGGATCGTCGACATCGCTCGTGGATGCGGGCAGCGCAGCCTGTGGCGGACCCTGCACGTGCTTCTCGAGCCAGAGGCGATTCGTGCGCACGGTGCCGACGACGGGCAAGACGTGCAGGTCGGTCGCCGACGCGAGCAAGCCGAGCACGTCGGCGGGAACCATCGCCGGCATCGCAATCGTCAGCACCTGCTTGAAGCGGCTGATCGGCACGATGCAGTTCTCGACGAGCGTCTGCACTTCGATGCCCTCGCGCGCTTTCGCATCGGGCTCGACGATGTCCACCGGCAAGAACGGAAGGCCGTACAGCTCGCACACGAGACGCGACAGTTCCCAGTCGGCGACGAGGTTCGCTTGCACGAGCGCCTCGGGGAACGGGAGGTTGCCTTTGCCGCTCCATTGGAGCGCTTCCCGCAAGGCTTGCGGGTCGACGAGTCCGCGTTCGGCGAGGACTTCGGCGAGGCGGCTGTATTCGAGGCGCTGGTTGGTCTTGGCCACGTCGAGGAGGAGCGAGCTCGCCTGCATCTCTCACCACGTCCGTCGCGAGGTTGCGCCAGCGCGTTCGGAGCAAGGCGTTGCATCGGAATCGACCGCAGCTGACCTATTGGGTCAGCGAGGATCGATTCCGAGCCAACAACGCAGCGTCGAACGAGTTGGTGCGACCGCAGCAGGAGGTGGTGAGAGATGCGGGCGAGGTGCGCTCCTCTATCGACGCAAGACCTCGAGCTCTGGAGACGACCGGCGACGTTCTCGAGCTCGCAGCTCTCAACACGTCCGTCGCGACGGCGTGACAGCTCGCTCCGGTCGGCGTAGTTGGATCGGAATCGGTCCAACAACGCCGACCGGAGCGAGTTAGCGCGACCGCAGCAGGACCTGGTGAGAAACGCAGGCGAGTAGCCCGTGGTGAAAGCCTTTCCGTGATGACGGTCCTGCGCCGGCCGCGTGTCGATCAGGGCGCCCGAACTATCGCGTACGCGTTGGTCGAGAGGAACGTTCCGGCCGTGCAGTACACCGCCGCGTCGCGGTAGTACACCTCGTCGTTGCGACGATCCCCGACGAACGCATGCGTCGGGAGCACAGCATCGGCGAAGCCCGGGCAACGAGCGATCCCACCGCTCGCCGTCTTCACACCGACACGCGCGAGCGTGCACTACACGTCGAGGTTCGTGACTTCGAGCGCGTGACGCTCGATGTACTCGCGGCGCGCTTCGACGCCGTCGGACATCAGGATGGTGAAGATCTCGTCGGCCGACATCGCGTCTTCGAGCTCGACGCGATAGAGCGTGCGCCGCGCAGGATCCATCGTGGACTCCCACAACTGCTCCGCGTCCATCTCGCCGAGACCCTTGTAGCGCTGGATGTCGATGTCGGACTGCGCACCCTTGCGCACCGCGGCTGCGAGCGCGAGCGCGTCGGTGCACTGCTGCGGCTCCTTGCCGCCGGTGACGCGCCACTCGCCGCCGCCGCGGAACTTCAGGCCGCGCTGCTCCAGCGCTGCGAGCACCTTCGCCAACTCGTCGGTGCGCGCGAGATGGCCGATCGTGAGGTGCGCGGCCTCGCGCGAGAACTCGGAGTCCGGCCCTTCGTACACGCGCAACTTCTCGTTCGGCCGCAGTCCGACCTTCTGCAGCTCGCGGAAGTTCTCGAGCTCTTGCAGGTCGGCGAAGAAATGAAACGTGTGGCCGACTTGTGCCCAATGCGTCGGCAGCGCGCCGCCGTCGAACATGCGGATCAGCTCCGACATCGGCACGCCGCTCCACGACGGGGCGACGTCGTGCGCGACGTCTTCGAGCCGGCGCAACTCGTCGCACAGCTCGCGCAGCTCCGCGCCGTGCCATTCGCGACCGTCGCGCGGATCGTGAATCGTGAGCGCATCGACCCCGCGCTCCATCAAGAGCGTGCGCAATTCGGCGTCGGTCGTGACGTACCGCTCGGTCTTCTTGTCCTTGAGCTTGTAGAGCGGCGGCTGCGCGATGTAGAGACGCCCGGCGTCGATCAAGAGTCGCATGTGACGGAAGAAGAACGTCAGCAGCAGCGTGCGGATGTGCGATCCGTCGACGTCCGCGTCCGTCATGATGATCGTCTTGCCGTAGCGCAGCTTCGTGAGATCGAACTCGTCGGCGATGCCGGTGCCAAGCGCGGAAATGATCAGCTGGATTTCCGAGTGCGACAGCATCTTGTCGAGCGGCGCCTTCTCGACGTTCAGGATCTTGCCCTTCAGCGGCAAGATGGCCTGGTAGCGGCGATCGCGGCCCATCTTGGCCGAGCCACCTGCGGAGTCACCTTCGACGAGGTAGAGCTCCGACTCGTTCATGTCGCTCGACTGACAGTCGGCGAGCTTGCCGGGCAAGTTGCCGCTCGCGAGCGCGGACTTGCGCCGCACGAGATCGCGCGCCTTGCGCGCGGCTTCGCGCGCCGCTTGCGCGCGCAACGCCTTCTGCACGATCGCACGCGCGATCGGCGGATGCTCTTCGAGGTAGGTCGAGAACAGGTCGGCGACGGCGGACTCGACGATGCCTTGCGCCTCGCGGTTGCCGAGCTTGTCCTTCGTCTGGCCTTCGAACTGCGGCTCGGGCACCTTGAGCGAGAGAATCGCGCTCAACCCTTCGCGGAAGTCGTCCCCCGACGGCAAGTCGGCGACGTCCTTCGCGATCTTCTGCTGTTTGGCGTAGTTGTTCAGGCTGCGCGTCAACGCCGCCTTCAAACCGGCGAGGTGCGTGCCACCGCCGGGCGTGTTGATGTTGTTGACGAACGTGTACACCGTCTCTTGGTAGGTGTCGGTGTACTGCATCGCGAGCTCGACCTCGTACTCGCGCTCGGGGTTGTCCGGTGAAGGCATCGTCTTCACCAAGTGCACGACGTCCGGATGCAGCACCGTCTTGTTCTTGTTGACGTGCTGCACGAACGTGCGCAGTCCGTCGGGGAACTCGTAGTGTTCCTTCTGTCCCGTGCGCCGGTCTTCGAGCGTGATCACCACGCCGCGCGTGCCCATCAGGTACGCCATCTCGCGCAAGCGTTTCGCGACGATCTCGTACTGGATCTCCGTCGTGGAGAAAATCTTCGCGTCGGGCCGGAAGACGACTGTCGTGCCTGTTTGGCTGGCTTCGCCGACGACCGCGAGTTCGCTCGCGCGCGCGCCACGCTGGAAGCGCATCTGATAGCTCTTGCCATCGCGGCGTACGACGACTTCGAGCCATTCGGAGAGCGCGTTCACGCACGACACGCCGACGCCGTGCAATCCACCCGAGACCTTGTACGCGCCCTTGTCGAACTTGCCGCCCGCATGCAGGCGTGTCAGCGCGACCTCGACTGCCGGAATGCCCTCGGTCGGGTGCATGTCGACGGGGATGCCGCGCCCGTCGTCCGACACGCTGACGGAGCCGTCGGTGCCGATCACGACGTCGCAGTGACGAGCGAAGCCGGCGAGCGCTTCGTCCATCGAGTTGTCGACGACTTCCCAGATCAGGTGGTGGAGCCCGCGCACATCGGTGTCGCCGATGTACATCGCGGGCCGCACGCGCACGGCCTCGAGCCCTTCGAGGACGCTGATCGATTGCGCCGTGTAGGCGGCTTGCTTCGTGTCTTGAGCCATGGTCAACGCTTCAGTCGGAACGCGATCTTCTTGATCTCTTCGCGGCCCAAGCGCTGGTTCGCGCGCCGCCGGTAGTCCTCACCGGTGAAGGCCTTCAACTCGTGCAGGTGCGACGACGACTCGACCTCGACGCACAGCGAGCCGTTCGCGAACGACACCGGCACCGCACGTCGTGCGAGCTCGCTCCCGAGCACGTCGGACCACGCTTCGTACACCGGCCAGTGACGCACTTGCTGCGCGATGCCGCTCGACTGGAGGAACGAGCGGATCGCCGATTGGAGCGCGACCGGCGCGCGGCGCTGTGGTTGCGCCGGGCGTTCATTCGCGCGCGCTCTCACGCGTCGATCGTGATCGGCATCACGATGTACACGTACGTCTCGCCGAGTGCGAACTTGCCGGGGCTCGTCTTCTCGTTGAACTGCAGGCGCACGCTCGACTCCTCGCAGTTCTTCAAGCCGTCCAAGACATAATCCGGGTTGAACGCGATCTCGGCGTCCTCGCCTTTGAAGTCGACTTCCATGTGCGCCCGCGCTTCGCCGCGGCCCACGGACTGGCCGAACAGCTCGAGCTCGTTCTTCTTCGCCTTCAGGCGCACGGCGCGCGCTTCGCTGCCCGTCACGTTGGCGACGAGGCGCAGCTTCTTCATCAGCAGCGCAGTGTCGGCCACGATCGTGTGCTTCGAGTCCTTCGGGATGACGGCCGCGTAGCGCGGGAACTCGCCGTCGATGAGCCGTGCGAAGATCTCGGCATTCTTCGCGCGCATCCCGACCTGGTTCTCGCTGAACGAGATCTCGACCCGCTCCTTCGGGTCGGTGATCACGCGGCAGAAGAGCTGCATGCCTTTCGTCGGCACGATGGCCGGCTTCCCCGTCGGCGCAGTCGATTCGATCGTCGCCGTCGAGAGCGCGAGCCGCCGCCCGTCCGTCGCGACGAGCCGCAACTCGTTGCCGTCGACCTCGGCGAGCACGCCGTGCATCGCGTATCGCCCGGGCTCGCGCGCGGCGGCGAAGGCGGTGCGGCTCACCAGGCGCGCGAACACGCCTCCCTCGATCGAGAACGCCGAACCTTCGCCGAAGCGCGAGATCACCGGGAACTCGTCGGGATCGATCGTGACGAGCTCGCAGACGTCGTCGCCGCTCTGGATCACGCAGTTCCCGTCGCGCGTCGTCAGGCTGACGGTCTCGCCCGACAAGTCGCGCACGAAGTCGAGCGTCACGCGCGCCGGAACGACCGCGGGTCCCGCTTCGATCACCTGCACGCCTTCGACGCGGTACCGCACCGAGCACTCGAGGTCCGTCCCGACGAGCTCGAACGCGTCGTCGGTCGCGACGAGACAGACGTTCTCGAGAACCGGCTTGGGGCTCTTGGTCGGGATGACGTTGTTGACGATGGCGAGCGCAGCCGAGAGCTTCTCTCGATCACAGATGACCTTCATGTCTCTTCTCTTGTACTCAAGATCGTCACAGTCTTAAGAGGACTCGCCGGCGTGGAGAACCGGCACAGTGCTCGTCGTAAACCGCTGCTCGCATTCGAGCTCGAACCGTTTGGGCGCTGCGGACATCCGCTCGCGCTCTGTTGAGTCTCCGGTAAAGCGCGTGTCGCTCTCCACGGCGTTCCACCGCGTGCGTGGGTCGCGGCGTTTCGAGGGGCAAGAGGCGACAAGGTATCCACGTGAAGTCGACAGCGTTTCCGAGCTCGTCCGCAGGGCGGCGGCAGCGGGACGAGGTGCATAAAGGTAGGCCAATTGAGAGGGGATGTATACCCCGGGCGGGGCTTGGAAAGCGGCCAATTCGAACGCTCCGCGCGTCAGTTCGCCGAGCCTTGGAGCTCGGCGAGGAAGCGTTCGATGAGGGCGCGGCAATCGGCGTCTTCACGCGTCAGCGTGGTGACCTTCTCGACGGCGTAGAGCACCGTGGAATGGTCGCGGCCGCCGAAGAACCCGCCGATCTCCTCGAGCGAGTGGCGTGTGATCTGGCGCGCCAAGTACATCGCGACCTGGCGCGGATACGCGATCGCGTTCGTGCGTTTGCGCGATTGCAGCTCGGAGAGCTTGACGCCGAAATGGCCGACGACGATGTCGATGATGTCCTCCATCGACGGCTGGCCTTTGCGCGTCAAGAAGAGCTCGCGCAGGGCTTCCCGCGCGAGCTCGTTCGAGATCGGCTCGCCCGACAAGTTCGCGTAGCTGATGAGCTTGGTGACCGCGCCTTCGAGCTCGCGGATGTTGCTCTCGACCCGCTCGGCGACGACACGCGCGACGTCGTCCGGGATCTCGCGGCCCTTCTCACGACTCTTGCGCTTCAGGATCGCCATGCGCGTTTCGTAGCACGGCGGCTCGATCTCGGTGACGAGGCCCCACTTGAAGCGCGAGACGAGACGCTCCTGCAAAGTAGGGATGTCCTTCGGAGGGCTGTCGGACGAGAGCACGATCTGCTTGCCGCTCTGGTAGAGCGTGTTGAACGTGTGGAAGAACTCTTCCTGCGTCCGCTCTTTGTTCGCGAGCAGGTGGATGTCGTCCACCACGAGCACGTCGACGTTGCGGTACTTGTTGCGGAACTTCGCCAGATCACCGTTCTCGAGCGCACTGATGAAGTGGTTGACGAACGTCTCGCACGACAGATAGAGGATCCGTGTGCGCGGATTGCGGTCGAGCAGCGCGAAGCACAGCGACTGCAGGAGGTGCGTCTTCCCGAGCCCCACGCTGCCGTGCAGGAAGAACGGGTTGTAGTTGTTGCCAGGCGCTTCGGCGGCGCCCACTGCCGCAGCGTGCGCGAAGCGATTGCACGGGCCGACGACGAAGTTGTCGAACGTGTACTTCGGGTTCAGGCCGAGATCGCTGTTCCACAGGACGCCGTTCGCAGTGCGCGGCGAGCGCGAGCTGCCGTGCGGCTCGCTCGCCTCGGAAGTCGGCAGCGGAGCGGCTGAGTCGGCGGCCGGAATCAAGAGCTCGGGATCGACCGTGATCTGGATCTCGCGGGCGGACTTGAAGACGACCTGGATCGCTTCGGCCAGGGTCTCGCGGTAATAGGACAGGAGCCAGTCGCGTGAGAAGTCGTTCTGGACGGCGATCCGGATGTGCGTGTCATCGGCCAGGACGAGTGCGGCGCGACGGAACCAGGTCTCGAACTGCTCGGGCTGCACGCGCGAGCGGATCGCGCTTTGGAGGGCGTGCCACACCTCGGCCAGTCGCGGACTCGAGCGCGTGGGAGCGGCGGAGCCCTGGTTTCCCTGGGGATCTCCGTGGTGATCCCCGTTGGGATCTCGGCGGGGATCTATGCGGGGGGCCCCGTGATGGCCTCCGTGGGCGTTCGGTTCGCTCTCCGGGAACTCCGGCTTGGAAGCTGTGGTGATCAACGTGCTCGCTACCGTGTCGCGCTCGAAGGGGGCGTATTACAGGCAGCGTGAGCGTCACGGTCAACGGCGGACGCGCGATCTCTTCACGCAGTGTTCGCAAGCAGAGACGGATTCGAGCGGTTAGCGCAGTGCGAGCAAAGTTCTCCGCAGAATATCCACAGCGCTGTGGATATCTGCTGCGTTCGTGTTCCATCCGACGGAGATGCGGAGCGCAGCGCGCGCGCGTTCGGCGGTGAAGCCCATCGCGAGCAACACGTGCGACGGCTCGAGCGAGCCGCTCGCGCACGCCGAGCCCGCGCTCGTCTCGAGTCCTTCCAGATCGAGACGCGCAACCAGCATGCGCCCGTCCACCGCTGCACACGACAGGTTGAGTGTGTTGGGGAGACGATCGCTCGCGTCGAGCGGCGGCCCGGCGATCGCGATGTCCGGAATCGCCGCCGACAGCTCGCGCCAGAGCAGCGCGAGCAGCGCGCGCGCGTGCTCGGCGTAGTGCGCGCGGTCGCGTACCGCGAGCTCGATCGCGACACTCGCCGCCGAAATCGCCGGAACGTTCTCCGTGCCCGGTCGGAGCCCGCCTTCCTGCTCACCACCGGACAACAACCCGGCAACTTGCACCCCCTTCTTCTTGTAGAGGATGCCGACGCCGAGCGGACCGCCGACCTTGTGCGCCGAGAACGACGCGAGGTCGACGTTCCAGCCGCGCAGATCGAGCGGAATGCGGCCGAGCGCTTGCACCGCGTCGGTGTGCACGAGCGCGCGCGGCCCGCGCGTGCGGACGCGGGTTGCCACGGCGGCGAGCGATGCGAGCGAGCCGACCTCGTTGTTCGCGCACATCACGGTCACGAGGCCGACCGTGGGGTCGAGAGCCGCGGCCGACAGCGCCTCCGCGTCCGGGCGGCCGTGCGCGTCGACGGCGACCGAGCGCGTGCTGCGGCCCTGCCGCCGCAGCGCTTCGACGGGACCGAGGACGGAGGAGTGCTCGATCGCGGTCGTGACGATCGCGAGCTTCGGATCGAGCAGCGCGGCTGCCCCGAGGATCGCGAGGTTGTTCGACTCGGTTCCGCCGGACGTGAAAACGATCTCGTCTTCGTCGACGCCGAGCGCCGCGGCGGTGCGCTCGCGCGCCGCATCGAGTGCCGCGCGCGCGAGGCGGCCGGAGGCGTGGACGCTCGACGCGTTGCCGGTGAGGCGCTCGAGCTCGGCGCACCAATGCTCGCGAACTTGCGGCTTGAGCGGTGTCGTCGCGTTGTGGTCCAGATAGACGCGCGTCATCGTCTCTCGGCGAGCAGGCGACGGTAGAGCGCCTCGTAACGACCGACGATGCGGTCGCGCGCGAAACGCGTCTCGGCGACTCGACGCGCGGCGCGTCCCATTTCGCTCGCTCGCGCTGGATCGAAGAGCAGGGTCGCGAGCTTCGCCGCGTAGCCCTCGATGTCGCCCGCGTCGGCGAGCAGACCCGTCACGCCGTCGTCGACGACTTCGGCGATGCCGCCGACGCGCGTCGCGACGACGGGCGTTCCGCACGCCATCGCTTCGAGCGCCGACAAGCCGAACGACTCCTCGGAGCTCGAGAGCGCGAAGACGTCGGCGGGTGCGAGCAACTCGGGCAGTGCATCGCGCTCGCCCAGGAAGCGCACGCGCTGCGCGATGTCGAGCTCGCGCGCACGATTGCGGCACGCGGCGCGATCGGGGCCATCGCCGACCAAAGTCAGCTCGGCCGCACGCTCGCGCGTCGCGAGCGCGAACGCCTCGAGCAACCACAGCACGCGCTTCACGGGCCGGAAGTTCGACACGTGCACGACGCTCGGCACCGTGCGCGCTTCATGCTTGCCCGCGGACGGATGGAAGAGGTCTACGTCGACGAAGTTGTGGATCACCTCGATCGCGCACGGTCCGCCGAAGCCAGCGCAGAAGTTCTCGCGCGTCCGTTGCGCGAGATGGTTGGAGACGGCGGTTACGGCGTCGCTCTGCGAGAGCACGAACTGAGTGAGAGGCGCGTACGACGGATCGTTGCCGACGAGCGTGATGTCCGTGCCGTGCAGCGTCGTCACCATGCGCGGCGCCGGCCGGCCAGCGTCGGCGAGCGCGGCCGAGCGAGCGAGGTAGGCCGAGACCGCGTGTGGCAACGCATAGTGCGCGTGCAGGATGTCGAGGCCCTCGCTGCGGTGCACGTTGAGAATCGTCGACGTGATCGCCAGATCGTGCGGCGTCGAATGGAAGAGCGGATAGGGAATGCCTTGCGCGACGTGCATCTGCACCGGACCCGGCGAGCGCGCGAGCCGCGGCGGAACATCGTGCGAGAACAGATGCACGTCGTGACCGGCAGCGGCGAGCGAGAGCGCGAGCTCGCTCGCGACGACGCCCGAGCCGCCGTACGTCGGATGGCACAGGATGCCGATGCGTAGCGGGCGCAACGGACTTTCGGGCCGCGACGCCGAGGCGCTCATCGGTCGGGTCCGGTCGACGACAAGATCTCGAAAGCGTCGGGCGGCAACGCCGGCAAGTCTTCCGCGCGCAGCACGCGCCGCGAAGCGGACGCGCGGATCTCCGAGATGCGTGCACGAACGTGAGAGGCCGATTCGGAAGCGCGCGGCGGTTGCGCATCCGACGCACGCGTCGGCTCTGCAGCGGACGGCGGTGGCGGAGGGCTCGGCGGCGTTCCGTTCTTCGCGCGCGCGCCGCTCGCGCTCGACGTCGGAGTGCTCGGCTTCGGCGCCCCGCGAGGAGCAGGTTGGAGCTCGACGGTCCGCTCCGCGCTCGAGGTCGACTTCGCGACGTCGTGCTTGGAAATCGCAGGCGAACCTCGACGCGACTTGGGCGCAGCGGTCGAGGTCGATGCGGGCGGCGCTTCCGTTGCGCGTGCCTGCGCTGGCGCTGCGACATCGTCGCGCGCGGTCGCCGTCTTGCTCGGTCCGCGACGTGGCGTTGCGGACGAGCTCTTCGCGGGCGCCGCTGCGGATGCAGCGCTGCGAGCGACATCTGGTGCGACGCTCGGTACAGCGCTCGGAGACTTCCGCGTCTTGCCGCGCGTGGCGGGCGCCGCCGCTTCGTTCGTGCGAGCAACGGTCGGAGGCAGCGCGTTCACTGCGCGTTCGCTCGCGCGGATCTCGGCCGCGGGTGCTGAGGTTTGCGCTTGCTTGCGCGCGCTCTTGCTCGTTGGCGCGTCAGCGAGCGGAGCGGCCGTCGATGCGGGCGCGGGCTGCACGGGCTTCGTCGTCGTCGGCGCTTTCGCCGAGCGGACAGGCTGTGATTTCGCGGCGACCGGCGCGGCGACCGGCGCGGCCATCGGCGCGGCGACCGGCGCGGCGACCGGTGCGGCGATCGGTGCGGCGATCGGTGCGGCGATCGGTGGCGCATCCGATTTGTGCGCGAGCTCGGGATCGCGCGGTTCTTGTCCGATCACCTCGTTCGCCGCGGCGCGGTAGTCGTCGGCCCCCTTCGACTCCGGTGCGTACTGAAAGATCGTCTGACCGAAGCTCGGCGCTTCTGCGAGCTTGACGTTCGTGCGGATCGGCTGGCGCAACACTTGGCCAGGGAAGTAGCGTCGGATCTCGCCGAGCACTTCGCGCGCGAGCCGCAAGCGGCTGTCGTACAGACACGGCAGGATGCCGGTGATGACGAGCTCGGGATTCAAACGCCGGCGCAAGAGCTGCACGACGTTCACGAGCTTGCTCATGCCTTGCAGCGCGAGGAACTCCGTCTGGATCGTGATCAATACTTCGCCGGCCGCGGCGAGCGCGTTGATCGAGAGCAGACCGAGGCTCGGCGGGCAATCGAAGAGCACGTAGTCCGCCGGCGATTCACCGGTGCGCTGGTGCGCTTCGTCTTGCCACTGCCGCAGCGCGTCGCGCAGCAAGTATTCGCGGCCGATCGTGCTCGCGAGCTCGAGCTCCGCGCCGGACAGATCGAGATTGCTCGCCACGAGCGAGAGATTCGGGAGCGCGGTCGCCTGCATCGCGCTCGCGAAGCTCGTTTCTCCGAGCAGCACCGAGTGCGACGTCGGCGAGCCGGAGGGCGCTTCGACACCGAGCGACAGCGACAGGTTCGCCTGCGCGTCCATGTCGACGACGACGACTCGCCGTCCATGCTCCGCCAGCGCGGCACCCAGACTGGCGGTCGTGGTCGTCTTCCCGACACCGCCCTTCTGATTGATGATCGCGATCCGCCGCATGGCGGCGCGAGTGTATCGGGCGCGGTGCGCCGAGCGAAGTGCGCCGGTGGCCCGTTCCGCCGTCGTCGCCCAGTGCGGGAAGTGCGCGCGACGTCACACCGGCAGCAACGGATCGAAGCAGGGCAGCGGACCGGCGTGCAGCAACGGTTCGCCGTAGCGGACGCCGATCCGTTCGCCCCAAGCGCGCGCCTTCGTTTCCATCCGCGCGAGGATGTCCGCGCCGAACAAGAAGTGCTGCCCGCGATCGCCGCCGTCCGCGGGCGTGAGCTGACTCGCGTAACAACGCACCAGCTCCTGCTTCTCGGCCCACACCGGTCCGATGTCGACGACGAACGTCGCGTCGAACGGCACGTGACCCATGAAGTGGTAGAGACGCAGCGGACGGCGCGCGGGGGTCGATCCGCTCGCGAGCCGCGCGAGCCCGGCGAGATACCACGCGTCGCGAGCGAGCTCGCCCGTCGCACGGTGGTCGGGATGCAGGTCCTCGACGTGGTGCGCGAGCACGACGTCGGGCGCCGTGTCGCGGATGAGCGCCGCCAGCCGCTCGCGCGCTTCGATCGTGACCTGCACGCGTCCGTCGGGCTCGCCGAGATTGTGCCGCCACGCGAGGCGCAGGCGTTGATTCGCGGCCTCGGTCTCGCGTCGTCGGTCGTCGACCGTTCCGCGCGTGCCCATCTCCCCGCGCGTCACGTCGACGATGCCGATCTTGCGGCCCGCTGCGCTGAGGCGCAGCAACGTTCCGCCGATCGAGATCTCCGCATCGTCGGGATGCGCCGCGATCGCGAGCACGTCGAGCTTCACACGCTGTCCTCCATCTCCGCACCCAAGCTGACGAGCACGTGCTCGAACGACAACGGCGCGAGCTCCGCGCCGAGCTCCGCGATCCAATCGACGCCGAAGCGCGCGACGAACTGGATCGGGCCGAGGATGCGCTCCTGCGGCTCCCCCATCGGGAAGAGCGCGTTGTTCACGCGCCGCTCGTGGCGGCGGCCCTTGCCGGAACGGTTCTGATGCACGCGCTCGGCTTTCTCGGCCAGGCGCTCGACGAGATCGCGCACTTGATCGGCGGTGCGCTTGAGCTGCGGAACGAGCGAGCCGTCGAATTCACCGAGCTCGCTCGCGAGCTCGGTGAGCGCGCGCGCGGACTGTGCCCCCGCGCCGCGCAGCCTCGCGAGCACGGGCGGTGCCCCTGCATCGTCGCGCTCCGCGGCGAACTTGCCGCGCGCGCGCACGACGTCGCCGGCCGTCACTTCGAGCTTGCGCAGTGCGACGCGCGCCTCGGGATCGAGCAGCGTGCACGAGATGCGCGGAACGAACGGCGTCGACGGCACGCCGAGCGCGGCGCGCAGCGGACCGAGCTGCGCGTGGTACGCGAGTTCGCCCATGCCGCCGACGTAGGCCACAGCCGGTAGACACGCGTCTTGCACGATCGGGCGCAACAGCGCGCCGGGCGACCACGCGAGCGGCTCTTGCACGATCTGCGCGGCGAGCTCGGTCGGCGTGCGCGAGCCGGCTTCGCCGTCGAACTGGAAACCGTCTCCGCCGAAGCGCAGCGCGAGGCGCTCGGGCGCGCGCTCGGGACTCTTCTTCACGTGACGAAAGAGCACCGCCGCGGTCCCGGGCTCGATCGCCGCGTCGTGGCCGAGCTCGCGCAATCGTGCGCCGCCCGCTGCGAGTGCGCCGGCGAGGTCCGTCGCGACGAAGCGCGCCAGCGCGGCAGAGAGTTCGGCGCGGATCCAATCGGGCTCGAGCATCACGAGTCCGAGCGGACCGAGCAGGTCGGTCATGCTGCGCGTGAACGCCGTCGCGAACGTCTCGCCGTGACGCGGCATGAAAAGCTCGATCGCACGCGCCGCGTGCGGCTCGTCGTGACACAACTCCGCGACGAGCGCGCGCACTTCCGTCAAGTGATGGCGCTCCTCGTCGAACGCGATCGCCGAGAGCGGCATCCGGCCGGACGAGAGTCCCGCGAGTCCGACCTTGCGGACGTCGAGGTTCTCGTTGAGCAGATGCGCGTGGTGCACTTCTGCAACGTCGTGATCGTCGGCGTGATTCCAGAAGAGCGCGACGACCGGCCGCTCCCAGGCAACGTGCAGCGCGCGCGCGAGCCGCACGGCTTGGAGCGCCTTGTAGATGGAGTACAGAGGCGACGCGAACAAGCCCGGTTGCTGTCCCGTGATCACGGCCAGCGTTCCGGGTCGCGCGAGCGCGCGCACCGCATCGAGCACCGCCACGTTGGGTGCGAGTGGAGCGAGGCGCTGCTCGAGCACGCGTGCGAGTGCTTCGCGTTCGCGTGGTTCGAAGCGCTCGCTCGGCACGGGGAGATCTTCGATGCGGCGCGGGATGACGAAATCGCGCAGCGCGAGGCGTCCGGAGAGCGCGTCCATCGCGATGGCCGAGAGACCGAGCGCGTCGGCCGGCAGATAGGCGAGCTGGATCATGCGCTGTGCGCTGCGATCACGGCATTCAGCTCCGCGATCATCTCGTCGAGCGCGGCGCGTGCGGCGTCTTTCCAATGGCGACCGGCGTGCCGCGGCTGCCGGTGCGCGAACAGGATGCCGCGCGACGAATTCACGATCGCGCCGCGACCACCCGGCAGGAATCCACCCGCGATGTCGGATCCAGAGGCACCTTGCGCGCCGTAGCCGGGGATGAGAAACGGCGTGTGCGGCATGCGCGCGCGCAACAACGCGAGCTCGCGCGGATGCGTCGCACCGACGACGGCGCCGACACTCGAGAGGTTCGAGTTGCCGACGAGCGCGCTCCCCCACTCGTTGACCTTGTCGGCGACGACGAGATAGAGCGGCGGATCACCGTGATCTTGGAACGTCTTCGCGCCCGGATTCGACGTGCGCACGAGCACGAAGATGCCGCGCTCGCTGCGCGCGCAGGTCTCGAGGAACGGTGTGATCGAATCCGTGCCGAGATACGGGTTGACCGTGATCGCGTCGCAACAGCCGTCACGGTCGCTCGCCGATACGCCCTCGAGGAAAGCTTGGGCGTACGCGCGCGCCGTCGAGTCGATGTCGCCGCGCTTGACGTCGCCGATGACGAGCAACCCGGCCGCATGCGACGCGCGTACGACGCGGTCCCACGCCGCGGCGCCGGGCGCGCCGTACAGCTCGAAGAACGCGGACTGAGGTTTGACGGCCGGAACACGACCGGCGATCACCTCGACGATCCCGAGCAAGAAGCGCTCGACGTCGCGCGCGCGCTCTTCCGTGGTCGGGCCGCCAGCGCCATTGCCCCCGTTGTCCACGGGTGCGCGGGCGGCTGCGAACTCCTCCGGCAGCTGGCTCGGGTGCGGGTCAAGGCCGACGAGGCAGGGGTTGCCGCGCTCCGCGACGGCGGCGGCGAATCGATCTCCGAAGTTCATCGTGGTGACTCGGCGCGGATCCTACCCGCCGAACGCGTCGCGCCGTGCGCCGGAGCGCACGTTCGATCGCCGCGCGCCGCGCGACCTAGCAGTCCGTGGTGAAAGTGCTTCAAGCGCGAAAGCGGCCCGTTCGCGTCAGAACAAGGAGCTAGACCGCAGGCGAATCGTCGAGATTCACCGAGGATCGAGCGACGCCGGGCTGGCGCGAACGGGCCGCTTTCGCGCTGAACGACTTTCACCACGGGCTGCTAACCCGCATTTCTCACCACGTCCTGCTGCGGTTGCGCCACCTCGTGCGGGGCGGCGTTGTTGGATCCGAATCGATCCTCGCTGACCAATTAGGTCACCTCCGGTCGATTCCGATGCAACGCCTTGGTCCGAGCGCGGGCTGGCGCAACCTCGCGACGGACGTGGTGAGAAACGCGGGCTACTTCGCCACCGACTCGGCAGCGCGCGCCGCGCGCAGGAATTGGCGCGCGAGCTCGTCGGCCAGCGGCAGCCCGCGGTCGGTCAGCCGGTAGCGGCCCGACGTTGCTATGAGCAGACCGTGACCCTCGAGTTCTCGCGCGACCGCGATGGCGGTGTCCGGTCCGTCGACTCCCGCGCGCAGCCTCGCTTCGGCGGGATCGACACCCTCCGCGAGGCGGAGTCCGAGCCACCAACTCTCGGCCAGGCGAACCGGTGCCGACGGTGCGTCTTCCCACGTGATCGCGGAAGCGCAGGCGCGCATCGCCTTGGCGTAGGCGCCGATCCCGCGCGTGTTCCCGAGTCGTGTCAGGCCGACCTTGCTAACCGCGGAGGGCCCGAGTCCGAGATAGGTGCCGTTGCGCCAGTAATTGACGTTGTGGCGACATTCGCGGCCAGTCGAAGCGAAGTTGGACACCTCGTAGGCGTGATAGCCGCGCCGCGCGGCCAGCTCGCGCGTAGCCGCGAGGAACGCGAGCTCGGCCTCGTCGGGCAGCTTTTGGATGCGCCCTTCTTCCAGCCAACGTCGGAAGAGCGTGTCCTCCTCGAACGTGAGGTTGTAGGCGCTGAAGTGATCGGGCGCGAGGTCGAGGACGCGCGCGAGATCCACGCCCCACTGCTCGACCGTCTGTCCTGGAATGGCATAGATGAGGTCGACGCTGACGTTCGAGTGTCCGGCGGCGCGCGCGGCTTCGAATGCGCGGAACGACGCGGCTGCGTCATGGACGCGTCCGAACCAGGCGAGAACCCGGTCGTCGAGGCTTTGAAAACCGATCGAGAGTCGGTTGACGCCCAGATCGAGCAGGCGCGCGGCCTTGTCTCTGTCGAGGCTCTCGGGGTTGCACTCGAGGGTCACCTCGTTCGCCGACGAGCGGAAGCCGGTGATGCGATCGAGCGTGTCGAGCACGCGGGAAAGCTCGCTCGCGTCGAGCAGCGATGGAGTTCCGCCGCCAAAGAACACCGTCGTCGGACGCCGTGGTGCGCGGACCTCGGCTTCGCGCAGCAGCTCGTCGAGGAAGGCGCCTCGGTCCTGGCCTTCGGCGGGCACGGAGAAGAAATCGCAGTAGTGACACTTCGCCGCGCAGAACGGCAGGTGCACGTACAGCGGTGTGCCGTCAGGCGGCCGGCGAGCGGAGATGAAGTCCCCTCGGCCGGGCGCAGTCCCCGGCCGGGAGCTCGCCATGTCAGTCCTCGCTCATCACTCCGTACAGCTTGCGCAGCGCTTCTTGCTCGATCTGTCGCACGCGCTCGCGGGTCAGGCCGACGACTTTGCCGATCTCCTTCAACGTCATCGTCTCGCCGGTCTCCGTCCCCACGCCGTAGCGCAGCCGCAGGATCGTCGCCTCGCGCTCGTCGATGACTTCGAGCAGTTCGCCCAGCTTAGCGAGCAAGTCCGCATTGAGCATCTGCTCGTCCGGCGTCTGCACCGTGTGGTCCTCGACCTTGTCCTGACCGGCGATCAAGAGATCGAGCGACACCTGTGGCCCCATGCCCGACACCGTGATGGTGCGCTTGAGCAGCGGCCAGTTCTCTTCGGGGATGCCGAGCTCTTCCGCGACTTCTTCGACGCTGGGCGCGCGCCCGAGCAGATACGCGAGTTCTTGGCTCACGACACGCCAGCGCGAGATGAGCTCCGACATGTAGCTCGGCACGCGCACTGGCTTCACGGTGTTCGTGAGCGCGCGTCGGATCGCTTGCTTGATCCACCACGTTCCGTACGTGGAGAAGCGGCATCCCGCGTCGGGGTCGAACTTCTCCGCGGCCTTCATCAAGCCGATGTTTCCTTCGGCGATGAGGTCCTGCAGCGAGAGTCCGCGCTCCGTGTACATCTTCGCAACGGACACCACGAGACGCAGGTTCGCACGGATCATGTGCTCGCGTGCGATCGGGTCGCCCGTCTTGATGCGCCGCCCGAGGGCCAGCTCTTCCTCGGCGGACAGGAGCGGCACTTCGTTGATCTCCTGCAGATAGGTTTCGAGGCAGCGTTCGGCGGAAATGGCGAACTCCCGTGGGGCTGATGCGACGATGGTGGCACGTGGGCCGAGATTGCCAACCCATCGGCCGCCGCGATCATCGATCTTGAGCATCCGCGCCGCTGCTTCCGGACTCCGCGGATCCGTCCGCGAGCGGCTTGCGGTACGATGCGCTTGGCGTGCAGCCGCACGCGCGACCATGGCTGAAGTTTCGCTCGAGGAGATCATCGCCGAGAAGGCCTTCGTGGCCATCCTCGAGAGCCATGCGGAGATGTTCTTCCGCTTGGCGAACACGCTGCTCGCGAGGCCCGAATCCGACTGGACGCGCGGTCAGTTCTTCCAACTCATCAGCGAGGCGGACACGCTCGAAGCGTTTCTCGACGACTATGGTGCGCGCTACAACCGCACGTTCGCGTTCTTGCGCGAGCTCGTCGCGTCCGTGCGTGGCATCGCTCTCGCCGGATTCAGCGTTTCGCACCTCGAGCGGAGAATGGAGAGCTACGGGCTCTCGCTTTCGATGCGCGACACGGACCTTGCGACCGTCTCTATCCAGAGCTCGAAGCAGTTCTTGCGCGGTGCGCAGCTCGGACTCCTGAAGGCCGCGCGCGAGGAAGGCGTGGCGCTCGGGCTGCGCGTCAGCGACGACAGTTTTCCAGAGAGCCGATTCCGCTCGGACGTCTCGCGTCAGCGTCTGCCCCGCAACATGGGGCAGGTCGATCTGGAGAACGACGAGCAGAAGGTCGCCGAGGTCGCCTCGAAGTTCCTGCAAGCGTGCGGCATGTTCGAGGACTTGGCGGTGCGGCGGATCCACAACGAAGGGGAGCGCGAGCAGTTCATGTCGCGCTTCTGCTCGGAGGAGCAAGCACGGGTGTACGAAGCCACCGTGCACAACCTCCAGTCGGCGTACGACACGCATGTGAAGAACACCGTGCTCGAGGCGCGCGACAGCCGGTTGCCGAAGTTGCGCGGGCACGTTTCGGCCGCGCTTCATCTGCTGGAAGCAGTGACGCAGCTCACGCACTTCGTCGAGCGCCACGAGAGCGGCGTGCGCAACGAAGCCGTCGAAGGACGCATCGGCCGCCTCGTCGAGCGCGGCGCGGTGCGCGAAGTCACGCTCAACCACTTGCTGTACTGGGCGGTGCTTTTCATGCGGCGCGGCAAGCCGCTCGCGGAAGACTTGCTGCCGAGCTACACGAACGTGCAGGTCCTCGAAGTGGTCTTGCCGGAGGACGTCCTGCTGCACGCCCGACCGGCCGCGTTGATCGTCGGCATCGTCAATCGTTACGGCACGCCGGTCGAGATGGAGATCGCGGGACGTAAGTGCAACGCCGCGTCCATTCTCGAGCTCATGGTGAACGTGGGCTCACACCCCCACGCGCGGCAGTTCACTTTCCGCGGCGACGAGAATCCGCTGCGCGACATTCGTTTGCTCTTCGAGCACGGTCTCGGCGAAGGCGGAATCAACAGCCTGCCAGACGAGCTCGCGTATCTGCGCAGCAATGCGTGACACCGCGCGAGCGCGCGCTCAAACGCCGAGGAAGAGTCGGTCGGCGAGCACGTGCGGGAGTCCGACTTGGCGAATACGCGTCGCTTCCGCCTCGATGTCGTACTCCACGCGTCGAATCCAGACCTTGTCGGCGTCGGAGTCGTAGAGCGCGTACGCGGCGCGGGGATCTTCGTCGCGCGGCTGACCGACGCTGCCGACGTTGACGAGAGCGCGCGTCGATTCGGTGAGGTCGATCTCGCTGTCAACGGTGTACGCCGTGCGCAGCGGGTCGTCCTTCAATCGCATCAACGTGACGGGTACGTGCGTGTGTCCGACGAAGCAAACCGGGAGCACCATCGCATCCAACGACGGATCTGCGTCGGTCGTGCTCTGGATGTAGTCGAACAGCTCGGGGCGATAGTATGTTCCGTGTCCGACGCTGCAGTGATCGAGATTCGCGACGTACGGCAATGCCGTGAGCCACGCGCAATCCGTGGCGTCGAGTACGCGCTGCGTCCACTGCACCGCTTCGCGCGCGTAGTTGTTGAAGTAGCGGATGTCAATTTGTCCCACGCACGCCGCGTCGTGATTGCCCTTGACCACCACGGCATCGACTCCGCGCAGCAGTTCGATGCACTCGCGCGGTGCAGCTCCGTAGCCGACGACATCGCCGACGCTGACGATGCGCTCCGCGCCGTCCTTCTGGAGACGATCGAGCACCGCGCGTAGCGCGGACAGATTGGCGTGGATGTCTCCGAGAATGCCGTACTTCATGAGCGGCGCGCGAGCGGGGACCCGCAGCACCAGGCGACGACGAACAGACTACTGATCGACGCAAAGTCGGCTGCGAGTGCAGCGGGCGTGAAGAGCGATTGCGCCGACGCGCTGGACGATGCGCCGCGAGCGAGTGGAAGGAGCGGGACCGCGGTGATGTTGATTGCCATCAGTGCCGCAATCGCGAGCAACATCGGCGCGTGGGCCGAGGAGGGCACGCCGAGGCTCGCCAAGGCTCGCAGCATCGCAGCCCAGAAAAGCGTTGTCACGAGCAGCGCGAGTCCGAGCGCTGCGGCACCGGGCGGCCACTCGATCCACCACGTCCACCCGCACAGCATGCCGAGACCGAAGGCGTGGACGACGACGACGGCCACCTCGAGAGAGCAGCGCTGAAGGAATCCTCGGCGGGTTGTGAGCGGGTGCAGTTCTCGAAGGCGAGGGATCGCGAGGAGGCCGCCCAGCAGGGAGAACACAAATGCAAGTTCGTAACTAAGTGTCGATATGTCGGGCGTGCGTGGCGTGAAATGCGCGGGATTGGCGAGTGTCAGCGCCGGCCCCGCCACCAACGCGAGCGCGACGCCGAGCCAGAAACCTGGGTGGCGCGAGGACGCCCGCAGGCTCCAGTTGAGGATCTTCATCGCGGCCACGACGCCTTCATAGGAGACGGGTTGAGCGCCGTCCAGCTTGGGTGTGACTTGACTTGGTGGGTACGGTGCCTAGCCTCCACCGATCGATGCGCGACACCGTGATAGGCACGGACATCAACGCAGGGAGTAAGGCGATGGAACGACGACTCGGGCGGGGACTTGGCGCACTGTTGGGGCAGGAGCCGTCGGCGGTGGAGCCCGTTCCCACCACGCAATCGCTGCCGCACTCTGACCTAAGGCCGAATCCGTGGCAGCCTAGGCGGACCTTCGATCCGCACGCTCTCGAGGAGCTCGCCTCCAGCCTGAAAGCACACGGCTTCCTGCAACCCATCGTGGTTCGCCGCGCTGGCGGTGCCTACGAAGTGGTGTCGGGCGAGCGGCGATTGCGCGCGGCGAAGCTGGCCGGCATCAACGAAGTGCCGGTCATGATCCGCGATGTCTCCGACCGCGACATGCTGGAACTGGCACTCGTCGAGAACGTGCAGCGGCAGGATCTGGATGCCATCGAGCGTGCGCAGGGGTTCCAGGCACTCATGGACTCGCTTCAGATGACCCAGGAGCAGGTTTCGGCGAAGGTCGGGCTCAAGCGCTCGACCGTCGCGAATCACCTGCGGTTGCTCGAGCTCCCCGACACGATTCAAGACGCGATTCGGAGCGGCCTACTCTCGATGGGGCACGCGCGGGCGATGCTTGGCATGCCGGATCGTGCGCAGTGCCTAAAACTGATGGAACGGACGGTACGCGAGGGGCTGTCCGTGCGGGAAGTCGAGCGCGTCGTGCAGTCGAGCAGCAAACCATCGAAGCTGCCGACCGCGGCCAAGGAGCCGGCTGCGCCCGCGCCGTGGGTCAATTCACTGGAAGAGCGCCTGAAGCTTCGATTTGGCACGAAAGTGTCCGTGCAGAGTTCGCCGGGTTATCGCGGACAGGTCACAATCCAGTTCTTCGGTCGGGACGATCTCGATCGCATCTGCGAGCTGCTCGCGCCGAAGGATGAGCTGTAGGCGTCGTCGCGAGCTGTTCCACGTGGAACATCGAGCGCCGACTACGCGGACGCAAGGCCGGGTGGCTCACACAGACTGCGCGAGGCCGAGTCCTGCGCGTCCGCCCGTCACGTCGAACTACAGCAGCTCCGCGGACTGCAACGTGACCGGATCTTCCGGGCGAGTGCTGTTCGGAACGACGGAAGCGAGCGACATCTGGCGCAAGATGTCGAGGCCTTCCACGACCTTGCCGAAGACCACCGAGTTCGTGCCGAGTGTCAGCGCATCCTCGGTCGTGAGGTAGAACTGCGACCCCGAGATTGCCCCGCCCTTCGGATCCGGGGCCGAAGCGAGATACCCCATGAAGTGGTGGAGGTCGTTCTCCTCGGGCTCGAGCGTGTAGCCCGGGCCGCCCTGTCCCCAGTCGCCGACAGCGCCTGGCTTCGTGTTCGGGTCGCCGCCCTGCACGTACATCCCGCCAATCACCGAATGAAACTTTGTGCCGCCATAAAACCCTTCTCCGACCAGCTTTAGAAAGTTTTCGCAATGCTTCGGCGCAGCGGCCGTGTAGAGCCCGACGACGATCGGCCCGCGGTCGGTGTTGAAGCGCACGCGCGGCGCATCCGCTGGCAACTCCGCATTCTGGTAGAGGTTCGGATGCGCGGCTGCCCACTCGCGCAGCAGCTTCGCTCGGCGTCCGAGCTGATCGACGAGCGTTTCCTTGCGGTCCGAAGTCTCGAAGGCGAGCGGCTCGCGCACGACTTGATGGTCCGGGTAGTCGCTCCGCAACTGGCCGAGCAGCGTGTCGACGCGCTGCCAGTCGCGCGCTTCGATGGCACTTTGAGCCCCAATTAGAAGCGCCCAGGGGCCCGCTTGCGTTCCCTTGACCTGGCCCGCGAGGTCCTCGAGGTCCTTGGCCGGCCCCTTCAGCGTACCCGTGGCGGGATCCTCGGGTGCGACGGCGGTGAGCTTCTCCCAGCTCTGGTCATCGGCCTCGCGACGCGTGTGATGCTGGTACTGCCACAAGATCACGCCGACGGTCACCAGCACCGCGAGCACAGCCGCGGCCTTCCAATAACGCTCGACGATCTGAGCGAAGCCGGATGATTCCGCGGTCGGTGCGATCGTGACGGAGGTCGCCGCCTTGTGTTGTGCCATGGGATCGTTGAATGGGGGGAGGAGATGTCGTCGTGAACGCAGCGGCGCCCGCAGCGGACGGCTACTCGCGCTCGAACGAGCTTCAGCTGCCGGACGCCTCCTGTTGCGACTGCTGAACCCGCGCAGCGCGAGTGCGACGGCAGGCAGCCTAGCCGCGCAGCGGATCGCGACACCGTGGACGCGCGAGAAGGCAGGACGCGAGGAAACAGAGCATCCCGGTCGCTTGCAGGCCGGGCATTATACGAACGGTGTCGAGACAGCCACAAGCAGGCGGTGGGTCGCCGGTCGTGCACGAGTCCATGGCCGCGACACACCCGCGCCGTCGCTCGCGCCGGAAGCTGCCTCGATGGCTCCGACACGCCGGACGACGGTTCGCGCGACACGTCGTTTCGTGGATCGGCCCATTTGCGCTGCGCCAGCTCTCGAAGACTTGGACGGTGGAGGTCGTCGGCGCGGAGAACTTGGCTGCGGCGCAGCGCACGAGCGGCGGCTACTTCATGGCGTTATGGCACGGCCGAATGATCGTCGCGCTGCCTGGCCACAAGGGATCGAAGTACTCGGTGCTCGTGTCACCGAGTCAGGACGGCGACATCTCCGAATCGCTCCTGCAATCGTTCGGTCACCGCGTCATCCGCGGATCCTCGAGTCGCGGTGGAGCGCGCGCGCTGCGCGAGATGCTCACCGCGTTGCGCGCCGCTGAAGCGCTCGTCATAACGCCCGATGGTCCGCGCGGCCCGCGACACTCGATGAATCTCGGACTCGCGTGGATGGCGCGCGCGACCGGCTTCCCGATCGTTCCGTGCGGGTTCGTGTGCGATCGAGCGTGGCGCGCGCGCAGCTGGGATCGATTCACGATCCCGAAGCGGCACGCGCGCATCGCGTACGTGTATGAACCTCCGATTCACGTTGCGCGCGACGGTGGCGCGCCCGCATTGGAGGCGGCGACGCAGCGGATTCGCGACGCGATGCTGCGTGCGGAGCGGAAAGGCTTCGAACTCCTCGCGACGGAGTCCGACTGGTGATCCGTGTAGGTCCCGCGGGTTGGTCGTATCCCGACTGGGACGCGACCGTGTATCCGATGTCGAAGCCGCCGGGCTTCAACGCGCTCGCACATCTCGCGCGCTACTTCGACTGCATCGAGGTCAACAGCACGTTCTACGCGCAGCCTCGCAGCGAGCACTCGATGCGTTGGGTTCAGCTCGTCGCGGAACACGTCGCGTTTCGATTCACCGTCAAGCTCAACTCGGTGTTCACGCACGGCGCGAGCATGCGCGCGCGTTCGACCGATCGGCCACCGCCGGGCTCGAACGACGACTACGCCCGATCGACGCGCTCGCGATCGCAACACCACGAAGCCGACGCTGGCGAGCGCATGCGATCCGAAGCGCGGGCACTGCTCGCGGCGGAGTTTTCGCGCGGGATCGCTCCGCTCCTGCAAGCGCGACGCTTGTCCGCCGTGCTCGTGCAGTTTCCGATCTCATTCCTCTTCGGCCGCGACGAAGTGCGCCGGCTCGGAGTGATTCGCAACCTGTTCGCGGACCTGCCGCTCGTGCTCGAGGTGCGCCACGAGTCGTGGTTCACGCCGCCCGCGCTCGACACCGTGCGCGGCCTGTCCTTCTCGCTCGCGTACCCCGATCTGCCTGCCGCGTGGAATCACCCGCCGCCGTGGCATTCGCCGACGGGTCCAATCGGATACTTGCGCTTGCACGGGCGCAACAGCGCGAGCTGGTTCCGCCGCGAGGCCACGCGCGATTCGAAGTACGACTATTTATATGAGCCGGCAGAGCTCCAGCAGCTCGTGCAGAAAGCGAAGCGGCTCGCCGACGAACATCGCGAAGTCATCGTGATCACGAACAATCACTTCGAGGGCAAGGCGGTCGCGAATGCGCTGGAGCTGCTGGCAGCGCTGCGCGGAGTCTCCGTTCCCGCGCCAGCGCAGATCGTCGAGACCTATCCGCGCTTGAAGTCGGTGACGTACGTCGAGGGCCAGCAGCGGCTGTTCTGATCCGCCACACGCACTCGACGTGTCACGAGCGCGAAAGCATGTCGAGCATTCGAGCTGCACGCTCCGTATGAACCGACCTGGATTCCGCCGTGTCCGCCGCGCGGCCGCACCTCGTCCTCGTGCGGGGCTTCGCACGCCCGGTGGATTTGGGGATTCTTGCCACAGCTAACCCGCATTTCTCATGCGACCGCCGCGAGCCCGCGCAACAGCTGCGCTCTGCGCAGCGAGGCTGCTGGAGCATCCGCAGGCAATGGCGCCGCTTCGCTCGCGCCGTGGTGAAGCAGGCGGGCAAGAAAAACGAGTGGTTAGCGCGAGAGCTTCGCGCGCGACCAGGTCCGCGCGCGATTCAACCCTGAGCTGACCCGCCGCTCGCACCCGCCCAGTTGCGGCCGCGCCCAAGCGCTCGGAAGCGACCCTCCGCCGACCTCCCCGGCTCGCGACGGTCCTTGACGGACCTACGTTGTCACTCGCATCTGCCGCGATGAGCCTCGCGTGTGGCTCCGTGCGAGCGCGCGCAAAAAGTCGAGGTCCACGCGCTCTCCCTGGCCAGGGACCCGACGAGGCAGATATCATCTCGGCCCTCAAACGGAAACGAACCGCCATGCCCTGCGTGGCGCGGTACGTCGACTAGGGCCAGGCGCCGAGGGAGTGCGCCGGGCGGCCATTGAAGCGATGGAACCGGACCTTCGTTTCACCGCGAGGTGAAGCTTGCCTCTCGACACTCTCCTAACCCCAACCTACCTCGCCACGCTCGCGCTGCTCGGGATCTACGGCGCGCACCGACTCGTACTGCTCACGCGCTTCCGATGGAAGGCCGAGCGCAAGGAGCCGGTACAGACTTCGGACGAGCTTCCGCGCGTCACCGTTCAGCTCCCGCTGTTCAACGAGCGCACGGTCGCCGCCCGGCTCATACGCGCCGCCGAGGCACTCGATTACCCGGCGGACCGGATCGAGATTCAGATCCTCGACGACTCGTCCGACGAAACGATCGGCATCGTCGACGCCGAAGTGGCGCGGCTGCGCGCACTGGGTCGAGATGTGAGCGTCTTCCGTCGCACCGATCGTTCGGGGTTCAAAGCGGGCGCGCTCGACGCGGGGCTCGCGCGCGCGAGCGGCGAGCTGATCACGATCTTCGACGCGGACTTCGTTCCGGATCCCGACTTCCTCCGACGCACCGTGGGCTGGTTCGCGGATCCGCGCATCGGCTTGGTGCAAGCGCGCTGGGGGCACCGCAACCGCGACGACACGCTGCTCACGCGCGCGCAATCGACTCTGCTCGACGGTCACTTCGTGATCGAACACAAGGTGCGCTTCGACACCGGCGCGTTCTTCAATTTCAACGGCACCGCCGGTGTGTGGCGGCGTGAGGCGATCTCCACGTCGGGCGGTTGGCAACACGACACGCTGACCGAGGATTTGGACCTCTCGTATCGCGCACAGCTCGCGGGCTGGCGCTTCATCTACGTGCCGCGCGTCGTCGCGCCGGCGGAAGTGCCACCCGACATCGCCGCGTTCAAGTCGCAGCAACATCGTTGGGCAAAGGGCAGCGTGCAGGTGCTGCGAAAGCTCGGCTGGCGCTTGATCGTTTCGAAGGAGCCGCTCGCGGTTAAGCTCGAAGCGCTGGCGCACTTGTCCGGCAACGTCGGCTACCCGTGCGTGCTACTTCTCGCGTTGCTGCTGCCGCTGAGTCCGCACGCCGCGCAGATCCTGCCGGATTGGGTGCACGCCCTCCTGTTCGCAGTGTGCACGCTCTCGGTGTTCCTGTTCTACGAGCGCAGCCAGAGCGCGATCGATCGTCCGTGGCGTTTGCGTTGGAAGGACATCTTCGCCGCGGTCTCGCTCGGCATCGGCATGTGCGTCAGCCAGACGCGCGCCGTCGTCGAAGGCTTGCTGCCCGGCACCGGCACGTTCGTGCGCACGCCGAAGCGCGGCGATGCTCCGAGCGCCAAGCGCTACCGCGCCGCGCTCAAGGGCCTGCCTGGAATCGAGCTCTTGCTCGCGGCCTGGCTCGCGGTCGGTCTCGTCATCGCCGTGCAGAACGAGCACTGGGGTTCGCTGCCGTTCCTGCTCTTGTTCTGCGTGAGCTTCACGTGGGTCGGCACGCTTTCGCTGCGGGTGTGGTTGCGCGGTTGAACGCGCGGCGAACCGAGCGCTCGTCGTGAGCGGCGCCGGTTCACCTTCCGCGGCGTCATCGCGGGCGGCGATCACTTTCGACTGCTACGGCACGCTGATCGATTGGGATTTCGGCATCGCGACGGCGCTGTCGCGCATCGAGAGCCTCGCTGGCTGCGACATGCAGCGCTTGATGGCGGATCGCGACGCGTTCGAGCGCGAGATCCAGCTCGGAGACTACGTGCCGTACGGCGAGGTGCTCGCGCGTAGCGTCGCGCGCGCCGCTCGGGCGCAAGATCGCGTGGTGTCCGCGGCGGAGTCGGAGCGCTTCGCGCAGAGCATGGCGGCGTGGCCGCCGTTCGCGGACTCGGCCTACGCGCTGGCGCGGCTTGCAAAGCGCTTCCGTCTCGTCGTGCTGTCGAACGTCGAGCGCGCGGTCCTCGAAGCGAGCACGCGTGCGCTCGGTTCGCCCTTCGACGCGTGGATCACCGCGGAAGACGTGCGCTCGTACAAGCCGCACCCGGCGCATTTCGAAGCCGCGCAACGCGAGCTCGGCCTCGATCGCGCGTCGTGGCTGCACGTCGCCGCGAGCGTGTACCACGACATCGCTCCGGCGCGCAGCTTGGGCATCGCTTCGACGTGGGTCGCGCGCGGCGCGCCGCGACCGGCGGGCATCGGGCGATCGGTGCCCGACTTGAAGACGCTCGCCGACGAGCTCGTCGGCTGACGGATCTCAGCGCGCCGGTTTCGCGGTGAGCAAGTCGACGAGGTCCATCTTCGTGATCACGCCTTGCAGCTTGCCGTCGTCGTCGAGCACGAGACCGGCGAGCCCCTTGGAGAAGACTTCGAGCAACCGGCTCGCGTCGTCGTTCACGTGCACCGTCTGCACGTTGCGGAACATGACCTCGGCGACAGCGCTCGCGAGCGTCGCGCGGCCGTCGACGAGCTTCGCCAGCAGATCCGATTCCGTGATGATGCCGACGAGGCGCTCCTCGTCGAGGACGGGTAACTGGCTGATGCCGTGCTCCTTCATGAGCATCACCGAATCGGCCACCGTGTCCGCGCTCGTCGCGGTGATGACCTTGCGACGCGGCAAGCCGCGCAGCGTGTCGCCGATGCTGTTCGTCTCCCAGCGCGACTCGGTGAAGCCGTTCTCCTTCATCCACTGCGCGTCCATGAACTTCGTCATGTAGTTGCGCACCGAGTCCGGCAGGATCATCACGATGCGCTTGCCCGGTCCCATCTTCTGCGCGACTTGCTTGGCGGCCCACACGACGGAGCCGGAGCTTCCGCCGCACAAGAGCCCTTCCTGGCGGATCAGGCGACGCGCCATGAGGAACGATTCGCGGTCCTCGGTCTTCACCCATTCGTCGACGAGCTTCCGATCGAGCACGTCGGGGATGAAGTCGTAGCCGATGCCTTCGACTTTGTACGAAGCGATCGGACCCGGACCCGCCAGGATCGATCCGACCGGATCGACGCCGACGACGCGGACGTTCGGGATGCGCTCCTTCAACTTGCGCGCGACGCCGGTGATCGTGCCACCGGTTCCCGCGGTCATGACGCAGGCGTCGAGCTTGCCGCCGGTCTGCTCGACGATCTCCTCGCCGGTTCCGTGGTAGTGCGCGAGCGGATTGTCGGGGTTCGAGTACTGATCGAGGATGTGCGCATTCGGCAGGATGCCCTGCAGCTGCTTCGCGACGCCGATGTGGCTCTCCGGCGCGTCGAATGCGGCCTCGGTCGGCGTGCGGATGATCTCGGCGCCGAGCGCTTCGAGCACGACCTGTTTCTCTCGACTCATCTTCTCCGGCATCGTGATGATCATCCGATAGCCGTACACGGCCGCGGCGAGCGCCATGCCGATGCCCGTGTTGCCGCTCGTCGGCTCGATCAGCGTGTCGCCGGGACGGATGCGGCCCTTCTGCTGCGCTTCCTCGACCATGCGCTTGCCGATGCGGTCCTTGACGGAACCGCCGGCGTTCAAGAACTCGCACTTCGCGAGGAACTCGCAGCCGGTGTCGCGGCCGATGTTGCGCAGACGAACCATGGGCGTGTTGCCGATGGTCTCGAGGATCGAATCACAGATCTTGGCCAAGGGAACGCTCCGGCGAATGGACGGGATCGAGCATGTCGCAGCGCGCCGAACCCGGCGCGGATCGGCGCGCATTCTAGCCACGTGGAAGCGCGTTTTCCGCGCGACGACTCAGGGACTCTTGCGGCAGTCGGCGACGCGCGGATTCGAGAGGCGCAGCGTCTCGTCCAAGTGGACGTCGCACACGAGCAAGGCGTCGCGCTTCGGCGTGATGCGCCCGAGCAAGTCGACGCGCTCGCCGGTCCGCAGTGAAAAGCGCCATTGGTGCCATGGGCACGTGATCTCGTCGCCGCTGCGCGTGCCTTGGAACAAAGGACCTTCGAGGTGCGGACAGAAGCTCTGCGACGCGAGGTACTCGCCGCCAACGCAGTAGATCGAGAGCGATCCCCACGGCGTTTCGATCGGGCGCGGCCGCTCCGGGTCGATGTCCGCGGGGCGCAAGCGTGTGTCGAACGAGTCGGAATCCAAGCGAAGGCGTGGTGCGCGCGCCGCTTCCTACGTCCGATCGCGCGTGCCAGAATCCTAACGTGCCGCAGACCACCGTCGTGCTCGAGATTCCGCCGGCGGAGCGCGCCGACTTGTGCCGTCGACTAGGCGAGCTCGACGTCGAGCTGCGCTCCGTGCCGCATGCATTGTGCAGCGTGCGCGGACTCGGCGTCGTGGCGACGCTCTATCGATCCGGCAAGCTCGTCATCCAAGGCGATCATCCCGAGGCGTTCGCCGAGCGGTACGTCGGTCGTGCGCCCGAGGCGCCCGCGGCACCGGCACCGGCACCGGCTCCGGTGAGCGCGCGTGCGAGCGAAGCGTCGATCGGCAGCGACGAGTGCGGCAAAGGCGACTACTTCGGTCCGCTCGTTGTCGTCGCCGTCCGCCTGGAGCCGGGACAAGAGCGTGCGATGCGCGCGTCGTCCGTGCGCGACAGCAAGACGATGAGCGACGACACGGCGTTGCGACTCGGCGGCGCATTGCGCAGCCAAGTCGCGTTCGCGGTCGCACGCCTCGATCCGCCGCAGTACAACGCGCTCTACACGCGGCCGGGTCAGCTCAACGACATCCTCGCCGATCTGCACGTGCAAGCGGTCGGTGAGCTTGCACGACCTGGCATCCGCGTGCTCGTCGACCAGTTCGCCGGCGCCGCGCTCTTGCAGCGCAAGATGAAGAAGCTCGGCATTCAGCTGGAGCAACGGCACCGCGCCGAATCGGACCCGGCCGTCGCCGCGGCGAGCGTCATCGCGCGCGAGGAGTACTTGGTCGCGATGCGCGAGCTCTCCGAGCAGTTCGGCCTCGACCTGCACAAAGGCGCCGGCACGCCGACCGATCGCTCGGCGGCTGCATTCATGCGCCTGCACGGCCGCGACGCGCTGCGGCAAGTCGCGAAGATGCACTTCAAGAACACGCAGAAGCTGCCTGCGGACTGAGAGGACGTTGCATGAATCCGACCACGTTGGAATCTCGCATCGAGCCGCGTCCGTTCTCGGGCACAGGCAACGTCTTCGCGATCGTCGACGCCATGCGCACGCCGCCGCCCGCCGATCCGGCAGCGCTCGCGCGTGCGCTGTGCTCGCGTGAGGCGGACGGCCGCCGCCTCGACGGCGTGCTCGTCGTTCGCCCGAGCTCGAAGGGCGCCGACTGCGCGATGGAAATCTACAACTCCGACGGCAGCCGCGCCGAGACGTGCGGGAACGGATTGCGGTGCGTGGCGAAGTGGATCGTCGACAAGGGCTACGTGCGTGGACGCGCGTTCACGATCGCGAGCGACGCGGGCATCGCGACGGCGGAAGTCGAGCAGCGCGACGGTCGCGTCACGCGCGCGCGCGTCGGGATGGGCCGCCCGAGATCGTGCGCGCTGCGCGAGTCCCTCGACGTCGAGGGAAGCACGCTCGCCGTCGCGAACGTCGACATGGGCAATCCGCATTGCGTGCTCACGGTTGCGGACGAGCGCAATGCGCGCGTCGAGACGCTGGGACCGAAGATCGAAACGCATCCGCGTTTCCCGCGCGGCACGAACGTCGGCTTCTTGGCATCGCGCGGCGGCCGGTTGCACTTGCGCGTTTGGGAGCGTGGCGTCGGCGAAACGATGGCGTGCGGTAGCGGCGCGTGCGCAGCGGCGTGGGTCGCGGTCGAGCGCGGTCTCGCGACGTGGCCAGTGCGTCTCGTCGTGCCAGGTGGCGAGCTCGAGGTCGACCGTGCCGAGGACGGAACGCTCGAGCTTTCCGGTGCGGTAGAAGAGCTCGATTCACCGGCCTGGCAGGAGCTCCTGCGCACGGCGCGCGCATAACCGGCGCGAACGAACGCGCGCGATCCGCATGGGGTATCTCCTCGAGATCGCGCTCGCGCTGCTGGTGCTCGGCGCATCCGAAGCGATCGGTCCGAGCGTGAGCGAGTTGCCCTTTGCGCTGTGCGCGCTCGCACTCGTGCCACATCTCCTCGCGCTCGTCGCACGCGCCGCATTCCTGCGCGGCCGGTTTCGGCAGAGCTTCGTCGTGCTGCGCGTGTTGCAGCTCTCGCCGGTCGCGCTCTACTTCGTCGCACTCGCCGTGTTCGGCTGGCGCGAGACGGTGAGTCGGATCGTCGGCCACGAAGTGTCGTTCTTCGCCTGGCCCGAGCTCGGCGTGCTGCTGCTCGGCGCGCCGTTCGTCGTCTTCGAGGCGCTCGCGATCGAAGCGCGCGCGCGCGTCGTGTCCGGCACTCCGAACGAACGCCGCGCGTCGCGCAAGTTCCAACACCGCATGTTCGCGGCGAGCTTGGCTCCCGTCGTTGCCTACGCCGTGTTCGCGTCCGTCGTCGGATGGAGCGAATCGCTGCGCACGCACATCGAAGAGGTGCGCGTCTACGGTGCGCTGTTCGGTGCCGTGCTCCTCGCGGGCATGACGCTCGCGTTGCCGTACATGCTGCGGCGGACATGGGACACGACGCCGATCCCGGCCGGCAGTCAGCGGGATCTCTTGCTCGAGGTCGCGCGGCTCGCAAGCTTCCGCTCGAGCGCGCTGCTCGTGTGGCACACGGGCAGCACGATGGCCAACGCCGCGATCATCGGCGTCGGCCGAGCGCATCGCGTCGTGCTGTTCTCCGACGCGCTGCTCGAGCAGCTCGACTTGCGCGAGCTCGCGGCCGTCTTCGCGCACGAAATCGGCCACGCGTTCCGCAAGCACGTGCTGCTGTTCGCGGTGTGGGCGCTCGCGTTCTTCCTCGGCGCCGACCTGCTCGCGCAGATCTGGTTCCCGGATGGAACGTGGTCGGCCGCCGCCGTCGTCCTCGTGGCGTTGATCGTGTGGGCGCTGACCTTCAGCTACGTGTCGCGGCGGTGCGAGCTCGACGCGGATCTCTTCAGCATGGAGTTGCTGCGCGATTGGACGGCGCTCGCCAGCGCGCTCGAGCGCGTCGGCGGACGGCTACGCGACGTCGCGAGCTGGCGTCACTTCAGCGTCGCGGAGCGCGTCCGCTTCCTCGAGCGCGCAGCGCTCGATCCCGCCGTGGGCCGGAAGCTCCGCCGCGGCATCCGAACGTGGAGCTGGGTCGGCACGATTGCGCTCGCGCTCGTGCTCGCCGGGCACGCGCTCGTGATGGCGCGCGGCTTTCGGGCCGAGCAGATCGTCGTCGATCTGCGCCTCGGCGATTACGCCGCGGCAGCGACGGGCGCCGTCGGCGCGGGTGAAGTCGATCCGGCGCTTCTCGCGCTCGTCGAGCGTGCCGCCGAGCTCGGCCAGGAGGCGCAGGCCGGCCGGCCCGCGAACGCGGCCGAGCTCGAGGTCCGAGCGCGCGCCGCACTCCGCGCCGGCGATGCGATGGCCGCGGCCGAGTGGCTCGCCCTGGGCGCGTTGCGCGGAAGGAGCGATCTCGCGCTCGTCGGCGAGGTCGTGCAGGACTGGATGCAGAGCGGCGAGCTCACCGGCTCGTCCTTGCCGCAGGCGATCGAAGCGGACTGGGCGGACGAGCTCGACTCGCTCGCTCTCCGCCCGCGTCCGCCCTCCTCCGGCCGCTGAACCAAACGCCGCGTGCGCGGCGGTCAGTAGCTCAATCCGTTCTTGCGCAGATGGACCGTCGGGTCGCCCTCGCGCAGCAGTGCGCCGTCGACGACCTCGCCAAAGACCGCCACATGGTCGCCAGCCGCGTGCTCGCCGATGACGCGACAAGCGAGCCACGCGAGCCCCTCGGCGAGCACCGGTGAGCCCACTGGCGTCGAGAGGACGCTCTGACCGTCGAACGGTGACTTGCCATCTGGCGATTTCTTGAAGAAGGGCGCCATCAACCCCGACGACGACTTGTCGAGGATCGTCACCGCGAAGTGGCCCGAGCGCCGCAAGTACTCGAGATGCGGACGCGTCCGGCCGACGGCCATGCACACGGTCGGCGGCTCGAATCCCATCTGCATGAGGAACGAGCCGACGAAGCCCTCGGGCTCGCGCTCGTTCAGCGTCGTGACGACGAATAGACCGGAGGGAATGCGCCCGAGCGCGCGCGCGATCGTGCTGGTTTCCGAGGCAGGCATAGCGGAGTTCCGGGGTAGCGGACGACGAACGTTCGGGCGCCGGTATCGACGCTCGAAGCGCGGCGTATTTAATAGGGGAAGCGATCTAGATTCGACGTCAATCGGCAGTGATAATCGCGCGCTCGTGAGGCCCGCCGGCTGCGGGCCAATCAGCCCGCTCTGCAGCGGTCCGCGGCGCATGCCACAGAACGAACGACTGCACCCTGGGGCGCCGGCCGACGGCAAGGCGACACCCCGCGAAGCCCTCGATCCCGGCGAAGCCTTCGATCCCGGCGAAGCCTTCGATCAACGGCTGCGCGCGACTCTGCGCGACCTAGGCAGCGACCGGCGGTCCACGTCGCGCGATCTCGTGATCGAGACGTCCGAAGCGCTGCGCGAGTGGGTGCTCGAGACGGGCGACGAGTGGACTTGGGATGCCGCGGGCAGCGCGCTCGAAGCGGAGCTCGCGCCGTTTCTCGTCGAGCAGGAATGGCGCGGCACGGTCGCGCTCTGGATCGACTCGCTGCGACGCGCCTTCCATCACGGGCGCAATCGCAGCTTGCCGGAACCGCGCATCGTGCTCGCCGAGGAGCTCGGCCTGTGGATCTGGGATCCGACCGGTGTCGCGGGGCTCGAAGAATGCAACGCGGAATGGAACGGTGAGCCCTCGTCGCCTGCTCGGCGTCTGCCGCGCCGCGAGGACTGCGCGAGCGCGGCGGCCGCCACGCTCGAGTCCGGCGAGGTCGTGCTGCTCGACGGCTACTCCGAGACGCTCGCGCTCGCGCTGGTCGAGGCCTGGCGTCGCGGCAAGCAGCCGTCGGCCGTGATCGGCGAGTCGCTCCCGCACCTCGAAGGTCGCCGCATGGCTCGGCGCCTCGTCTCGCAGGGCATTCCGGTCACGCTCTGCTACGACGCCGCGCTCGTCGCGCGTGTGCCGAGCGCCGACCGCGTGTGGCTCTCGACGGAATCGCTCGGCGTTGCCGGCTTTCTCGGCCGCGCCGGAACGAACACGTTGCTCGAGGAGTGCGAGCGCCGCGACGTTCCGGCTGCGTTGCTCGCGACGAGCGACAAGCTGGTGCCCGGCGGCGATGCGGCGATCCCTGCGTGGCCCGAACGCGCGCCGTGGCTCCTGTGGGACGATGCTCCCGCCGGCGTGCGACTCGAGAGTCAGTACCTCGAGCTCGTTTCGCACGCGCTAGTCGGCGATCTCTTCACCGAACACGGCCGCGAGCCCTTCGCCGCGCTCGCGTTGCGCGCGCTGCGCACCGAGCCGGCGCCACGCTGCGACGTCGCCGCACCGCTCGATTCTTCGTCCGCCACGTACGCGGGCGACCGCGCCCGCGCGCGCGTCCGCTGACCTCATTTCGACCTTCGAAGCCTTGGCATGACCGACACGGATCAAACAGCTCCGCCCGCGCCGCCCTCTCCGCCGATCGGGCGTATCACTCCGCGCATGATCGAGCGCGAGATGAAGGAGTCGTATCTCACGTACGCGCTCTCCGTCATCCACTCGCGTGCGCTGCCGGACGTGCGCGACGGATTCAAGCCGTCGCAGCGACGGATCTTGGTCGCGATGAACGACCTGAACTTGTCGCCGCGCGCCAAGTACAGGAAGTGCGCGAAGATCGCCGGCGACACGTCGGGTAACTATCACCCGCACGGCGAAGCGGTGATCTATCCGACGCTCGTGCGCATGGCGCAGGACTTCTCGTTGCGCTATCCGCTCATCGACGGGCAGGGGCAACTTCGGCTCGATCGACGGCGATCCGCCGGCGGCCATGCGCTACACGGAAGCGCGCATGGCCGGCACCGCCGTGGAGATGATGGCCGATCTCGACGAGGACACGGTCGACTTCGAGCCGAACTACGACGAGAGCCGGATGCAACCGACCGTGTTGCCCGGCCGCTTCCCGAACCTCTTGTGCAACGGCTCCGACGGGATCGCCGTCGGCATGGCGACGAGCCTTCCGCCGCACAACCTGCGCGAGATTTGCGGCGCGCTGCGGCTCGTGCTCGACAACCCGCGCGTCACGATCCCGGAGCTGTGCGAGATCGTCAAAGGCCCGGATTTCCCGACCGGCGGGATCGTCATGGGCCGCAGCGGAATCGTGCAGGCGTACGCGACCGGACGCGGTCTCCTGCGCCTGCGCGCGAAGTACGCGGTCGAAGAGTTGCGCACGAAGCAGCAGCTCGTCATCACGGAGATCCCGTTCCAAGTCCGCAAGACCGCGATCATCGAGAAGATCGTCGAGGTCGTGAAGGACGGTCGCATCACCGGCATCTCCGACGTGCGTGACGAGTCCGACCGCGACGGTCTGCGTCTCGTCATCGAGCTGAAGAAAGGCGAGGACGCGCAAGTCATCGTCAACCAGCTCTTCCAGTACACGCCGCTGCAGCAGACCGTCAGCATCATCAATCTGGCGATCGACGGGCGTCAGCCGCGCACGCTCAACCTGCGCGGTCTGCTCGACAGCTACATCAAGCACCGTCGCATCGTCATCCGTCGGCGCACGCTGTTCCGACTGCGCAAGGCCGAAGAGCGCAAGCACATCGTCGAAGGTCTGCGCATCGCGGTCGACAACATCGACGAGGTCGTGCGCATCATCCGCGCGAGCTCCAACCGCGACGACGCGAAGGACAAGCTGGCCGCGGCGTTCGGGCTGTCGCCGCGCCAGTCGCAAGCGATCGTCGACATGCGGCTCGGCAGCTTGACCGGGCTGGAACGCGACAAGCTCGAGCAAGAGTTCGCCGCGCTCGTGGCCGAGATCGCGGACTTGAACGACATCCTGAGCAGCGATTCGCGCGTGGTCGCGATCATCCGCGAAGACTTGGACGACATCGAGTCGAAGTACGGCGACGATCGCCGGACCGAGATCTCGGACATCGAGATCGAAGGCGGCTTCGACGTCGAGTCCCTCATCACCGAGGAGATGATGGTCGTCACCGTCTCGCAAGACGGCTACATCAAGCGCGTGTCGCTCGAAACGTATCGCGCGCAAGGGCGCGGCGGCCGCGGCATCAAGGGCTCGGAGGCGAAGGAAGGCGACGCACTCAAGTCGCTGTTCGCTGCCGGCACGCACGACAGTCTCTTGTGCTTCTCGAATCTCGGCCAAGTGTATTGGTTGAAGGTGTATCAGCTGCCGGAAGCGAGCCGCACGAGCAAAGGACGCGCGATGACGAACCTGCTCCCGCTCGAGCAGGGCGAGGAGATCACGAACGTCCTGCGCGTGCGCGAGTTCGATTCGGAGTCGTGCGTGTTCTTCGCGACGAAGGGCGGCACGGTCAAGAAGACGAAGCTCGAGAAATACTCGCGTCCGAAGAAGGGCGGCATCCGCGCGATCCTGCTGGACGAAGGCGACTCCGTCGTCGGCGTCACGCTCACGAAGCCGGGTGACACGATCTTGCTCTGCACGCGCGACGGCCAAGCGATCCGCTTCGACGAGCAGGCGGCGCGCGAGATGGGCCGCACGAGCTACGGCGTGCGCGGCATTCGACTGCTCGGCGACGACCGCGTCGTCGGCGTCGTCGTCGCGACCGGCGATCAGTCCGCGCTCGTGACCGGCACCGAGATGGGCTACGGCAAGCGCACGCTCGTCGCGGAGTATCCGATCAAAGGTCGTGGCGGTCAGGGCGTCATCGACATCAAGACCGAAGGCCGCAACGGCGGCGTCATCGGTGTGCGGCTCGCGAACGACGGCGACGACATCTTGTTCATCACGCAGACGGGGATGCTCATCCGCACGCCCGTCGCCGACATCAGCTCGATCGGCCGCAACACGCAAGGCGTGCGGCTCGTCAACCTGAAGGAAGGCGACCGCCTCGTCGCGCTCGAAGTCGTCTCCGAGCAGGATCTCGAGCGCTACGCGACCGAGGCGCGACCCGAGCGCGTGGCCGCGAGCAGCGCGGCGACTGCGGGCGACGACGAGGACGCAGGCGACGACACGATCGAGCCGATGGAGCCGGAAGGGCCGGAACCGCAGGAGTGAGCGCACGCTCGCGCGCCGTCGACGGACGGCGCGCGTCAGCGCGACGCGAGAGGACCGAACATGCCGCTGCGAACCCAGGTCGAAGCCGACGTCAAGCAAGCCATGCGCGATCGCAACGATGTCGCTCGCGACACACTGCGCATGGTGCTCTCCGAGATGAAGCGGATTGCGATCGATGGCGGCAAGGAAGAGCTCTCGCCCGAAGAAGAGCTCGCCGTCGTGCAGAAGGCCGTGAAGGTGCGCCAGGAGGGCATCGAGCAGGCCGTCAAGGCGGGCCGCTCCGACCTCGAGACGAGCGAGCGTGCGCAGCTCGCCGTGCTGATGAACTACTTGCCGAAGCAGCTCTCGGAGAGCGATGTGCGCGCGTCGGTGCAATCGTTGATGAAGGAGCTCAACGTCTCGTCGAAGAAGGATCTCGGCGCGCTGATGAAGGCGCTGATGGCTCGCCACAAAGGCCAAGTCGATGGCAAGACCGCGCAGCGCATCCTGAGCGAGATGCTCGCCTGAGCCCTCTGTGAGCGCCGCGGATTCGCCTGCTCCGCCCGCGGCGTCGCCGATTGCGCCGGTCGACGTCGTGGGACGGCACGGGCGACTCGTGCGGCGCACGGCGTTGATCTCCGTGCTCACTTTGATGAGCCGGATCATCGGGTTCGTGCGCGAGAGTCTGGCCGCGTCGATCTTCGGCCACGCGTCGCCGATCAACGACGCGTTCGTGACGGCGTGGCGTGTACCGAACCTGTTCCGAAGCCTGCTCGGCGAAGGCGCGATGTCGACGTCGTTGCAGACGGCGATCACGCGCGCCGACGCGCAGCAAGGCCTGGAAGCGGGTCGCGCACTCTTCCATGCGATCGTGCGCGTCGTGTCGTGGATCCTCGTCGGGCTGTGCGCGGTCGTGATGATCGCGGTGCACTTCATGCCCGACGCGATGCCGATCACCGGCTTCGCGTGGCTCGGTGATCATCCAGCCGAGGTGCGTGAGCTGACGGTGCGGATGATGCCGTTCGTCGTGTTCGTGTGCCTGTCCGCGGTCGCGTCGGGTGCGTTGAACGTGCGTGGTCACTTCGTCAGCCCGAGCTTGGCGCCCGTCGTGATGAACCTGTGGTGGATCACCGCGCTGTTCATCGTCGCGCGCGAGTTCGGCTGGTCGCGTGCCCCCGGAGTCGGCGATGCGCAGGAGTGGCAGCGGCAAATGCAGATGACGCGCTGGCTCGCGTGGTTCGTGCTCGGAGCGGGCTTGATCCTCGTGCTCGTGCAACTGCCGGCGCTGAAGGCCAAGGGGTTGCTCTCCCGGCCGAAGAGCGTGCCGGGCGACGCGCTCGTCGCGTCGAACGAACACGTTTGGATGGTGCTCAAGACGTCCGCGCCGCTCGCGATGGGAGCCGCCGTCTACCAAGTCAACGTGATGGTCGACGGGTTCATGGCCGTGAGCTTGCTCCCGAACGGCGGACCTACGGCGCTCTACTACGCGACGCGCATCCAGCAGTTCCCGATGTCGCTCGTGTCGATCGCGGCGACGAGCGCGGTCTTCCCCGCGCTCACCGCGCTCGGACAGCAGCGCGCGCTGCGCGAGGTACGCGCGCTCCACGACCGCACGCACCTCGCGATCGCGTTCGTCGCGATCCCCGCGACGATCGGGCTCTTGCTCTTCGCCGAGCCGGTCGTGTCCGTGTGCTTCGAGCACGGTGCGTTCGGCCCCGAGGGCGTGGTGCGCGGCGGCTCCGCGTTGCGGTTCCTGACACTCGCGATCTTGCCCGCAGGTGCGGCCGGCCTCGTCGCGCGCACGTTCTACGCGCTCGGCGACTTCAAGACGCCGGTGCGGATCTCGATCTTGATGCTCGTGTCGAACGTCGTTTTGAACGTGGTCCTCGTCGCCGGCTTCGGAATGGACGTCGGCGGAGTCGCGCTCGCGACGGCGTTGACGGCCTGCGGGAACCTCGCGCTCCTTTGGCCTGGCTTGCGGCGGCGACTCGGGCTCCCGCAGGGGGAGAGGAACCTGCTGCGCCGGCTCGTCGCGATCACGGCGGCCGCGCTGGTGGCCGGTCTCGTCGCGCGCGGCACATACGACTTCGCGTTGTACGCCGGGGGACCCCATCGCGCGCTTGCACTGCTGGCCGCGATCGCGCTGTGCATCAGCGTCTACGCCCTTGTTTCACATGGACTTAGGATCCCGGAGTGGCACCACCTCATCGGGCGGTTGCGCCGCCCGCGGGCGTGAGGTGTGCCGGAGGCCCACCGCTCCGCAATTTGTGGTGTGGACATAAACCTTGGATCCACAACCTGTAGTGCTAGAGGCCCGGTGTTTATTCTGGAACGGCTCGTCGACGCAGCGCTAGCTTCGGCCCCCCGTCGCCGGTCGCGCTCGCGGCCGTGTCACGGGCACTCGAACGAGCCTCCAACCCTTTGTCCGCGCGTGGTTTTCATGGGCGAGGGTGGACGGCTTGCGGCCTGTCTCGAGACTCGTTGCGGGTGCATCGCTCGTGGTATGTCCCCAAAGACCTCGTCTTGGAATCCTTCTCGTGAATCCCATCGCGCCCTCGCCCATCAGGACCAGCCGTCCGGTCGAACCTCGTAACGCCGTGGACGCTCTCGCCGAGCTCGAAGCACTCGCGCCGCCGCAGGATCTGATCGATCCGCAGCTGACGGAGAACGCGGTCACTGTGCTCGAGAGGCGCTACCTCAAGAAGGACCTGAGCGCGGGCACGGTTTGCGAGACGCCGCGCGAGCTGTTCTGGCGCGTCGCGGCGCACATCGCCAAGGCCGAGATGTCGTTCCCGGGCGGAAGCGCGGAGCGCGCGCTCGCCGTGTCGCGCGAGTTCTACGGCTTGATGGCGCGGCGCCAGTTCATGCCGAACAGTCCGACCTTGATGAACGCGGGCCGCGAGATGGGGATGCTCTCCGCGTGCTTCGTGTTGCCGGTCGAGGACTCGATCGAAGGCATCTTCGACTCCATCAAGGCGACCGCGCTGATCCAGAAGGCCGGCGGCGGCACGGGCTTCAGCTTCTCGCGCCTACGTCCGCAGGGCGACATCGTGCGCTCGTCGGGCGGCACGACGGAAGGACCGCTGTCCTTCATCCAAGTCTTCTCGAAGGCGACCGACGCGATCCAACAAGGTGCGTTCCGCCGCGGTGCCAACATGGGCATCCTGCGCGTCGACCACCCGGACATCATCGACTTCATCACCATCAAGGACAATCTCGGGATGTTGACCAACTACAACATCTCGGTGACGGTGACGAACCGCTTCATCAACGAGCTGCGCTCGAAGCCCGAGACGATCCACCAAGTCCAGAATCCGCGCACGCGCCAGTGGAGCAAGCTCAAGAGGCGGGGCGCGGACGGCCGCGACACCGAGGAGTTCTGGACGGTTGGCGAGGTCTGGCAGCTGATGGTCGAGCACGCGTGGCGCACGGGCGAGCCGGGTGTCGTGTTCATCGACCGCATCAACGAGCGCAACCCGATCAAGAACGTCGGTCTCATCGAAGCCACGAATCCGTGCGGTGAGCAGCCGTTGCACCCGTTCGACTCGTGCAACCTGGGCTCGATCAACCTCGGCACGCTGGTGAAGGGCGAAGGTGGCATCGGCCACGGCGCACGCTTCGACTGGGACGAATACAAGTCGATCATCCACACCTGCACGCGCTTCCTCGACAACGTGATCGAGGTCAACCGCTACCCGCTGCCGCAGATCGACAACATGTCGAAGACGACGCGGCGCATCGGTCTCGGCGTGATGGGCTTCGCCGACGCGCTCTACAAGCTCGGCATCCCGTACAACTCGGAAGAGGGTTGCGCGTGGGGTGAGCGCGTCATGAAGGTGCTGAACGACGAATCGCACCTCGCGTCGGAGATGCTCGCCGAAGAGCGCGGTGTCTTCCCGGCGTGGGAAGGCTCCGACTGGGAGAAGCTCGGCCGCCGGATGCGCAACTCGTATACGACGACGGTCGCTCCGACCGGAACGATCTCGATCATCGCGAACTGCTCGGGCGGCATCGAACCGATGTTCAGCCTCGCCTTCATCCGGCAGGTGATGAAGGACAACCGCGGTCGCCCGACGATCATGCGCGAGGTCAACTACGTGTTCGAGCAAACGTCCAAGGAGCGCGGCTTCTTCTCCGACGAGCTCGTCGACGACATCGTCGAGAAGGGCTCGCTGCAGCACCGCGAAGAGGTCCCGGACGACGCGCGCAAGATCTTCGTGACCGCGCACGACATCTCGCCGTTCTGGCACATGAAGATGCAGTCCGCGTTCCAGCGCCACTGCGACTCGTCGATCTCGAAGACGATCAACTTCCCGCACGAAGCGACGGCCGAGGACGTGCGCCAGATCTTCGAGCTCGCGATCGAAGAGGACGTGAAGGGCGTCACCGTCTATCGCGACGGTTGCCGCGAGATGCAGCCGATGGCGCTCAAGCACTCGGGTGCGACCGAACCGAAGGCCGGTGCGGCGCCGGGTGCTGCGAGCGCGTCCGCGCCGCTCTGCAACGATCCGGCGCACGCGGAGCAAGCTCCGATCCTGCGGATGCAGAAGACCGAAACCGGCGACGAGGAGCTCAACCCGGTCAAGCTGCCGGAGATCATGAGCTGCCTGCGCATCCGCCAGATGACGCCGTTCGGCAACATGCACGTGAAGGTGTCGGTCGATCCGATTTCCGGCCGCGAGCGCGAGGTCTTCGCGCAGCTCGGCAAGGGTGGCGACGTCGCCAACTCCGATCTCGAGGCGATCTGCCGCATCTTGTCACTGTGGCTGCGCTCGAACGGCAGCCTGAAGATGGCGGTCAAGCAGCTCGAAGGCATCGGCTCGAGTCTCTCGGTGCCGACGCAAGACGGCCGCATCATGTCGCTCGCGGACGGACTCGCGACCGCGCTCAAGCGCTACATGGCGGCGAAGCAAGAGCACGGTCTGCACTCGCTCCTGCTCGGCACTTCGACACCCGCCGACACCACGAAGGCGACGCCGGCTGTGAAGGCCCCGTCGAGCAAGGAGCCGCGCAACAGCGCGCAGTACAAGCTCAAGTGCCCGGCGTGCTCGTCCGCGCTCGCCTTCGAGGAAGGTTGCGTGAAGTGCTACTCGTGCGGCTTCAGCCAGTGCTGACCGGGTTCGTCGATTCGTTCGACGACTAGCAGTCCGTCGTGAAAGTGCTTCAAGCACGAAAGTGGCCCGTTCGCGTCAGAACAAGGAGCGAGACCGCAGGCGAATCCTCGTGATTCGCCGAGGATCGAGCGACGCCGGGCTGGCGCGAACGGGCCGCTTTCGCGCTGAATGACTTTCACCACGGGCTGTTAGCATTCGCTTCCGTCCCGCTTCGCACGCGCGGTGCGAACCAAATCAACCCGTGCGCACCGCGGCGAGCGCGTCCATGCGCTGGATGCGCAGGATGGGATACACGCTGGCGGCGAGCGAAAGGAGCACGGCGCCGATCGGACAGGCGATGAGCCAGCTGACCGGCGCGACGTTCGGCAAGTCGAGGCCGGAGAGCGCCTCGAGCGCGCGCACGACGACGGGCGTGAGTGCCGCGCCGAGCGCCGTTCCGAGCAAGCCGCCGAGCACGCCGATGACCAGCGCTTCGCACAGCACGATGCCGGCCGACTGCCTGCGCGTCACGCCGAGCGCTTTCAACACGCCTAGCTCCTTCGCGCGCTCGAGCGCCGCGAGCAGCTGGCCGTTCAGCACGGAGAGTCCCGCGAGCGCCGCCGTCAAGCCGAGGATGATGTCGAACAAGAGGAAGTCGCGATCGATGTCGACGATGTGCGCGTGCAGCACACCGCTGCCGCGCGTGAACGAGAGCTTCGAGCCCGGGCACGCGCTGCGCACGACCGCTTCGATGCCGTCGAGATCGGTGCCCGGCTCGACGTGCAACGCGATCTCGGTCAGCGTGTCGACGTCGAGGCAGAAGTTCTTGCGCATGAACTCGGCGCTCACGATGCCGTACAAGCGCTCGTCGGGATTCGGGAAGTAGCCGTACGCGTCGGACACGGCGACGACCTCGAGGTCTTGCACGGTGCCACCCGCGTTCGCGACGTGCAGGCGCTTGCCGATCTCGTACCGAAAGTGCCGCGCGAGCCGCTCCGACACGATCACTCCGTTGCCACGCTCGAGCGCCGCACGCACGACCGGATCGTCGCGGCACGGGCCGAAGCGCGCGATCTCGGACGTGTGCAGGCCGATCAACAAGAACGGCACGTAGGTGCGCACGCTCGCGGTCTCGATCGCGAGCTCCGCGTCGATGCCGCGCAGTGCGAGCTCTTCGCGCAAGCGCGGGAGCTCGACGTCCTTCAAGCCGCGCACGTAGACCTTGTTCGCGATCGCGCCGCCCGCCCATTGCTCGATCTCGCCACGCAAGCTCGCCGTCATGCCCTTCAGCCCGACGAACGCCGCGGTCACGAGCGCGATCGACGCGGCGGCGACGGCGAGTCGCGCTGGGCTGTCGCGGATCGCGCGCGCGGCGAGCCGGCCGGAGAGCGGCCACAGTCGCTCGAGCGGACGCACGATCGCGTTGCTCGCGACGCCGAGCACGGCGGGAACGAGGAGTGGCAGGATCACGAGCGCGGCCAGCAATCCGACCGCGGCGAGGATCGCGCCGACGAGCGTCTGCTGTGCTTCGCCGACGACGGGCACGATCGCGAAGTAGAGCGCCGGCAAGAGACCCGCGATCAAGAGCGCCGCGAACAGGTGGAAGCCGCGCGACACGCCGCCGGCGCGCACGCTCGCCTCGCCGCGCAAGGCCGCGACGCTGTCCGCATGCCGCGCGCGCACGAGCGGATACACCGAGCCGCACAGCGCGATCCCGACGCCGAGTCCGGTGAGCGACAGGACGACTCGCCACGGTACGTCGAACAGCCGGATGTGATGCCCGGTGCCGAGCGTCGTGATGCCGAGCAAGAGCAGTCCGCGCGCGAGCGCGAGACCGCCCGCTACGCCGAGCACCGCCGCAGCGAGCGCGATCCACACCGCCTCGCACAGGAAGATGCGCGCGATCTGTCCGCGCGTCGTGCCGAGCGCGTGCAGCGTCGCGACCTCGCGCACGCGCTCGACGAGCGACATCGAGAGCGTGTGGAAGATGACGTACAGCCCGAGCACGAGCGCGAGCAGTCCGGCCATGCGCACGCCGTTGCGGAACGCGCGCTCGTCCGCGGCCGCGCCGACGAGCACGCTCTGGTTCAGCTCGTACGAGAAGCTCGCGCCGAGGCTCGCCTGCAGGCGCTCGATGTCGACGGCCGGGTCCTGCTCGATCCAGAACACGGGCTCCACGTGCACGCCGGCATACAGCTCGCGGCCGCGGCGGTAGTCGACGACGACGACCGAGCCCTGCGCGGTGCGGCCGATACGCTCGCGCGCGAGCAAGCCCACGACGCGGAACGGCGCTTCGACGGCGAGCTCGCCGCCCGCGCCGTCGCCATCGATCACGACGAACTCGCCGTCGACACAGTCGCGGCGCGCCGTCGGTCCCGGTCGCGCGAGTGCGAGCTCGTCGCCGACACGCACACCGAGATCCTCCGCGAGATTCTGGCCGAGCAGCACCTCGCGTTGCGCGCCGCTCGGCTCGAGCGAGCGCCCCTCGGCGATGCGCAGCGCGTCGAGCCGCTCGATCGCATCCGCATCCAGTGCGTACAAGCGCACGGTGCGCGGCTCGAGCATTGCCGGATCGAGGGCTGCGCCGGGTCGCGCGGGCGCACGCACGCTCACGTCGTTCTGGAAGAACGGCGAAACGCCCGCGACGCCCGGCATCGCGCGCAGATCGGCGAGCGGATCGCTGACGCTCCGTGCCGGACGCACCTCGAGCGCCGGCTTCCAATCCGTGAGCCCGGGGAGCGAGAGCCCGAGCACGGTGTTGTGGTCGAGCGTGAACACGCCGACCACGATCGCGACACCGAACGCGACGCCCAGGATCGAGAAGGCCGTGCGCGCAGGCCGCCGTCGCAGATTGCGCGCGGCGAGGACCGGTGCGAGGGACATCAGAGCCTGTTCCAGCATGCGAAGCGCTGTCGAAGCCCGCACCGAGCCGAGGCGAGCAAGGCAGGTAAGCCCCGGTGCGCGCAGCGCATCGAAGCGCGCCAGCGACGCGCTTCGAAGGGGATCCGGCGATGCGTATTCGCCCAGCAATACTCAGAGGAGGCGTAACGCCGCGAGCCCGACTCGGAACGGTCTTCGGCGGCGCGTCGCATGCTGAAGCAGGCTCCTAGATGGCGAGCGCCGAGAGCGCGGCGTGCACGTCGTCGACCGGGATGTTCGGACCGCGCAGGACCGGCTCGCGCGCGAGCTCGCCGTCGACCAGGAACAAGACGCGGTCGGCGAAGGTCGCGTCGCGCGGATTGTGCGTGACGAGCAGCAGCGCCTTGCCGTCGTCGTCCGCCGCGCGCCGCAAGTGCCGCATGACGTCGAGTCCCGCCTTCTGCGAGAGATTCCCCGTCGGCTCGTCGCACAAGAGCAGCGGCTGGCCGCCGGCGAGCGCGCGCGCGATCGACACGCGCTGCATCTCGCCGCCCGAGAGCTCGTGCGGGAACGCGTCGCGCCGCTCGTCGACGCCGAGTCGCGCGAGCAAGCCTTCGATCTTCGCCGCGTGCGCTTCGGGATGCTCGCCCGCGATCGCGAGCGGCAAGCCCACGTTCTCGAACACCGTCAGGTTCGCCATCAGGTTGAAGAACTGGAACACGTAGCCGACCGTCGCGCGCCGTGTCAGCGTGCGCTCATCGGGCGCGAGCGACGCGAGACTCTTGCCATCGAGCGTCACCGTGCCCGCCGACGGCTCGTCCAAGCCGGAGAGCAAGTGCAGGAGCGTCGATTTGCCCGAGCCGCTCGGACCCATGATGCACACGAACTCGCCGCGTTCGACCGCGCACGAAACGCCGCGCAAGACCGGCGTGCGCACGCCGCCTTGCTCGTGCACTTTGTAGACGTCCTTCGCCTCGACGAGCACGCTCATGCGGTTGCCGCCTTCGCGCGTTGCCACGCGGCCGTCAGCTCGGCGAGCGAGTGCTCGCGCAGCGGGCGCGCGAGCTCCGTCTCCATCGCGCGGAAGCGCTCCTCGAAGCGGCGCGCGGCGTCGCGGCAGAGCTTCTCCGGATCCATTCCGATGTACTCCGCGAAGAACGCGGCCGCGAGCAACACGTCGCCGAGCTCGTGCTCGACGGCGTGGCGCGTCGCATCGTCCAGCGCCGTGAGATCGGTCGTGCCCGCGAGAGCGTCGTCGAGCTCGCGCGCTTCCTCGCCGAGCTTCGCGCGCGCACCGGCGGCATCTTCCCAGCGAAAGCCGGCCGAGACGGCCTTGTTGCACAACCGGCGCGCGCGCTGCAGCGCCGGGAGCGCGCGCGGAACCCCGGCGAGCGCGCTGTCGTCCTCACGCTTCTCGGTGCGCTCCGACTTCTTGATCGCTTCCCAGTTGCGCAGCACTTCGTCGGCGCCGTCGACCGTGAGATCGCCGAACACGTGCGGGTGACGGCGGACGAGCTTCTCGCTGACCGCATCCGCCGCCGTCGCGAGGTCGAAGCGTCCCGCGTCCTGCGCGATGCGCGCGATCAGGGTGACGACCATCAGCACGTCACCGGCTTCCTCGGCCACGTCGCGGTCGGTGCCGGTCTCGATCGCCTCGAGCGCCTCGAACGCCTCTTCGACGAGGTGCGGCGCCATCGACTCGACCGTCTGCTTCTTGTCCCACGGACAACCGTTCGGACCACGCAGACGGTCGACGATCGTGAGCAGCCGGCCGAGCGCGACGAGGCGCGGATCCGCTGCCGGCGCATCGTCCTTCGAAGTGAGACGCCGCGTCGAGTCCATCCCACTAAGGATGCCTGCTCGCACGCGGCGCCGGAAGGGCGGGTCACCGCCAGCTCGTTCGATCGCCGTCAGTGTCCGGACTTCGGATCTTGCGGCTTCTCTTCTTCCTTCGACTTCTCGTCCGGCGCGGGCTTCTCCGGCTTCGTGGTCGCACGGTGCTCGAACTGGCGGCGCGCCGCGTCGTCGATCGCGCGCAGCATCTCCACCAGCGCGAACACGTTCGACCCCGTGCCGGTGAGGATCAGCGTGTTCGTGTTGCCGACTGGGATGATCTGCTGCGTGTTCGCATCTTGGAACAGCGAGCGCATCGAGTTCGAGAGCGTGCGCACGTCGGTGTAAGGCAGATCGAGCGACGTCGTGATCAAGAGCGCGGGGTGGCGAGAGTAGAGCACCGACTCATCCGAGCGCACGAACACGGCCCGCCCCCGGAGCGCGAGCGCGTTCGGAATCGCGAGCGAGTACAACGCGAGCATGCGCGGCTCGCGATCGTTGAGGCGGACGAGCGCGAAGTCGCGCTGCACGAGCAACGTCTCGACGACGAAGTAGACCTGATCGGGCGGGACGGCGATGTCCTGATTCAGCCCAACTTTCGTCGTTTGGAGCTGCATGCGCGTCTGCGGATCGATGACGAGCGTCTGGCCGGTCACGCGCGAGAACTCGTTGACCACGTCGAGCATCACGGGTCCGCCGTCGGCGAGATCCGCGGCTAGTTTCAGGCCTTCGCGCGGCGCCGGGAACGGATCCGCGGGGACGGGCGCAGCCGCTTGCCGTGGCGGCCCGCTCGCCGTCAGCGCGGACGACATCGAGCAACCGAGCGTGAACAGGAGCGAAAGCAAGGAGAGCATGTTCCACCTCATCTCGAGGGTCTCTGGGTCGGAAGGAGTAGTACGGAAGGCCGCCGTGGACGCGCTCTCCGCGCGCGTCTTCCCGCGTCTCGACCGCGCGCGGATCAGCGCACGTACGCGATGCGATCGACAGAGCCGGCCTTGCGGAAGCCTTCGAGTCGCAGATGGCATGCGTCACAGCGCCCGCAGGCGAGCACTTCGTTTCCGGACTGGCCAACTTCGACCGGGTCGTAGCACGTGTGCGTCAGCGACAGATCGACACCGAGCTCCTGCGCGCGCCGCACGATGTCCGCTTTGCCCATCGCGATCAGAGGCGCGTGCACCTTCACGCGCTCGCCACGCTCCGCACCTGCTGCGGTCGCGACGGCGGCGAGGTCCTCGAACGCCTTCAGGAACGCGGGCCGACAATCGGGATAGCCCGAGTAGTCGAGCGCGTTGACGCCGACGAAGATGTCGCGCGCGCCGAGCACTTCGGCCCAGCCGAGCGCGAGAGCGAGGAAGATCGTGTTGCGCGCGGGCACGTACGTCGACGGCACGCCGACGCCGATCGCCTCGTGCGGACGATCCTTCGGGACGTCGATGGCGTCGGTCAGCGAGGAGCCGCCGATCGCGCGCAAGTCGACGTGCACGGTTCGATGGTCGTGCGCACCGAGCGCCCGTGCGACGCGCGCGGCGGCCGCAAGCTCGTGCTTGTGTCGCTGACCGTAGTCGACCGACAGCGCGCACGGACGAAAGCCCGCGGCGCTCGCCTCCGCCATCGCAACCGCCGAGTCCATGCCACCGGAGAGCAAGCACACCGCCGTGCGGCGTTCGGTCGCAGGCGAAGATCCGGAAGGGCGCGTCACGTACGAGGCGATCCTAACCCGCAGCTCGAGGTCCGCCGCGTCTCGTTCTCGGCCTGCGCTCCGCTCCCCGCGCGAAGTCGCGAGGAATCCTTTCCCTCGACCACACGTTCGCGCCACCAGTGCGGCGACGGTTCGGGACCGAACTCTCTGACGCTCCGCGAACCCATGTACGACCTACCCAAGGAGATTTGTCATGTTCGCTCGCCGATCGATTCGCTGGACGGCGCTGACGGTCCTGTTCGCGCTCGCTCTGACGCTCTGGCCCACGGCCGCGCAGGCGCGTCCCGTTCAGGCGGCGTGTACGGGCTGCGCCGCTTCGTCGGGGCCGCACCCGGTCTTCTTCTCCGCCGGTATGAGCTGCGGGGTCCCCGTCGGCTTGCGGCTCGCCGTCACGAACTTCAACGGAACGTGCGTCGCCGGGGCCGCTGGCCTGTGCGTGCCGGGGAATCCGTGCAGCTACACGATCCAGCTCTTCTACATCTCGGCCTGCCCCGCGGTCCTCGCGATGGCGAGCACATGCGGACCGTTCCCGTTCCCTGCGATCTTGCCGCCGGTCCCCGTGTTCACGCCGGTTGCGGCGTACACGAAGTTGCTGCGCTGTGGACTCCTGTGCCGTTTCCGATTCAGCATCCGTTGCACCAATTGCCCCACGTCGGGTGCGACGGTCGGCGCTGTGTTGAAGTGCAGCAAGTGCCAGTAGACGAGGACCGCGACACATGAGACGCGCAACGTTCTTCGGAGTCGGCGCTGTCCTCGCGGCGGGCGTTCTCGCTCTCGCGTGGCAACGCCAGCTGAACGCGGCGCTTCCGCCGGCACTCCCGGACTCGCATCCGGGAGCGCCGCACGCGGAAGCGAGCGCCAGGGCGACGATGGCCGACGGCCTGCGCCCGTTGTTCGGCGAGCGCTGGAGCGAGGCCGAGCGTGCATTCGTCGAAGCGGAATTCGACCTGAACCAGCCGTTCGATCCGAGCCTCGTGCCGCCGTGGGAGACCGCGCGCGCGCGCCTCGCATTCGGCTCGTTCGTCGACGACCACGATCTCGAGGCGCACGAGGCGAACGCCGTCGCGTGGGTCGACGACCAACCGTTCGAGGAAGTCGACTTCGGGGCCGAGACCTACGACCCGTCGCGCCGGCCGCTCTGCGCCGCGGACCTCGTCCGCATGCGCGAGATCGCGGATCACTTCGACCCGATCCTGCGCGCGCTCGGCGAGGAATCCGGCGCCCTGTTCACGCTCGCGATGGAAGACGCGTGGGCGAAGGGACAGATCGAGCGCTATCCGCTCGTCGCATTGGAGCCGAGCAGCGGCTCGGGCCGGCCGGTGCGCGCGCTGCGCATGATCAACATGAGCAACTGGAACGTGATGCTCGTGCTGCGCAACGGCGATTCGCCGGAGTACGAGGAGACGCTCACGCGCATCGATCGCGTGAAGGCGGAGCGCTTCGCGCAGGTGCGCGAGTATCTGGCCGCACGCTGACTGCGGAAGGAACGTTGTCGAGTCCGCGACGACGGCGCGCACAGCGCCGTCTCGCATTTCTTGGAGAGCGCGCGCGCTCGTCGCGCTCCAGCCGGCGTCGAGCGGCTGAAGGCGCGACGGTTCGCAGAAGCTCGCGACGGGCTAACGGGCCGGTGACGCGGGACAGCTACCGCACTTGAAGATTCCGCGGCGAAAGGCCGCGGGAGTCGGGGGGGGGGGGGGGGGGGGGGGGGGGGGGGGGG
>JBJXHG010000107.1:0-9910 GCA_046160865.1 Planctomycetota bacterium | reverse complement strand
TGGCAAGGCGCGAGGGTGCAGGCAACCTGTCAGGTTTCCGAACCCGAGCAACGCCGCCAGCGCAGAGGAGATCGAGCTTGGTGAGAGCGAACTTCTGACTCAGGACACTAGTCGCCGTCCTCGTCGTCCGCGACTCCCGTCGGAGCGGGCACGGCCGACTCCGGCGCACCGACCTCGGCGACAGGCGCTCCAACCTCGACCGTGATCTCGTAGCGGCCGGCCATGCGCAAGAGATCGCGGCGCGCCTTCGATTCCGGTCCCGCGGACACGCGCATGTCGCGCGTGACCTCTTCGTCGCCCGCGAGCTGGAACGCGGCGAGCCGCCGCTCCTTCAAGTTCCACGACAGCACGCCCGTGCCGCGGAAGTGGAAGACGACGTCGGAGCTCGCGACGTTTCGTCCGGCGAGGAACTCGCCGCGCGTGCGCTGACGGCGCGCGAGCGCGGTCTGATCGCGCTTCGTGGTGAGATCGACGTCGAGCTCGATGCGCGCGATGTCGGCACCGTCTTGCGCGTCGATACTCGCGAGGCGCGCGACGATCTTGCCGCTCGCTTCGCCTCCGAACACTTCGATCAGGCTGCCGCCGACGCCGGTCGCCGTCGTGCGCAGGATCGGATCGTCGAAGCCCTTCTTCAGCGCGATCGGCACCGTGCCGTGTCCCGCGAGCACGTGCTTCATGCTGGCGGGCGCGACCTCCCAGGTGTCGCCGACGCGAACCTCGCGCGAAGGCAGGAGCACGCGCATGTCGAGATCCGCGCCGAGACCGGGCAGCGCTTCCTCCAAGCTCTCGCGGCCATCGAAATAGCGGCCGTAGCCGTCGCCATCGCTCGCGTCCGGCACGCGCGTGAACACGACGCCGACGCCGCGGAACGGGCTCGTCGCGGTGAGCTGTTGCAGCGGCTCGTCGGCGCCGGGAGGAAACACCGAGACTTGGAATCCGATCTCGGAGTAGTAGCGGCGCAGCACGTCGGGCGCGCCCTGCGAGGTCGCACGGTACTCGTCGTTCAGCACGAGCGTCTCGACCGTCTTCAGGCGGATGAGCGGTGCCGACGAGGGCGGCTCTCCGTCGCGCTCGAGCAACACCTCGCGCGCGTCGAGCACGTGCTGGAACGTGAACTTTTTCGAGATCTTCGCTTGGGCGGGCGGATCGAACACGAGCGCGCGCGGCACCTCGGGCGCAGCCGCGGCCGTCGTGACGCACGTCGCGGCAATCGTGACGCACGTCGCGAGCGCGCACGCGATGTCGGAAAGTGCGCGCATCATTGCTTGCGTCCTTGACGGTACTCGCCCGACTGGTCCGGATCCGGCGCGCCGTCCTGCTTCCAGAACTTCCACGCACCGTGCCGCTCGCCGTCGACCAGCGTGCCTTCCGCCGCTTTCTGGCCGTTCGGATACCAATAAGTCCACGGGCCTGTTTCCTTGCCGAGCCGGAACGCGCCGCGGTACTCGCGCTGCGCGTTGTCGTAGTAGCCCGTCCAATCGCCGTCCATCAGACCGTCGACGTACGAACCTTCCGCCTGCAGCGCGCCGTTCTTGTGCCAACGTTTCCAGGGGCCGTTCTCCTTGTCGCGGATGAATTTGCCTTGGAACTCGAGCTGTCCGTTGTCGTGCCACTTGCTCCACATGCCGAGCTTCTTGCCGCCGCGGAAGTGGCCCTCGGAGAACTTCTTCTCCTGGTCTCCATACGTCGTCCACAGCCCGCGCTTCTCGCCGAAGACGTAGTCGCCTTCCTCTGCCTTCGTGCCGTCCGCGAAGTAGTTGATCCAACGCCCGACTCGGTAGCCGTTCTCGTACTTGCCCTCGGACGTCTTGTTCCCGTTCGGCGCGAACGTCGTCCACACGCCCTGCCGCAGTCCCTTGTCGTAGTCGCCTTCGCTCAGCTTGCGGCCCCTCTTGTCGAAGTATGTCCAGCGTCCGACGTGCTGGTAGTCGCGGAACTCGCCTTCGTACTCCTGGGTGCCGGTGGCCGACCAGCCCTTCCACGTGCCCTCGCGGCGACCGCGCACGATGCGTCCCTCGCGCGCCTTGCTGCCATTGGCGTGGTAGATCGTCACGACGTCGGCGCCGAGCGTGCCCGGCGCGCTCGGTGTGCCCGGCGCGACGGAGTCGACGGGCGCGCTCGCCGGCGCCGACTGGAACGCGAGCATGCACAGGAGGAGCGGGATCATCGGCGTCACGATAGCAGACGCGCGCGTACGGAAACCAATCGCCGCGAGTTGGTCTAGCAGCCCGTGGTGAAAGTGCTTCGAGCCCGAAATTGGCCCGTTCGCGCCAGAACAAGGAGCGCGACCGCAGGCGAGTCCGCGCGATTCGCCGAGGATCGTGCGACGCAGCGCCGACGCGCACAGACCCATTTCGGGCCGAATGACTTTCGCCACGGGCTGCGAGCTCGCGGCCGTGCGCTACGCGCTGCCCGACGCGCAGAAGCGCTCGTAGTCGACGTAGCCCGGGAACGCGACGCCCGGCGCGCAGTAGCGGCAGTTCGGGTCGGGCGTGAGGGTGAGCTCCAGGAACCGCTGCCGCAGCGCGTCGTAGTGGAGCAGGCGTCCGACGAGCGGATCGCCGATGTCGAGCAGCAACTTGACCGTCTCGATCGCTTGAAGCGTTCCGATCACACCCGGCAGCACGCCGAGCACGCCGGCTTCCGCGCACGAGGGCGCCATCTCCGGCGGCGGCGGCTCGGGATACAGGCAGCGGTAGCACGGACCGCGCCGCTGCGAATACCCCGGCCAGAACACCGAGACCTGACCCTCGAACCGGTAGATCGAGCCGTGGACGTTCGGCTGGCCGAGCTTCACGCACGCGTCGTTCACGAGGTAGCGCGTCGCGAAGTTGTCCGAGCCGTCGACGACGACGTCGTAGCCCGCGAAGATCGCTTCGACGTTCGACGAGTCGACGCGCGTCTCGTAGCCCTCGATGCGGATCGACGGATTGAGAGCCGACAACGTCGCGCGCGCGGACGCGACCTTCGACGTGCCGGTGCGCGCGTCTGTGTGCAGGATCTGGCGTTGCAGGTTGCTGCGCTCGACGACGTCCATGTCGGCGATGCCGATCTGACCGACGCCCGCAGCGGCCAGATAGAACGCCGCGGGCGAGCCGAGCCCGCCGGCGCCGATCAGCAGCACCTTGGAATCGAGCAAGCGCAGCTGGCCCGCTTCGCCGACCTCGGGCATCAGGAGGTGACGGCTGTAGCGCTCGCGATCGACGCTCGAGAGCGCGAGCTTCGGAGTCTCGACGCCCAAGCCTTCGCTCTTCCAACGCAGGAATCCGCCCGCGACCGAGCGCACGTCGCGGTAGCCGAGCTGCCGTAGCTCTTCCGCCGCGAACAGCGAGCGCACGCCGCCGGCGCACATCACGAGCACCGTGCGCGCGGGATCCGGCACCGCGTCCTCGACGCGCAGCTCGAGGAAGCCGCGCACGATGCGCAGCGCGCCGGGCGGACTGCCTTGCGCGACCTCCTCCGGCTCGCGCACGTCGATGAGCGCCGCGCCGCGCTCGACGAGCGCCCGTGCTTCCGCCGGAGTGACCTCGGCGATGTGCTCCTTGATCTCGGCGAGCCTCCGGTCCTTCGCCTTCATGCGCGCGCTCCGCTCTTCACACGACGGCCTCTTCGACGAACGCGCCGCCCTCGAGCCGCCACGCGCGCAACGCGCCGATCTCGCCGCGCGTGACGGACACGATCAAGTAGGACCAGCCGCTCCACGCGTTCGCACGATCGGCGTCCGACGGCACGGCCGGTTGGTCCGGATGCGAGTGCCAGATACCGATGATCGAGAGCTGCACGGCGCGCGCGGCATGATCCGCCGCTACCAGGTCGCCGGGATCGAGCTCGTAGCGATCGCGTGCCACCGCGAGATTGTGCGCATGCACGACGCGCTCGACGCGGCGCTCGTCCTGCTCGCAACGACCGATCAATAGCCCACACGCTTCGCGAGGGTAGCCGAGTCGAATCCAAGCCGACAGCTCGGCGCGGAGGGACGACGACAGCCGGAGCATCGTGCGCGGCGCGCGGCGTTGCGATCAGGACGGCGGCAGGTCGCCGACGCGCAGGTCGGCCGCGTAACGGCCACTCTTCTCCGCGTCCAAGCTGCCGTCCGGATTCCAGTAGGACCACAGGCCGTCCTTCTTGCCGGCCTTCATCTGCCCTTCGATCTGCTTCGAGCCGCCCTCGAAGTAGAAGCGATAGCTGCCGTCCTGCACGCCGTCCGCGTACTCGATCTCCGACTCCTTCGCGCCGCTTGGGTACCAGGTCGTCTGCAACCCGCTCGCGCGTCCGCGCGAGTACGCGCCGGCCGCGACCTTGCTCCCGGTCTTGTCGTACGTCGTCCAAAAACCGTCGAGCGCACCCTGCTTGTACGTGCCCTCGGTGCGCACGCCGAGGTGATCGACTTGAACCCAAGGTCCGTTCTCCACGCCATTCACGTACGCGCCGCGCGCCTTGAGCGGTCCTACATCGAACCACTCCTGCCACTCGCCGTCGCGGCGTCCGTCGACGTAACGTCCTTCCGACGTCTTCGTGCCGCGCGGGCTCCACGTGCGCTCGAGCCCGTGTTGCACGCCCGCTTTCCAACGCGTGTCGGACTTCGGCTTGCCCGACAAGAACCACTCGCGCTTGCGCCCGTCGAGCTCGCCGCGCTGCCAGTGCTCCTCGGACTTCGGCTGACCGCTCTCGAACCACGCGAGCCAGCGACCATCGCGCTCGTCGCCGTGGAACGCGCCGCTCACCTTCGTCATGCCGCCTTCGTGCCACTCCGCGTACGGGCCGGACTGCTGGCCGTCGACCCACACGCGTTGGATCGACACCTGACGATTCTCGAAGAACCGCCAGTCTGGGCCGTGATCCACGCTCGTGCCGCGCTTCACGTACGAACGGCGCCGCAGCGCACCGCCGGGAAAGCGATCTTCGACGAGCTCGACGGGCGCGCCCTCGAACTGCGTGAGCGGCGGTGCGTCGAGCGCCGCGACGTCGGCGGCGTTGCACGGACGTCCGCGCGGCGGAAGGGCGTCGTCCTCCGCAGTCGCGGGTGCGGCGCTCGCGCTCGCATCGGCCGTCGTAGCCGCCGGCGGCGGCTCGTCGGGGATCGGCGGCGGGAGCACCGACGGCTCCATGGCCTGCGGCAGCTGCACGCTCTCGATCGGGATGTCGACCACGACGACGTCCTCGCCGTCCCCGCCTTCGATCGACGCAGGAGCCGGCGCTGGCTCCGGCACCGGCAACGGATCGTTGACCGCCGAATGCCCGACGGGCGGGTTGTTCGTGGACCGGCGTGCGGGCGCTTCCTCTGGCGCGCACGCGCTGAGTACGAGAGCCAGAACGAGGACGTTCCAGGCGTTGCGCCGCGCGAGTCGGCTCGGTTGCATCGTCATCGTGCTTGCTCCTCGGCGCGCAGATCGGCCTCGAGGGCGCGACGCTGCTCCGGCGTCAACTTCGTTTCGGCTCGCAGACTTGGATGATCGGAGCCGACGGAGACGGGTACGGCTCCGCGCGTGTCGAACTTCAGGTACTGCACGGCGGAGAGCCGCTCGTCTCCGACTTGACGTGCGTCGAAACTGGCGCGCACGCGCGTGCCATCCCCCTGGCCATCATCGAGCGCAACGTACAGGTGGCGCGGCAGATCGCGCCACAGCGTGAGCATGCGCGTGCGCTCGGCGGGATCGTCGATCTCGATCAAGAGCGTGCAGCCGATCGCGCCCGGACCGCCGAGGAGGTCGTTGTACGTGTCGAGCTCGTGGCGAATGTCGGTCTCGCGCACCAGCCGCTCGGCCCGCACCATCTCCTGCACTTGGTAGCGGATCGTCGCTTGGTTCTCGAACAGGAACGTCAAGTGCTCGCCGACGTGCACGCGGCGCAGATCCTTCGCGGCCATCGCCTCGTGCCGCAGCGCGTCGCGCCGCTCGCCGTACGTCACGTAGTCCAGGATGTCTTCGCGCCGCACCGGCATCACGCGCTCTCCTTCGCCGCCGCTGGAAACGAGTCGCCCCGATACGCGCGGGCCAAGATCGTCATCGGATGCATCGGCTGTACACCGGCGTGCTGCGCGAACTGGAGCGCCGCGAGCGGACAATCGGTCGCCCACACGGAACCGTGCGCGTCCTTCATGTCGGCGAACGCCTTCGCGCCGATGCGCTGACTCGGCTCGAACCCTCCCACCGTCATCGCGTACGTACCGTCGTGCCCGCAGCACTCGGACACGAGCTCGATCTCGATGCCGCACAGCTTGCGCAACAGATCGCGCGAGCGGAATCCGACGGCTTGCGCGCGCAAGTGACAGGGCACGTGGTACGCGAGCGTGCCTTCCGGCTTCGATTTCACCGTTCCCGCGAAGCGCGGCTCGTTGCGCAGCGACCACAAGAGCTCGCTCGGATCGACCACCGCCGCCGCGAGCTTCCGCGCGCGTTGACGGTCCTCTCCGGCACACAGCTCGGGGTATTCGCGGCGCATCATCATCGTGCACGTCGGATTGATCGCGACGACCTTCGCGCCGCGCTCGACGAACGGCGTCAGCACGTCCAAGTTGGCGTGCGCTCGCGCACGTAAACCGTCGAGGTCGCCGTGCTCCCAGGCGGGCATGCCGCAGCACTGCAAGCCGCGCGCGCAGCGCACGTCGACCTGGCTCTCCTCGAGCACGGCGAGCGTGTCGCGCCCGAGCTCGGGCTCGTTGTTCTGCACGTAGCAGGTCGGGAAGAGCACGGCTTCTCCGCCGGGCTCGCTCGCGATGCGCCCCTGCGATTCCGCCCAGCGCTCGAACGTCGCGGGCGCGAAGTCGGGCAAGTCCTTGTCGCGGTGGATGCCGAGCACCTTCTCGAGCAACCAGCGGTGCGCCGACACGCGATTCAACGCATTCGCGACGCCGAAGCTCGCGCGCGCCACGCGACCTGCGCCGTCAGGGTCTGTGAGAATCTTCTCGCGCCAGCCGAGACCGTGCTCGCGCACGTGCTGCGCACGGTAGCGGTGCACGAGCTTTGGGAAGTCGAGCTGGAACGGGTGCGCGTCGCGCGGCGTGTACGGACATTGCACCTCGCACAGCTTGCACTGGAAGCACGCGTCCATGACCTCGGCCGTCTCGCGCGCCTCGATCTTGCGTACGTCGCCGTCGTGTCGCTGATCGACGAAATCGAACAGCTTCGGGAAGCTGTCGCAGTACTTGAAGCACATGCGGCAGCCGTGGCAGATCTCGAACGCGCGCGTGATCTCGCCCGCGAGCCCGTCCGCGCTCCAGTACTTCTCGTCCGACGGGTCGTACGAGAGCCCGTCGGTCGGCTCGTAGCGGATCGGGGTGTCGTGCGCGCTCATCGCGTTCCTCTAGCACTCGGGTGAAGCGCAGGAAGGCGCGGAGCGGACCGCGCCTTCCTCGTGTGCCTGCGCACGCCGCGACTCAGGTGATCGTGCCGAGCAGACTCTGGAACTTGCCCGCGTGCGACTTCTCGGCCTTCGCTAGAGTCTCGAACCAGTCCGCGATCTCGGTGAAGCCTTCCTGACGCGCGACCTTCGCCATGCCCGGGTACATGTCGGTGTACTCGTGCGTCTCGCCGTGCACGGCGGCGCGCAGGTTCTTCTCGGTCGATCCGATCGGCAGATCGGTCGCGGGATCGCCGGCCTTCTTCAGGTAGTCGAGGTGACCGTGCGCGTGGCCCGTCTCGCCTTCGGCGGTGTCGCGGAAGTTGCCGGCGATCTCGGGGTAGCCCTCGACGTCGGCCTGCTTCGCGAAATACAGGTAGCGCCGATTGGCTTGGCTCTCGCCAGCGAATGCGGCCTTGAGGTTCTGGTGCGTCTTGCTTCCCTTGAGCTCTGCCATGGCGATCGTTTCCTTTTCGGAGCGCGTGCGTGGACCAGGAGCGGTCCGTTCGCGCATAGCCTGAACGAGTATGCGCGCTCCTTCAAGAGCGCCGCGAGCCCGCGCGGCTCGGCCGCAGTGCTCGCGACGGGCTCACTCGCTCGGCGCCGGATACGCGGGCAGCGTCGTGAGCCGAGGATCCTCCACGGCTCCCCCGACCGTGAAGTGGTAGAGGCTCTGGTAGCGCGCGTCCGCGAGTCCGAACACGCGGTGCACCGCGCTGTCGAAGAAGCAACCGATGCCGGTGGCTCGGACGCGCGCGGCCTCGGCTTCGAGGTAGAGGATCTGCCCGACGAGCCCGCACTCCCAGTACAGACGCGGGTAGAACCAAGCGCCGTGCTCCGCGAGCGCGCCGTCGAAGCGCGCCAACATGCCGAGGCTGAACGCGCTGTCGGCGGCGATCTCTTGATGGCACGACACCTGTCGCGCCATGCGGCGCGCGTCACCGCGCTCGACCAAGTAGAGCGCGAGACCGTCCGGCGCTCCGTCGGCGCGCGTCCACTCGGCGGGCCGTTCCAACGCCGCGCGCAGGAACGGGAGCTCGCGCTCGTCGCGCGCGAGCACGTACACGCCCGGATCGAGACCGTCGACGCGGTGCACGAACAAGCCGAGGTGCACGCACGGCGACCATGGCAGCGCGCGCACGACGCCGGCACACGTCGCCGTGAGCATGCGGTAGAAGCTCGCGCGCGAGATCGCGGTGCGGCCGTCGAAGCTGACGGCGCTCCGACGCCCACGCACGATGCGACGCAGCGGCGCATCGACGAGAGCGGCTCCCGGAACGGCGAGCATCAGGCCGAGCGACGGCGCACTCCCGAGCGCCCGCTCCGTGCGCGGCTTGCGCGTCGCTTCCGTCGCCGCTTCGATCGCCGACCAATCCACGTGATCGTCCGAGAGCGCGTTCGGCGCGCCGCGCAACGCGAGTGAGAACTCCGGCAGCGCGCGCGGCAGCTCGTCGCCCGCAGGTGGCGTCGCGCACGGCACGACCGCGAGCAGCGTGTCCGGGACTTCCGGCTCGGCGCTGCGCGGATCGCGCGTGCCGAGCAACGCTTCGAGATCTTCCGTGCCGAGTTCGTCGCACAGCGTGAGGCTCCAACCGAGCGCGCGCGCCGCGATCCCGACCGCCCCGATCGCGTGGCCGACGTCGTGGTGACAGTAGCGGAATGCGCGCATGCCGTACTTCCACGCCTCACGCCAATGGATCGACGCGAGCGCAACGAAGATCGAGCCGGGCGGCAAGCGTTCCGAAAGTGAGCGCCAGAGCGGCAGCGGGATCTCGGCGCGCAACTCGAGCGCGTGCTCACGCGGCGCGTAGTGGAAGAGCGACGGTTGCGTGCACAGCCCGTCGATCGCTCCGCACAGCAAGTAGGCCTCGGTCGGATGCAGATTGCCGCTGCTCGGGTTGACGCGCAGTGCCCAGCGCGAACCCTCGTACGACTTCCACGCCGATAGCGCCAAGCTGTCCTCGAAGAGCGCCGCGATCGAGCGCGCGTCGAGCGGGGCGACCGGGATCACCGCGTCCCCCAGCGCGTCCGTGTAACTCGGACCGCTCTCCGCGGACACGTGCTCGAGCGCGACGATCGGTGCACCCGCGTAGCGCCGGAACGGATCCGGTTGGTTCTCCCAATCGAGCCCGCCCGGCCCGGGCGCGTAGCGCTCGAGATGGTGCATGCTCGCGCGGTGGTACGCGCGCACGGCGGCCTGGCGTTCGGTGTCGGTAGGCGGCATTGGCCACGCATGCTAACTCCACGCGGAGCGCGCCTTGCGCGCGGAGCGTCCGCGTGCAGTGTGTCTTCACGCTGCACGCATGAATCGGCGGCGGGGACCCGTGTCGGCTGCGAACGCCTGACTGTGACGGCGCGGATTGCCGTTGGTGAGCATTCGCCTTGGCGCACGCCGCGAGCTTGGGCAGTGAGGAGTGTCGTACCATCAGCGCTCGCATCCACGCAACTCGCAGCTGAAAAGTACCGGCGAGCTGTACGTCACAGTCGAGCGTAGGCAGCTGCAACGGGTCCCCGCCGTTTAAAGCGTGTGGCGCGAGGACGCGCCACACGCATGCGCTCCGCGCGCGATGCG
>JBJXHG010000106.1:0-14670 GCA_046160865.1 Planctomycetota bacterium | reverse complement strand
CGGCGGCAAGTTCCCGGATCCCGACTCGAGAAACGCCGGCAGTGCGAAAGCACGCGAGCCCGGCAGCATCGCGAAGCCACCGCCGAGCGCACCGGCACGCAAAAGATCGCGTCGATTCAACATGTATGCAGCCCCTGGTATCTCGACACGCTCGTGGCGCAGAAGGTGTTCCACGAAGGGACTGCGTCGCCGACGTCTCCTCGAGACGCTCGACTCCGTGCAACCCCGCGCAGAAGGTATCCACGCGTGAAAAACCGCGCAATCGGCGCGCGACCGTCGCAGCGGTCCGCGGCTGGAATCGCGGCCTCGATGGCGCTCGATTCGGACGCGAAGAACCGCTCGCAACCCGTGGTGAGAGTGCACCGGCGCGAAAGTCACCTCTGCGTGTCGGCCCCGCTCACGGAGCGCGGCCAGCGCCGAACGACTTCGACTACCGGCGCTGCTAGCCCGCATTTCTCACCACGTCCTGCTGCGTTCGCGTCAACTCGCTTCGGTCGGCGTTGTTGGATCGGAATCGATCCTCGCTGACCTGACAGGTCAGCTCCGGTCGATTCCGATGCAACGCCTTGCCCGAAGCGAGCTGTCACGCCCTCGCGACGGACGTGGTGAGAAATGCAGGCTTAGCAGCCCGTGGTGAAAGTCATTCGGCGCGCGCTGCTCGGGCTCAAGCCTTGAGACTGCTCGGTCGAACTTGCAGCCTCTGCTGACCATGGCGCCCCGTCTCGATTGGTCTGCGCTTGCCCGTACGTCGCGGCGCGAGCTGGAGGCGCTGCAGAACGCAGCGCTGGCGCGCCACGTGCGCGAGGAGCTCTACCCCTTCTCGGCCCACTACCGGCGCGTCTTCGACGAAGCGCGCGTCTCCCCCCGCGACATCCGCACCGTGGCCGATCTGCGGCGCCTGCCGTTCACCACGAAACAGGACCTGCTCGCCGCGCAAAGCGACGCGCAGCGCAAGCGCGACTTCGTCTTGATCCCGAACCCGGACAAGATCCGCGCACACTGGCCGTTCCTGCGCAAGCTCGCGCTCGTCCTCGGCGGAGCGCGCGCCCGCGAGCTCGTGCGCCACAACTACACGCCGAACTTCGTGACGTTCACGACCGGCCGCTCGACCGATCCGGTCACGTTCGCATTCACGCCGCACGACCTCGACCTGCTCGGCGAGACCGGCGCGCGTTTGCTCGACGTCGTCTCGATCCCCGAGCACGATGCGCGCATCCTCAACTTGTTTCCGTTCGCGCCGCACCTCGCGTTCTGGCAGACCGCGTGGGCCGGCTTCCGCACGGGCCGCATGGTGCTCTCGACGGGTGGCGGCAAGGTGATGGGCACGAGTGGCTGCTTGCGCATCGCGGATCGTCTGCAACCCACGGTGCTGATCGGCACTCCGGGCTTCGTCTACCACTTGCTGCGCGAGGCGGCGGAGCGCAAGTCGAAGCTCGCCGCGGTGCGGCTCGTCGTGCTCGGCGCGGAGAAGGTGACGCCCGGCCTGAAGCGCAAGATGGCCGAGTCGCTCGAGCAGTGCGGCGCGCAGAACGTCACGATCCTCGGCACCTATGGATTCACGGAAGCGCGCATGGCCTTCGGCGAGTGTCCGTCGGGCTTCGACGACTCGCCTGGTTACCACGTGTATCCCGATCTCGGCGTGGTCGAGATCGTCGATCCGAAGACGGGCGAGCCCGTCCCCGAGGGTGAGAGCGGCGAGATCGTCTTCACGCCGATCGTCGGTCACGGCACGGTGGTCTGCCGCTACCGCACCGGTGACATCGCCGTCGGCGGGCTCTCGTGGCAACCGTGCCCGTGGTGCGGCCGCACCGTGCCGCGCGTCGCGTCCGAGCTGCGCCGCGCGACGGACCAGCGCACGATGAGCCTGACGAAGATCAAAGGCACGCTGGTCGACCTCTCGCACATCGGCACGGTGCTCTCGGACGTACCCGAGGTCGAGGAATGGCAGGTGGTGCTGCAGAAGAAGAACAACGACCCGCACGATCTCGATCAGTTCCTCCTGCGTCTCTCGCTGCGACCTGGCGCGGAGCGCGCGGACAGCGAGAAAAAGATTCGCCGCGAGCTCCTCGACGCGACCGAGGTCGCCCCGAACGACGTCGAGTTCCACGACACGCGTGCGATGCTCGAGCTGCTCGGCATGGAGACCGAGATGAAGGAGAAACGTTTCCTCGACCTGCGGCCGAAATAGGCTGAGCCCATGGCCACCGCCCGCGTGACTCCTCCGATCGTGCTCGCCGCGGGCTTGCGGACGCCTTGGGTCAAGGCCGGCGGCGTCTTCGCTGGCGAGGACGCGGGCCACCTCTCCGCGTGCGTCGCGCGCGAGCTCCTCGCCCGCACACGCGTCGATCCCGCGACGATCGACGAGGTGATCGCGGGCTGCGCGGGACCGCCGCACGATCAAGCGAACGTCGCGCGCGTGCTCGCGCTGCGCGCCGGCATTCCGTGGCACGTTCCCGCACGCACCGTCGCGCGCAACTGCGCGAGCGGCATGGAGGCGATCACGAGCGCCGCGACCTCGATCGCCGCAGGCGAAGGCAGCCTGTACCTCGTCGTCGGCGTCGAGGTCATGAGCCGCTTCCCGCTCTTGTACGGCGACAAGATGACGGCGATCTTCGCGAGCTTGGCGCGCGCGCGCTCACCGGGTGCGCGCATGAAGGCGCTGTCCGCGTTCCGTCCGAGCATGCTCAAGCCGCGCATCGGCTTGATGGAAGGCCTCACCGATCCCGTCTCGGGCCTGATCATGGGCAAGACCGCCGAGCTGCTCGCACGCGAGTGGCAGATCACGCGCGCGGAGGCCGACGCGTTCGCGTGCGAGAGCCACACGCGCGCCGCGCGCGCGCGCGACGCCGGACGATTCACGCGCGAGATCCTGCCGCACCTGCCGCTCTCGAGCTCGTCACGCGCGCCGCAGAAGTCGATCGAGCACGACGACGGCATCCGCGACGGACAGACCGTGGAGGCGCTCGCCACGTTGAAGCCGTACTTCGACAAGCCCGACGGGCGCGTGACGGTCGGCAACTCGTGCGGCGTCAGCGACGGTGCGTGCGCGCTGCTGGTGACGACCGAGGAGCGCGCGAGCGCGCTCGGTCTCACGCCGCTCGCGCGCATCGCGAGCTGGTCGTACGCCGGCCTCGATCCCGCGCGCATGGGACTGGGCCCGGTGTACGCGAGCGCGAAGGCGCTCGACAAGGCGGGACTCACGCTCGACGACATGGCGGTCATCGAGCTCAACGAAGCTTTCGCCGCGCAGGCGCTCGCCTGCGAGCGCGCGGCCGCGAGCGAGACCTTCGCGCGGCGCGAGCTCGGCCGCGACCGCCCGCTCGGCAAGCTCGACCTCGCGCGCACGAACGTGAACGGCGGCGCGATCGCGCTCGGCCATCCGGTCGGTGCGACCGGCGCGCGCATCGTGCTCACCGCGGCACACGAGCTCGCCGTGCGCCGCGAGCGCTACGCCCTCGCGACGCTGTGCATCGGCGGCGGTCAGGGCGGCTCGGTCGTGCTCGAAAGGATCGCGCGATGATCGACATGACCGGATTGCCGGTGCCGAAGGACGCGCCGCCCGTGCGCGCATGCGTGCGCGTGGAGCGACCGGAGCCCGGCGTCGCGGTGATCGTGATCGATCCGCCGCACCGCGCGATGCCGGTGTTCGACTTGCCCGTGCTGCGCGATCTCGACCTCGCGCTCACGGAGATCGAGAACGACGCGTCGCTGCGCGGACTCGTCGTCGCCGGACGCACGCCGAAGGTCTTCGCCGCGGGCGCCGACGTCGACGCGCTCGGTGCGATCACCGATCCCGCGCTCGTCGGCCGCGTCGTCGACATCGGACAGAAGCTCTTCGAGCGGATCGCGCGGCTCTCGCTGCGCGGCCGCACGTTCACGACCGTCGCCGCCGTCGGCGGCCCGGTGCCGGGCGGCGCGTACGAGATCGCGCTCGCGTGCGACGTGATCGTCGCTGTCGACGCGCGCGAGACGAAGATCGGCTTGCCCGAGACACAACTCGGCATCCTGCCCGGCTGGGGCGGCTGCAACCGGTTGCCGCGCCGCGTCGGCGTGCCGGTCGCGCTCGACGCGATCCTGACCGGACGTCTGTACAGCGCGCGCGAAGCGTTGAAGCTCGGCTTGATCGACCGCGTCGCGCACGCGGAGGATCTCGTGCGCATCGCGACCGGGATCGCCGCGGGTCGCGAAGAGCCGCGCAAGAAGGACCGCGGTCTGGCGAAGATCTTCGTCGATCAAGCGCTCGCGACACGCTTCATCGCGAGCCAAGCGCGCAAGCAGGTGCTCGCGAAGACGCACGGTCATTATCCGGCGCCGCTCGCCGCGCTCGAGATCGCCGCGCGCGCGCCGCACACGCCGATCGAGAAGGGCCTCGCGGACGAGCAGCGCGCGGTGGCAGCGCTCGCCGTCGGCCCGGTGTGCAAGAACCTGATCTCGATCTTCCAAGCGTCGGAGCACGCGAAGAAGCTGAAGAACCTGCCCGATGGCACGAGCGCGCGCCGCCTCGAGTACGCGGGCGTGCTCGGTGCCGGCGTGATGGGCCGCGGCATCGCGAGCTTGCTCGCCGAGCGCGGGCTGTGGACGCGCCTTTTCGACATCGTGCCCGCGGCGCTCGACGTCGCGCTCGCCGAGCACCGCACCGGCGTCGTCGAGAAGCGCCGCCGGCGCCGCATCGAGGCGCACGAAGCGAACGAGGCGATCGATCGCTTGGACGCGACGCGCGCGCTCGCCGGCTTCGCACGCGCGCAGATCGTGATCGAGGCCGTCGCGGAGAAGCTCGAGGTGAAGCGCGCGGTGTTCGACAAGCTCGCGAGCGAGCTCGCTCCCGACGCGATCCTCGCCTCGAACACGTCGTCGCTCTCGATCGACGCGATCGCGCAGGGCGTGCCGCACCCCGAGCGCGTCGTCGGTCTGCACTTCTTCAATCCGGTGAAGAAGATGCCGCTCGTCGAGATCGTGCGTGGGCGCCACACGAGCCCCACTGTGGTTGCCGAATGCGCGGCCCTCGCGCTCGCGCTGGGAAAGACACCCGTCGTCGTGAAAGACGTCGCCGGCTTCCTCGTGAACCGGTTGCTCGGACCGTACCTCGACGAAGCGTTGCGACTCTTCGCCGGCGGAGTCGAGCCAGCGCGGCTCGAGAGCGCGGCCGTGGCGTTCGGCATGCCGATGGGTCCGCTCGCGCTGCTCGACGAGGTCGGCTTCGACATCGCCGCGCACGCCGCGACGTCGCTGCACGCGGCGTACGGACCGCGCATGACTCCGACGGACGTGCTGGATGCGCTGGTCCGCGAGAAGCGACTCGGCAAGAAGACCGGACAGGGCTTCTACGTGCACCCGCCCGACGCGGGCAAGCAGAAGCGCGCGCGCGCGCGGCCGGAGCTCGCAACGGACCTCGCACGCTACGTGCCCGCCGGCGCGGCACGCGTCGGAGCGCTCGGTGACGCCGAGCTCGTCGATCGCATGATCCTCGCGATGGTCAACGAAGCCGCGCGCTGCATCGACGAGGACGTGACGAAGGGCGCACGCGAGCTCGATCTCGCCACCGTGTTCGGCATGGGTTTCCCGCCGTTCCGCGGCGGCCTCTTGCGCTACGCCGACACGCTCGGCGCGCGCGAGCTCACCGCGCGCCTCGAGCACTGCGCGCGCGCTCCCGATGTCGTCGCGCGGCAAAGCGGCGCGGGTCCGGCGCGCTTCGAGCCGTGCGAGCGGCTCGTGCGCATGGCGCGCACGCTGCAGCGCTTCCACGAGTAGCGCGGATCCAATTCGGCGTTCACGGACTCCGATTGCTCTCGCAGATTCGCCGAGATGCTTCTGCGCGTTGCGCGGTGTGCGAGCGACGAACTACGCCGCGAAGGGAAACACGCATGTCCGTGCGCCAATTTGCCGCGCGCTCTGCCCGCTTCATTGACTGGGTGTGGGGCTCCATCTACGCTCGATCCCCGTGTGCAGAGCGCGCTCGCGGCGCATGTCGGTCTTGGGAGAGAGCGACACGCCGCGAGGATTGCTCTGCGGCGATGGAGGAGCTCACAACGTGAACGCCAAGATCCTTCCCTGCTTGGGCTTCGTTCTGTTCGTTGCGTCCTGGGTCATCCCTGTGCGTGCCGACAACGGCAACGGCGGGCCGCCAGAAGTCGCGGCGGACTGCGTGTTCACCGGAACGCGCTGCATCCGCAACTCGAAGTGCAAGCTGCTCGGCGGCGAATGCACCGCGAACCAGCCGCCACCGCCGCCCGTCCCTCCGGGTTTCGACTGGTGCAATTGCGACGTCTGACGGTCTTCGGCCGATACCGTAGCCATCCGTGCTGCGTCCGCAGGAGTGACTTCTCCGAGCTCTTCGAACGCAGGTAAGCGCGACGATCGCACGTCGCGCACGCCGCGGAGGCTCTCATCGGCCTTTCGTCATGCAACGCTCGCAATCGCACACGCTCCTCGCGGGTGTGTTCGTCGCACTCGGCGTGCTGGTCTATGCACTGCGCGACCGCGCGTCGGTCGATGAGACGATCCGCGTCGTGTCGCTGAGCGCGTCGACCGCGACGCGACGCACGAGCTTGGAGCATGCGTTGACGCGCCGCACGTCGACGCGCGAGTCGCTGGCCCCCACACCACTCGGCGGCGATCTCGTCGTCGCGAACGACGGACCGCAAACGGACCACGAAGCCACCGTGCTGTGCGGCACGGTCGTCTTCCGCGACACGCTCGAGCCCGCTGGGCGGCACGATCTGGCACTCTGGAGTGCCGACGCCACGACGTTCGTCCGCGCGGAAACCACGCCGAACGGCGAGTTCCGAATTGCGTGGAGCGCCGCGGCGCTGCCGCTCGGACGCCTAGTCCACGTCGGGATCCGCGGCCCGGAGGGTGTCGCCGCGCTGCACGGGCTCGCGGCGCTCCGACAGGGCATGACGTTCTTCGTGTCTCGGCCGCAGAACGTGCACGGCCGTCTCGTCGGCTTGGACGCATGCTTCGATCCCGCGCGAACCGCGATCGCGGCCATGACGGTTCCCGACCGGCGCATCTGGGAGCGACGGCTCGTCGGCCGCACCGAAGTCGGCGACGACGGTCGGTTCGCGATGCTGATCCCCGGCTACGACTGCTCGGACGCGTTCGACGTCCTGGTCTCGGCGCTGGACGGTGCCGCTGGCGCGATCGCGAGACGTGTCCCCGCATCGAGCTTGCTCGATCCGCTCGGCGCGAGCATCCCGCTCGCGTTGAGCCACATGCGCGTCGTCGTGGAGGACGAGCACGGCGCGCCGATCGCCGGCGCGGCGCTGCAGGCCGCGGCGCTCGCTGGCGCGACCGAGCACGCAGCGCACGAGGACGTGCTCACGCGCGACGACGGATCGGCGACGCTCCTCGTGCCCGCGTCGAGAGTCGAACTGTCCGTGTTCCGCTCGGGCCGCGCCGTGTCGATCGAGGAGATCGACGTGCCTCCGTGCGAGCTCACGCACCGCGTCCGGCTCGCGCGTGACGACACGCTTCCGCTCGAAGGCGAGGTGCTCCTGCCCGACGGAACTCCCGTCGCCGACGCATCGGCGACGCTCTATCCAAAGTCGACCGCCCAGACCGGCCTCGCCGCGCTGCAAGCGGTGCGCACGGACCGCGCCGGCCGCTTCCGCATCGCGCGGCACTCCGAACGTCCGAGCCATCTGACGATCTTTCACCGCGACCACGGCACCGTCGAGGAGCGCGATCTGCCACCGAGTGTCCGCTTCGTGCGCGTCTACTTGGAACCGCTCGGCGATCTACGGATCGTCGTCGCGGCGAGCGCGCTCGCACTCGACTCGCCGGTCGGATCGATCCAGTACTGTCTCGCCGACGTCGAACGCGACCGCACGCACACGGGTGTGCTCGAACTTCCGAGTGTGATCTCCGACGTACCCGTCGGACGCTACAACCTCTTCGTCCGCAGTGCGGCCGGCGAGGGCTTCGGCCAGGTGCATGCGGTCGTCGACGCGCGCGACGCGCGCACGGTGGAAGTCGAGCTCGTCGACGGCTCGGCCTGGCTCGGCGCCGTCGTGCGCGCCGACGGATCGCCCGTCGAGGGCGCGCGCGTCCGTCTCATCGATCCGACGTGGCCCGAAGAGCTCCTGTCGTGGTGGGGTGCCACCACGACCGATGCGCACGGACAGTTCTTCCTCGTAGCGGGCGCCGCGACGCGCGCGGTGCTCGAGGTCGACGGGCCGGTGGCCGAGCCGACGCGCTCGTCCGCGAGCGCCGGCAAGCGCGCGACCATCGTCGTGCGCTGAGCGCGAGCGGCGAGTCTGCAGCGGGCTGTGGTGAGAGAACCGGGCTCGCACGAAACACGCGCCTCGGACCGCCGCATTGTCCGCACCTGCGCCACGCGGCAAGATCGCCGCGATGCCCTCCGCGCCGCGAGCCAAGTTCCAACGCGACGCCCTGTGGAACTACGCGAGCGTGGCGGTGCTCACCGTCTGCGGCTTCGGGCTGTACGTCCTCATCAGCCGCGTCTACGACGAGGCGACGCTGGGTGTCTTTCAACTGGTGTACGCGGTGTACGTCTTCGCGTCGCAGCTCGCCGTCGGCGGCGTCGACCGTTCGGTCCTGCGCGCGATCGCGGAGCACGCGGACGATCGCGTGCAGCGCTCGCGCGTGCTCGTCGGCAGCTTGGTGCCGACGCTCGGCATCGCGCTCGCCGCGAGCGCCACGTACTACTTCGCGCGCGACGCCATCGCGGCGTGGTTCGACAGCCCCGGCGTCGCGCGCGGCATGGCGGTGTCCGCGCCGGGACTCTTCTTCTTCGCGCTGAACAAGGTCGGGCTCGCGGCGGTGAACGGCTTGCAGCGCATGCGCGCGTTCGCGGTGTACCAAGCGCTGCGCTACGTGCTGATCTTCGCCGGCTGCCTGGCGGCCGTGCTGGCCGACTTGCCCGGGGAGGAGCTCGCGATCGTGTTCACGATCTCGGAAGGCGTGCTCTTCGTGCTGCTCGCGGTCGAGGTCTCGCGGCAGCTCGCGTGGCCGTTCGACGCCGGCTGGAAGAGCTGGTGCGCGGAGCACGTGCGCTACGGCGCGAAGAGCGTGCTGTCGGGCGTGCTGCTCGAGCTCAACACGCGCGTCGACGTGCTGATGATCGGCGTGTACTTGTCCGACACCGCGGTCGGCATCTACGCCTGGGCCGTGCAGATCGCCGACGGCGTGTTCCAGCTGCTCGTCGTGCTGCAGAACGTCTACAACCCGATCCTCGCGCGGCACATCGCGGCCGGTGAGCGCGCACAGCTCGCCGTCGTCGTGCGCCGCGGCAAGCTTTGGACGTACGCGGGCATGGTCGTCGCCGGAGCAGCAGCGGTCGCGCTGTATCCGATCGCGCTCGACATCCTGACGGGCAAACCCGAGTTCGCGGCGAGCTATCCGTCGTTCGCGTGGCTGATGCTCGGCGTCGTCGTCGCGTCGGGCTACATCCCCTTCGCGCAGACCTTGTTGATGGCCGGGTTCCCGGGCTCGCACACGCTCTACATGACGCTCACGGTCGGCACGAACGTGATCGGCAACGCGCTGTTGATCCCGCGCTTCGGGATCGCTGGTGCGGCCATCGCGACGGCGATCTCGTTCGCGCTCTCGGTCGTGTACTTGCGCGTGCTCGTCAAGGCACGCGTCGGCGTCGCGCTGTGAGCGTGCGTCACTTCCCGAAGCCCGCGCTCAGCGAGAGCCCGAGGAAGTGCTCGCCGTCCTGCTCGGCCAGCACGACGCCGAACGCGATCCCGTCGTCGCGCGCGTAGCTCGCGATGTGGTGGATGTTGTGCCCGTCGTACAAGCTCGTCGTGGAGAAACGCTCCGCCCAGCGCACGACAATGCCGCCGATCGGCACGAGCTCGTCGTCGTACGTGCCGAACGAAGCGCCCGCGTACGGCGCGACCGGCAGCTTCGTCCAGGCTTCGAGGTCCTTGGAGAGCGTCCCGTAGATCGCACGTCCGTGCGGCGTGCCGATGCGATCCGACGACGTGCCGAAGATGAGCGCCGGCCGCGCGCCCGTCTCGCGCAGCGCGCGCCAGTTCGCGATCGGCCCGATGTCCGGCGCGAGCGGATTGAGCTCGATCCCGGCCTGGACGTCGTCGCTGAAGCGATAGGCGAGCGTCATGCGCAGGCGCGCGCGATCCGCCTCGATGCCTTCGATGGCGCGCAACGACGCGGTCCAGCGCCGCATCTCGATGTTTCCGTCGGCCCCACGGACCGGCGCTCCCTCACCGGGTCACAACGGTCACGACGGTACTTCGGAAGCCGGCTCGACGGGCGGACCCTCTTGCACGGGAGCCGTCGTGCTCTGCCCGAAGCTCGCGCGCGCGAGCGCGAGCAGGAACGCCGCAGTGATCGAGTGTCGAGTCATCGCGGCAGAGCGTAGTGGCGCGCTTGCGTGTCTGTCGAGAGCGGCGCGCCATTCGACGCCGGAACGCGTGAGCGTGAGCACACGCTCCCGCCGCAGGTCACCGCACTCCCCCCAGCGCGTACACCTCGATCGGCGGGCCGGCGCTCCGCGCGCGCAGCACGCGCCACATCCACGGCACGAAGCGCGGGAACTCGTCGTCCTGGTACGCGAGCGTGAACAGCCACCCTGCCCCACCTGGATCCGGCGAGAAGCTCTGGACGAGACGACCGTTGCGCGCGAGCGCGTCGCGCACGGCCGCGAGCACGGCGCGATGCTCGAACACCTCGATCACCGCGGTGTCCGCGCCGAGGCCGCGCACGTAGGCATCGGGATCCGCGAGGATCGCCTCGCGCGCGCCGGGCGCGTACATCGGCATCGTCGCGATGTCGAACGTAGCGCCGGGATGCTCGCCCAGCGCATGTCGCGTTTGGTAGCCGTACCACGGGCTGATGCGCGCATCGATGCCGGGATCACGCTCGTGCATCGCACGCGGGCTGCGCACGAGCGGAACGTCGACGGTCGGCAGGATCGCGACGCGACCGAGGCTTGCCCTCGTCTGCGCACGCATCCAATCGGCGAGGCGATCGCACGTGTCGGGCGCGCTGCGCAGTCTCGCGAGCGCGAGCGCCGCTGCACCTTGCGGCGCGAGGCAGAGGAGCGCGAACGCGCCGAACGCGACGTGCGAGCGCAAGCGCAGCAGGCTCGCTCCGCGCAAGACCGCGTACGCGGCAGCGCACGCGAGGAACGGGACGAGCGGCAACGCGAAGCGCTGGTACGTGCGCTGGTAGAGGCCGATCGCGATGAGGTACGGGAGCGCGTACGCGAGGACGACGAGCAGCGCGCGCCGTGCTTCGCGCTCGTCCGTCTCCCGATCGCCCGCGGTCGCGCGCGCATCCCGGCGTCGTCCGACCGCTGCGGCGAGCGCGAGCACGATGCCCGCGGCTCCGAGCGCGCTCATCCACGGCTCGTAGCCGCGCAGCGCGTCGTAGACCTTCGCGAAACCGGCGCCGTTGAAGAGCCCGAGCGCGACGAGGTGCCCCGACAAGTTGAGCGTCGATGCGTCGACGGCGAGTTGCGCTGCGTCCTTGCCCTGGCTCTGCGCGAACAAGAACGGATAGAAGAGCGGCACGCTCGCGACGACGATCGCGAGCGTCGCCAAAGACCACCAGCCACTCGTCACACGCGCGCGCTCGCTGCGCAGGAAGAAAGCGGCCGCGCACGGCACGAGCACCGCGAGACCGCTCTGCAGCGACCCGATCGCGAGCGCGGCCGCCAGGCCGCAAGCCACGTAGTCGATGGGACGACCGTGACTCGCGAGGCGCAGTGCCGCGAGCACGGCGATGCACGCGAAGCTCGTCGCCGCGGCGTGCGGGCGCGCTTGCTGCGCGAACCACAGCGAGAGGAAGCTCAGCGACACGAACGCAGCGGCGATCCACGCACCGCCTGCGCCGAGCAAACGGCGCGCGACGAGCCACGTCGCCGGCACCGCGAGGAGCGAGAGCAGCGCGACGACGACTCGGATCCGCACGTGGCGGTCCGACGCGGCGCGCAAGTGCTCGGCGAGCGGCGCGTCCGGCGGCGGCACGGCACCCGGGCTCGTCGCCGCCACCGTCAGGCCGGCGACGAGCAGCGGATAGAAGCCGTAGTTGAGCTCGCGCTCCGGATGCGCAGCGCCCGTCTCGAGCAGCTCGACCTGCGTCGTGAGCACGACGCCGTCGGGCTCGGAGACGTGCGGCAGGAGGAAATCGACGCTGCCGAGTCGAAGGGTCGCAGCGAGTGCGAGCAACACGATCCAGCCGAGTCCACGCAGTCGCACTCGAGGGGATTCCATCGTGACGGGGCCGATGCGGCGGGAGTGTAGCAGCCCGCACCGTCGCGACGTGACGCGCGAGCGCGTGCGGATCGGCGGGCCGACGCGCGCCTTGCCGAGCTCGCGCTCACGGGCGCCGTGGCGACACACGCCGCCCGCGCCGAAACGAGCGGGTACGAATCCCTCCAGGACGATTCCAGCCGCCGCACTGGGCAGGAGCCGCTGCGCTTCGTCGACGGGGTGCGCAACGCGTACTTGCTCGCGCGCTTCGATCGCGCACTTCCACGCGCTCGGCGCGCGCTACCTCGTCGGCGTCGCGCTCGAAGCGCGAGCCCGCATTTCTCTCCACGTCCGTCGCGAGGTTGCGCCAGCGCGCTCGGAGCACGGCGTTGCATCGGAATCGACCGGAGGTGACCTGGAAGGTCCGCGAGAATCGATTCCGATCCAACAACGCCACTCCGTGCGAGTTGGCGCGGCCGCAGCAGGGCGCGGGGAGAAATGTGCTAACTGCGAAGCCGCGGGCGGCGATCGGTCCCGTCGTGGAGACCTACCGGCCCTTCGCATCGATCGGATGCGTCACGGCAGCCGGTAGATCTCGATCACCGGGCCCGGCGCTTCGAACCACGACGCGAGCAGCCACGCGAGCGGCGCGGGATACGGACGCGCGCCGTACTCGAACTCGAGCGCGACATCCGCCTCGGATTCGTGCCGCCCGGACGTCACGCGCACGACGCGCTCGGCATCGCGGCGCAACGCGCGGTGGTAGTGGCCGATCGTCGGCTCGTCGGCGGAGAAATACGGCAGCGCGATCGCGACGTAGCGCATTCCGAGCGCTCGGAAGTGCGCGACCGGATCGCTCGCGAGCTGCGCGCGCGCGTCGGCGCTGGCGCGCGAGAGGTCGTGCAGCGCGTAGCCCGTGTCCGTCGCGAGCGGCTCGGCGAAGCTCTGCTGGTACGCGCGCCACGGCGTCGCCCAGCCGGTCTTCGTGCCTTCCACGAGTGCGCGCTCGTTCCGCACGAGCGGCAGGTCGAGGTACGGAACGAGCAGCACACGGTCGTCGTTCGGGTCGAGGTGCGTCCGGATCCACTGCGCCGCACGAGTCGGCGTGTCCTCCGCGCCGCGCACGCGTGCGAGCAGCACGGCGGCCGCCGCCGGTGCCGCGACCGTGATCGCGAGCACGGCCGCCGCGAGCGCCGTGCGTGCGCGTGCGCCGGGCGCGTGCTCGAGCACACGCTCGGCGAAGGCGGCGCCGAGGATCACGACGAGCGGCACGAGCGGGAGCACGAAGCGCTCGAACGTGCGCGCGTACATGCCGATCGCGAGCGCGTAGGGCACCGCGTACGCGAGCACGATCCACACGTCGCGCGCCTTCGCGCGCGTGTCACGCGCGCATGTCGCGCTCGAACGCTGCCACGGCACGAGCGCGAGCGCCCCGAGCACGAGCCACTGCGGCTCGAAGATCCAGAGCGTCTCCGCAACCGTCCTGAAGCCTCCGCCGTCGAACAGTCCGAGGAGCACGCTGTGTCCGTAGAACTCGAACGACGTGCCGCGGTAGCCGAGCCCGGCCACCTCGACGGGCACTGTGTGAAGATCGGCGCGCGGCTGGAACAGCGCACCGACGAACGCCGCGATCGCGAGCGATGCGAGCATCCGTGCCGCGTTGCGCGACCATGCGCGTGGTCGTGGGTCGGCGCGCTCGCCGAACGCGTGCGCGGCGACGAGCGCGCCGAGCACGGCGAGCCCGCTCTGCAACGCGCCGATCGCGAGGCCGCAGGCCGCGGACGAGCGTCGGCACGCGACGCAGCCGCACGCACGTCCACAGCGCGAGCACGACGAGCGCGGCTGCCGGCGCGTGCGGTCGCGCTTGCTGCGCGAACCACACGGAAAGCAAGCTCGACGCGACGCCCATCGCCGCGATCCACGCACCGAGCGGGCCCAGGAAAGCGCGCGCGAGCAACCACGTCGCGGGAATGGCGACGAGTGAGAGCCATGCGACGGCGCGGCGCACGTCCTCGATCGGCGCGCGTGCCGCGGCCAAGTGCTCGTGCAGGCTCGCCGATTCGGGCGCACGCGCGGCGCTCGCCGGAAAGAGCGCCGCGACGTGTGCGACGAGGTGCGGGTAGAACTGCCACTCGTCGCTCGGCGCGTCCGTGCGACCGCGGCGGATGTCCTCCACTTGCGCGGGGAGGATCTTGCCGTCGCTCTCCACGCCGTACGGCAACACGCTCGCGATCCCGTGGAGCCGCACGCACGCGCCGAACGTCACCGCGACGACGAGCCCCGCGATCGCGGCCCAGCGGCTCCAGGCGGGCGCGCACGAGTTCGAATGCATGCTCGAGTGCGGAGTCTACGCCACGTCCGTCGCTAGTGTCCTGAGTCAGAAGTTCGCTCTCACCAAGCTCGATCTCCTCTGCGCTGGCGGCGTTGCTCGGGTTCGGAAACCTGACAGGTTGCCTGCACCCTCGCGCCTTGCCAGCGACGACGATCT
>JBJXHG010000105.1:0-15517 GCA_046160865.1 Planctomycetota bacterium | reverse complement strand
GTGAGCGCGCATGGCGCGCTCACGAGCGCCAGCCGAGCGCATCGAGCATCTCGTCAACCGGCACTCCGACCAACTCGCGCGGCGCTTCGAACCAGTGCGCGCCCGACAGCTTGCGATACCACGTGCGCTGGCGCCGCGCGAACTGCCGCGTGACGAGCGCGATGCGCTCTGCGCATTCCTCGCGTGAGATCACACCGTCGTGGAGCGCCAGCGCGTCCGCGTAGCCGAGCGCTTGGACCGCCGTCGTTCCGAACCCGGTGTCCGCACGGATGCGCGCCGCTTCCGCGGGCCAGCCGCCGTCGAGCATCGCGCGCGTGCGCGCGCGAATGCGCTCGTCGAGATCCGTCGTCGCGACGTCGAGCGCGATGCAGCGCAGATCTTCGACGGCGAGCGTGCTGCGTGACGGCCACTGCGTCTGCCAATCGGAGAGCGTACGGCCGGTCTGCTCGAACACCTCGAGCGCGCGCACGACACGCTTCGTGTCGTTGGCGTGGATGCGCGCGGCCGCGCGCGGATCGATGCCCGCGAGCGCGGCGTGCAGCGCCGCGTTGCCGTGCTCGCGCGCGCGCTCTTCGATCGCCGCACGCAACGCGCGGTCGACCGGCGGACCCTCGAAGAGTCCCGACACGAGCGCCTTGAGGTAGAACGCGGTCCCGCCGACGACGAGCACGCGCCGGCCCGCATCCGCGAGCGCTGCGAGCACGGGCACCACATCGGCGAGATAGCGCTGCACGTCGTAGCTCTCGTTCGGTGCGACGAGGTCGAGCATGTGGTGCCGCACGCGCGCGCGCTCCGCGGCGCTCGGCTTGGCGGTGCCGATGTCCATGCCGCGGTAGACCTGCATCGAGTCGAGCGAAACGATCTCCGCATCGGCGCGCTCGGCGAGCGCGAGCGCGACGGCGCTCTTGCCGGCCGCGGTCGTGCCGACCAGGAAGCCGACGTGCTGTGGATCGAAGGTCCGAGGCATACACGGCGAGCCTAGCAGCGCTGCGGCGTCCTACGTAAGGTGACGCCATGCTGTCCTTCGCCGCGCACGCGTTCGCGCTCGCTCTCGCGCTCCCGTCACCGCAGGACACGCCTCCGCCGATGCCCGCGCCGCCGAGCAGCGGCGCTGCGGCAACGTTCGTCGACGCGACCGGCAAGCAGGTCGAGCCGGGCGTGCTGCCCGCGGACACGGCGCCTGCCGCGCGCGAGGCCTGGAACACGGTGTGCGAGAAGAGCCTCGCGCCGGGGGCCGCGCGCGAGCCCGTGCGCGCTTTCGATCTCGCCCTCGACGTGCGCTACAAGGCGCATCAGCAACAGAGCAACGACTTCCAAGCGCGCTTTCGCTTCCTCGCGCCGAGCTTCCTGCGCGCGACGACGGCGAGCGCGCGCGAGCAGCTGCGCGGTCCGAAAGGCGATTGGCTGATCGATCCGAAGACGAAGGAGAAGATCTCGCTCGCGGTCGACCGCGCGTACGCCGAGGACCGCCGGCAACTCGACGACAGCGTCGCGATCGCGCGCAACTTCGTCGCGCTCACGGATCCGCGCTCGCTGCGCATCGTGCGGCTCGCGCTGCGCGACCAAGCTCCGGCGGGATTGCCGCCGTCCGCCGCGACGCGCGCGAGCACGATGCGCTGGCTCGAGATCGAGAGCCCCGACTTCCACCTGCAGCGTGGGTCGTCGCCGAACGCGCCGGTCGCCGCGGGTGAGAAGCTCTACCGCGTGTCGCTCGGCATCGATCCGAAGAGCGGTCTCGTCGCGTTCGCGCTCGTCAACGATCCGGGCGCCCCGGCCGGCGTGAGCGCGTCGACGCTCTTCATCGTGCTCGGCGAGCCGCGCCCGCTCGACGGCTTCCACGTCCCCCACCACATGGTCGTGTACGAAGTCGATCCGACCTCGAAGCCGCTCGCGTTCCGCAAGGACGCGAGCTCGGACATCTACCTCGTGCAAGGCAAGGCGACGCTGCGGGCGAAGTTGACGGCGGACGATTTCGTGCCGTAGCGACCGAACTCGAGCCCCGCGCGCGTCGACGGCAGTCGCGACCGAGTTCATCGGCGATTTGGCGCGTCGCAACTCGGAGACACACGACTCGAGCCAGTTGGCTGCCGAGCTCCTTCGAGCTCAACGGCGGTGAAACGCCTTCTCCAAATCCGACAGCGCGAACCGCACCCGCGTCGGTCTCCCGTGTACGCACGTTTGGTCGGACAGAAGCTTCTCGCCGCGCTCGAGCAGAGCGCGGATCTCCTCCGTCGACAACTCGTCGCCCGCCATCACGGATGAGCGGCACGCGGCGCGCTGCAACACGGCTTCGAGCACTTCGCGACTCTCCGGCGCGCGCGCGTCGGTCATCGTCGCCAGCACGTCACGCACGATGAGCTCCGGCTTCGGCCGCGCGAGCCGCGCCGGCAAGCCGTGCACCGCGATCGTCGTGTCGCCGAACACGGCGAGATCGATTCCGATGCGCCCGAGCGCCGGCAAGTGCGCGGTGAGTCGCTGCACTTCGTCCCGTGATAGCTCGACGAGCTCCGGCACGAGCCAGCGCTGTGTCTCGACGGCGCCGCGCTCGAGATCGGCGAGCAGACCTTCGTACGTGACGCGCTCGTGCAGCGCGTGTTGGTCGATGACCTCGAAGCCGTCAGGCAAGCCACGCACGATGTACGTGCGTGCGACTTGGAGGAAAGCACCCGGCGCGGGTGAATGCGCGAGCGAGATCGTCGCGAAGGGCGGCGCATCCGTCGCCGAAGCATCCGCGCGCGCGACATCGGACGGCGATCGCTCGCGCAAGACGGGCGAGGCCACTTCGAACACGGCGAGCGGTTCGCGGCGCGGACGTGAGACGTCGGGATACGGCGCTTCGAAGCGCGCGTCCATTTGGCGCACCGCGGCTTCGCGCCGATCTGCGATCGCTATCAAGCGCTCGCCCGGCGTCGCCATGTCGGTGCGTGTGATCGCCTCGCGCAAGTGGTGCACGAGGAAGCCGAACAAGCGCTTGTCGTCGCGGAAGCGCACCTCGGCCTTCGTCGGGTGCACGTTGACGTCGACCTTGGACGGATCCATCGCGAGGCGCAGGAACGCGACCGCTTGCCGGTTCTCGAACACGATGCCGCGGCAGGCTTCCTTGAGCGCACGGATCAGCACGCGGTCCTTCAACGCGCGGCCGTTCAAGAACCACATCTGACGCGACGTGTCCGCGCGCGCGAGCCGCGGAGGGGCCACGTAGCCGGAGAGCGAGAGATCGCCGTCGCGCGCGTCGACGGGTGCCAGGCTGTCCGCGAGGTCCGCTCCGAACGTCCGTCGGATGCGCGCGCGCAGATCCAGCGCCGCTTCGACGTCGTACAAGCGCCGACCGTCGTGCATCGCGGTCACGCCGACGCCTTCGTGCGCGAGTGCGAGCCGCTGCAAGACGTCCAAGACGTGCGCGAGCTCGGTCGCCGTGCGCTTCAAGAAGCGCCGTCGCGCAGGCACGTTGAAAAACAGGTCGCGCACCTCGACGCTCGTGCCCTGCGGAGCGCCGGCTTCGATGGCGGGGCCGATCGTCCCGCCTTCGTCGTCGATGCGCCAGCCGATCGGTGCATCGGAGAGGCGCGTGACGATGCGGCAGCGCGCGACGGCACCGATCGACGCGAGCGCTTCCCCGCGGAAGCCGAGCGAGGCGATGTGGTCGAGGTCGGCGACTTCGAACAGCTTGCTCGTCGCGTGCGCGATGAATGCGAGCTCCAAGTCCTCGCGCGGCATGCCACCGCCGTCGTCGGTGACGCGGATCAAGCGCGTGCCGCCCTCTTCGAGCTCGACGTGCAGCTGGCGCGCGCCGGCGTCGAGCGCGTTCTCGCACAGTTCCTTGACGACCGAGGCCGGGCGCTCGATCACCTCGCCCGCCGCGATTTGATTGCGGACGCGGTCCGACAAGACGGCGATGCGCGCGCGCGAGGCTTGGTCCGGCGACGTCATGGGCGGCGGAGTCTATCAGTCCGGGGCCAACTCGCGTGGCGCTCTAACGGCCGCGGCGTCCGCCGAAAGCCGCCGGCGCCGCTTTGCACCAGCGTGTCGCGAACAGCACGACGTCGTTCGCATCGACCGTGCTGCCGCTGCGCGACTTGCGCTCGACGCGCGCGGCGTCCTCGAACATCGCGGTCCATTCCGAGTGCGAGCGCTCGCCAGGCTCGGAGCGCGCGCCCGCCGCGATGCGCGTGCGCAGCTGCGAACGCAAGCTCGCGAAAAAGATCGCGAGCAGCGCGTTGCGATCCGTCTCGCGCGCGCCGCCCTTGTCGACGAAGCCGAAGCGGAACAGGCTCTCGACGCCCATCAACGCGCGTTCGAGATCGCCGCGGCAGAGCGCGTCCGCCACCTCCCACGGCGCCGCTCCGCGCGAAACGCCGACCTGCGTGCGCACGCTGGCGTGCTTGCGCTGTGCGAGCCCGACGAGATCGCGATCGAGACCGAACAAGTCGTTCCCCGTAGCGGCGGCGAGGTACAGCGCGTCGTCGACGGTCACCGTCGCGTGCAGTGCGCGCGCACGGTCCAAGATCCAGCGCACGAGCTCGGCTTGCCGCGGATCCGGGTTCCACGGCGGCGCACTCTCGTACAGGCGCCGGAGCGCGAGCACGACCCCGCCCGCAGCGACGGTCGCCTTCGCGAGCGCGTGATCGGCGCGCAGCGATTCCGCGTCGACCACGAGCGCGCCGGGAATCGTCGTGTCGGACAAGAACGCGACGAGCGCGCGCAGGATCCCGTTCTCAGCGGCGCTCTCCTTTTTCAACAAGGAGCCTGCGTTGCGCAACACGATCAGGCGGCCGCTCGAGAACATCGGCAGCGCCGCGAGATCGCTCGCCAGAGCGCGCAGATCGAAGTCGGGATCGTGTGCGTCGTGCGCAGCGATCTCGAGCGCGTGCTTCTCTCCCGCGGCCCGCACGAGCGCGAGCGCTTGCTCGCGGAAGTAACGCTCGTCGCCACGCACGAGCACGCCGCGCGGCAGCGCGACGCCCGACTGCAACGCCAGCGCGAGCCGCGCGATCTGCGTCGGCGGATCGACTTCCTTGGCACCACTCTTCTTGGTTGCGGCCATCGTCAGCTCCCCAGCACCGCGCGATCGAGCGCCAATCCAACGAACAGCCCGATTCCCACCCAGCCGTTCACGGTGAAGAACGCCATGTCCACGCGCGACAAGTCGTCGGGCGACACGAGCCGGTGCTCCCACCACAAGAGCAGCGCGACGAGCGCGACGGACGCTGCGTAGATCCAATCGAGCCCGGCCGTCAGTCCGACGAGCGCGAGACACGCCACGGTCGCGACGTGCAACGCGCGCGAGAGCCCGAGCGACGCGCGGATGCCGTAGCGTCCGGGGAACGAGTAGAGCCGCCGGCGCGCGTCGAACTCCGCGTCTTGGCAGGCGTAGATCAAGTCGAAGCCGGCGACCCACGTCACGACGGCGCCGGCGAGCCAGAGCACGGGCGCGAGCAAGCCATCGAACGAGCCGCGCACCGCGAGCCACGCGCCGAGCGGCGCCAAGCCGAGCGACAAGCCGAGCACGGCGTGCGCGGCGACGCTGAAGCGCTTGAAGTAGCTGTACGCGAAGAGCACCGCGAGCACGGGCAGCGCGAGCCAGCCGCACAAGGCATTGAGCTGGAACGCGCACGCGACGAACGCAGCGGAAGCCACCGCGACGAGCGCGCTCGCGCCGCTCGTCGAGATGCGGCCGGACGGGAGCTCGCGTCCGCGTGTGCGCGGATTCTCGGCGTCGATCTCGCGATCGACCAAACGATTGAACGCCATCGCGGCCGTGCGCGCGCACACCGCGCACGCGACGATCCATGCGAGACGCGCGAGCGGCGGACGTCCGCCCGCGGCGAGCCAGGCGCCCGACAACGCGAACGGCAGCGCGAACACGGAGTGGCTGAAGCGCACGAGCGAGAGATACGCGCCGAGCCGTTTCATCGCTCGTCCCGCTCCTTCATGGCTCGCTTCGCTCCAGGCCCGGATCTTCCGCGGCGGGAGCGAGCCCGCTCCAGCGCGCGCCGCCGTGCTCGACGCCGAGACGATCGAGGATCTTGCCGACGACGTGCGCGACGAGGTCGTCGACGGTGCGCGGATGGTGGTAGAAGCCCGGCATCGCGGGCAGCACGGTCGCGCCGAGGCGCGCGAGCTCGAGCAGGTTCTCGAGATGGATCTGCGAGAGCGGCGTCTCGCGCGGGACGAGCACGAGCTTGCGCCCTTCCTTCAACGCGACGTCGGCCGCACGTTCGACGAGGTTGTGGCTGAAGCCGACGCGGATGCGCGCCAGCGTACCCATGCTGCACGGACACACGATCACGCCGCCAGAGAGCGCGGTTCCCGACGACGGCGGCGCTTCGATCGCGTCGCTGTCGAACGCGCGCACGCGGCGCGCGACGTCTGCGCCGAGCCAATCGGGAAGCGCTGCGGAGAGCTTCTCGCCGCGCCGTCCCGCGTCGACGCCGAGCTCGTGCGCGAGCACTTTCGAGCCGGCCTCCGTGACGCTGACGTCGACGTCGTGCCCCGCGCGCACGAGCGCGACGAGCAGCGCGTGCGCGTACGCATGCCCGCTCGCTCCGGTTATGCCGACGAAATAGCGCGTCATAGGAACACGTGCGGTCCGGCGCCGAGGAAGAGCGCCAAGTCGAGGCCCGCGTGCGCCCACGCGGCCACTCCGACGCCGCGCCAGCGGAACAGGACCGCGAGCAGGATGCCCGCCGCGGCGCGCCATGTGAAGACGCGCAGCTCGAAGGGCTCGCCGCGCGCGTGGACGAACGCCGCGGCGAGGCCGAGGTGGGCGGTCGCGAACGCCGCCGCGCCGGCCGCGACGGAGCCGGTTTCGGCGACGAACGCGCGCAGCTTCGCGCCGGCCGAAACGGCCCGGCACAGCGCGGAAAGCGCGAGGAACGCGAGACTCTGGATGCCGACGCGGAACACGATTTCCTCGTGCGCCGCCCCGCCGCAGAGCAGCGCCGCGTCGCGCAGACGCGCGGCGCTCGGCTCCGCGGCAGCGGCGAGCTCGGGCACCGGCGGCTCGAGGCGCGCGACGCGCAGCACGAGCAAGAGCAGCGGCCCGAGCACGGCGCCCCACGCGAGACCCTCGCCGACGATGCGCACGAGGCGCGGGAGCAGAGCCAGCTCGCTACGCACGCGAAAGAGCGTCGCGAGCGCCAGGAGCGCGAGCGCTGCGAGAATCGCCGCGCGCGCGAGCGGTACGTCGAGACCGACGCGCGCGATCGGCAACGCGAGCACGCGCTCCGCCGTGTTGCGCGGTCCGTCCGGCGCGAGCGCGCACTCGTAGGCGACGAACAGCGGCAGCAGCGCGAGGAATCCGACGGCGACGCCACGCTCGGCGGTGCGTGACGACGGGCGATCCTCTGCGGTTACGCGCGCGCTCACGTCGTGCGGATGGCCGGGACGTGACCCCAGTGCAAGCACGCGATGCCGCGCGACAATACGCGGAAGCCGCAGCGCTCGAGGCCGGCGCGCTCCATCCAGCTCTGGAACTCCTCGGGGGCCGGCCAGGCGAGCACGGTGCGCGGCAAGTACTCGTACGCGCTGCGGTCGCGCGAGACGAGCCCGCCGACCGTGGGCAGACAGCGCGTGAAGTAAGCGCGATAGACGCGCGACAGCACCGCGCCGCGCGGCACACCGAACTCGAGCACGAGCGCGAGTCCGCCGGGACGCAGCACGCGCGCCATCTCGCGCAGCATCGCAGCCGGATCCGCCACGTTGCGAATTCCGAATCCGACACTGCACACGTCGGTGCTCGCCGAAGCGAGTGGCAGTAGCAGCGCATCCCCGCGCACGAACAGCGGTGCCGCGTCCTGCGCGCGGCGCACGGCCTTCTTGCGCGCGAGGTGCAGCATCTCGTCCGTGAAGTCGACGCCGACGACGCGCCCGCCCGCGCGCGCGAACGAGAGAGCGATGTCACCCGTTCCGCAGCACACGTCGACGACGTCGCGGCCGACTACCGGTGACGCGCGCGCGAGCAACGCGCGCCGCCAGCGCTGATCGATGCCGGCGGACAGCACGCGATTCAGGAGGTCGTAGCGCGGCGCGATGCGCGCGAACATCGACCGCACTCGTTCCGGATCCGGCATGACGCACGACATTCCTAACCGATGACACACGCGCGCGGAATCCACGCGCGGCGCGCGTGCCAGGAAACGACAGCGCCCGCGACTCGGGGCCGCGGGCGCTGGATTCACCGTGACCTCGGGCTTTACTGCCGGAAGTAGTCCATGACCACTTGCACGTTCGGCGCCTGGATGGACTGCACGCCCGCCACGAATGGATTCGTGTCGACGCGGTCGAAACCGCCGTCCACGCGGATCACGTCTACGACCCCGCTGCCTTGCAGCGGATTCGGGATTGCGACGAACATGAAGCGCGGCTCGCTGTTGTTCTGCACTATCTGACACGCGCCACGGAGCATGTGCTTCCCATTGAGCGGGACCGGCGCCGAAGCGCTGAACTGCGACGAGAAATTGGGCAAACCCGACACGCTGCGCATGTTGTCGAACGCGATGTCGGCCGGCAGGCCGGAGAGCGCGTTCGCTCCGATCGACACCTGCACGGCGACGGCCATGTCGCGGAACTGCGGGTTCGTGCCCTGCGTGTTCAACAGCAAGGCTCCGCTCAGCGCGCTCTCGATCACGAGCTTCGAGATCGCCGGCACGCCGGCCGGACCCGATTGATCATTCAGCAGGTCGATCGGACCCTCGTGTGCGATCCACACCGCCGAGCGCAGATCGACCTGGTCGGCTTGGATCGCCTTCGGATTGCGGAACGTCGTCGGCGCGATGCCGATGATGTCGTCGAAGCCCCAGCCGTTGACGTTGTTCGGACCCGATTCGAACACGGCCACGCGGCCGTTGCGGTTCAGGATGTAGGCGAAATAGACGTTGCGCGAGTAGCCCCAGCACTGTTGTCGCGGCGTGATCGCCAGGTCGAACGGCTCGTTGAGCTGCGACGCGATCACACGGCGCACCGTGCCCGACGACGCCGAGATCACGGACATCGTGCTGTCGGCTTCGTTGCAGACCAACACATCTTCGTTGCCCGGATCCCACGCGATGCCGCGCGGACGGTTGCCGACGACCGTCTCTTGGACGATTTGGTGGAACGTCGAGGAGTTCGGATCGATGTCGATGAACGAAACCAGGTTGCCGATTTGGTTCACGACCGCGAGCAGGTCGAGATTCGGCGACATGGCGAGCGTCGTCGGATCCGGAGTCGGGATGCGGTCGACGACCGTCATGCGGTTGCTGTTGAGCACGACGACCTCGCGGCGGCCGCGATCGATCACGTAGAGGTAGTGGCCGATCTGCTGCCGGATCATGTACGGCAAGCAGTTGCCGATCGTGGATTGACCGACCGACGGTCCGACGAAGAACCCGTTCTGCTCCGGCGTGAGCAGTCCGTTCGGCGGCTGCGGATTCGCGGCCGTGGGCGTGCCGAACGGATCACCGGGCACGAGCAAGTTCGCGAGGCCCGTTCCGCCGAAGACGCCGCCGGCAACCGTCGTGATCGTGTCGATCGACGTCGGCTCCTGTCCACCGATGTACGGCGAGATGCAGATCGGCGGGAAGACGAGCGGCGGAGGATTCGGGTGCGGTGCCCAGTTCATCAAATTCTCCGCGCCGAAGCCCGCAGCGCCGTTGCCAAACCCGCCAGCGGAGAGCGGCACAGGCACGAGCGTGTTACTCGGACTGTTGCCGCCACCCGTGATGTTTCCGTTCGGTTGCGGCGTGATCACCTTCTGACCGTCGAGCGTGCACAGCGCACCGCCGCCCGCTTGGCAGCCGAACGGTGCCGGGCCGTTGTTGAACGTCGAGTCCAGCGCGTGGCCGAGCATCATGTCGCCCACCGAAGTCAGGTCCGGCGCGCGCACGAGCAAGTTCTCGAGTGACGAATCGCGCGTCAGCGTGAACACGCCGGACGAGCCACCGTTGATCGTGCACGTGCCCGCGGAGAGCGTCGGGCGAACGAGCGATCCTTGCAGACGCACGTTCGGGTTGTTCGGGAAGTTCGAGAAGCCCTCCGCGAACACCTGGAAGTTCGGGTCGAACGTCGGATCGCCGGTCGACGCGCCGAAGCCGTTCAAGTCGACGACCGACAAGCCCGGGACGGCGCCCGCACGACCGATGTAGACGGTGTCCGGCGTGACCGGCGCGTTCGTGAGGCCTTGCCCTTCACCGGTGATGAAGAACGTGGTCGCGCCGAAGCCGTTGACGTTGTTCGCGAGGTCGCGGAACTGCGTCGGGTTGACGGTCACGTCGATGCGGTTGAAGTCGAGGCACGACAGACCGACCGGACCCTGGCCCGGGAAGTGGAACGCGGGCACGAGATCGTACGTCGAGAGGTCGAACACGCTGACCGGCTGCACGGTGAACGGCACGCGCACCTTGCCCGCCTGCGGGCCGAACTCGACGAATACCGCCGCGGACAGAATCGGCACGATCGAAGGGTCGATCGAGCCGAGCGTGAGCGGTTGCACCGGCTCGGTGAACTCGATGCGGATGTTCGTGAGCGGGTCGACCTGGGTGTCACCTTGACCCGGCGTGACGACGGGCTGGTTGGACGGCGGCGGAGTGAGCGCGACCTCGGGCTTCAAGTTGTCCGGGCCGACCGTCGTCGACGCGAGCGCTTGCCGCACGAGCGCGCGACCACCGGTCGACTTCACGCCGGTCGTGATGCGCAGGCGCAGCTGGCTTCCGGTCGGGAACCGCTCGAGTGTCGCGAGATTCTGGTCGGCGTCCGCGACGAGCACGACCGTGCGCGGCGACACGAGCTGCGAGCCACCCGAGAACTCGAATCCGGGCGTGCCGGGGAAGCCGATGCCCGCGAACAGTCCGTCCGCGGCGAGCTGCGGAGCGCCGTTGACGTCGAGCTCGACCCAGCGCTGGAGCGGCAGGAGTCCCGTGCCCGGATCCGGTGAGCCCGCGTATGTGAAGCCGTTGATCAGCACGCGGCACGGCACCGAGGAGCTCGTGCCCGTCGAAGGGTTCACCGCGACGAGCGTGATCGAGCCGAGCAGCCCCGAGTTCGCCTGGGATCCCGGCGCCGCGTCGAGCACGCTGTCGATGTCGATGTCCTGGGAGAACTCCGCGAAGAAGAATTGGTTGCCGGGAGCGTTGGTCGGCAACGTCGCGGTCGGCGGGAACAGGATCGGCGCTCGCACCGGGTTGAACGAATTGACGTTGCGCAGGAAGTCGTCGAGCGTCCGGATCGAAATGACGGTGTTCGTGATCTGACCGTTGTCACCGACCTTCAGCACTTGGTGCGGAAGGACTTGACCGAAGCCGTTGGAGACCTGGACGAGGTCCATGGTCGAGTTGGTGCTCTCCGAACCACCACTACCGCAAGCTCCGAGGCCCGCGGTCAGCGATCCGAGCAGCACCAGCGACAACCGATTGTTCGTCATGGGGAGTTCACCTGTCAGTCGGCACACGGGCCGACGGCGTAGGAGCGTCAAGTGCCTGCGGACGGAGAGCAGGCGGGCGGCGGTTGGACAAGACCCATTCCGCGGGCGGTAAAAGTCTCGGACCCGATGGGGATGCGTCCTTACCTTCTCTAGCTCAACGAGTTACTGCTGGAGCCATGCGTCGCGCGACGACCCGCCTGCGGGACGGGAGGCGCGCCCCCGGCTCGCGAGCGTGCGTCGGACGACCAGCGCTCGTGCGCCACCGCACGCCGCGCGGGCGGCAGGAACGCGCGGCCAGTCTAGGCACACCCCCCCCTCTGTCAAGAAATCGCTGTCCGCTCACGCGCGCGTCGAGCCGCAGTGCATGAAGCCGCGACCGGATCGACGCGCGCCGCAGCGCGGGATCGGCGGCGCACGCGCGGACCGGGCGACCGTGGCCCTCCCGGATCTCCCACCATTGTGTGCAGCGGTCGTGTCGGCGCGTCCGAAGCAGCGCGCCAGGACGACCTCGCGACCGACGCGCTGAGAAATGCGGGCTAGCCCGTTTCAGGATGCAACGCGCCGGCGAAGGCCGCGACGAACCAGGCTCTCAGTTCCGACGCGAACGGGCCGCATCCGCGCTCGAAGCACTTTCACCAAGGGCTGCTATGCTCACGCCGCGATGGTTCCGAGCGAGCATGTGTTCGATCCGCAGGCACTCGATGTCGCTCGGGAGGCGAGCGAAGACCCCGAGCGCGACCTCGAAACCCAGCTCCGCCCGCGCACGTTTTCCGAGTTCGTCGGCCAAGCGCGCACGCACGAGAACCTGCGCATCGCCATCCAAGCCGCACGAGCGCGCGGCGAGCCGCTCGATCACGTCCTGCTCTCGGGTCCGCCCGGCTTGGGCAAGACGAGCTTGGCGCGCATCCTCGCGCGCGAGCTCGGCGGCAAGCTGCACAGCACGAGCGGGCCGGCGCTCGAACGGCCGCGCGACCTCGTCGGCATCCTGACCCAGCTCGAGCGCGGCGATGTGTTCTTCATCGACGAGATCCATCGCGTGCCGGCACCGGTCGAGGAATACCTCTACACCGCGATGGAGGACTTCAGCGTCGACTTCACGCTCGACCAAGGTCCGCACGCGCGGATCCTGCCGCTCAAGCTGGAGCCATTCACGCTCGTCGGCGCGACGACCCGCGAGGGTCTGTTGACCGCGCCGTTCCGCGGCCGCTTCGGCATCGCGGAACGCCTCGTCCCCTATCCACCGGAAGATCTCGAGCAGATCCTCCTGCGCTCGGCGAGCATCCTCGCGGTCGAGCTCGAGACGCACGCGGCGCGGCTGCTCGCCGAACGCAGCCGCGGCACGCCGCGCATCGCGAACCGCTTCTTGCGGCGCGCGCGCGACCTCGCACAAGTGCGCGGACTCCCGCGTCTGTCGAGCGCGCTGTGCAGCGAGGCGCTCGAGCGCTTGGGCGTCGACGACAACGGCCTCGAGGACCTCGACCGGCGCATCCTGCGCTGCCTCGCGCTGAACGGCGGCCAGCCGGTCGGCTTGAAGACGATCGCGGCGGCCGTCGGCGAAGCGGAGGACACGATCGAGGACGTGTTCGAGCCGCACTTGTTGCGCTCGGGCTTCGTGCAGAAGACGGGCCGCGGGCGCGTCGTGACGCGCAGCGGTCTCGCCGCGATCGATCTGCCGGCGGGCCCTGCGGGACTCTTCCGCGAGTGACGCTCGCGAGCTTCCAGCGCCATGGCTTCGGCTTCCGGCTCGAAGCACGCGACGGCCACGCGCGCGCGGGCGTGTTCACGACGCCGCATGGAGACGTGCGCACGCCCGCGTTCATGCCGGTCGGGACGCGCGGAACGGTGAAGGGCGTGTTCCCGCGCGATCTCGCGGCAGCCGGCACGCAGATGGTGCTCGCCAACACCTATCACCTGCACGTGCGCCCCGGCGAGGAGGTCGTCGCCAAGCTCGGCGGCTTGCACCGCTTCATGAATTGGGACGGACCGATCCTCACCGATTCGGGCGGCTACCAGGTGTTCAGCTTGTCCGACACCGTGCGCATCGACGACGACGGTGTCAGCTTGCGCTCGATCGTCGACGGCGCACCGATTCGACTGACGCCCGAGCGCGCGGTCGACATCCAGCGCAAGCTCGGCGCCGACGTCGCAATGGCGCTCGACCACTGTCCGGCCGATCCTACGGACCGCGCCTCCGTTGCGGACGCCTGCACGCGCACGCAGAACTGGCTCGCACGCTGCGTGAGGCGCCACCGCGAACTCGGCGGCGAGGAGAGCGGCCAGGCGCTCTTCGGAATCGTGCAGGGCGGGATCCACGCGGACTTGCGGCGTGAAAACCTCGCCGCCGCGCTCGAGCACGATCTCGTCGGTTACGCGATCGGTGGCGTCAGCGTCGGCGAGGAGCGCGAGCACATGCGCGCGGCCGTCTCCGCGTCGGCGCCGTTCCTGCCCGACGATCGACCGCGCTATTTGATGGGCGTCGGCACGCCCGAGGATTTCTTCGACGCGATCGAGCGTGGCATCGACTTGTTCGACTGCGTCACGCCGACGCGTCACGGACGCAATCACAACGCGTTCACGAGCCGCGGTCGCGTGAACTTGCGCAATCAAGTCTGGCGCGAGGATCGCGCGCCGCTCGATCCCGAGTGCGCGTGCGTCGCATGCACCGGCTTCTCGAGAGGCGTGCTGCGCCACCTGTGCACGAGCGAGGAGATGCTCGGACCGATGCTCGTCACCTTGCACAACGTGACGTGCTTCCACGCGCTCTTCACCCGCATGCGCGCCGCGATCGAGAGCGGCACGCTCGCACAGCTGCGCGGTGAAGTGCTGCCCGCGATGATGCGCAAGATCTAGGCGCGTCCGCGCGCCTAGATCTTGCGCATCATGCGTGTGGCGCATCCTTGCGCCACACGCTTTGAACGGCGGGGACCCGTGGCAGCTGCGAACGCCGAACTGTGCGGTCGCACCTTGCCGTTGCTCTTCTACCGCCTCGGCGCAACGTCGAGTCGCACCGACACACCGTCGCAGCCCGACATCTCGCATCCGCGCCGCGGGACGTTGTGACCACAAGCAACCGACACGTCACAGTTGAGCGCCAGGCAATTGCAACGGGTCCCCGCCGCTTAAAGCGCTGCGCGTGCAAGGCACGCTGCGCGCATGCGCTGCGCGCGGCAGACCGCGCTCAGCGCTTCTCGCACACGACCAGCATCTTCTCGCTGAAGAGCGGGCTGCGCCACAGGCGCGCGCGCTGCACGAGCCCGGCAGCCGCGAGATCCGCGTCGATGTCGCGGAGCGAGTAGCGCGGCGTCGGCGCACGCGCGCGGGTGAGCCATGCACGCAGGCGCTTCGACTGCGTCGTCCAACAATACTTGTGGCGCACGTCGACGAGCACGAAGCGCCGCGACACGCGCGCGTACTCGCGCAGGAACGCCGCCCGCAGCTGGCGCGGCACGTGGAACAGGAAGCGCACGCTCACGACCGCGTCGAAGCTCGCGTCGGCGAATGGCAGATGCCCGGCGTCGCAGCGCACGCTGCCGGCCAGTCCGCCGCGCGCCGTCGAATGCGCGCCGCCGGCGTCGCGCGCCGCCGCTAGCATCGCGAGACTGAGATCGGCGTTCACGAGCGACACGTCCGCGCCGAGCCACGCGCGCGTGAAGCGCCCGGTGCCGCACGGCACGTCGAGCACGCGCGCACCGGCGGGCAGCTCGCGCAAGAGATGCCGCTCGATCGCGGCCCACTTCCAGCGCGTCGACGCCGTCGCGCGATCGCGCGCGAAGCCGCGCTCGGCGTCGTAGCGCGCGACGACGGCCGGGTCCTGGTAGTGCGCCTGCTTGCGCTGCCAGCGTAAGAGCGCGTCGTCTCCGCTCGTACGACGATCGTTTCCCGTCTCGTTCATGTGCCGTCGCGCGGGTGGATCAGCGGTCGGTGCGTCGCGGCGCTGCGATTGTAGGAAGTGCCGGTGTGTCGGAGTCGACGAAGCTCGATCGTCGGAAGGACGGCTGTCGAAGTCGTCACGCGCGAAGCAGCCGTGAGTTCGAGGCGAGCTGCGCGATATCAGTCGAGCGCAGGCAGATGCAACGGGTCCCCGCCGTTTAAAGCGCCGAGCCGCGCGTCGAACCGCGC
>JBJXHG010000104.1:0-50414 GCA_046160865.1 Planctomycetota bacterium | reverse complement strand
TCTCACCACGTCCGTTGCGAGGGCGCGACAGCTCGCTTCGGGCAAGGCGTTGCATCGGAATCGACCGGAGCCGACCTGTTAGGTCGGCGAGGATCGATTCCGATCCAACAACGCGGGCGGAAGCGAGCGGACGCGAACGCAGCAGGAGGTGGTGAGAAATGCGGGCTACGATGCGCCTCGTTCGCGAGTCGCGTCTACGAGGTCCATGATGAAGCTGTCGTCGATCCTTTCGCTCTCCGCCTGCCTCGTGTTGCTCTGTGCCTGCGAGTCTGCCGCGCGTGACCGCGACGGAGCGCCGGCTGCGAACCGGGCGCCGCGAGCCGGCGCGATCTCGGAAGAGGAGTTCAAGGCGTTGCACGAGCTCAAACAGGGCGGCGTCCCGCATCTGACCGGCACGATGATCGACCTCGGTCCCGATCGCGCCTACCTCTCGCTGCCGGCGGGCGCGCGCGCGCCGCTGCCTGGCGTCGTCGTCATCCACGAATGGTGGGGACTGAACGATCACGTGAAGCACTGGACCGACCGGCTCGCGGCCGAAGGCTATGCCGCGCTCGCCGTCGACTTGTACGGAGGCGCCGTCGCGACGACCGCCGAGGACGCGCTGCGCGCGATGAAGGGCGTCGACACGGCGAAGGCCACGGCGACGCTGCTCGCCGCGCACCGTTTTCTCGCCGAGGACGCGCGCGTGCGAGCGCCGCGGCGCGGCTCGATCGGCTGGTGCTTCGGCGGCGGGATGTCGCTCGCTCTCGCGCTCGCAGCGCCCGACCTCGATGCCGCGGTGATGTACTACGGGCACCCGGTGACGGATCCGCAAGCGCTGAAACCGTTGCGCGCGCCGCTCCTCGGCATCTTCGGCACGCGCGACGCGAGCATCCCGCCGGCGACGGTCGCCGAGTTCGAAGCGGCGCTCTCGAAGGCGGGCAAGCAGCACGCGCTCCATTCGTTCGACGCAGAGCACGCGTTCGCGAACCCATCGAATCCGCGCTACGACGAGCGGTCGGCCGACGCGGCGTGGGCGCTCGTGCGCGCGTTCTTCGCGCAGAGACTCCAAGGCGCGAACTGACGGCGGCTCACGCGCTCGCGGAACGCGGCGCCCACAACCACACGTCCAGACGCCGCGCGAAGTGCAAGAGCGGCGGCGACGTGTCGATCTCGATGCCGTGTGCGCTCGGAAGCGTGTCGACCGCGATCTCGGCCGCTGCAGACTGCAGCGGCCAAGGCTCGTGGTGGATGTCGCCGCGCAAGAGCACCCCGCGCTTCGACACGGAATAGAGGCAATAGCGCTCGGTGAGCCAATGTTCGAGCGATCCGGCGCGCGCGTGCGACACGTGCCCGCGCGGTCCGTACGTGGCTTCGAAGCGCGCTGGCGCCCCGCGGCGGTCGGTGCGACGACTGGCATACACGACGTCGTCGTCGCGCGGTGTGCAGCTCATCGCGGCGTGGTGGTACGGCAGGCCGAACCACGCGCGCGCCGCTTCGACAGCCAGTCGGCTGCGCGCCTCCAAGGCGAAGAAGTAAACACCCGGCCGGCCGTCGTGTGCGACGTACGTGCGCAAGTTGAGCTCGGGAAACGCAGCGGCACCCGGCAACGGCGGCATTCCGCGCAGGCGCACACCGCTCATCCGAAACGGCACGACGCCGATCCATGCGGCGCCATCGAACGTCTGCAGCTCGAGGCACGCAGGAACGAGCTCGCGCAACACTCTCGCGCCGACGCGGTAGTGCGCGAAGAGCAGATCGTGCCACGTCTGGCGCATGATCCACGCGCGCTGTGGGAGCGGCGAGGCGCGGTGGACATCGGAGGGCATGCGCATCGAGAGCGCGCAATCGTACGCAACGATCGAGCGACGCGCGGACATCGACGCGGCGCTTCGCGTCGTGCTCGCCGAGCGCGCATCTCGTCGACTTCGGATCGCGGTCGCTCCGCGCTCTCCAACCGAATCAGCTGGCGCAGCGCGGGCCGCAGCGAGTCGTGGCGAGCAGGCCGCGCCTCGTCCGAGCATGGCGTGCGAATGTGCGTCGTCGCGGCTCCTTCTCACCGCGGTCACGGAACGACCGGGCGAACTCGACGGCTCATGAAACCGGCTCTACCGTGTCGCGGTGATCCAGCTCCTGCGCCGCAATCCACAGTTCACGAAGCTGTGGCTCGCCCAGGTCATCAGCCAATCCGGCGACTGGCTCAACCGCGTCGCGTGTCTCGCGTTGATCGGGCGCCTCGGCGGAGCCGCGGACCACGTGGGCGTCGGCGCACTGTTCGGCGCGGAGCTCGCGCTGCGGCTGATTCCGTCGGCCGTGCTCGGACCGCTCGCGGGTCCGATCGCAGACCGGCTGCCGCGCCGCTTCTTGATGATCGCGGCAGACGTGCTGCGCATGGCGATCGTGATCTCGTTCCTGTTCGTGCGCGAGCCGTCGCACCTGCCGCTGCTCTACTTCCTGATCGCAGCGCAAATGGGTGTCGGCATCTTCTTCGATGCAGCGCGGACAGCCGCGTTGCCCGACACGGTCCGGCGCGAGGAGCTGCACACGGCCTACGCGATCTCGGCCGCGACATGGAGCATCACGCTCAGCCTCGCATCCTGGCTCGGCGGATGGATCGTGAGCTGGGGTGGCGTCGAGGGCGCGTTCGTCATCGACTCGCTCTCGTACCTCGCGAGCGCGCTGTGCCTGTACGGACTGCGCCTTCCGCCGGTGCCGACACACCATCAGCCGTTCCGCTGGCGCGACGTGATTTCGATGACCGAGCTCCGGCGCGGCGTCGCGCACCTGCGCGAGCTGCGCATCACGCCGATCGTGTTCGCGAAGACGTTCTGGGGCGGCGCCGGCGGATTCCTCGTGATCCTCTCGATCGCCGGCAACGAGGGCTTCGGCGATGCCGCCGTCGAAGCGACGGTCGGCGCCGCGGCGGTCGCGACCGGTGCGCTGTACGCCGCGCGCGGGATCGGCACGGGTTTCGGCCCGATCCTCGCGCGCCGGTTCTCCGGCAGCTCGGACCGAGCGCTCCGGCGGCAAGTGAGCGTCGGGTTCCTGATCGCCGTGGTCGGCTATGCGTTCTTCGCACCCGCGCCGTCGCTCTTCCTCGCGTGCGTGTGCGTGGGTTTCGCGCACATGGGCGGCAGCATGTTGTGGATCGCGTCGACGGTGTTCTGGCAGAAGCACGTCGCCGACGCCTATCGCGGCCGCGTATTCGCCGTCGAGTTCCTGTGCATGGACGTTTCGTTCGCGGTCGGCGGTCTGGCCGCCGGCGCGATCTACGACGCCTCCGGATCGCTTCCGACGACGGTGTGGATCATGGCGGCAGCCGTCGCGGTCCTCGGAACGATCTGGAGCTGGCTCGCGCGCGGCGTCGTCGGCCCGAACGGACCGGCGGAGGGCGTCGTCACGGTCCCCCACGAATCCGACTGAGTCTGTCCCCGTTCATTGTGCTTGCGCGGATCGAACACGCTGCGACGCCAAGGACTTGTGCGGGTTCGCGCGACGGCGCCACGCCTCGTCCGTCCCGACGCCGGCAAGTCCTGGCGCAGCAACGCCCACGGTGCGCGCCAAGCACAACGAAGTAGGACAGCTCCTCCCGGCTCCGACTCGTGCGAACGAAGTCCCGCGCGCACGGACACCCACGTACTGACAGTCCGCGCGCTCGGCAGGTGCGCGCCGGGGCCTAGTCCGCGGGGCCCTCGACTTCTCATTTCGATATGGCCGCCCAATCCACGGGTGGGCCTTCGCTTACCAAGTAGGAATTACCTATTGACAGGCACGCGGTAGGAATTTCCAATTTGATCTAGCGCCTGCCCTGCTGCGGCCGGCGCTTCGGCTCGCAGTCCGCGCTGTGGTCCGTCCGCCTCCCCGATCCTCCCGGACCCTCCCTCAGCAGAGCGCAACACCATGTCCCACGACCTCCGGAAGGCCGGCACCTCCTTGCTGGCCCTTCTGACCTTGTCTTCGGCCCCGTGCCTCGGCCTCGGCGGCGTCTCGCGCACCTACACGCTCGACGCCGACTTCGCCGAGGGCACCCTGCTCAACGTCAACTTCACGGACATCCACGACCAGCTCCAGCTCGACGTGGTCCCGGCGGAAGAGGCGCTCGCCTTCGTCGTGTTCGCGGCCTCCGACCGCGGCACGCTCGTGCGGGTGAACGCACGCACCGGCGCGATCCTCGGCGAGTACCAGACCGCGCCGAACCGCCTCGCCAAGAACCCCTCGCGCACCGGGATCGACGACTTCGGGAACGTGTGGGTCGGCAACCGGGCCGAGTCGAGCAACAACCAGGGAGTCGACCAGGGCTCGGTCGTGAAGATCGGCGTGATCGCCGGTGGCACGCGCGTCGACGCGAGCGGCACCCCGGATGCGAACGGACAGTTCCTGGCCGGCCCCTACGCCTACAACACGTGCGTCGATCGCGACCTCGACGGCTTGATCCGCACGTCGCGTGGCCTCGGGAACATTCTCTCCTGGCCGAACTCGACCGACGGCGCGGGCGGAGCGGACGGTCTCGTCCAAGACGCGCTCGACGAGTGCGTCCTCGTCTACCAACGCACGAACGGCATCCAGATCCGCACGATCGCCATCGACGCGAACAACGACGTGTGGGCGGGCGGCTATCCGTTCTTCACCCAGCCGTTCGACAAGCTCGCGGGCGCGAACGGCGCCATTTTGACGACGTTCCTGCCGACCTGCGGCGGCAACGGAGGCCTGGTCGATTCCGCCGGCATCCTGTGGTCGGAGTCGCACCTCCAGAGCCAGCTCCTGCGCTACGACCCGGCGACCGGCACGTCGATCCGCATCCCCGTCGTCAACTCGGCCGGCGAGCCGAGCCTGCCGCACGGCATCGCCGTCGACACGAACGGCTTCATCTGGCTCGCACTGTTCATCGACAACGAAGTGAGCAAGTACGACCCGGCCGGCAACCTCGTCGGCGGCTTCCCCTTGCCGTCCGGCGGTGCATCGATCGACCGTTCGCTCGCGGTCACGCCGTTCGACAACCACGTCTGGGTCGGCAACAGCGCGGGCAACGACGTCTCGCGCCTCGACAACAACGGCAACATCCTCAAGGTCATTCCGTTGCCGGGCGGCATCAGCCCGCGCGGCGTTTCCGTCGACGCGGACGGCAAGGTTTGGGTCGCGAACTTCGCCTCGAACAACGGCATGCGCATCGATCCGAACGGCGGCGGCGACGGCCTAGGCGCAGTCGACCTGACCGTGAACCTCGGCGCGAATGCGGCGCCCGAGAACTACCGCGACTTCACGGCGCAGGTGCCGTTGCGCGGCGCCGGACAACCGAACGGCGCCTGGAACGTCGTGTTCGACAGCGGCGCGCCGAGCACCGAGTTCGGCCGCATCAGCTACACGAGCGCCGAGCCGGCGGGCACGTCGCTCGACGTCGACTACCGCGCCGCGAACACGGTTGACGACCTGCCGAACCAAGCGTTCATCCGCGCGGTCAACGGCCTCCCGTTCAGCGGCGTCTTCGGACGCTTCATGGAGATCCGCGTCAGCTTCTTCCGCGCGACGCCGCAGACGGTCGCGTCGCCGATCTTGTTCGATCTGACGGTCGAATCGCTCGAAGGCGGCACGGAAGAGCCGGTGTGCGAGAACGGCCAGCGTCACCCGGGCAGCCTGCTCATCTACCCCGAGTTCGACAATCGCGCGGGCGACCTGACGCTGCTCACCGTGACGAACACGAACCAGGACGCGGGCTTCATCAACGGCACGAACCTCCAGAACGGGTCGGTGCGCGTCGAGTTCGTGTACATCGGCCGCTACGGACTCGACGGCGAGCTGCTCGACTGCGTCGAGTTCAATCGCACCGAGCTGCTCACGCCGAACGACACGCTCACCGTGATCGCCAAGGCACACAATCCGCAGCAAGCGCAAGGCTACGTGTACGCGTTCGCGAAGGACGTGCTGACGCAGCGTCCGATCGTGCACAACCACCTGATCGGCAGCACGCTGATCCTGAACGGCCTGGAGTCGATCCAGTACGGACACAACGCCTACTCGCTGCTCGGCATCGGCGACGACGGTCAGGAGACCGACGTCGACGGCGACGGCATCCGCGACCTGAACGGCATCGAGTACAGCTGCACCGCCGACCAAATCCTCGTCCCGCGCTTCATCGGACAGAGCGTCACGACGCGCGGCGACCTCGTCCTGCTCAACTTGACCGGGGGCACGGAGTTCCTCGCCACCATCGACTTCCTGATCTACAACGACAACGAGGAGGTCTTCTCGGCGCAGAAGATCTTCCAGTGCTGGCTGAAGCAGCCGCTCCCGATGATCTCGAATGCGTTCTCGCAGTCGTTCCTCGCGAACGCGACGAACGACGCGCCGAACGAACTGTTCGGTATGCCGTCCGTGGAAACCGGTTGGTTCCGCATGGACGGACGGATCGCGGTGTCGGCCGCCGCCGTGATCGACGACCCCGCGTTCCTCGCGGTGTACGTCGAGCGCATCTCCAGTCACAGCGCTTCCGACTTGCCGTTCGAAGTCGGCAGCCAATTCAACGGTGACCTGTTGCCGACGAGTCCGTTCGGCGACGAAAGTCCGTGAGGAGGAGACTCCTAGAGAGGTGATGGGATTCCTCCCGCCGCGGCCCGGTGGCTCATAGCCACCGGGCCTTCTTCTTTTAGGAGCACGTCCTGAGACGTCGCCGCGACCCGCGGGCAAGCGAGCCGGCGCGGTGCGAGGAGAGCCGACGATGCGTATTCGCCGAGCAGTACTCAGAGGAGACGCAACGCCGCGAGCCCGAATCGGAGCGGCCTTCGACGGCACGCCCCATTCTGAAACGGGCTCTTAGAGCACGTCCTAAAACCTCGTCGGGCTTCGGGCGGCTGCGCCGCAGCGGCGCGGCGTCGAACCTCCTCTGCGTATTTCTTCGTCAATACGCATCGTCGGCTCTTCTTGCGCCGCACCGGCTCGCTCGCCCTCGGGCCGCGGCGAGGTTTTAGGACGTGCTCTTAGCAGACCGACGTGTATCGCGGACGAATCGCGCGCCAAGCTGGTCCGCGAGCGCGTGCACTACGATGCGATCGAATTCGTCGCCCGCCCGACCCGCCGGAGAGCGGGTCATATGCAGCGCGACCTGGTTCCCGAATTCATCCCCACATGAAGCCAACGGTCTCCGGCGTCCTGCGACTCACCCTGTTCGTGCTCGTCGTCAGCGTGCTGGTCTCCCTCCCGTTCCTTTTCTTCGGCGAGTCCTTCGTGATGCCGCTCATGGAAGCGCTGCGGCACAACACCTCTTGGCTGCTGCTGCTCGCCATCGCACTGCTCGCATCGGACGCCGTGCTGCCTGTCCCGTCCGCGTGGACGATCATGTTCCTGGCGGAGCAAAGGGGGATGTCGGCCGGGATCTTTGGTGGGACGGCCGGGCTCGCGGTAGGAGTGATCGTGTCGGCGTGGATCGGAAAGACCGCGGTGCGTCGCGTCGCGCCGAAGTTCTTCCCGGAAGCCGAGCTCGTCCGCCTGCGTGAATCGATTCAGCGACACACCACGATCACGCTCGCGTGCATGCGCAGCGTTCCCGTCCTTGCTGAAACCTCGGTGATGATCGCGGCGGCGGCTGGTGTTCCGATGCTGCGGATCTTCCGTGCGACACTCCTGCCCAACCTCGTGATCTCAGTCATCTACGCCATGGCTGCGGAGGACTCCTTCCTGACCGCCAGCCTCGCGTTCGTCGCCACGATCGCGGTCTCCTATCTGTTCTGGAAGCTCTTCGACCGGCTGGTGACACGACGCGCCGCGGCCAAAGTGAAAGCCAATTAGGCGCCGCAGGGCGCAAGGCTCCTCGTCATGAATCGCTCGCTCCTCTCCGCCGTCGTCGTCTTGCTCGTCGCGCTGATCGTCGGGCTCTTTTTCTGGCTGCGCACGCCCGTCCAGCACGCGCCGCCGAGCTCAGCCGCCGCCGCCGCTCCAACTCCGTCCGAGAGCGAACGCAACGCGCCATTGCTCGCGACGTCGCCGCAGGACACCGAGCCGATCCGCGCGGTCGCACAAGTGCCTGCGACCGAAACGACGCCCGTGATCGCAGCGACGCCCGCGGTGCCCGAGTCGACGACGACCGCGCGCTACGACAAGAAAGCGCGCGGTGAGGTCCACCTCGTCGTGCAGGATCGATTCGGCGTCGCGGTCGCGAACGCGGAGGTGCGCTTGACGGGTTTGCGCTCGAAGCGCGAGCCGGGCTCGCACTGGGGACTCGACGAGGAAGTGAAGCTCGGCAAGAGCGCGGCGGACGGCACGGTCGCGATCTCGTTTCCCGTGTGGCTCGACGTCGAGCTCGAGGTCGGCTTCCTCACGCTCGCTGTCCGTCATCCGGAGTTCGTGACGCTCGAGCTCGACATGTTCGCGGTGAAGCCCGAGCCCCAGATCGTCGTGCTCGAGCGCGGCGCATTCCTGATCGTGTCGGGCTACATCGGATCGAAGGCGCACGTCGTGCGCGACGTCGCCGCGCGCCTGACCGACGAAGTCGACGTCAGCGCCGACTCGTGGCTGCCGATCAAGGACGGGCGACTGTCGAACGCGACGATCCCGCCCGGCGAGCACGGTCTCTATCTCACGCATCGCGCGGCGGACGGCAGACTCTTCTACAGCGACGCGACGTTCTTCGAGCTCGCGCCGAGCGAGCAGAAGGAGCTCGACCTCGAGCTCTTTCCCGCGCTCACGATCGAAGGCGTGCTCGACCGCGCGGTGCCGCGGCCGATTCGCGCGGGCGACGTGATGGCGAACCTGTCGCTCGGCAGCCGCGAGAGCCGGGCGAAGACGATGCGCGTGTTCACGGCGCGCGTCGCGGAAGACGGCTCGTTCGTGCTCGGGGGACTTCCTCCGGGCAGCGGACAGATCATCGGGATGTGCGACGGTTGGGTGTCGAAGCGCGTCTCCGCGGGCGCGGCCGACGACGACGACGACGCGAAGCCCGAGGACCGCGAACGCACACCGCAATCGATCGACACGGCGAACGCAGGCACTGTTTTCGAGCTGCTCATGGAACCCACCGCGACTATGCTCGCCGACGTGCACGACCCGGACGGGAAGCCGATCGCGGGCGCGACGGTGTCGATGTGGCCGAACGTCACGTGGCGGATCGGCTACTCACAGGTCTTCCTTGGCCGGAGGTACGAAGGCGTGTCGGACGCGAAAGGCCGCGCGGTGGTCACCAACTTGCCGGCCGGCCGGTGCGGGTACGGCGTCATTCACGAGCGTTGGGAGCTACCGCAAGGCGAGCAAGGCTTCCGCTATCTCTCGCTCGACATGAAGTCGGGCGAGCAATCGACCGTCACGGTTCGACTGCAGCCGCGAGCGGGAGATTGAGATCGGCCGTGGCGACCGAGCGCGTCGAAAGAGCCCGATGTCCGCGCTGAAAATGAGCGAGCTCCGCATGCCGCGAAAGCAGTACGGAGCTCGTGATTGAAGCGAGACGGCTCGCCTCTCGCGCGACGTTCATGCCGCGCGGCAATCGATCAATCGCCGTTCGGATCGTTGACGAGTTCGTCGATGTTGTCTTGACCAACGCCGAGATTGTCGCCGAGGTTGTTGTCGGCCAACGCACTCGTGTCAACGCTGATCGTTCCGTCGACATTCTTGGTGTCGATGATCTGCCCGGCCGCGATCGCGCCGTTGTCTTCTGCTTGCGCGCCCGGCAGGATCGCCGCCGAAGCGCCGATCATGCCCGCGGTCTTGTGACCGAAGATGGAGACTGCCGCGGCTGCCACGAGCGCCACGCCGGCGACGATCAGGCCGTACTCGACCAAAGCGGCACCCCGCTTGCTCTGACGGCTTTGCTTGATGAGTTTCATGATTCGTTCCTTTGAGATGGTGACAGCCTGTCAGGATCCATTGCGACTCGGATCGCTGCCTTCTCCGAGCGTGCACGAAAACAGGGGGTCACTGGCCGCCCCCTGAATTGGGGGACGGGGGGGCCGTTTGATTGTACCCCGATCCCGCCCGTATGCCGGCGAGGCGCGATTGGGCCGGCTTGAAGTCCGGATTCCCATTCACCGCCGCCGAGTATTGTCGCTCCGCCTCCTGCGCGTTCTTGCCCTTCTCCGCGATGAGGCCGCGATTGAATGCGATGCGCCACTGTGGCGCGCCGAGCCCTTCCGCGACGTCGAGCGCTTCGCTCGCGCTCGTGAGATCGCCCGACATGTACAGCACGGCGGAGAGCGCCTCGCGCAGGCCCGGGTGATTGGGCGTGGCCTGAACTTGGCTCTCGAGCAGCCGCCGCGCCGCCGGCAGATTGCCGACTTCGATCGAGATGCGGCTCTTCAGGATCGCCGCTTCCGGATGAATCGGCTCGAGATCGAGCGTGCGATCGGCGAATTGCTCGGCCTTCACGCGGTCGCGCTCTTCGTAGCACACCGCCGCGTTGGCCATCGCCGTCGGCGCGTGGCGCGGAAACTCCACCGAGAGTCGCTCGAGCAGATTCTTGACGCGATCACAATCGACGAGCACTTGACCGCCGCGCCCGTCGCTGTCTTTGTCCGACTTGCAGTCGTCGTATTCACCGAGCAGCTGACTGAGTCGCTCGTCCGGGTTGCAGTTCGGCGACCGGTGCGCGAACGGATTCGACTGACACGACAGCGTCGTCAGTCCGACACCACACAGCAGAATGGCTAACTTGTTCATGGCGTCCACCCCTACTTTCCGTTCCCTTGGGGTGCTTGGGACGCATCCGCCGGTTTGGACGCTTTGTTCGGATCTTGCTTCGCGTTCCAATCCGTCGGGTTCATCAGCTCGACTGCGTCGGGAAACGCCCACAGCGACGCTTCCGACGGCGGATCGCGCACGATCACCGGACTGACCGAGATCACGAGCTCGCTGTCACCGTCCGAGTAGCTGACGTCCTTGAACAGCCAACCCAGGATCGGAATGTTGTGCAGCCACGGTGTCTGCGACGAGCTGTCCGTTTGGCTGTGCTGCGTGAGCCCACCGATCAAGAGCGACTGGCCGTCGCGCAGCCGCGAGCTCGTGCGCAACACGCGCGTCGAGAACGCCGTCGTCGGCGGGTTCGAGCCGCTCGACTGACGGATCGAGGCCGTGAGCGCGGCGTCGGGATTGGTGATCTCGGGGACCACGTCGAGCGTGATGAAGCCCTTCTCGTCGATCAGCGGGCGGATCGAGAGCGACACGCCGAAGTTGATGAAGTCCACACTCTGTTGGGACACGCCGGTTCCCGTCACCGACGATTGGTCGATCGGGATGCTCCCGCCGACACCGAACGTCGCTAGCTCACCCGACAGCACCGTCAGCGAAGGGCTCGAAAGCGTCCGCGCGATGCCTTCGTTCTCGAGCAAGGAGAAGAACGTCTTGATGTCGACGTGGTCGCCGCTGATGTGCAGCGCGTTCGCGAAGCCGCCGCCCAGGAAAGAGAGCACGTTCTCGAACTCCGCGTTGCTCGTCGCACCCGGAACCAGTCCCGAGGCAATCGGGTTACCGGACTCCGGGTCGAGGACGAAGTCGTGCGGAATCGTCGACTGTTGCTCGAAGTCGGTGACCTTGGCGCTGAACTCCGAGTCCCAGGCCAGCAGCGCGTTGCGATTGACCTCCATGATGCGGATGTCGATGCGGACCTGCGGCAGATCTTCGACGACCAAGAACGACAGGATGCGTCCGTCCGCGAGCTCCAGCGCCTTGGCGCGGCCGATGTTGGACTCGATCTGGTTCGTCAGCAAACGGCCGAACTGAGAGCCGCCGCCGCCCGACGAGTCGCCGGAGTCCGGCTGGATCTGACCGATCGCGGAGTTCGTCTGGACGTTCGACTTCTTCTTCAGCGCGCCCGACTCGTCCGCCGCGACTTTGATGTCTTCTTCGGCGCTCTTGAGCTGCAACGGCCGGCGCGTGTTGCGCGTGTTGCCGCCCGCGAACGTCTCGGTGACGTCCTCGAACTGCCCTTCTTGCTTGTTCTTGATGAGCTGCTGTTGGAGGAAGAGGCGCGACGCGAGCGTGAGCGCTTGCGTCAGCTTCGTTTGATTCGGCACCGTGCCCTGGAGCACGAGGATGTCCGCCTCGCCGCGGAACGACGACTCGCTGACGCGCGTCACCGTGACGTTCGGCGCGCCGACTTGGTTGCGGATCGCGCCCTCGATGACCTTCTCGATCTCGAGGCCACCGCCCGCGAGCGACATGCGGTTCACGACGCGCGAGTTGTCCTTCTTTTCGTCGTCGCCCGGCACCAGGGCGTTGAGCACGTCGCGGATGTTGTCGAGCGTGCGCATGTCGGCGACCGTGCCGTCGAAGACGAAGATGTCCTTGTCATCGTTCGCGAGCTCGTCTTTCACGATGCGCGTCACTTGGGCGTTCTTCACGCCCTGGCGGCCGAGCTCCGCGCGCAGCTTCGTCTCGAGATCGATCGACGCGCGCTCCGCGCGAATGAGATTGATGACTTGACCGCTCGCCTTGGCGTCGCCGTCGCCAGCGGTCTGGCCGCCGCCCGCGCTCAGGTACTGGCGCGCCGCACTCGCCGCGCGCGACGAATACGTCGCATCCGGCACGACGCCGGAGAGGACGATCGCGTCGCGGTCGGGTGCGAACTCGGCCTTGATGCCCGGATGTACGTCGCGCAGGGCACCCTCGAGCACGGACAGGTCGCGCTGCACGGCGATCATGAACTGCTCGCTCGTGCTGCCGGCGTACACAACCGTCAAGCTCGTGCGTCCGACCTTGACGCCGTTGAGCGACAGCGTGCGCTTGTCGCTCGTCGAGAGCTTGATGACGTCGGGGCTGCCGACGAACACCTTGTCGATGTCCTTGTTGAACGTGAGGAACGCGTCGCTCGATTCGACGATCGGACGCAATTCCTTCGTGCGCCGTCCGGACGTGAGCATCTCGACGAGCGCGCTACCGCTCTCTTGAGAGGGTCGCAACGCGGGCACCGCGGTTCCGAGCGACGCCAGGAACACGGCGCCAACGGCCACGGAGGCGAATCGGAGCCGCTTCCGCGGTCGAACTCCTTTGAGTACATCGAGCATCATCATCGGAGTGCCTTCCCCGAAAGCTCGCGGCGCTCGGGGGCGAGCGTGCGCTGGCTTCGGATCGCTTTCGCTTGTCGGTTCATCCTGTTGGTCTAGTCACGGGTGTGGAGCACGGTCTTCGGCGCGTGGTTCGTTCGATTCGGGCGGCGCATGGACAGAGTTCTCGCTGTGTCCGAAGTCCGAGGAGTCGTGTTGCACGGGGGCGGATTCCTGCTCCTTTTTCAACGGCCCTGCAGCACGCTGTCCGCGAGCTTCACGAACTGCAGGAAGATCGGTCCGAGCGTCGAGACGAAGATGCCCGGCAAGAAGCAGATGACGAGCGGGAAGACGAGCTTCACCATCAGCGCCTGGGCCATCATGTTCGCCTCTTCGCGGCGGCGGTTGCGCAAGTCGTCGGCTTGGATGCGCAGCACGCGCGCGTAGCCCGCGCCGACTTGCTCCGCTTGCACGAGCGCCGACACGAAGATCGTCATCGACGGCACTTCCAAGCGGCGCGCGAGCCGGCGGAAGCACTCGACGCGTGAGATGCCGCCGATCACCTCGAGCTGGAACGTCTTGAGCTCCGCGACGAGCGGCCGCTCCACGCGGTGCGATTCGATGACCTTCGACAACGCGCTGTCGAAGCCGAGGCCCGACTCGCTGAGCGTCGACATCAAGTCGAGCGTCACCGGCATGTCCTGCTCGACCGCTTGCACGCGCTTCTTGCGCGCGGAGTTGACGACGGACCACGGCAGCATCGCGAGCAAGACCATGAAGATCCACGGACCCGCGGAGAGGATCGGGCTCGCCAAGTCGCCCATGCCGCCGGGGACGCCGCGCGCCGCGGCGATCGCGGACGTCGTGATTCCGCTCTCTTGCGCGAGGATCGCGATGAGCGCGCCGCCGCCGAGGCATGCGAGCGTCGCGAGCACGAACATCGCGCTCGCGCTGGTCGCGCGGAAGCCGGACAGGTACAGCCAGCGGCCGAGCACGGTCCGTTGCTCGACGTCGTCCAGCCGCTTGCGCTCCTCGATCGCGTCTTCCTCCGCGTAGATCCGTCGCTGCGTCTCTTCGCGACGGCGCCAGCGCACGTAGAACACGTAGCCGAAGACGGCGCACGCCACCCACAGAGCGAGGAGGCTCAGGAGCTTGAGTTGGTCGGTGGTCAAGTTCATGGCGCGTCTCAGAAGCGCAGCTGCGCCAGCTTGGTGATCCAGACCAGTCCGATCGCTTGCAGCACCAGCGCCGCGGCGACCATGTTCGCGCCGATCGGATTGCGCAGGAACTCCTCGAAGCTCTGCGGGTTCGTGCGCCACATCATCAATCCGAGGAAGTACGTGATGCACACGATGCCAATCACCGAGCCTTGTGCCTCCGTGGACTGCGCGCGGATGCGGCGGCTGATCTCGATGCGGTCGCGGATCGACTTGCCGACCGACGAGAGCGTCGGCGTCAAGCTGCCGCCCACTTCGCCGTGCACGGCGAGCGTGAAGCAGAAGAGACGAAACGTCTCGAGCGGAATGCGCGTCGAGAAGTCGTCCCACACTTGCTTCGGTGCTTCGCCGTAGCGGATGCGGCCGAGCACTTCGTTCAGCTCGGCCTTGAGCGGCTTCTGCGATTCGCTCGCCGCGCTCTCGATCGCCTCGGAGAAGCCGGCTCCCGCGCCGAGCGCGCCGACCATCAGGTCGATCGCGTTCGCGAGCTGCGTCTCGACCTTCAAAGCGTTGCGCGCCGCGATGTGCTGCTCGATCAAGAACGCGACGGTGCCCAGGATGACGCCGATCGCGACGCTGTAGGTCACCCACAGCCCGAGCGCGAAGTAGAGCACCGCGGCCGCCGCGATGCCGGCGGTCCACGGAATCCACATGCGGCGCCGCAGCGACGGCAGGACCTCGACCACGTGCGCGGCTTCGCGCTCGTTCAGATCGTCACCGAGGCGGGCGCGTGCGAGGGCGTGCAGCCGACGAACGTGCCACCACCAGTAGAGCGCGCCCGCGCCCGCCGCCGCACCAGCGCCGACGAAGACCTCAGTCATGAGCGAGCACCTTTGTCATGAGCGGCGACATCAATCGCGATCTCCGGCTTCGGTGCGTTGGAACATCTGCATCGGGACGTCGACGCCGCGCTCGCGCAGCTCGTGCACGAGACGCGGCACGACGCCGGTCGCGTGGAAGCCGCCGACCCACTTGCGGCCGTTGCGTCCGGTTTGCTGGTAGCGGAAGACGTCCTGCAAGAGCGGCGTGCCGCCTTCGAGACCACTGATTTCCGCCACGCTCTCGACACGGCGCACACCGTCGTCGCAGCGGCGGACGTGAACGACGAAGTGGAGCGCGGAAACGATCTGCTCGCGAATCGCGCGCGACGGCAGGTCGAGGCCCGCCATCAGCACCATCGTCTCGAGGCGGTTGAGCGCGTCGCGCGGCGAGTTCGCGTGCACGGTCGTCATGCCGCCGTCGTGGCCGGTGTTCATCGCCTGGAGCATGTCCAGCGCTTCCTGTCCGCGGCATTCACCGACGATGATGCGGTCCGGGCGCATGCGCAGACTGTTGATCACGAGATCGCGCGCCGTGATGACGCCGCGGCCTTCGATGTTCGGCGGACGCGTCTCGAGACGCACGAGGTGCTCCTGATCGAGGATGAGCTCGGCCGTGTCCTCGATCGTGACGACGCGCTCGGTGTTCGGAATCGCTTCGGCGAGCGCGCCGAGCAGCGTCGACTTGCCGGCGCCCGTGCCGCCCGTGATCAGGATGTTGCGCCGCGCCTGCACGGCGAAATCCATGAACGCGACCATCTCCTTGCTGATCATGCCGAAGCGCAGCAAGTCGTCGCGCCGCAGCCGCTGCCGTCCGAAACGCCGGATCGAGAGCGTCGGACCATCGATGCTCACCGGCGGAATCGTCGCGTTGACGCGGCTTCCATCCGGCAAGCGCATGTCGACCATCGGCGCGCCGACGTCGATGCGGCGGCCGACGCGCGCCGCGATGCGCTCGATGACGCGCATGATGTGCTCTTCGTCGCGGAAGCGGACTTCGGTCTTCGTCAAGCGGCCGAAGCGCTCGACGTAGATGTCGTTCGGGCCGTTCACGAGGATGTCGGTGACGGCCGGATCGGCCATCAGCGGCGCGAGCGGACCGACTCCGAGCGTCTCTTGCGTGAGCTCGTCCGACAGGCGCTCGCGCTCTTCTTGGTTGAGCGGAACGTTCTCGGTCTGCAGCACGCGCGTGACGAACTCCTGCACGGCGCGCGCGATCGCGTCCTCGCCGCTGCCGTACATGCTGCGCTCGCCGATCTCGTCGAGCAGGCGGCTGTGCAGGCGCGCTTTGATCGAAAGGTAATCGACCTGCGGTGTGCGCGTTCCGACGAGCGGGCGCTCGGTTGCGTCGCGCGAGTTGCCGGATGCATAGCCGGGCTCGCGGTCGTCCTGGATCAGCCGGTGGCTGATGTCGGTCGCCATCTGACGCTTGAAGAGCGCGCGCAGTCGATCTCGATCGAGCGTTTCGTCCATGAGTGTTCGTCTCTACTTCGCCGCGTTCACGCGGTCGCGCGTCCTTCGACGATGATCTTGCCGGGCACGGAATTGCGCACGACCGTTGGCTCCTCCGTGTCTTGCGCGGTGGCGGGCGACGCATCGTTGCGGCCGAACGTCTCGATCTCCTCGACGAGGCGCTTGATCGCCTTGCCGAAGCCGAACATCGTCGTCGCGGTGAGGACGTACGGCTTGCCGGTGTTGAGCGCGGTGATCAGCTTCTTCTGGTACGGCATCACGTGATCGACGTGGCGATCGAGGCGCTCGGCGGCGTCCTCGACGGTGAGACCGCCGGCGACCTTCTCGAAGTTGTTGTTGAGCACGATGCGCGTGCGATCCTTCGGATAGCCGAGGTGCACGAGCACGGGCAGGAGCCGCGCCGCGCCGACGACGTTCGGCACCGTGTTCTGCACGACGACGTAGGCGCGATCCGACAGGTCGAGGATCGCCATGATCAGTCCGTCGAGCATCGGGAACGTGTCGACGACGACGAAGTCGTACGTGCGGCGCGCGAGCGTGATCGTGCGCGAGAGCGCTTCGTCGTCGATGTCGGCCGCTTCGATCGCGTCCACCGGCGCCGCGAGCACGTCGAGGCCCGACGCTTGGTGACGCACGGCGAGCTTGCGCACGAGCGTCTCGTCGAGCCGATTGCGCTCGCGCGCAGCGCTCGCGAGCGACGTCGCCGGCGCGAGGTCGAGCATCGGCGCGCAGCTGCCGAGGTGCAGCGACACGTCGATCAGGAGCACTTGGCCGGGGTGCTTCTTCGCGAGCGCGACCGCGGTGCTGACGGACAGCGTCGACTTGCCGACGCCGCCCTTGTTGCTGACGAAGGAGATGACCTTGCCCATCTCCTTCTTGATCTCGGCCGGACGATTGAGCGCGCGGTCGAGCAGCTGTTGGAGCTCCGGCGCGGCGAGCGGCCGGCGCAGGAAGTCCTGCACCTGTGCGCGCATCGCTTCGATGATGACGGTGTGCTCCGACTCGCCGAAGCCGAGGTTCTCGGGTCGGTACAGAGCGGCGACCGTCGAGCCCGGCGCGACGATGTTGATCTCCTCCGAGAACGTCTTGAGCGTGCGCGGATCCGACTCCATCTGCACGCACACGATCTCGGGACGGCGATTGCGCGCGATCTCGATCGCTTGCCGTGTCGTGCCGACGAAGTGGAGCACGGGACGCCACTTGCGCAGCGATCCGATCGCGGCTTCGAACTCGCCGCGCAACAGGGGATCGGTACCGACGACGAGGATTTGGGGGGTCGTTTCCATGAGATGTGCGTGGAGTCAGCGAACGAGTGCAGGAGCGAGAAGGGCGCCGTTTCGGACATCGCGCCAATCGGAGGAGGGAACCCAATTCGCCGGCGGCTGGGCGGGCGGTTCCGGATAGTCGAGATACGTCAGATGCAGCAGGTGTCCGAAGACGAGATCCCACTCGGCTGCGGACATCGCGGCCTCGTTGGGAGCGAGATCCGGTAGCGAAGTGCTCGCATTCTCGGGCGCGATGAGCACGGCACAGGCCGGATCCGAGCCGAGCCCCGCTTCGTCTCCGTCGGGGAAGCCCTTTTGAATCGAGAAGTCGACCGCGGTCGACGGATCCGCGTCGTTCCCGAAGCGGAACGTAGCGTGCGTGAACCCGACGATTCGTTCGCGGCCCTGGATCGAGGTGTAGATCGGAACGTAGACCTTGCCCAGGATCGTCGTGTCGCTACCGGGGACGACGGTGTTGATGTGCTGCACCCACTCGCGCAAGCGGACGGCCCAACCAGTCGAGTAGGTGGAGACACCCGTCGCGGGATCGATCGATTGACCCACGTGCGTCATGTCGCCGTAGCGACAACCGCTCGAGTTCCCGAAGTGCACACGACCGGCCGGAACGAAGACTCCGCTCTCGATCTCGCACGTCAGCTCTCCGGTGACCGGATTCAATCGAATCGGCCGGAACGTGGTGTTCGGGTCCGTCGGGTCCGTGAACACCGACTCTTCCGTGAAGTCGGGCAGTTGCTGGATCCAAAAGTCTTTTCTCAGCGCTACGGGGCTCGTCCCCATGTAGAGGCGCGGGAATTGCGCGAGAGCGGGCGCAGCCCATCGACGCACGAGCGGCGTCGAGCAGTCTTCCGCGAACGGAATCGTGCCGACGGACAAGACCGGCAGGCCACTCGCGATCGCCGTGGCGCGGACCGAGATCCCGTCGCGGCGCGGATCGTAGTCGGAGTTGTCCGCGGCGTGGATCGTGCTGCCGAGTCCGAACAGGAACGGAATCGGCGGACCCGCCGAGCTCACGCCGGGCATGCTGTTCGAAGGATGCGCGAACTCGCGCGTCCGCCGCATGCGAACGAGGAAGCTCAGCGCTTTCCAACTCTCGGCTTCCGGGTATGAATCGGACTCCGACGCCGACGCGAAGTCGTCGCGCAGGTAGGAGTAGCGCTGCTCGACGTGGCTCGCGAGCGGTCTGTACGTGCCGGCAACCATGTCGCCATTCGGCAGATCGCCCGCAGCGCCGCGATTCTCGCGCAGGTCGGGATCGTCGACGTAGCGCTCGGCCGGAGAGTAATCGATGCTCTCGGGAACGACGATCAGCGCCGATGCGTTCGGCACGGACTCGATTCCGCCTTCCAAACGGAAGATCGGGCCGGCGCGGTACTGATACTCATCCTCGGTCGTGTCCAGCGCGGACACGTTCAAGTCGTCGTCGAAGGCCAGGCGGACGGACTCCCGCACCAACCGGCGTCGAAACAAGTTCGCCCCTGGCCGGTGGTCGAAGAAGTCACGCGACCCGACGCCCTCGAGCGCAGCCGTGTCGACGGCGTTCTGCATCTGTGCTTGCGTCAAGCTCGCCATGCCCATGTCGATGCACAGTGCTGCGATCCCCATGAACGCGAACACGAGCATCGCGAACATGACGAGAGCGACTCCACGTCGTTGCGTGGATCGCGCTCTGCGGTTGCGGTGAACGACTGGTTGCATGGGTGGCCTCTTTCGCAGGCTGGAACCGACTACTTGTGCGGCTCCTTCTTCGGCGGCTGCACCGCGCTCGTGTCGTCGGCGTGATCGCTCGCCGTGTCGTCGAGCATCTCCGCGTCGGCTTTGCTGCCTTCGACGATGTGCAGGGAGCTCTTGCCGGCATTGATCACTTCGATCGATTGGACGGGCGGCGCCGACTCCTCGGCCGGAGCGTCGGCCAACGGCAGCGGCGTCGCTCCCGCGCCGGGAAGGCCGGAGCGCAGCGCGCAGGTCAGCTCGGCGCCGACCGCAAGCGCTTCCGTCAGCGGATCGACCTCGCTGTCGGCGACTTGGATGTAGACCTCGGCGTTCTTCCCGCGAGCGCCCTCTTGGCCGGGGATCGGGAAGGGCACGACGATCTTGCCGTTCTGCACGAGCACCTTGTTCGACGCGCCCCAGAGCTGCTGGTCCGCGCGCGCAGCCGCGGCGGCCGGGCTCATGTTCGATTTGTCGCCGTGCGAACCGCCGGCTTTCGTCGCCGACTTCGCAGCCATCAAATCGAAACGATCGCCACGCTTGAGACCGCGCAGGCCGGCGATCTTGTCGACGCTCACCGACATGCCGCGCATGCCGGGTTCGATGCCGGCCGCCGGACCCGGTCGCGTGCCCTTCGGCAGGAAGTCCGACTCCTTGAACGCATAACCCGGCTCTTTGTCGCGCGACATCACGCGGCCGAGGATCTCGTTGACGTCGGTGACGAAGCCCTTCTCCTTGACGGCCTCGGCGTCGAGCCACTTCACGACGAACTGCTGCGTCTTGGGATCGATCAGGCTCGTCTTCGGAACCGACGTGTATGCGGCGACGGTGCGAACGAGGATCGGAACCGCGACCTTGCCGGTGCGATCTTCCGTCTTCTTGCTCGCCTGCGCCTGCACCGAGCGATTGAGGAACGGCAGCTTGACGTCGCCGAGGACGAGGATCGTGCCCACCGCCGCGGCCGCGCCGACGAGGAGCATGCCGACCATCATCAACGCTCCGCGTCCCGGCTTGCGTCCACGCGTTTTGGGATTGGCCATGGTGTTACTTTCGATTCGTTCGTGAGGAAGCGGTGATGTGCGTCACTTGAAGACTTCGCGGCGGAACATGGATTGAGCGGTGAGGAAGCGGCTGAACGGACGGACTTCGTTGCCGTGCGCGAGATGGACTCCGAGTCCGAACTGACCGCTGTAGGCGCCCGTTTCGCTGTCGCTGGGGAGGATCGCGCCCGGCGCCGCGTTCTCCTGGGTCACGCTGCCGTTCGCCAGCACGACGTCGTTCGGGAACGGGGTCGAGGGGTCGTCGCGATACGCGACCATCGTCGCGGCTTGGAACGGGTAGTTGATGCGCAGCGCAACGAGGCCGCGCTGCGGTGCCGTCGACAGCGCGCTGAACGGGCCGGCATCGGAAACGCCGTCGCCGTTGATGTCGGCTTTGACCTCTTCCACGACTGCAACCCAGCGAATCGTTTCGCTGCTGTTGCTGGTGCGCGCGATCACTTGAGGCACCGCGACCGTGACGCCGTCGTGTCCCGGCGAGTTGAACGTGTCGCTGATCAGGACGCCGGGGTAGTGCAGCCAGTCTCGACCGGCGATCGTCTCGCGGATCATCAACGGCACGAGCATCCGATTGAGCGCTGGCCAACCGTCGAGCGTCGTCTGCAGCGTCGTCGGATCCGTGACTTCGTAGGCGAGCAAGCTCGGGTCGTAAACCGAGCGCCGGACGTTCAACACGTTGACGAGATCGGCCGGGGTGAGCGCGTCGAGCGGCACATCGACGCCGATCGCGCGCTCGAACGTGTACGACGCGGGCAACGGCACGAGCGCGAGCTCGCGCGCTCCGACACGCGCGGCGTTCTGCAAGAGCTGCGAGGTGAAGACCATCCGGCCAACCTCGAACGTGCCCGCGAACAGCAAGTAGAACGCGAGCGCGATGAACGCGAACTCGACGAGCACGGCGCCACGGCGCGCGCGCGCGAGCCTTCCCAGGCGCAACCGGGCGCATCGGCGGCCGTCGCCAATGATCGAAGGCGCCGTCAGGGGTGAGAACCCTGCGGCGGACGGCTCTTGGGTGTTCGGGAACATGGCTGCTCGGGGTGTGATGCCTTCCGTTGAACTCGTGCGCCGTGCGGCGGCGCACAGCTCCGTCATCGATCGATCGCCGGTCTCTTGCCCGCCGGACGAAGTGCCCCCCTGCCAAGGGAGACTGGAGACTGCTTCGAGGAGCGGGGGTTCGCCGCCGGACACCGCGGTCGCCGCGTCCTCGTGGGCACCCCAGATGTGCCGACGGGTCCACCCGACCCTCAGGTCCAGCGGCACGCTTCCGACGTGCCTAATTCTACAGGGTGTTGTTTCTGTGGATTTCTGTGCGTGGGTCGGGGGTCTAGGAAGATGTAAAATTGGTTTCGCCAGGAGGTTAGGTGCGCACCAGGGCGGCCGTCGCGGGCCGTTTCCGTCGCCCGGGGCGGAACCATTACGCAAAACGGCGACGCGACTGGGGCGGCGCAACGGAACTTAGGAATTTGCATTCTACGCGAGTGGCGCCCCACCGCCAGAGCCATCCCGCTTTTCCGGCGACCGCGGGTGACGTCGCGAGCGCGAGCGGAGCGAATAAGAGGATGCGGTCGACGGCGATGCGGCCTTGGGCGATCCGCGGGCGGCCGCCCGCAGTCACGGGTGAGGTGCGTCGAGCGCGGCGGGGAGTTCGGACTTCGTGAGAGCGAACTTCTGAGTCGGGACACTACGATCCGCGCGCCTCGTGTCTCGATGCCGGAGTGGCGCATGCGTCACCGTCGTCCGCCGCGGCGACGCGCGCCTTCCTATGGAGCACTTGCTCATCCACCCGCCGTTCGCGGACCCGACGCAGCCGTACCTCAGCCTGCCGACATTGAAGGGTGCGTTGCGCGCGCACGGCCTGGACGCGCGCGTGCTCGACTGGAACGTCGAAGCGGCGCACTACCTGTTCGAGCCCGAGTCGCTCGAGATGGTCGCGCGGCGCATCGGCTCGCGCTTCATCGATCTCAACCGCAAGCAGGAGCTTTCGTTCCACGAGGCGCGCGAGTACCGCGCGCTCGTCGAAGCGCGCCCGCAGATCGAGCACGCGCTTGGCGCGGACGTCTCGCCGCTGCACGTCTTCCAGACGCGTGAGCTCTTCTTCGACGCCGCGCAGTACGCGATCGCGCGCAGACAAGTCGACCTCTACTTCGAGGCGCTGAGCGCGTCGTGCTACCCCTACCGCTTCAGCTTCAATCACGCCGCACACGGCGTCGTCCCGTGGAGCTTCGATCTGCTCGAAGCGTACGCGAGCGGTCGCAAGAGCCCGCTCATCCGATTCTACGAGCGCTGCATCACGCCCATCGACGACTGGGATTGGTCGGAAGGGCCAGCGCCGTGGATCGATCTCGACGACGTCGCGTTCATCGGCATCTCGGTCGTGTTCCCGTCGCAGGTGCCGGAGGCGTTCGCGCTGTGCCGGTTGCTGCGTGAGCGCGCGCCGCACGCGTTCCTCGCGCTCGGTGGCCCGTGCATCCACCAGATCGTCGTGCACATGGAACCCGAGCTGCGTGAGCGCGTGCTCGGCTTCGTCGACGGCGTCGCGCTGTTCGAAGGTGAGCGCCTCCTCCTCGAGCTCCTCCCCCGCCTCGACGCGTGGCGCGCCGCGCAGAGCGCGATCGAGCGCTACGAGCTCGTGCGCGACGTACCGAACTTGCTCGTGATGCAGCCGCGCGGCGCGCGGGTATCGGCAAGCGCCGAGCCGGTGGACGTCGCGACGCCCGCGATGGGGCCGCGCGTGACCGAGGATCTGCGCGAATCGGAGGCGCCCGACTACGGTGACCTCGACCTCGACCGCTATCTCGCGCCGTCGCGCACGCTGCTCTACGCGCCGACGCGCGGCTGCTACTGGAACCAGTGCTCGTTCTGCTATTACGGCCTGAGCGAGACCGCGACCGCGACGTACCGCGAGGTCGCGCCCGATCGCGCCGCGACGCAACTCGCGCAGCTCGCGCGCAAGCACGGCGTCAAGAACTTCTACATCTCGTGCGACGTGCTCTCACCGGCGTACGCGCTGCGGCTCGCCGACGCGCTGATCGAGAAGAACGTCAAGATTCGCTGGTCGAGCGACCTGAAGATCGAGAAGTTCTTCACGCCGGAGCGCTGCGAACGCCTCTTTCAATCGGGCTTGCGTTCCGCGGCGTTCGGCATCGAGAGCGGCTCGGACCGCATCCTCGAGCTCATGCGCAAGGGCACCGACCGCGCGACGATGACGGCCGTGAATCGCTCGTTCCACGAGGCCGGCATCGCGACCGAGTGGATGACGTTCACCGATCACCCCGACGAGTCTCTCGACGAAGCGCTCGAGACCGTGCACTGGATCCACGAGCAGAGCGAGCTCGTCGACCTGTTCCTCGTGGGCCGGTTCGGCCTCGAGCGCGGTTCGCACATCGCGCAGGATCCGACGCGCTACGGCGTGCGCAAGGTGTACTACGCCGACGGCGACGAGCTGCGGCTGTACGCGCTGTTCACGCACAAGAACGGCCGGCGCTCGCGCGAGACCGACGAGCGCATCGAGCGCGAGATCGATCGCGTCGCTGCGCCGTACGATCTGCACCCGTACCCTTGGGCGGGCGCGAACTCGACGCACCACACGTTCCTGCACTTCCTCGAGTTCGGGCCGCGCGTGTTCCGCACGCACTTCCAGCGCGCGGGCGCGGCGACGCACGGCGCGCTGCCGACCCCGCCGACGAGCCACATCACCGGCTTGCGCGAGCGCCCGCGCTTCTCGCTCGAGAAGATCGCGGCGCGTGAGGACGAGTTCTTCGCGGCGTACCTCACGCGCGCGATGTACACGACCATTCCACGACGCCGGCAGAGTGGAACCAGCGACGAGGTGGCGCCTCTCTCCCTCGCGGACTTCGAAGCGGCGGCAGCAGCGGTTCCCCCGCTCCACTAGCCCGCATTTCTCACCACGTCCTGCTGCGGTCGCGCCAACTCGCTCGGAGCGGCGTTGTTGGATCGGAATCGATCCTCGCTGACCTTCTAGGTCAGCTCCGGTCGATTCCGATGCAACGCCTTGCTCCGAGCGCGCTGGCGCAACCTCGCGACGGACGTGGTGAGAAATGCGGGCTAGCAGCCCGTGGTGAAAGTCATTCGGCGCCAAAGCGGTCCGTTCGCGCCGGCACGGCGTCGCTCGATCCTCGGCGAATCACGAGGATTCGCCTGCGGTCGAGCTTCTTGTTCCGACACGAACGGACGACTTTGGCGCTCGAAGCACTTTTACCACGGGCTGCTCGGGTCCTTGGCGCGAAGCGCTCCGAGGAAGAGGTCCGAGCGCACTCTCCCGGATCGACCGCGAGCTACGTTTCGTTGCTCGACCGTGTCAGCGCGCGTTCGCCGCGAGCCAATCCGCGGCCAAATTTGCCAGCGCCTTCGCACCGACCGGCAGCGCGCTCTCGTCGACGAAGAAGCGCGGCGAGTGATTCGAATCAGCGGTCGCGCATTGCGCTTGCGGCGTGACGCCCAGGAACACGAACAGCCCCGGCACTCTGCGCGCGTAGAACGAGAAGTCCTCGGCGCCCGTGATCTTGCGCGCATCGCCAACCATGCCCGGTGCGACGCGCTCGAGCGTGGGCCGCATCGACTCCGTCAGGTTCGCGTCGTTCGACGTCACGGGATAACCGGTCTCGAGTCGCACGGTCGCGACCGCACCGTGCGCTTCCGCGATGCGCTTCGCGAGGCGTTCGATGCGAGCGTGCACGTCGTCGCGCATCGCGTCGTCGAACGTGCGAATCGTGCCGACGAGTCGCGCCGTCTCCGGGATGATGTTGTTGCGCACGCCGGATTCGAATTGGCCCACGGTGACGACGACGGGCTCCTTCGTGATGTCCTGGGAACGCGAGACGACGGTCTGGAGCGCGGTGACGATCTCGCTCGCGATCACGATCGGATCGACGCCGGCCCAGGGCTTCGAGCCATGTGCTTGGCGACCCGTCACGATGATCTCGAATCGATCGGCGGCGGCGAGCACCGGGCCGGGCTTGACGCCGATGCGCCCCGTTTCGATTCCAGAGAACACGTGCAGGCCGAAGATCACGTCGACCTTCGGATCGTCGAGCACGCCGTCCTGCACCATGAGCTGCGCGCCGGCCGGTTGCTCCTCGATCGGCACGCTCTCCTCGGCGGGCTGGAAGAGCAGGACGACCTTCCCCGAGAGTTGCGCGCGGTTTGCTTGCAGGGCTTCCGCCGCCGCGAGCAACATCGCCGTGTGCGCGTCGTGACCGCACGCGTGCATGACGCCGACGGACTTGCCTTCGAACGTGCTCGTCGCTTTGCTCGCGAAGGGCAAGTCGACTTCTTCCTTCACGGGTAGCGCGTCCATGTCCGCGCGCAGTGCGACGACGCGACCGGGCTTGCCGCCCTCGATCACCGCTACGACGCCCGTCCTCGCGACGCCCGTCCGCGGTGTGAGCCCCATCGCGCGCAGCTTCGCTGCGACGAACTTCGCAGTCTCGACTTCGCGGTTGCCGAGCTCCGGGTGCTCGTGGAGGTGGCGTCGCCAGGCGACGAGTTGCTCGCGACCCGCGTCGATCTGCGCGTCGATCGCGGCGGAGAGCGGGCTCGCGGCGGCCTTCGGCGCAGGTGCGGCGGCGTCGATCGTGATCGAACCCGTCGTGCTCGCGCGTGCATGCGTGTGGCGCGTGTCGTCGCGTCCCACTCCGCTCGCCTCGCCCTCGGGCGCCGTGCAACCGACGAGGAGCGTCGTGACGAAGAGGAGGGGTAGGAGTCCCGTGCGCGTCGTTTCCGTCATAGGTGTGAATCCTCGACGGGTGATAGTACGGGTGGACCTCGCTCCGCGACACCGCAGCCTCAGCGCGCGGTGAGCTTCGTGCGGCGTGGAACGGATCCGTTCGCGCCGAGGGCGTGCTCGCAGCCCGTTCAGCGCAACACAGTGAGCGGTAGCCAGTGAGCGGCAGCAAAGTCCGCCTGCGTCGTCGCACCACTCAACGCCCAATCCCACGGACCCGTCCCGAGTCGCTTCTCCACGTCGGACAATCGCAACTCGAGTCGGAAGGCACCGTCCGTCACAGCGGCGATCACGCTCGCGGCGAGCTTCCTTCCCGCGCGCCGGCGCACGAGGAACGCGACGCGAGACACACCCTCCAGAGCGGTGCCCTCGACGAAGTACGTCGACGCGCAGTGAAAGGCGTTCATTGGCAACTCCGACGCCGTCAATACACCGTTCGCGCGGAAGCAGTCGGGCACGATCGACGAGTCCGATGCGAACGAGCTCACGTCGCCGCCCTCGTCTTGCGCGGTCACCTCTCCGGTCTCGGAGAACGTCTGCGCGTTACCGAGTCCGACGAATCTCGGCGTGGCTCCCGACTGTCCGTGACGCCGCACGCCGAACCCGAGCACGCGTTCCTCTGTGAGCGGAGACTTCGACGTCAGGCCCAGCTTGCGACCCGCGCGCACGACCTCGCCTTCGATCACTTCGATGCTGCTCGCGGCGAGCCCGAGATAGTCGGTGATGACGCCCTGACCGTGATCGACGCGGACGTGCGAGCCCACGCTGCGCGGTCGATCCTCCATCCGAGTGTGGAGCGCGTCGGCTCGACCCAGCGCGATCACGCGGCCCGCAGCCGCTGCGAGCACCGCGCTGTTCTCGGGCGTCGCGAACTCGACGAGCTCCGTGTAGCCATCGCCGTCCGCCGTCGGCACGCGTGCGTACGGGTACGTCGTGCCGATCGGGAACGGCATGCGCAGCAGCACGAGCGCGTTGCCCGCTTCGTCGCGCGCGGACCTGGTGAAGCAGACGTCGACCGAAACCTTGCTCGGCGCGGTTCCGTCACTCGCGACGCCGACGCGAAACGGTCCCCCCGTCGACAAGGCGTCGGCGAAATCGGACGGCTTGAAACGGATCGTGAAAGCCCCGTCGGTTTCGAGCGGCACCGTGTGCCAAACGACGGCCTTCGGCTCGTCGCGCGGAAAGAAGTACAGGACGGCTTGCTTGGCTGCGCGAGTCGATCTGCCTCTCAATGAGTAGGTGTCGGTCCATGCGAGACACGTCGCCGGCATGCTCGTGTGGAGCGTGATCCCGTCCGGCTCGAACATGTCGGGAGCGAAGATCGAGTCACCCCGGAACTCGCTCGTGTCGTTGCCGTCGTTGCCCGAGGTGTAGGAGTTCCCGGTGGCCGGGACTCCACGGCTCGCCACGTCGACGAAGCGTGACGGCGTCGTCTTCTGCGTCGCGTCGGTGAGTGCGAAGTGCAGGTGCGGACCGAAGCTGTAGCCGGTATTTCCGCTGCGCGCGAGTTGCTGTCCGGCGTCGACGAGCTCGCCCGGGCGAACGAGCGCGGAGTTCGCCTGCAGGTGCACGTAGATCGAATACGTTCCGCCACCGTGGTCGATCCACACCTTGTTGCCGAACGGCAGCATGTCGGGCGTCGGACCACCGAGGGTCGAATCTTGTTTCACGAAGATCACGCGGCCCGCCGCTGCGGCGAGCACGGGCGTACCCTCGGGCATCTCGAAGTCGTACGCGAAGTTGCTGACGCCATCGGCGTGCGACGCGGCTCCGTGATTGCCTTGGAGGCACTTGCGCTGCGTGCCTTTCGCGAAGGGCAGCTTGATTCGCAGCGACGTCGACGGGCTCTGACCAGCCAGCGCGGCGCCTGCGAGCACCGCAACGACGAGAGCGAGCAGCGTGGAACGCCTGGTCCACCGCGCTCTCCAAACGTCAACCGAGCGCACGACGTCGTACTGGATCGCCTCCATCCCGGTGCGCGAGTGTAGCCGCCGGTGCTGAAAGGCATGCGGCGCGAAAGCCGTCCGTGCGGGTGAGCGGGCGTCGTGATCCTCGACGAATCACGAAGACTGGCCGGCGGCTCTGCCCGCGGCACCGGCACTTCCATCGCGATGCCGTGGCGCGGACGATCACACGCCCGCCGCGGCTCGAAGAGTTCTTCGCCCTCGCCTGAGACCTTCCACTCCGCACCCCACTATGGTGGTTGCGATTGCAACGAACACGGCTCCCCGGTGCGGAGCCGCATGGACGTGCCTCGAATGACGTCGAGTCGCGACGGAGCTCTTCGAGCGCAAGCGAACTCCCGTGGCTCAAATCAAACAGTACGACAGCCGCGCGTTCGCGCGGGCTCGGCGCCATGCGACCCTCGGCGAATCGCGAGAACTCGCCGAGGGTCGCTCTTCTCGTTCCGACACGAACGGTTCGCATTCGCGCTTGGAAAACTATTGCTCGCCCGAGTCCGACTTCGTGTCGGCGATCGCTTCCTCGACTTCCTCTTCCCGCGCACCTTCTCTTTCGAGTGCCATGACCAACTTCCACACCCCGTCCCGCCTCGCCGCTCTCGTCGTGGTGCTCGCGTTGCTCGTCGATCCTGCGTTCGCGCAGGGCAACGCGCGCGCGGACGACGAACATCTCGCCAAGCTCGCGAGCGCGCTCGCGGCACACACGCAGGCGCGTGATGCAGGACTTGGAATCGAGAAGTCGCGTGCGGAGCTCGACAAGGAGATTGCGCGACTCACGTCGGAGCGACCCGGATGGGACCCGTTGCGCCAACCACTGGACCTCGGTCGCGCGTGGCAACTGTCGCGCGTGCGCGCCGAAGAGCGTCCGGGGCGCATCGCAACCGAGGTGGTGGAGCCGGGCACGTTCGGCGGAGCGGGGCTCGCGCTCACGTACCGATTGCCGAAGAGCTACGCGCCCGCGAAGACGCGCTATCCGCTGATCCTCGCGATCCCTGACTTCGACGAAGTGCCCGCCGAGCATCTGCGCGCACAGTGGACGCTCCCGGAGATACTCGACGGCGCGATCCTCGTGAGTCCGGCGATGCCGTCGAAGCACGAGGACTGGGCGCAAGTCGCGATTCACGGTCGGCCCGGCGGTCTCGCGCACGTGTTGACGGCGGTGCGCGTGGCGAGCGAGCGCTTCGCGGTCGACTTCGACCGCATCTACGTGGTTGGGCGCGGCAAAGGTGTGCCGACCGCGCTCGCAGCGGGCAACACGACGCCGCAGCGCTTCGCCGGTGTGGCCGGCCGCGCTGGCGATGCAGGCGATCTCGGGCCGGACAACTTCGTCACGTTGCCGGTCCTGCTTATCAGCGCGGGCGCGAAGGGCGCCGAGCTCGAGCAGAAAGCAAAGGCAGCCGGCATCGACACGATCAAGCGGATGGCCTCGGGCGGCGAGAAGGAGTTGTGGAGCTGGATGCTCGAGACTCCAAGACGCGCGTACCCCGAGAGCGTGGCCGTCGTCCCGGGTGATCCGTTTCCGACGCGTGTCGCGTGGCTGCAAATCGCACCGTCGGCGTCCGACGCGCGCGCGGCGGCGCGCATCGAGCGCGCGACGAACACGATCCACCTCACGAGCAACGGCGTTCACAAGGCGACACTGATCCTGCACGACGCGCTCGTGTCGTTCGATCGTCCCGTGCGTTTCGTGTGCAACGGAATCGAGCAATCCGCCGAGCTGCAGCGCAGCCTCACGACGGCGCTCGACCTGCTCCAGGATGGAACGAGCGACCCCGCGTGCGTCTACGTCGCGCGCGCGGAGCTCGATCTCTCGGCCACCGACTCCACCAACTTGCTCGCGCGACCGGCGCCGGAGGACGTCGAGTTCGCGACTCGATTGGACGACGCGAAGCGCGACGCCGAGCGCTTGTGGGCGCTGTACGAATGGTGCCGCGCGAGCGGTCGGGAAGCGGCCGCGCCGTCGGTGCTCCGCAGTCTGCTGCGCACGGCGCCGGATCACGCGGCGGCGCGCGAGGCGCTCGGACACGCGCGCGGGAAGGACACTTGGTTCCCGTCGAAGGAAGCGCTCGAGCGTTACGAGCGCAGCCAGGACCCGGAGGTCGCGAAGGCGCGCAACTACGTGCTCAACAAGACCGGTTGGGTGCCTCCCGAGGATGCCGGCTCCATCGCGAAGGGTTGGACGAAGGACCACGAGAGTGGACTGTGGATCACGCTCGAGGACCGCCGCCGGCTCGATGCCGGATGGGTGCGGCAAGACCTCGCGTGGATCCCGCCCGCGGAGTCGAAGAACGTCGACCTCTTCTTGTGGAAGGTGCACGGCGATTGGCTCGACGCGAGAACTGCGGATCGACAGCGCGCGCGCGTCGAGGACATGTGGGTCATTCCAGGGCCGCAGGTCGTGCTGCACACGACGGTCGACCGCGCGGTCGCGCTGCGCGCGCAACACGAGATGGATCGCGCGTGCGACGACTTGCGGCGTGTGTTCGGCGCGGAGCCGCGCCTGCCGATTCACGTCACGCTCTTGCGAGACGAAGAGCAGTACGACCGCTTCGCGTTCGGCGATCCCGACGGCCGGCGCCGGGGCGCGCACGCCGCGCGCCTGCACGCCGTGCACATGGCGTTCTTCGCGGAGAGCTCTCTGCAGCGCATCGACGGCGAGCTCGCGTTCCGCGGGATGGGCGTGGGCTACTGGGATCCACAGATCCCGAACGGCCACTTGTACGGGGTGCACTCGGCACGACTCGCCGTCGGACTTTCGTTCGTCGACGCGCTCGACCCGAGCCCGAAGGCCGTGCGCCGTGCGCTCACGAAGGGCACGGGTGGTGACTACGTTGCGGCGTACGACGCCGAGAAGCGCCTGCCCGCGTGGTTGCGTTACGGCGGCGCGGTGTACGCCGAGCGCTACTTCAAGGATGCATACGCGGGAGCCGAGCGCGACGCGTGGTGGGCGCGCAAGTGGTCGCTCGACAACTTGAAGTCGCGCGGCGGATTGCGCCCGCTCGCGGAAGTCTTCGCGTTCCAGCTCGATCCCGACAAGCGTGACGACGGCCTGAAGCTCTTGATCGAGGTCGGCTTGCTCGTCTCGTTCGCGGTGGACGGCGAATGTGCTCCGGTGCGCGCCGCGCTGACGGAACTCCAGCGTGGGCTGGCTTCGGGCCGTCTCCGTCCGAGCCATTCGACGGCGTTGATGGAGGCGATCCAGGCGCACGAAGCGCAGCTGCGCGCGTTTGCCGGACTGTAGGTCCGTGTCACGGCGACGCCTGTCGCATCCGCGCCAAGGAGATCGAGCAACAAAGGGTGCAGTACGCCGCGTCGGGCGTCGACCTAACGCAGATCTCTCACCGCGCCGCACGCGAGCACGCTTCGCGCGAACTCGCGCGAAAAATGGCCTCCGCGAGCCCGATCGAGCTCGGAGTCCACGTTCTGCGAGAACGCTCACCTCGCCGCACGCGATCCGTGCGAAGATGTGCGGTTCTCGAGACCCCACGAAACTCCGATGACCGAACTCGACCCGACCTCCGTTCCGCCTGCCGCTGCTGCGCCATCCGGATTTGCCTCGCTCGGCCTAGCGCCCGAGATCGCCGCGCCGTTGATCGCGCTCGGCTACGAAGAGCCGACGCCGATCCAGCGCGAAGCGATTCCGCCGCTTCTTGCAGGGCGCGACCTGCTCGGGCAAGCCGCCACCGGCACCGGCAAGACGGCGGCGTTCGCGCTGCCGCTGCTCCAGCGCCTCGCGAACGGCGAGTCGAAGCCCAATCGTCCGCGCGCGCTCGTGCTCGTGCCGACGCGCGAGCTCGCGATGCAAGTCGCAGAAGCGGTGCACCGCTACGGCAAGGAAAAGCACGTGACGGTGCTCCCGATCTACGGCGGTCAATCGATCCACCAGCAGCTGCGCGCGCTCGACCGCGGCGTCGACGTGGTCGTGGCGACGCCGGGTCGCGCGCTCGACCACCTCGACCGCAAGACGATGAGTCTCGAGGACGTGGGAATGGTCGTGCTCGACGAAGCCGACGAGATGCTCGACATGGGCGTCGCCGAAGATCTCGAGTCGATCCTTGGACGCGTGCCCGCGGGCCACCAGACCGCGCTCTTCTCCGCGACGATGGCGCCGCGCATCGTCGCGATCGCGAAGCAGCACCTCACCGATCCAGTCAAGGTTTCGATCGCCCGCGAGCGCACGGAGAGCGGTGAGTTGCCGCGCGTGCGTCAAGTCGCGTACGTCGTGCCGCGCGCGCAGAAGCACGCGGCGCTCGGCCGCGTGCTCGACATGGAGATGCCGACGTCGGCCATCGTCTTCTGTCGCACGCGCCTGGAGGTCGACGAGCTGACCGAAGCCATGAACGCGCGCGGTTATCGTGCGGAGGCTTTGCACGGCGGATTCGCGCAGGAGCAGCGCGACCGCGTGATGAAGCGCTTCCGCGCGAGCAAGGCCGATCTCCTGATCGCGACGGACGTCGCGGCGCGTGGGCTCGACATCGAACACGTGTCGCACGTCGTGAACTACGACGTGCCGACCGAGCCCGATGCCTACGTGCATCGCATCGGACGCACGGGCCGCGCTGGTCGCGAAGGCGTCGCGATCACGTTGGTCGAGCCGCGCGAGCACCGCTTGCTCAAGAACATCGAGCACGCGACGCGCCAGAAGATCGCGATCGAGTCGCTTCCCACGGTCGCGGATCTGCGCAATCGCCGCATCGAGCTCACGCGCGCGTCACTGCGCGAGGCCGTGCTCGCGGGCGACCTGGAGAGCTTCCGCGGCGTCGTCGAGGAGCTCGCTTCGGAGCTCGGCATCATGGACGTCGCTGCAGCGGCGGTGAAGCTCGCGCACCAAGCCACCCACGCCGAAGCGGACGCGCAGGAGCAGGACATCGTTCTCGTGCCGGTATCGCCGCTCGATCGGCCGCCGCGCGAGCAAGGCGGCGGACGGCCGTTCGGCCGCGGCGCGCGTGGAGACGAGCGGTTTCGTCGCGGCGACGCGCCCGCAGGTCGCGGCCCGCGTGCCTTCGCGCGCGAGTTCAACGAGTCGCAGCGTCCCGGGAGCGGCGATTCCGTGCGCATCTTCGTCGGTGCCGGCCGCTTCGACTCGCTGCGGCCGGGCGATCTCGTCGGCGCGATCGCGAACGAAGCGGGGCTTCCGGGCGGCGCGATCGGTTCGATCGAAATCACCGAACGGTTCTCGCTCGTCGAGGTGCCGGCCGATCGCGCGGAGGACGTCATCCGCGCGCTGCGCGGGACCAAGATCCGCGGACGCAAGGTGATCGTGAAGCGCGATCAGCAGATGTGAACGCGCCCGCGCGGTGTGCCGCGCGCCCTCACGCGCAGCGCGGTCCTCCGCGCGGAGCGTGTTAACCGGCGGGGACCCGATGCAGCTGCGTGCGCTCGGCTGTGGCGTGCATCTCCCGTGTAGTGACGACCTCCCGTTGCGCGGACGCGGGAGCGTTCGGTTGGACGAATCGTCAGCCGAACTCGTCGTCGCCTCTGCGCCGAGGCCGTCGCGAGGCAACGGCAAACTGCTGAGGTCCAGCGAGCGCAAGGCAACCGTCACGGGCGCTGCGCGCGGCAGGCCGCGCTACGTGGTCCTTCCATTCGATGCCGGTCCGCCCCTCTTGCCCGGATCGGGCGCGACTCGCGTCCGCCCGAGATCGGACTGCTTTCGCAACGCTGCGCATCGGCGCATACCCACGAGCGCCGAGCGATCGAGCCGCGCTCGACATCGAAGAAGAGGAGAAGCTCGCATGTCGCACATCCGCTGGTTGTTCGTCGCGGTGCTCGCAATCGCGGCCGCCGGTTCTTTCGCGTGTCGCAGCGATCCGTCCGAGACGGAGCGCACCGACACCGGACAATTCGGAGGACCTGGTGACGACTTCACGTGCCAGTGCTCCGGTTGGTTTCCCGACTGGATCTCGGCCAATCCGCCGCCCGCGAACGTCGAGTCGTTCCAGTTGGCGCAGGGCTATCCGCTCGGTTTGCCGGTCGTGAAGACGGTCGCGGGAGTGTCGAAGATCGTCGGCTGGGAGCCGTTCGACGCGGCTACCGTCGGTCCGGCAGCGCCGTGGCTCGCGTTCGATTTCCATAGCGCGTCGCAGCGAGCGGACTATCTCGACGCATTGAAGAACTACGCGCTCGAGGGGATGCCGGAAGTCGATTTCGTCGCCCAGGAGAACCCGCACCGACGCTGGTACCACGTGCCGATGATGACGACGAGTCCGACGAGCCGGCGCGAGCCCTATCACGGCACGACGAAGGAGCGCGCACTCCGCGCCGACGAGCACAGCTGGATCGCCGCCAACCAATCGCTCGATTCGTTTGCCATCGGCTACTACAACGTCCTCGGTGGCTACACGATCGGCCAAGTGTTCCACGACGTCGATCCGGGACTCGCCGATCCGTCGAAGGCGGATTTCATCGACGGCGCGTTCGTCTTCAAGCTGATCTTCGCCGAGTACGATCCGTCGCAGATCGTCGCCGCGCTCGATCCACTCGTCGGTGCGCCCGAATGGCAAGTGCAAGACGTCGGCGCACCGACCGCGCCGTTGAAGAACGTGCGTTTGATCCAGCTCGACATCGCGGTGAAGGATCCGCGGGCGGCGCAGACGGGTTGGGTCTTTGCGACGTACGCGTACGACAAGTCGCTCGCGGCCGAACCGGTGCAGTGGCGACGTCTCACCGCCGTGGGACTGCAGTGGGGCAACGACCCGGACGTCACCGGACCGGGCGTCGGGACGCTGAACGAGAGCTGGACCAACGAATCCGCGCTGCCGGCGGTCTTCCAAGGGCATCTCGGACGCGACGGTCGTCTGAACGGACCCGTCGACAATCCGGCCTCGTCGTGCTTGAGCTGTCACTCGACCGCGCAGGTGGTGGTCGGCGCAACCAGTCTTTCGGCGTTCCGTGGCGCGCGCTTGTTCCCGCCGGGCGGCTGCTCGAACGTTCAAGACATGACGTGGTTTCGCAACATCGCTGGCGGGACACCGTTCGGCGTCATGAACAACAGTGGCAACGGCTGCGCGACTGCGTCGACGCCGCTCGCGATCCACAGCATGGACTACTCGCTGCAGCTCGCCGATGCGCTCGAGTCCGCGCTCTTTCGCGGCAATCCGAATCCGTGCGCGGCGTCGGCACTCGCAGCGCTGGCCGCCGCCGCGGCTCCCGGCGACGAGCGATCCGAGCAGCGCAACCGCATGCTGCTGCCGCGCGCGAGTCGGGTGCGCCTCGATGAGTCCGTCATGAAACGGTTGCGGTCGCAGGAACCGGCGCAGGTGACACGCTGAGCGTGACACCGTCGGCTCCATCCGACGCGTGCTTCATCAACGAGTGAATCGAGGGCGCCCGCTTCATTCGCCCGGGCGATGCGTCGTCTGCCGGTCGAGCTCGAGCTGCAGGTCGACGTACGACTTGTCGTTGATCTCGCCTTTGTCGCGCAGCACGAGCAACGCGTCCTGCTGCGCCTTGAACACCTCCCCGCGCACTTCGGTGGAGACGGCGAGGCGCGTCGCCGCGTGCTGGCGCAGTTCTTCGTCGGCATCGCGCAGAGCTTGCAGCTCGTCCGCCATGGACTCGCGGAAGTGATGCACGGCGATCGGGCAGCTCTTCTCCGAGCAGTAGAGATCGAGGCGCGCGATACCGGCCTCGAGCATCTGCTCGCGCGCGCGCTGCACCTCGGCGTCGGTGTCCTCGTCCTCACGGATGCCGAGCAGGCGGATCAGCGGAAGCAACGTCAGGCCCTGGAACAAGAGCGTGACGAGGATGACGAAGAGCGTGCACGCGACGATCTCGGGTCGCCCGGGAAAGTCGCGACCGTCGTTCATGGAGTGCGGTAGCGACAGCGCGGCGGCGAGCGACACGACGCCGCGCACTCCGGCCCACGACACGAGCATCACGTTACGCGGTCGTGGATAGCCGCCCTCACGCTCGCGGTAGTACGGACTGAGCCACAACGACCCGTAGCCGACGACGAACGTCCACGAGATGCGTGCGAGCACGACCGTCGCGGCGATCCCGAGACCCGCTACGACGAGCGAGCGATCGTTCGCCTCCCCGACGTCGCGCAAGAGCGGTGCCGCGGTGTATCCGATGAACACGAAGCACACGCCGTTGAGCACGAAGATCAAGAGAGTCCACGCCGCGTAGAGATCGACGCGCGACGCCGAATGGATCGTGTGCAGGTTCCACGACACGACGAACCCTGCGACGACCACGGCGAGCACACCCGACGTTCCGATCTCGTGCGCGAGCAGGAGGGCGAGATACGGCGACACGAGCGAGAGCACGAAGAGCACCGTCGTCTCGCGCACGTGGCGGTTCGCCCATGCGAACAGGGCGCCGATCCCGACGCCGACGGCGACTCCACCGCCCGACACCCAGGCGAAATCGAGTGCGACGGCGCCGAGCTCGAACGTGCCCGACAGCACGACTGCGACACCGATCTGCACGCCGACGAGGCTCGGCGCGTCGTTGACCAGGCTCTCGCCGCCGAGGATCGCGGTGACGCGCCGCGGCACCCGCAAGCGCTCGATGACGGCTTGCACCGCGATCGTGTCGGTCGGCGAAACGATCGCGCCGAGGATGAAGCACGCGGGCCAAGGCAGTTCGGGCAGGCAGGCGTGCGCGACGAGGCCGACGACGAGGATCGTGAAGCCGACGAGCCCGAACGCCAGCAGCAAGATCGGACGCAGCCAGCGTCGGAAGTCGATCCACGACGTGTCGAACGCGTCGGCGTACAGGAGCGGCGGCAGGAAGAGGACCAGGATCAAGTCCGGATCGAGCTCGACGTGCGGCAGTCCCGGCACGAACGCGAGCAGCGCGCCGGCGAGCGCGAGCAAGACCGGCACGGGGGCGCGCAATCGCCGTCCGAACAGGTTGACGAGCGCGATGACCGCGAGGAACGCGACGAGGACGGGCAGCGCGTGTCCCACGGCGGGAGATCATGGTGTCGCGCGTGACGAAAGCCACTCGCGCGCGCGCGAAACTCGAGGCCGTCGGTCGGGTCGTGTGCGCGATCGCGAAGCCGCGCTCGAGCTGCGACGAAGTGCGGCCGCACGTGCACGCAACCGCGACGTGTTGGCCGACCCGGGCCAGCGCTCAGGCGTCGACGATGATCTTGAAGCCGCCGTAGCTCATGCGCTTGACGTCGAACGGCACGGCCTTGCCTTCCATCATCGAGGCGAGGCGCGGGTCCTTCATCACCTTCGCGTTCACGCGATCGCGGTGCGCGCGGGACTTGTACACGATCCACGAGAACATGATCGTCTCGCCGCTCTTCGGCTTGACCAAGCGCGGAAACGGCAGCCCCATCTCGATGTCGAGGTCATCGGCGGCGCTTTCTCGGAACTCGAGCGCGCCGTGCTCGCGCCAGACCTTGCCCGCCTTCGCCGCCATGCGTTTGTAGGCCGGTAGATTCTTCTTCGGGACCGGGACGACGAAGCCGTCGACGTACTTCATGTCTGTGCTCGTTGGAGGGTGCTGTCGGGTGCGGCGGATGTCGTTCGCAACCCGTGTGTGTGCGAGTGTGAGCTTCCGTCCCAAGCGTGTCGACGGGTGTGCGCCCGTTACCCGCTCACGACGGCGAGCACACCGCCGGCCACGGCTGCCGGCACCACGACGTACGCGACGCCGCGCCCGATGCGCGCGCTTCCGAGCGCGAAGGCGAGCCCGACCTTGACGAACGAGTTCGTCGCCGCGGCGAGTGTGATCGCCGTGACCGCCACGCCCGTCTCCAGCCCGGCTCCGTGCATGCCCGCGACACTGATCGTGATCGCGTCGACGTCGGCGAGGCCCGAAATGCCGGCGGACACGAGCAATCCGCTGCTGCCGAAGTAATGCCAAGCTGCGGCGGTCGCGAAGCGCACGGCGGCGTAGACGAGGCCGAGCCGAAACGCCTCGCGCAGGCGAAACGGATTGTGCAGGCCCTTCGTCGGCTCGTTCGCGGGCGCGTTCGCGATCCGCCGCCACAGGAAGAAGCAGCCGAGCGTGCCGGCGACGAGCATCGCGCCGAGCGGGAGCGCGGCCGGCGCGACGAGCTCCGGCCGGATCGCGAACACTTCCACGAGCACGCGCGCGAACATCACCGTGCTCGCGAGCGCGATGCCGAGCGCGCAGGCCGGCGCGAGTTCCGGGTGCTTCCGTCCGCGTGCGGACAACGCGAGCGTCACCGCCGTCGACGACACCAGTCCGCCGAAGAGCGCGGTCACGCCGAAGCCGCGGCGCGGTCCGAGGACGCGCACGGCGATGTAGCCGACGAAGCTGATGCCAGTGACGAGCACGATGACGACGCCGATCTTGAACGGGTTGAGCGCGTCGAACGGTCCGTACTGCTCGTTCGGCAACAGCGGGAGCGCGACGACGGCGATCAGCGCGAAGCGCACCGTCGCGATCAGGTCCTCCTTGGAGAGCTGTCCCGCGAACTCGTGGATCGGCTCGCGCAGTGCGAGCAGCGCGGTCGTCACCGTCGCGAGCGCGGCTGCCAGCAAGATGCGCTCTGGGAACGCCAGCCCGAGGTCGCGCGCGAACGGGATGGCGCTGAACGTGTAGACGAGCAGCGCCGCGATCTCGGTGGTCAATCCGGGGCCGGGTGCGCGCTCCCCGTCGTTGCGCCCGAGGACCGCGCTGAGCGCGATGAGGAGCGCGAGCGCGACGAAGCCGATCGCGAACAGCGCGATGCCCGCCGACGCCGACCACAACCCGAGGAGCGCACCGAGCAGCGCGATCATCGGAAACGTGCGCGCACCGCCGAACGTCTCCTTGCCCTCGCTGCGCGCGTGCCGCTCGCGCTCGAGGCCGATCAATCCGCCGCCGACGAGCGCGAGCCCGAGTCCCAGGATGATCTCGTTCGGTTCGAAGGTCATGCAGCGCGCGACGGAGGTCGAGGTCGCGAGATTGCAGCGCATTGCAACTCGCCTGCCAATGAACTCGCACGCGCGGTCGGACGTTGCCGTTCCCGCGCACTCCCTTCCGCGCAGCGGATCGTGCCCTCGCGCTCACCGGTCGAAAGGCTACGAGCAGCTCTACGAATCGGGCGTGCAGGTGGCGGTGACGCGCTCGTGAAACCAGCGCCCGCGCTACGCTCTCCGTTCGCTCGCACGAGCAACGCCTCGACTTCCCGTATGAGCCGCGACAAGAACTACGAAGTCATCGAAGTCGAGAACGGCGTGCCCATCAAGGCCTGGGTGCGCGGCGTGCAACTCGAGCCCGAAGCGCGCGCGCAGCTCCAGAACGTCGCGCGCTTGCCGTTCGTACACCGCTGGGTTGCCGTGATGCCCGATGTGCACTGGGGCATCGGAGCGACCGTCGGGAGCGTGATCCCGACGGTCGGCGCGATCGTGCCGGCGGCGGTCGGCGTCGACATCGGTTGCGGCATGATGGCCGTGCGCACGTCGCTCGTCGCGAGCGATCTGCCCGACGATCTCAAGCCGCTGCGCTCGGCGATCGAACGCGCCGTGCCTCACGGACGAACGGCGAACCGTGGTGGACGCGACAAAGGTGCTTGGCACGATCCGCCTCGAGCGAGCTTCGACGCTTGGGCCGAGCTCGAGCCGACGTTCCGGCGGCTGGCGTCGAAGCACAAGGCGCTCGAGAAGTCCAATCACCTGAGCCATCTCGGAAGCCTCGGGACGGGCAATCACTTCATCGAGACGTGCCTCGACGAGTCCGATCGCGTCTGGTTCGTGCTGCACTCGGGCTCGCGCGGCGTCGGCAACAAGATCGGCACCTACTTCATCGAGCTCGCGAAGAAGGATCTCGGTCACATGCTCGGCAGTCTGCCCGACAAGGACTTGGCCTACTTCTCCGAGGGAGCCGAGCACTTCACCGACTATGTCGAAGCCGTCGAATGGGCACAGCGCTTCGCGATGACGAATCGTTCGTTGATGATGAGCGCCGTCCTCGCTGCGACCCGCGGCGTCAAAGGCATTCGTCCGTTCGAAGCGGGCGAGCTGGCGGTCAACTGCCACCACAATTACGTGTCGCGCGAGCGTCACTACGGCAAGGACGTGTTCCTCACGCGCAAGGGCGCGGTGCGCGCGCGCGTCGGCGATCTCGGCATCATTCCAGGCTCGATGGGCACGCGCAGCTACATCGTGCGCGGCAAGGGCAACGCGGAGTCGTTCGATTCGTGCAGCCACGGCGCGGGTCGTCGCATGAGCCGCACCCGGGCGCGCGCGACGTTCACGGTTGCGGATCACGTCGAAGCGACCAAGCACGTCGAGTGCCGCAAGGACAAGGACGTGATCGACGAGACGCCGATGGCGTACAAGTCGATCGACGAAGTCATGGAGGCGCAGAAGGACTTGGTCGAGGTCGTGCACACGCTGCGTCAAGTCGTGTGCGTGAAGGGCTGAGTGCGTGAAGGTCAGCTGCGGTCGATTCCGACGCAACGCCTTGCTCCGAGCGCGCTGGCGCAACCTCGCGAGGGATGTGGTGAGAAACGCGGGCCCGTGCGCGTGGAGCTGAACACGATCCGGCCGTGACGGCCCATCGGGTAAGAGCGCCTTTCAGAGTGAGCCGTCCGGCGAAGGCTGCGACGAATCGAGGCGACCAAGACGGGTAAGCCCCGGTGCGCGCAGCGCATCGAAGCACGCCAGCGGTGCGCTTCGAAGGGGACCCCGACGATGCGTATTGCTCGGCAATACTCAGAGGACGCGCAACGCCGCGAGCCCGGTTCGGCGCGGCCTGCGCCGGAGCGGGCATTCTGAAAGGCGGGTAAGGCGTCTGCCCGTTTCGCGCGGATGAGCACACGCAACCGCCCGCGGTGGTAAGGTGCTGCACGACCGTCGCCACGGGCGGTCGTCCACGTCACTCCATCCGTCCACGACGCGTGCCGCGCACGCTTCGGGAGCCGCTGCCACCGTCATGATCGCCGCGCTGTACTTGACCCTGCTCACCGTTCCCTCCGCCCTCCCGGTTTCGTCCTCCGCGTACTCCGTCGCGGCGCCGCAAGACCCCGAGCTCGACGCGAAGATCGCGGCCGCCGGCAAGGACGTCGCGAAGCTGCTCGCGCTCGCGACTGCTGCTTCGAGCGCGGGGCAGGAGGAAGACGCGAAGAAGATCTATCGCAAGGTGATCGAGATCGACGCGGGCAACGAAGCCGCGCGCAGGGGACTGCGCCACCAGTTCTACGACAACAAATGGTTCGAGAGCTTCGCCGAGCTTTCGAAGTACAAGCGCGAAGAGGACGCGCGCATGAAGGCGAAGGGGCTCGCGCGCTACAAGGATCAGTGGGTTCCGGAAGGCGACGTGCCGTTCCTGAGCATGAACTGGACCAAGGACGCGCAAGGCGTTTGGGTCAATCCCGTCGAGGCCGCGCGCGCGAAGCAGATCGCGGAGTGGCAAGCGGCGGGATATGTGTTCCGCGCCGACGACAACAGCTGGGTCTCGCCCGACGACCAAGCGAAGTGGGCCGCCATTCAATGGAAGTGCGGCGAAGAGTGGGTCGACACTGCCAAGGCCAACGAATACCACTCGAAGATCGGACAGTGGTGGCAGCTCGCCGGCGAGAACTTCGTCGTGTGGACGACGTGCGACTGGGACACCGGAAACTTGGCGCGCTGGCACGCGGACAAGGTTCGCGCCGATCTCGAGCGGCTGTTCGGGCTCGCACCCGTGACGAAGCCGCACCTGATCACGTTGAACAGCCTCGCGCAGTACAACCAAGTCTCGGGCGGCAATCCGCCGGTCATCCCGGAGAGCGAAGGCATCTCCTCGCTGCACGGCGCGTACTTCGCGGATGCGTACTTCGACGTCACCGCGAAGCCGCCGCAGTTCTTGGGCGCGGGCGTCAGCTACTGGGACCGCAAGGATCCGAAGACCGACGGCTGGGGACCGTTCTGGCTGCGTTGGGCGGCGGCACAGAGCTACATCGAAGCAATCGATCCCTCGTGGATGACGATCGGTGAGCGGATCGCGTCCGGCGGCGGCAACGATGCCGCGCAGAATCCCGCGCCGTTCTGGAACGAGAAGAAGATCCCGCGCTGGCTGCGCTACGGCGCCGCGTCGTACGTCGAGCGCTTCATGAAGAACCCGATGGCCGCCGAGGGCGCGAACCCGTGGGATCTGCGCGAGTTCGCGTGCAGCGAGGTGAAGAAGGCCGGCGGGCTGCGCAAGCTCGACCAGATCTTCGCGTTCGTGCTCGACCTCAACGACATCCAGGGCTCGAGCCGGCTCTACGAGGAAGCGGGCCTCGTCGTCGCGTTCCTCCTCGACGGCGGCAACAAGGACGTCGCGGCGAAGCACGACGCGTTCAAGTCCGCGCTGAAGTCGGGCAAGAAGACGGCCGTGACCGAAGCCGCGAAAGCGCTGCAAGACGCGCTCGTGCAGGCCGAGCCGGAGCTGAAGAAGTTCGCGGGGCTGTGAGCTGCGCGCGTTCATCGGAGCGCCGCTCTTCAACGACTCGAACGTGCTGATGAGACCACAGGTTCGAGTCGACCAACGAAACCTGTTCGTTTCCGCTTGGTCGAGTACACCGAGCGCCAGAGAATGCGTTTGATCCGGCAGATCGCGCTCCATGAACTCGAAACACAACGGCTCGTCGGACCTACTCCTGCGTGCCGACGAGGCACGCCTCGAAGCGAATTCGGCCCTGGATGCTGATCGACGGTCCGTCTTGGGACAGTTCATGACTCCAGCGCCGATCGCGGCGTTCATGGCTGGGATGTTCCGTATGGACGCTGATCATGTGCGGCTGCTCGACGCTGGCGCCGGTGTCGGTTCGCTGACGGCAGCTTTTGCCGCGGAGGCGTGCCGCCGCGAGCGTCGTCCGGCGACGATCGAGGCGACGGCGTACGAAGTCGAGCCTGTGATGCTCGCGCACTTGCGGGGCCTCCTTCGTAGATGCGGCCGTGACGTTCGCCTTTCGGGCTCGCGTTTCTTCGGGCGCGTCGTCGACCAAGACTTCATCGGGGCTGCGTCCAGCCTGCTTGATTCCGGGCGCTTCGGAACCGCATCGAAGGCTGGCTTCAACGCGGCGATTCTGAATCCGCCCTACTGCAAGATCCGGAGCGATTCACGCGAGCGCACACTCCTGCGAACCGCCGGCATCGAGACGAGCAACCTGTACACGGCTTTCGTGGCCTTGGCCGTGCGACTCTTGGAGCCAGGTGGCGAGCTCGTTGCGATCACGCCGAGAAGCTTCTGCAACGGGCCGTACTTCAAGCCGTTTCGCCAGCTCCTGCTTCGAGAGATGACCCTGCTTCGGTTCCACGTGTTCGAGACGCGCAATCGGGCGTTCGCAGACGACGACGTCTTGCAGGAGAACGTGATTTTCCACGCGAGGAAGGCCACGAAGCGAACCACCGTCGTTCTCTCGACGAGCGCGTCGCCCAGTGCGCGCGTGACGAAGCGCACAGTTCTGCACGATGCCGTGGTGAACCCACGCGATGCCGATGCGTTCATCCACCTTGCGGTGTCCGCCGCCGATGAACGCGTCGCTGCGCAGATTCAGAAGCTGCCCTGCAAGCTCGCCGACCTCGAGATCCAAGTTTCGACGGGTCGCGTTGTCGACTTCCGGGCTCGTGAGCACCTGCGCCAGGATCCAGGTCCGCGCACTGTCCCGCTCATCTACCCTGCTCACTTCAATGGTGGCTTCGTCGCGTGGCCGCGAGTTGGCGGGAAGAAGCCGAACGCGCTGGCGGACGTCGCGGCCACGGCTGACTTGATGGTCACGGGCGGCACCTACGTTCTCACCAAGCGATTCACATCGAAGGAGGAGCGCCGTCGTGTCGTCGCCGTCGTGTACGACCCGGCGAGACTGCCCGCGGGCCTGGATCGCGTCGGCTTCGAGAACCACGTGAACTACTTCCACGTGAACGGCGAGGGCTTACCGAAGTTAATTGCCCTAGGACTCGCTGCGTATCTCAATTCCTCGCTGGTCGACGCATTCTTCCGGCAGTTCAACGGACACACACAGGTGAATGCGGCGGATCTACGCAGTCTTCGCTACCCGTCCCGCGAGAACCTCACAGCGATCGGTCGGCGAATCGGAAGCACATTCCCCGATCAGGATGGCTTGGATCGAATCGTGGATGGCCTGTTTCCGTCCCTGCCGAAATCTTCGGCCCGATAGTGCTTGGATCCGTCTTCTCGAATCCAAACGTAGGTCGCGGGCGGGATGTTCTTCTGGGCGCCTTGCCGTCTGGCGGCAACCTTCCAAGTCGGGTACGCCGTGGTAAAGCCAACGCCTTCCTTTCCGTACCTATCGGCGAACGCGAGCATGCGGTCGAGCTTGTGCTGGTCCACTTCGCCATCGCTCGTGACCGCTTCGACGACCCACAACTCGTTGAGCTCCCGGTTGTAGAGGAGGACGTCGGGCGATGGATCCCCGCGTGTCAATTCGAGGCCAGCATCGCGCAGGCGCTCACGATCTTCGTCGTCGATGCGGTCACCGTCGGAATCGTCCACGTAGACGACTTCGAAACCGGCCAGAAATCGCGGTGCGTATTCGGTCACGCACGCACGTATCAAGTTCGAGTGCGGCGTTGCCACCGTGCCGAGAGCCTCGTTGGCCTGTTTTGCCTGAAACGCGAGGCGCTCGCGGATTCGCTCAGCCTCGATCCACTCGCTGAGCAATGCCTTCCACTCGATCGCTGGAGCCAGCAAGATTCGTTTGAAGTCCTGGGCGAGGCGGTGAGCTGAGTTTGGCGACTTCGCTATCGGATGCCCCGGCAAGAACTCGCGTGTTCTCGAGTTCAGAAAAACTGGTTCCACGGCGCCAATGTCGCGCAGCGGTTTGATCCAGTAGTCGCGACCCTCTCGGTCGAGCTTCAAACCGCCGCGTTGGAGAATTCCGACGTGGCAAGCCAAGTGAGCGATCGTCGCAGCGTCACAGAATCTCGCGCCCGTTGGAGCGCAGGAGAACCACGAGTCCTGGACGTCGTCGAGTAGCGCGAACACCACATCCACTTGGTCCGGTGTGTCTCGATTCAGCGCGCTCAGGACTTCCGCGATCCGAGCTTTGGTCACACCCTGGAGTTCCGTAGCGACGGGATCTCTCCCCTGCGCAATGGCGTCGCTGCGGAGCTGTCGTATTCTCGCCTCGAGTCCCATCGTGCTGCTCTTGCTCCAACGTCGAACCTACCTGCTGACCTGACTACTTGTCCAATCGCGCAGGGTGTCAGACCATTTGATGAAGTTGGACTCAGTTCGCGAGCGCGCCTCACTTCGACAGCGCCGCTTCCGCCTCGCGTCTCCAACGCATCACGTCGGATCTCTCCCACGCGGCCGGATTGCCGCCGGTGAGCTGGTTCCAACGTGACATGCCGCGCGCGTACGACTCGCGCGCAGCGTCCGAGCGGCCGACGCGACTGTTGATCGACGCGCGCAAGAAGTCGTAGGCGCCGGGCGTCAGGATGATCGCGTCCGACGGATTGAAGTGGTCGCCGAGCGCCGCGAGCGCGCCGGGCCAGTCTTGGATGCGCACGCGCGCGATGGCTTCGATGAGGAAGCGCCATTCGGCGTCCGCCGCCGGCGCGTTCTCCGCGAGATGGCGCAAGACGAGCTGTGGATCCCGCTGCGCGGGATCTTGGTGATCGAGCAGCACGTAGAGGTACGTCGCGAGGCTGAGGGAGTCGGCTTCTCCCTGCAGCGCGCGAGCGACGTCGGCCTTGCTCGCGAGACCTTGTTGGAAGCGCAGCGCCAGGAGATCGGCTCGTCGCGCGGGTTCGTCGACGAGCTCGAACGAACGCTGCACGCTCGCGAGCGCTCCGGCGTAGTCGCCGAGCTGCTGCTGCACCATGCCCAAGATGTAGTGCGCCTCCGCGTTCGTCGGGTATGCAGCGACGCACGCGCGCGCGGCGCCTTCGGACTCGGTCAGGCGACCGAGTGCGAAGAGCGCATCCGCCACGCGAATGCGCGCGGTCGGATTGTTCGGGCGCAGGCTGAGCGCGGCGGTCCGGCACGTCAGCGCATCCTCGGCGCGTCCGGCGAGGTTGTAGATGTTGCCGCCGATCGACTGCAGCACGAAGTCGCTCGGATAGAGGTGCTTGGCCTGGTCGTACATGCGGTACACGTCCGGTCGGTGCTGCGGAAATGTGTCCCAGAGCGTCGCGCTGAGCACCCAGATCGAACCCGGAGCGAGCTTCGAGAGGTTCTCGGGCGCAGCGAGCTCGAGCATCGTGTCGAGGTCGTTGTCGAAGATCGCCTGACGTAAGCGCAGACGCTCCGTATCCGGATCGAGATCCATCGCGAGGTAGAGCAGGTTCTCGGCCTTCTCCGACTTCGCTCCGTGCACCCTGCGCCGCAGGCGACCCCAGTCGTCGAGCGCGAGTGCGACCTCTTCCGCGATGCTCCGCTCGCGAATGCGCTGCAACGCGGGCACGACGTCATCGCCTTCGAGATCGACACCGTAGTCGTGGAACGCCTGCGCGAAGGCCGCGTCGAGTTCGCGTTCGCGGGTAGAGTTGTCGATGGACTCGATCTGCTCGAGCCGCAGCTCGACGAGACGTGTGCGCAGCGTCTCGTCCTGTTCCTGGAGCTTGCTCTCGCGTTCCGCCGCGCCGAGGGCGAGCTCGGCTTGCTCCACGAAGTGGCGCGCGCGCTCACGCATCGCCGCATCCGCTTCGCCGGCGTCGGCGAGCGCGAGCGCGCGCCGCGCGGCTTCCAACGCGCCCTCGGGACTGCCGGCCTGCGCGCGCTCGATCGATTCGCCGTGTGCGGCGTCGACGGCCACGCGTGTCTGTTCCGCGCGCTGGGCGCGCTGGCGGCCGACCCAAAGAAATCCTCCGCCGCCGAGCAGCACCGCTGCGCCAATCGTTCCGGCGAGCGCGACCGTCAAACGGCGTCGGCGACGCTCTTCGTCCGCCTTGATGCGCGCTTCGACGGCCGCGAGCTCGGCCTTTTGCGCGCGCTCCTCGACGGACGTCAAGTACGCATGCACCGCTTGCGCGACGGCGTCGGCGTTCGCGGGTCGTGCGGCACGCGCGGGCATCAAGCAGTCGAGGCACAAACGCACGAGCGCCGGGTCCGCGTCGCACGCTTCGATGCGCGCGCGCGCGGGATCGAGCTTCGCTTTCGCGGCTTGCATCACGAGCGGCTCGCCTGCGCTCTCCTCGTACGGCGGACGGCCCGTGAGCAGCTCGCACAGGATCGCGCCGAGCGCGAAGACGTCGGCGCGCTCGTCGAGCTTCTCGACTTCGCCTTGCGCCTGCTCGGGCGCCATGTACGCCGGCGTGCCCATCACCGAGCCCGCCATCGAGTCGGAGCCAGACGAGCCCGGTCCACTGCGCACGGTCTCGATGATCGTGTGCACGGTTTCCTTGGCGCGCTTCTCGTCGGCGACTCCGCCGCGGTGCAGCACTTTTGCGAGTCCCCAGTCGACGACTTGCACTTCACCGAACGCGCCGACCATCACGTTGGCGGGCTTGAGGTCACGGTGCAGCACGCCCTTCGAGTGCGCGTATGCGACGGTCTGACAGACCGACTCGAAGATCGAGAGCAAGCGGCCGCGATTGTCGGCGGGCGTCTTGCGCTGCAGGAAGAGCGCGGCGAGCGTGCGCCCCTTCACGAGCTTCATCGTGAAGTACGGCCGCTCGTCGGCCATGAGCCCGAGCTCGTACACCGGCACGATGCCGGGATGTTGGAGCTGTCCGCCGATCTGCGCTTCTTCGACGAAGCGCTGCACGACCGCCGGGCTCTTCGCGAGCTCGACGTCGAGCACTTTGACCGCGACGTCGCGGCCGAGATCGGTGTCGTGACCTTTCAGGATCACGCCCATGCCGCCGCGCGCGATCTCGCCGAGCAATTGATAGTTGCCGCGGCCTTGCGGCACGAGCTTCGTGGACGACGCGACGGGATCGACGACGGGCGATGCACCGTGCTCCGACCCCGAATCGGTCAACAGAACTTTCGGCGCGAGGCCGGTCTTGTCGCCGAGGATCTGGAGCACCGAACGCTGCGACTTGGGCTCTTCGTGAGGGGAGTTGGGCACGGCTCGTGTTTCTCTTCTCGTTCTACTTGGGCAATACGGCCTCGGCCTCGCGACGCCAGCGCATCGCATCGGAGTGCTCCCATGCGCCGGGCTTGCCGGCGGTCTGATCGTCCCACCCGGCCATTCCGCGCTCGTAGCAGATGCGCGCTTCCGCGACGCGGTCGAGGCGACCGAGGATCAGCGCGTGCAGGAAGTCGCGCGCCATCGGAGTCAGCACGAGCACGTTCGAGCGGTGGTTGCGGCGCTCGATCGCGGACAGCGCTCCGGCCCAGTCCTCGAGGCGCACGCGCGCGAGTGCTTCGACTGCGAATCGCCAGCGCGCGTCGACCAGCTCCGACGCCCGCTCTTCGAGCACGCGCAGGACGAGCGCGGGATCGCGCTGACCGGGATCCGGGTGATCGACCAGTGCGCGCAAGTAGACCCCGAGGTTGCTGTGGGATGTCTCGCCGGGAAGACGGGCCTCGAATGCGTCGCGCGTGACGATGCCCGTGTAGAACCGCGCGAGCTCGAGCATCGAGTGCATGTAGGGATCCGACTCGATCTCGCTCGAGCGCGTGAGGCTCGCCAGCGCGCCCGCGTAATCGCCGAGCTGGATCTGCACGGTGCCGAGGAGATAGTTGGCTCCGGCATCGGACGGGTCAGCAGCCACGCACGTTTGCAAGCTCGCCTGCGCGTCGGTCAGGCGACCGAGCATGGCCAGCGATTCCGCAAGATCCACGCGCGTGACGAGCTCGTCTGGCCGCAAGCTCACCGCCGCGGATCGACAGATCAACGCCGATTCGAAGCGCGAACCCTGCTGGTAGAAGGATCCGGCGAAGGCTTGCAGCACGAAGTCGTCGGGATAGAGCTGCAGCGCCTGATCCAAGATGCGAAAGACGTCCGGCCGGTGCGCGAGTGCTCCGTCGCCCCACAGCTCTGCGCACAGGATCGAGATCGATCCCGGCTCGAGCTTGGAAAGCTTCGCGGGCGCGGTGAGCTCGAGCATCACGGTCCGATCGTGTGCGGCGATCGCCTGGCGCATGCGCTGGCGCTCCGGATCGGGATCGAGATCCATCGCGAGCAGGAAGACGTTCTCGGCCTTCTGCGAACTCGATCCCTGAACGTGGCGGCGCAGGCGGCCCCAGTCGTCCAGCGCCAGCGCGACGTCCCCGCTGATCGAGCTCTCACGGATGCGCGTCAACGCGGGCACGAGGTCGTCACCTTCGAGCTCGACTCCGTAGTCGCGGAAGGCTTGTGCGAACGCCGCGTCGAGCTCGGTCTCGCGCGGGTGATCGTGGTTGGCAGAGATCTGTTGCAGGCGCAGGTCGATGAGGCGCTCGCGCAGCGCGTCGTCCTCCGTGCGCCGCTTGCGCGCGCGCTCGGCCGCGGTGACGTCGAGCTCCGCCGTGGCGACGAAGCCGCGCGTGCGTTCGAGGAGCACCTCGTCCGCATCGCCGGTCTCCGCGAGCGACAGCGCGCGGCGCGCCGCGGCCAGCGCTTCCTCGGGCTTGCCGGCACGTGTGGCCTCGATCGACTCGCCGTACGCGGCATCGACAGAGGCGCGCGTCTGCGCGACACGCCGCTCGTGCTCGCGGCGCGAGCTCTCGGCCGCGATCCGCAACTCCGCAGCGCGCTGCTCGCGCTCCGCGCGAACCCACCAGAAGCCGCCGCCGCCGAGCAGCAGCGCGACGGCGATGGTGGCGGCGAGCGCGAGCGTCAGACGCCGCGCGCGGCGCTCCTCCGCCGCCTTGATGCGCGACTTCTCCGCCGCGATCTCGGCCTTCTGTGCGCGCTCTTCGACCGAAACCAGGAACTCGTGCAGCGACCTCGCGACCTCTCCGGCGTTCGCCGGCCGCGCGCTGCGCGAGCTCATGAGGCAGGCCAGGCACAAGCGCTTGAGCGCTTCGTCGGTTTCGCACGCCTCGATGCGCTCGCGCGCCGGCTGGAGCTTCGCATGCGCAGCCTGCGCGACGAGCGGCTCGCCTTCGATGTCCACGTAGGGCGGCTTGCCGGTGAGCAGCTCGCACAGGATCGCGCCGAGCGAGAAGACGTCGGCGCGCTCGTCGAGCATCTCGATCTCGCCTTGCGCTTGCTCGGGCGCCATGTACGCGGGCGTGCCCATCACCGAACCCACCATCGAGTCCGATCCGGACGAGCCCGGTCCACTGCGCACGGTCTCGATGATCGTGTGCACCGTCTCCTTCGCACGCTTCTCGTCGGCGACTCCGCCGCGGTGCAGCACCTTCGCGAGTCCCCAGTCGACGACTTGCACTTCGCCGAACGCGCCGACCATCACGTTCGCCGGCTTGAGGTCACGGTGCAGCA
>JBJXHG010000103.1:0-13893 GCA_046160865.1 Planctomycetota bacterium | reverse complement strand
CCGACGCCGGCTTCCGTCTTGAAGATGCGCGTGCGCGACTCGGGTGGCTCGAGCTTGCGCCGCAGGTGCGTCATGTAGACGCGCAGATACTGGTTCTGCTCGGTGCTCTGCGGCCCCCACACCTCTTGCAGGAGCTGCTTGTGCGTCACGACCTTGCCCGCGTGCCGCGCGAGCGTCGTGAGCAGCTTGTACTCGATCGGCGTGAGATGGATCTCTCGGTCCGCGAGGAACACGCGCCGCAGCGCGAGCTCGAGCCGCAGCGGACCGCACGTGAACGTGCTCTCGCTGCCGTCGGTCGGGGCGATCTGCGCATGGCGCAGCGCGACGCGCACGCGCGCGAGCAGCTCCGCGAACCCGAACGGCTTCGTCAAGTAGTCGTCGGCGCCCGCGTCGAGCGCGTGCACCTTGTCCGATTCCTGTCCGCGCGCCGAGATGACGAGGATCGGCACGCGCGTCCATTCGCGCATGCGGCGCGTGACCTCGGTGCCGTCGAGATCCGGAAGACCGAGATCGAGCAGCACGACGTCGGGCACGTACTGGCTCGCCATCCGCAGTGCTTCCGCGCCCGTCGCGGCCTCGAGCGTGCGATAGCCGTGCGCTTGCAAGCTCGTGCGCAGATAGCGGCGCACTTGCGGCTCGTCGTCGACGATGAGGACGAGCGGGCCGGCACTCTTCGCGTCGCTCACGCGGCGGGCTCCAGCGGTGCGAGAACGGGCGGTGTGCCTTCGACCGGCACGCCGAACTGGAACACGGCGCCTGCCGGCGGATCGTTCGCGGCGCGGATCCAGCCGCCGTGCGCGCGCACGATCGCACGGCACACCGTGAGGCCGAGGCCCGCGCCTTCCGTGCGGCGTCCGTCGGGAACGCGATAGAAGCGCTCGAACACGCGCTCTTCTTCGCCGGCCGGGATGCCCGGACCCGAGTCGACGACCTCGCACACGATCTCGTTCGCCGCGCCGCGCGCGCGCACCGTGATCGAGGAGCCGGCCGGACTGAACTTCGCCGCGTTCTCGAGCAGATTGACGAGCACTTGCTCGAGCAGCACGGGATCGACCGGCGCCATCAATACTTCCTCGGGCAGCTGCACCTGCAGCACGTGATCCGCGAGTCGACTCTCGAGTCGCTCGATCGCCGAGTGCACGACCTCTTCGATCGGCACCCACTCCTTCCGCACGCGCAGCGCACCGGACTCGATGCGCGTCAGGTCGAGCAGATTGTTGACGAGCCGGCCGAGCCGGTCGCTCTCCTCGCGGATCGTCGCGAGCAGCTCGCGGCGCTCGGACGGATCGAGCGGAGCGCTCTGCTCGAGCAGCACGCCCGCCGCTCCGGTGATCGACGCGAGCGGCGTGCGCAAGTCGTGCGACACCGTCGACAAGAGATCGTTGCGCAGGCGCTCCGTCTCGACGGCGAGCTTGGCGTGCTGCGCCTCCTCGCGCAGCGTCACGCGCTCGAGCGCGAGCGCCGTCTGCGCGACGAACGTCTCGAGCAGTTGCCGCAGCGACGGCGACGGCGCTTCGGATCGCCGGCCGAGGCCGATCCCGAACACACCGATCGTGCCGCCGGCGCCGACGAGCGGCAGGAACAGCGCGTCGGACGCGGGCAACGTGTCCGTACCGTAGCCGGCCGGGCGCCCGTGCTCGAAGACCCAGCGTGCGACGGCGCGCTCGCGATCGGTCGCGCACGGATCGTCGCCCGCGTGCGCGAGCGGCAGGAGATCGCCCTTGCGACTCGCGAGCAACACGGAGGCGCCGACGCTCGTCAGGCCGCTGACGTTGGCCACCGCGGCGCGTGCGATCTCCTGCGCCTCGTCCTCGATCGTGAACTGACGGCTCATCGCGAAGAGCGAGGCCGTCCGGCGCTCGCGATCGCGCGCGGCCTCGGCTTGCTCGCGCATGAGCACCGTGCGCCGGCTGACGGACAGCGCGACGATGAGCATGACGAGGAACGTGACGACGTAGCGCTGGTCGCCGACCGCGAACGTGTAGAACGGCGGCACGAAGAAGAAGTCGAGTGCCGCGACGCTCGCAACCGCGGACACGAGCGACGGGCCGCGCGACAGCACGCTCGCCGCGATGAGCACGCCGAGCAGGTACACCATCGCTTGGTCGGCGAGGTTGAACACCGGTCGCGTGACGAGGCAGATCGCGGTGCTCACGAGCACGGGCGCGAACGCCCACGCGTACTCCGAACCCTTCGTGCGCCGCCGGATCCGCGGCAAGCGCGGCGCCTCTTGCGCTTCTTTCTCGCCCGACGTCACGAGGACCTGGATGCCTTCGGAGCGGCGCACGAGCTCGTCGAACAGCGAGCGGTGCAGCCATTCGCGCCAACGCGGGCCCGTCGGCTTGCCGACGAGGATCAGCGTGATGTTGCGCTCGCGCGCCATGGCGAGGATCTCTTCCGCGACGCGCTCGCCGCGCACGACGAGCGTCTCGGCGCCGAGCGTTCCGGCGAGCGCCAAGTGCTCCGACACGCGCTCGCGATCCTCGTCCACCAAGCGATCGAACGCCGACGTCTCCACCGCGAGCGCGATCCACGTCGCGCGGAAGTGCGCGGCGATGCGCCGGCCGGCGCGCACGACATCGCCAGCTTGCGGCGTGTGATCGACGGCGACGAGGATGCGCTGGTGCGTTGGCAGCGTGCTCTCGATCCCGTGCTCGCGCTTCCACGCTTCCGCTTGCGCATCGACGCGCTCGGCGGTGCGGCGCAGCGCGAGCTCGCGCAGAGCGATCAGGTTGCCCTTGCGGAAGAAGTTCCGCATCGCGCGCTCCGCTTGCGCGGGGATGTAGACCTTGCCCTGACTCAAGCGATCGAGCAGGTCGTCGGGCGGCAGGTCGACGAGCTCGATCTCGTCCGCGAGGTCGAGCACCGAGTCGGGCACGGTCTCTTGCACCTTGACGCCGGTGATCTGCGCGACGACGTCGTTCAAGCTGTCGACGTGCTGCACGTTGAGCGTCGTGTACACGTCGATGCCGGACTCGATCAGCTCGACGACGTCTTGCCAGCGGCGCAGGTGGCGCGAGCCCGGCGCGTTGGTGTGAGCTAGCTCGTCGACGAGCACGAGCGCGGGACGCCGCGTCAGCGCACCGTCGAGATCGAGCTCGCGCAGTTTCACGCCGCGGTACTCGATCGTCCGTGGCGGCAGCGTCTCGAAACCGTGTGTGAGCGCTTCGGTTTCCGCGCGTCCGTGCGTCTCGACGAGCCCGATGACGACGTCCTTGCGCTGCCGCACGAGCGCGCGCGCGCCCTCGAGCATCGCGAACGTCTTGCCGACGCCCGGCGCCGCGCCGAAGAAGATCTTCAGCCGCCCGCGATCGGAGCGTGACGCCTCCGCCGCCGCGCGCGCGAGCATCTTCTCCGGTGTCGGTCGACGCTCGTCCATGCGTCCGTTATCGAGCTCTCAACGTTGCGCGTCCAGTGCGAGGTTGAGCGCGACCACGTTGACGCGCGGCTCGCCGAGCACGCCGAGATCGGGCCCTTCCACGTGTCGCTCGACGAGTAGCGCGACCGCGGACTCCGCCATGCGGCGCGCGCGGGCGACACGCGCAACTTGGAAGCGCGCGGCGGCCGGCGAGATGTGCGGATCGAGCCCGCTGCCCGAGGCGGTGACGAGATCGATCGGGATCGGTGCTAGCGTGCCGCCCGCGAGCTCGAGCTGCGCGATGCGCGCGCGCGCGGCATCGAGCAGCGCGGGATTCAACGGACCGTAGTTCGAGCCCGACGACGCGGCGCCGTTGTACGCCGGCGACGTGGCCGACAAGCGGCCCCAGAAGTAGCGCGGATCGTCGAAGCTTTGACCGATCCAGCGCGAGCCGACGACGCGATCTCCGACGCGGATCAGGCTGCCGTTCGCTTGCTCCGTGAAGGCAACCTGCGCGACTCCCGTGACCGCGAGCGGATAGAGAACGCCCGTGATCACGCTGAGCACGATCAGCGCGACGACGGCGGGACGCAGTTCGGAGAGCATGGCGTTGTCTTTCAGGTCAGTCCGAGTCCGACGAGCGCGAGATCGATCACTTTGATCCCTGCGAATGGCACGAGGATGCCGCCGAGACCGTAGATCCACAGGTTGCGGCGCAGGAGCTGCGCGGCGCCGATCGGCCGGTACTGCACGCCGCGCAGCGCGAGCGGGATCAGCGCCACGATGATCAAGGCGTTGAACACGACCGCCGAGAGAATTGCCGACGCCGGCGACGCGAGCCCCATCACGTTGAGCTTCATGAGCTCTGGATACGTCGTCGCGAAGCCGGCCGGGATGATCGCGAAGTACTTGGCGACGTCGTTCGCGATGCTGAACGTCGTCAGCGAGCCGCGCGTCATCAGCATCTGCTTGCCGATGTGCACGATCTCGATCAGCTTCGTCGGGTTCGAGTCGAGGTCGACCAGGTTGCCGGCTTCCTTCGCGGCTTGCGTGCCGCTGTTCATCGCGACCGCGACGTCCGCTTGCGCGAGCGCCGGCGCGTCGTTCGTGCCGTCGCCGGTCATCGCGACGAGGTGACCCTTGCTCTGGTACTCGCGGATCAGCTCGAGCTTCTTCTCGGGCGTCGCGAGCGCGAGGAAGTCGTCGACACCGGCCTCGGCGGCGATCGCAGCCGCGGTGAGCGGGTTGTCGCCGGTGATCATGATCGTCTTGATGCCCATCGTGCGCAGGTCGGTGAAGCGCTCCTTGATGCCGCCTTTCACGATGTCCTTGAGCTGGATCACGCCGAGCACGCGCGCGCCGATCGCGACGACGAGCGGCGTCGCACCGCCGCGCGCGATGCGCTCGACCGCTTGGCGCACGTCGCCCGGAAAGCTGCCGCCGTGCCACGCCACGAAGTCCGCGATCGCGTCGTACGCGCCCTTGCGGATCTCACGTCCGTCGAGATCGACGCCGCTCATGCGCGTCTGCGCGGAGAACGGGACGAACCTTGCGCCGATGTCCTGGATCTTGCGCTCGCGCAAGCCGTGCTTCTCCTTCGCGAACACGACGATGCTGCGGCCCTCGGGTGTCTCGTCGGCGAGCGACGCGAGCTGCGCCGCGTCCGCGAACTCGCTCGGATCGACGCCCGTGGCGGGCACGAACTCCGTCGCCTGCCGGTTGCCGAGCGTGATCGTGCCCGTCTTGTCGAGGAGCAGCACGTCGACGTCGCCCGCGGCTTCCACCGCGCGTCCCGACGTCGCGATCACGTTCGCTTGGATCATGCGATCCATGCCCGCGATGCCGATCGCCGACAGCAGGCCGCCGATCGTCGTCGGGATCAAGCACACGAGCAGCGCGACGAGCACCGTGATCGACACGACGTCGCCCTTGCCGGCAGCCGTGACGACGGCATAGGCCGAGAACGGCCACAAGGTCGCCGTCGCCAGCAGGAAGACGATCGTCATGCCGGCGAGCATGATCCCGAGCGCGATCTCGTTCGGTGTCTTCTTGCGCTTCGCGCCTTCGACGAGCGAGATCATCCGGTCGAGGAACGTCTCGCCTGGATTCGCGGTCACCTCGACGACGAGCCAGTCCGAGAGAACGCGCGTTCCGCCGGTGACACCGTTGCGATCGCCGCCGCTCTCGCGGATCACCGGCGCACTCTCACCGGTGATCGCGCTCTCGTCGACCGACGCGATCCCGTCGCGGATCTCGCCGTCGACCGGAATCACGTCGCCGCTCTCGACGAGCACGAAGTCGCCCTTGCGCAGACGCGGCGCGGGAACGGACTCGACGCGCGCGTTGCGCTCGGGCTTGGCGAGCTTCTTCGCGACGACGTCTGCGCGCGTCTTGCGCAAGCTCTCCGCCTGCGCCTTCCCGCGGCCTTCCGCCATCGCTTCGGCGAAGTTCGCGAACAGCACCGTGAACCACAGCCACAGCGAAATGGCGAGGATGAACCCGGCCGGCGCTTCGCCGCGTCCGACGAGCGCTTGGATCCAGAGCACGCTCGTCAAGAGCGCGCCGACCCAGACGACGAACATGACCGGGTTGCGCACTTGCGAGCGCGGATCGAGCTTGCGCACGGAATCGACGGCTGCGCGCCGCGCGAGCGCGGGATCGAGCAGCGACCGCGACTGAGTTTTCTTCGACATGGTGCTGGGTGTCAGGACGTGGACATCAGGTGCTCGACGATCGGACCGAGCGCGAGGGCGGGCACGAAGGTGAGCGCGCCGACGAGCAGCACGGTTCCGGTGAGCAGCACGACGAACAGCGGACCGTGCGTCGGCAGCGTGCCCGCGGTCTTGGGAACGAGCTTCTTCCGCGCGAGCGAGCCCGCCATCGCGAGCACGGGGAGTGCGATCAGGAAGCGCCCCATCAACATCGCGATGCCGAGCATCGTGTTGTAGAAGGGATTGTTCGCGCCGAGTCCCGCGAACGCGCTGCCGTTGTTGTTGCCGGCCGACGAGAACGCGTACAGCACCTCGCTGTAGCCGTGTGCGCCGGGGTTGTAGACGGTCGCTCTGCCGAGCGGGTGCATGACCGCGATCGCGGTGCCGACGAGCACGGCGAAGCACGGAGCGAGGATCGCGATCGAAGCCATCTTCATCTCGAACGCCTCGACCTTCTTGCCGAGGTACTCGGGCGTGCGCCCGACCATCAACCCCGCGATGAACACGGCCACGATCGCGAAGACGAGCATGCCGTAGAGTCCCGAGCCGACGCCGCCGAACACGACTTCGCCGAGCTGCATCAGAAACATCGGCACCATTCCGCCGAGCGGCGTGAACGAGTCGTGCATCGAGTTCACCGAGCCGTTCGACGCGGCTGTCGTCGCCGCAGCCCACAAGCCGGAGTTCACGATGCCGAAGCGCGCTTCCTTGCCCTCCATGTTTCCGCCCGGCTGCGCGGGACTCACGGCGGAGTCGACGCCGAGCGCTTCGAACGCCGGATTGCCGCTCTGCTCCGCGGCGATCACGCCGACGACGCACGGCACGAACAGCACGGTCATCGCCGCGAACACGGCCCAACCTTGGCGCGTGTCCTTGACCATGCGGCCGAACGTGAAGCACAGCGCCGCGGCGATCAGCAGGATCGAGATCACCTGGATGAAGTTCGAGATCGGCGTCGGGTTCTCGAACGGATGGGCCGAGTTGACGTTGAAAAAGCCGCCGCCGTTCGTGCCGAGCTGCTTGATCGCGATCTGCGACGCGGCCGGTCCGAGCGCGAGCACTTGCTCCGCGACGGGCTCTCCCTGCGCGTCAATGCCCGGGTCGAGCACCTGCACATGTGCGTACGGCTCGAACGTCTGCACGACACCTTGCGACACGAGCGCGAGCGACACGACGAGCGACAGCGGCAAGAGCACGTAGAGCGTCGCGCGCACGAGATCGACCCAGAAGTTGCCGATCGTGGTTGCCGTGTGGCGTGCGAAGCCGCGGATGAGCGCCACGAGCATCGCGATGCCGGCCGCGGCAGACACGAAGTTCTGCACGCCGAGGCCGAGCATCTGCGTCAGGTAGCTCATGGTGGTCTCGCCGCCGTAGCCCTGCCAGTTCGTGTTCGTGACGAAGCTGACCGCGGTGTTGAACGCGGAATCGGGCGTGACCGCGACCTGGTGCTCGGGGTTGAGCGGCAGCGCATGTTGGAAGCGCTGCAGCGCGTACAGCGCGACGAAGCCGACGAAGTGAAACGCGAGCATCGCTGTGGCGTAGCGCTTCCAGTCCATCTCGGCGTCGGGGCGCGTGCCGATGACGCGGTACAGAACGCGCTCGAGCGGCCCGAGGACGCGACCGATCTTCGTCGGCTCGCCCGCGAACACGCGCGCCATGTATTCCCCGAGCGGCTTCGCCAGGACGACGAGCACGACGAGGAACAGGGCGACCTGCAGCCAGCCGCTAGCCTGCATGTCTCACCTCGCCGCGAGCGAAACGGTGCAAGTGTTGGTGGATGCAAGCCGAGCGACCGAGCGCACCGGAGGCGACCTGGTAAGGCCCCAGATGAGATCTTCGGCGAGCGCGACGGAGTAGGGCGCAGCAGACGCCGGCAATTGCGCCGTTGCAGCCGCGGTGGGGTGAGAGATGCGGGCTCAGAGTCATTCGAACTTCTCCGGCATCAGCAAAGCGATGAACAGGTACACGAGCAGGATGAGCGCGAGTACCGCGGCGATGGTGGCCATGACGTTCATCGAAGTGCTTTCAATGCTTCTCGGGCATCACGTGCACGAGAAGTGCGAGCGCGAGAAAGAAGCCGACCGCGGCAGCGACGTAGACGATGTCCATGAGGTGTGGCGATCTGCGCGCGCTACGGCAGCCGTGTCGCATCGATCGCGCGGGAAAGACTAGGAGCCGCGGGCGCTAAGAAGGCGCTAAGAACCGCGCCGCACGCATCAAGAGCGCGACAACACGCGTTTGAGTCGCATCCGAGCGTGCTATCGATGCGCATCCTCGCAGCGTGAGTTCGCGGCGAGCGCGTCGCGCTACGCACTCGCGCGCAGCGTGGCGCTCACGAAGAGTGCATCGCGGCGTGCGGTTGGAAGCCCGCATGCTCTCCGAAGGAAGCCGACCATGTTCACATTCACCGCAAGCGCCATCCTGGCGACCACGACTTCGCACACACCGGCCGCGCCCCCTCGCCATGCGTGGTCGGCTCTCGAGCGCGAGCTCGACGCGCTGACCGCTGGCCTCGCGCAGCCGAACGCCGGTCCGACGGTCGGCGGCTGGATCCGCACGCGCTACGCGAACTCGGGCGACGTCGACACCGACACGGTCACGCCCAGTTCGCAGGACCTCGGCGGCTTCAACCTCGACAACGCGCGCATCTTCATCACCGGTCGAGCCGCCGACGGGTACGGCTACACGCTCAGTGCCGAAGGCGGTGACGGCGCGATCTCCGACGCGGCGGGTGCGAGCGTCGCGAGCGACGTTCTCTCGCTGCTCGACGCGTACGCGTCCGTGACGCTCGGCGACTGGGCGTCCGTGTCGATCGGCCGCTTCAGCTCGACGTTCCTGTGGAGCTCGGGCATCGAGGATCGGCGGCTCATGTTCCTCGAGCGCGGATTCCTCGGCGAAGTGTGGGACGGCCGCGACGTCGGCTTCGAGCTCTCGGGTACCGTCGATCGATTCAACTGGTGGGCAGCCGTGCAGAACGGCTCGGACTCGACGGCGGACGAGTACGCGCTCTCCTCGCGCCTCAGCTACCACGTGCTCGGCGCGAGCTTGCGCGGCGACGAAGGTTGCCACGGCCTCCACGATGACGAGCACCTGACGATCGGCGTCGCGTGGTTCGACGACGCGCGACTCGACGACGGCACGGCGGTGGGCGCCGACGCGCTGTTCGCGAAAGGCCGCTGGAGCTCGATCGCAGAGATCGTCGACTTCGACGACGACGTGCGGCCGGGTGCCGCGATCAACTCTTCGACCGGCGCCGTGATTCCGACTGCGGCGAGCATCACCGGCGCCGAGACGCCGTGGAACGTGAGCTTGGGTTACATGCTCGCGCCCGACGAATGGGAGATCGCGGCGCGCTACCAGGATCTCGACGACGACGACGAGACGACGGTCGTCACCGCGGCGCTCGATCGCTACATCGCCGGGCACGACGCGAAGTGGACGCTGCAGTTCGATCGCGCGCGCAGCGACGCCGCCGCGCTCGAGGTCGACGTATGGGCCGTCGGGCTGACGGTCGGGTTCTAAGAGCGCCTTTCAGAATGAGCCGCCTCGGCGAAGGCTGCGACGAGCCGAGGCGAGCAAGGGGTAAGCCCTGGTACGCGCAGCGCATCGAAGCGCGCAAGCGGCGCGCTTCGAAGGGGATCCCTGACGATGCGTATTCGCCGCAAGACTCAGAGGAGGCGCAACACCGCGAGCCCGGATCGGCGCGGCCTTCGAAGGCACGCGCCATTCTGAAACAGGCTCTAAGCGCGCGTGCGTGCGCCGCGCTGCGTCACTTCGTCGCGTGTAGCGCCGGTAACACGAAATCGGTCACGCAGATGACGGCAACGACGAGCGCGAGCAGCACGAGCAACATCGTCGTGATCCGTTTGCCGCCGAGCGATCGCGCCGGCACGGCGTCCGAGGGAGACGCTTCGGTCGCGAGCTCGTCGCTGAGCGCCGACTCGTCCCACGTCTCGGCCAGCACCTGCCGCGCGCGCTCCAGCGCCGAGCGCGGGATCAAGAGGTCGGGGCGCGTGATGGCCGAGTGCGCGGCGGCGCCGAGCTCCGCGTAGTCGCGATCGACACCGTGCAACATCGACGGGATGCCGTGCGACGCGAGCAGCTCGCGCGCCATCTCCGCCTCGACGGGATTCGGCGCGGCGAGCAGGACGGCGAACTCGCTGCGGGGAGAAGCCATGGCGATTGCGGGAGACGACTCGCGCAAGTGCATGGTACACCGGTCCGCCGCACTACACGTGCGCGCCGATTGCCATGGAGCTCGATCCCTCTCAGCGTGGTCCGGTCGAAGCGTTCCTCGGCTTTCGTTTGCTGCGGCGCGGCGACGGAACGGCCGAGGTCGCGCTGCCTCCGCGCGCGGAGTTTCTGCAAGGCTTCGCTGTCGTTCAGGGCGGCTTGATCTCGGCGCTCGCGGACACGGCGTGTGTCTGGGCGCTCTTACCGGATCTCTTGCCCACGCGCGGCATGACGAGCGTCGAGTTCAAGGTGAACTTCCTCGCGCCGGCGAAGCATCCCGGTGACGAGCTCGTCGCACGCGCGCACGTCGTTCGCCGCGGTGCGCGCGTCGCGGTGTGCTCGGCCGACGTGCTGCAAGGCGCGAAGCACGTTGCGACGGGACTCTTCACGTACTTGATCTTCGACATCGCGGGCACTGCAACCGGCGTCGACCAATCCGGCGGCACAGCGCGCGACTGCGATGCGAGGCGAGCGACGGAGTGACGGCAAGGGTTCCCGCGGTCGAGCGCGCAGCGCTCGACGAAGACGCTCCAGCGGAGCGTCGAGAGCGGGAGCCGCCTTGTTTGGCCGCCGAGCACGTCACGACGAGCTCAACGCAGCAGCGCACTCGCGCGCGTAGCGCGCGCCCGCCTTGCCGCGTTTTCGCCTGCCGGGTACCCTCTCCGCCCCGATTCACGGCCGCATCCCCTCGTCAACCGCGCTCGTACTCGCCTTCGAATGAAGATCGTCGCCTGCATCAAACGCGTTCCGACGACCGAGGCTCAGGCCAAGGTCGCCGCCGACGGCAAGAGCCTCGACACGTCGGGCTTCCAATACATGACGTCGTTCTACGACGAGATCGCGGTCGAGGAAGCGCTCAAGACGAAGGAGAAGCTCGGCGGCGACGTGACCGTGCTGACGATCGGTCCGTCGGATGCGTCGAAGGAAGTGCGCGAGTTCATGGCGCGCGGCGCGGACACCGGCGTGATCTTGAAGGACGCCGATTCCGGCGGACGCGACCCGCGCTCGACCGCCAAGGTGCTCGCCGCGCGCATCGCGAAGATCGCGCCCGACCTCGTGTTCACCGGCCGCCTCGCGACCGACCGCGACAACTCGGCGGTCGGACCGATGCTCGCGACGTACCTCGGCTGGGCGTGCGTGACCGAGGTGATCGCGCTCGAGCTCACGGCCACGCACGGCACGGCGAAGCGCGAGACGGAGCACGGCGTCGAGACGGTCACGTTCTCGCTGCCCGCCGTCATCACGTGCAACAAGGGTTTGAACGAGCCGCGCCGCGCGAACTTGAAGGGCATCATGGCCGTCAAGTCGAAGCCGATCGCGGAGGAAGCGTTCGAAGAAGTTCCGGCGCAAGCGCGCATCGTGAAGGTCGAGCTGCCGCCGGCGCGCAAGCCCGGCCGCATCGTCGGCGAAGGTGCAGCAGCCGTTCCGGCATTGATCCAAGCGCTCAAGACCGAAGCGCAAGTCCTCTGAGGTGAATCGATGGCCACCGTCGTCGTCTTCGTCGAACAAGAGCACGGCAAACCGTTGCGCGCGAGCCTCGAGTGTCTCGGCGCCGCGAAGTCGCTGGGCAATCCGGCCGTCGTTGCAATCGTGGGCGGCGAGAACGGCGAAGCGGCGGCAGCGCTGCTCGGCCGCTTCGGCGCGCAGAAGGTCGTGTGTCTGACCGGCGCGAAGGCGTACAGCCACGACGCGACCGCGAAGGACGTCGCGAGCGTCGTGAAGGAGCAGGGTGCGAAAGTGTTCCTCGCAGCGGCGACGAGCACCGGCAAGGACATCGCGCCGCGCGTCGCCGCGCACCTCGACTCGACGCTCTTCAGCGATTGCACCGCGCTCGCGGCGCAAGGCGACACGTACACCGCCGTGCGGCCGTTCCTCGCAGGCAAAGCGCTCGCGACCTTCGGCACGAGCGGTCCGGTGTTCTGCGCGACGACGCGCCCGAACGTGTTCCCGATGCACGAGAGCAACGGAACCGCCGAGGTGTTGAAAGTCGCCGCGAGCACGGACGGCAAGACGACGGTGACCGCGGTCGCCGCGAAGTCGGGCGGCAAGCTCGACGTGAAGGAAGCGCCCGTCGTCGTGTCGGGCGGCCGTGGCCTCAAAGGGCCGGAGCACTTCGCGCTGATCGAAGAGCTCGCCGCCGCATTCGGCAACGCCGCGACCGGTGCGAGCCGCGCGGTCGTCGACGCCGGTTGGCGACCGCACTCCGAGCAGGTCGGACAGACGGGTAAGACCGTTTCTCCGCAGCTCTACATCGCGGTCGGCATCTCGGGCGCGATCCAACACCTCGCGGGCATGCGCACCTCGAAGGTCATCGTCGCGATCAACAAGGACGCCGACGCGCCGATCTTCAAGGTTGCCGACTACGGCATCGTCGGCGACGTGATGGAAGTCGTGCCCGCGCTCACGAAGGCCGTGCGCGACGCGAAGTCGCACAAGTAACGCGTAGCGGCGGAGCGCGACATGGCAGCCTCGAGCAAGCTCGCCGACGCGGATGTGCGCGAAAGGCTCGCGGGCGTCCCGGATTGGAAGCTCGCGCGTGGCAAGCTGCAGCGCACGTTCGAGTTCGACGACTTCGTGCACGCGTTCGGATTCATGACGTCCGTCGCACTCGCGGCGGAGAAGGCGAACCATCACCCCGACTGGTCGAATTCGTACGGCAAGGTCGTGATCGAGCTCGAGAGCCACGACGTCGGCGGGCTCTCCGAGCGCGACTTCCGTTTGGCACGCGTGATCGACGCGCTGTATTCGAAGCCATGAGCGACACCCTCGAGCTGGATCCGTTGGAAGCGCGCGTGCTCGGCGTCTTGATCGAGAAGGAGCTCACGACACCGGAGCAGTATCCGCTGACGTTGCACGCGCTGACCGCCGGCGCGAACCAGAAGTCGAACCGCGATCCGGTGATGGAGATCATGGAAGGCGACGCGTACGCCGCCGTCACGAAGCTGATCCGCAAGAGTCTCGCCGGTGCGGTGCATCCGGTCGGAGGCCGCGTCGAGAAGTTCCGGCACAACGCAGGGACGGGCCTCAAGCAAGGCGTGCCGCAGATCGCGATCTTGGCCGAGCTCCTGATGCGCGGCCCGCAGCAACCGGGCGAGCTGCGTGCGCGCGCGTCGCGCATGACGCCGCTCGACTCGCTGCCCGCATTGATGGACGCGATGAAAGCGTTGATCGACGCCGGGCTCGTCAAGCGTGTCGATCCGTCGCCGGGCTCGCGCGCCGAACGCTACGCGCAAACGCTCGCGCCTACCGCGCACCCGCTCGAAACGCGCTCGCCGGGCCAGGCGGCCGCGGATACGCGCACCGTCGTCGCGACGATCGAGCGCGTCGAATCCGCGGCGAAAGAAGCGCTCGAGAAGCGGATCGTCGAGCTCGAGTTCAGCGTGTCACGCTTGCGCAGGCAGCTCGACAACTTGGCGTGGAAGCTGGGCGAGAAGCTCGAGGGTTAGCCCGCATTTCTCACCACGTCCTGCTGCGGTCGCGCCGACTCGCTCGGCGCGGCGTTGTTGGATCGGAGTCGATCCTCGCTGACCTTGCAGGTCACCTCCGGTCGATTCCGATGCAACGCCTTGCTCCGAACGAGTCGGCACAACC
>JBJXHG010000102.1:0-7011 GCA_046160865.1 Planctomycetota bacterium | reverse complement strand
CCCCCCCCCCCCCCCCCCCCCCCCCGGCCGCACGCGTCCACGCGCGGCGCTCGCGCCGTCAACGCGTCACGGACACTCGGTCAAGAGCAACCAGTACGTCGCGCAGATGCCGCCCTCCGGCTCGCTGCAGTCGTAGAAATCCGGCGTGCACTTCTTGTAGCCGGTCCGCTTGGGCTCGCAGTAGTACGAGTTGAACCCTTCGCACTCCAGACACGGTGCGCTGCGCGTCTTCCAGCACATTTGCTGCTGGCCCCCGATTTCGACGGGCGCGGCGGTCGGGGCCGGCGACGCGAACACGACGCACAGTGCGGTCAGTGCGGCAGCGGGAATCAACTTCTTGATGAGTTGCATCTGAGTATCTCCGGTTGGGTTTCAGGACTTGGTTTTTGCATACATGCCCAGGAGGAATTGACTCAGTTCCTGGACGTGTGCCATTTGGGTCTGCCAGTCGCCGGCGATCGTGACGGACGACGTCCACCAATCGCCCCTGCCGTTCGTCATGCCGTGCGCGCGCACGACGGCATCGCCCGCGTCCAGCATGTTCATCCAGTAATTGACACCTTGGATGAAGCGACCTTTGTCGAGTTCGACACCGAGTTGCAGCGTTTCCGGCGCGACCATGAGCGAGGTGTGGATGATCAGCCCGCTGAGCTCTCCGTCGGTGCCAGGCACCATCATCAGTTCGACCTCGGGCGGCTCGCGCAGCGCTCCCTCGAGGAAGTACTCGTCGACCGGCCGCGGCATGGTGAGTCGCACGGACAGCGCGCGTCGATCGGGATCGAGCGTCGGTGTGCTGCGGAACTCGGCCTGCACGCCTCCGTCGGCGCCGACGATCGTGTACACGAGCGCCCCGGTCGGAATCGTCGTCGGCGCGCCCTCGACTCCGGTCGCTCCCTCGAGCAGCGCGAGCGTCGACGCGAGGATCGCCACGGTGTCGACCTGATCCGACAGCGAGAGCTCCACGGCGGCGCGCAGGTCCCTCAGCGCGCCGTCTTTCAAGGCCTGCGAGTGAGCGCGCGTTGCTTCGGACGTGGCTGCCGCGGCCGCAGGATCCGTCGCGTCGCTGCCGACGGCGATCGGTGCGCGAGCCGCGACCGATTCGCCGGCCGCAGCATCTATGGACTGCGCGGACGCGGTCGTCGTCCGCGCGACACGCGGCTGGGGCGCGTCACTCGCGAGCAGGCCGTCTTGCGCGGCCGACTCCGTGACGAAGTACATGCAGCCGAGGCCGACACACAAGAGGCCTGCACACAGCGATACGAAGACAGACTTGTTGAGCATGAGACGATTCCTCTCCGTTCTATTCCGAACATCGAAGTGCTCGGGCCGATTCGTGCGCGGCGTGCGGACGACGCCGACGTCATTCGCGCAACATGAGGCGCGCCATGCCGGAAGTGTGGCGTGTTTGTCGCGATTCGATCCGATGGCTCACGTGCAGCACATGACGTAAGTCGTCCCGTGTTGCGCGAGCGCGGCCTCGCTCGTGGAGACGCGCGCCTGCGCTCCACCGAAAGTTGGATTCCTTGTCGATGTGCGCCTGTGTGCACCACGAACGTTCACATGTCGTTCGCGCGCTGCCGTGCTCGTGTCGTCGGCTACGCTCGGCCAACGCGCTTGCGATACAACGCCGCGTCGGCCGAGCACACGGACCTCGTGCCGTTCGGCATCGAACTCCTGTGCGCGTGAACGCGGGTCTCGCGTTGGAATCGCGGACGGAGACGAGCGACCCACGACGACTCGCCTGCGCGCTCACTCGCCGGTGATCCTGTGCATGTCGGGATCGCGCCGCGCACGCACGTCGCGCTCTTCGGCGCGGCGACCGGCGCAAAACTCGGCGCACAAATCAGCGCGGCCGGCCGCCATGAGGGCGGTCGGCCGCGCAGCGGTTCGGCGACGAAACCTACTCTTTCGCCGTGTCGTGCGACGCTTCGCGCGCCTTCTGCCGCGCGTCGAGCAGATCCTGGCGCAGCTTGACCTTCTTCTCCCACGCTTCGGCGTCGACCTCGGCGAGCGCAACTTCGGCTTCGCGCTCCTCGACGCAGGCTCGGAACTCGCTCACGGAGATGTCCCGCGATTCCGGCCGGTCGAGCTCGTGCACGGCCTCGGCCTTCGCGAGCTCCACCTTGGCTTCCGCGAGCTCGACCTGGGCCTCGGTCAGTTCGACCGCCGCCTCGAGTTGCTCGATGCGCGTGTCGTGGAACCAGATCTTCGATTGCGCGGCGCGCCGGCGCGCGCGGGCGTCCTCGATCATCCGGTTCGCTTCCTGCACTTCGCGCTCGCGCGAGCTCTCGGCGCTCGTGCGCGCGACTTCGAGGGCCTTTTCCGCGTTGTCCACCTCGACCTCTGCGGCACGCAGCTCGCCCTGCGACAGGTCGCGGCGCTTCTTCTCTTGCTCGACGTTGCTCTCTGCGATGGCGACACGGTCTTCCATCGCGTTGAGGTCCGTGCGCGCCTTCGCGATGTCGTCGCGCTCGGATTCCGGCACGTAAACGAGGATGTCGTCGTTCACCGTCAGGTTCGAGGCACGGTGACGACCGTGGAACGACGAGGAATTGCACGCGACGGTGCACGATGCGATCAGCAGCAGACTGGCGATCGTTTTCATGTTCAGACTCCCAGCAATTGAAGGACGAGACGGCACGATCGGACGCTTCGCCGCCCAGTACGACGCTGCGAGCAGGGGGCCGCCGCCCCTGTTCCCGCCGCGCGGATGGCAAGCGTCGTGCCGTTGGCGAGCGCGTGCTCCACATCGTGTTCGTGCCGCGCGGCTCCTCAGCGCACCCAGTGAGTGCAGAGCGGCGTGCAGGACTTGCCAACGGAGGCGGGTTGGCCCGCAGCGATCACCACGCCTCACCGCGGTGGCACGACCTCGCGCCGGAGAGGATGCGCAATGCGCGCTCGCGGCTGTCCGAGCGACCCGCACGTCGGTGGGCGGGTGACGTCGCTCGCGAGTCGCTGCTCGCGCTGCTTGCCTTCGAGCTCGATCTGTCGCTGGATGGTGGCGTCGACGATGCGCCCCTCCCACGCTTCGCCTCCGAGCAGCGCCGCGCCGTGCACCGTCGCTCGTCGTGGATCGCGCGCGTGGCTCGGCGCGTTCGCGCTCGTGGTGCTCGCGACGATCGTGCGCGTTCTCGTCGCCCACGCGGATCCAAACTTCGGTCACGGCGCGTCCAAAGGGCTACTCAAGAGCGATCCGGGCCTCGCGTTCTATCTCACGGATCGCATCGTCGAATCGCGCGGCCGCTTGCCCGACGATCTGCGCGCCGATCCGCGCGTCGAGCACCCGCAAGGAGCCGACCTCGCCGAGCTCATGCCCGTCGGGCTCGAGCTCCTGTGTGCGTGGACGCACCTCGCGCTCGGCGGCAACAGCACGACGGTCCGTCACGAGCAGCTCCAGTCGTACGAACCGGCACACATGCTGCTCGACGTCTGCACGCTCGTGAGCGCGCTGTGCGCGAGCCTCGCGCTCTTCGGCGTCTTCGGGCTCGCGCTCGAGCTCACCGGAAGTGCACGCCTCGCGCTGCTGGCTGCTCTGCTCGCGGCGTGCATGCCCGCGAACTACCGCACGATCGGCTTCGTGCTCGTCGACGAGGATCTCGCGCTGCCGCTGTTCGCGTTGCACCTGTGGCTCCTCGCGCGCGCGTTTCGGCTGCGGACTTGGCCCGCGACGACGCTCGCGGCGCTCGCACTCGCGGCGTCCGTCGCGAGCTGGCACGCGGCGAGCTTCCTCGCCGCGCTCGAGGCCGCGTGCGTGCTCGCCTGGTCGTTGGCGACTGGCGCGCGGCCGTTCCGCCACGCGTGTGCGTGGGTGTTCCCCGGCGTGCTCGCCGCGAGCGCGCTCCTCGTGCCGATGCTGCGCGCATCTGCGTTCGTCGTCTCGCTCGCAATGCTGGCACTCGCCGCGCTCGTCGCGATCACGCGCGTGCGAGGGCGGTGGAGCGCAGCGCTCGTCGCGCTCGGTACCGCAGGCGTGCTCGCGTGGCTCGCGCCGCACATCGCGCGTGTCACCGGCGGCGATGCAGACGCACACGGGCACGTGTTCGATCTCTTGTCGAGCAAAGTGCGCTTCCTGGGCGTGCTTCCGGCGGATCCGACTCGACTCTCCGCCGACACGCGCCTGATGTGGCAAGGCCCGTTCGCGACGCTCGAGCTCGACTCCGCGCTCGGCCAGCTCGGCGTCGGAGTGCTCGCTCTCTTCGGCGCCGTTTGGTGTTTCGTGCGGCGACCGGCCGACACGCGCGTCACGCTGCTCGCGCTAGGCGCGTGCCTGTCACTCGCTGCCGCATGGCTCGTCGCACGCGTGATCGTGCTGCCGGGCTTGCTCTTGCCGGTGCTCGCGGTCGTCGTGCTCGCTTCCATTTCACGCGGCGTTGCGATCGCGAGCGCGCTCGCGCTCGTACAGCTCGCGCTCTTCGTGTCGTACGTGTCGAGCTACGAGAACCCCTGGTATCGCCCGCGGCAGCGCCAAACGGAGATCGCGGAGCTCGTGCGCGCGATCCCCGCTCTCGTGCCGGAGAACGAAGCGATCGGCGCCGACTTCATGAACTCGACCTCGATCCTCGCGCACACGCGGCGACCGATCCTGTTCCAACCCAAGTGGGAATCGCGCCGGAGCCGTGCGCGCGTGCAAGGGTTCCTCGACGCGTTCTTCCATCGCTCGCCGCGGGAGTTACGCACGCTGCTCGTCGAGAACTACCGCTGCCGCTACCTGCTCGTCGACCGGTTCACATTGTGGTTCTTGTCGCGCTACGCCGCCGGCGTGCCGCACTCCGCGTCCGCGCCGCCACCGGGCAGCGCGGCGGAAGTGCTGCTCAGCCAAGACGACGCCGTCCTGCGCGGGGTGCCGGGCTACACGCTCCTCTATCGGAGCCCGGCCTCGATCGTGCAGTCGAACGGCGCGCCCACCGACTTCTTCCGCCTGTACCGCCTCGACCCGTGACGGCGCGCACGGCCACCGTTCGTCCGAAACGCCGCCTGCGCGCGTGCGGGTCGCGCTCCGAGGGCAGGAGCCCGCGCGCAGTTGTGCACGCTGTGGCGGCGAAGCCTTGAGCGCGGACGGGAAGGATGCTCCCGTGTGCCCGCGGCGTTCGCGCCGCGACTCGCACATGTCTCCGACGACCCTCACATCCCCTCCCTGGCGCCTGCGCCGAGCCGACATCGACGCCGCGCGCGCGGTCGCTCGGGCGCACGGAGTCTCCGATCTCATCGGGCGCTTGCTCGCACTGCGCGGCCATACGGATCCGGAGCGCGCCTGGGCTCACCTGGAGCCGCGGCTGAGCGCGCTGCACGAGCCTGCGCTCCTCCCGAACATGCCCGCCGCGACGGAGCGCATCGCGCGCGCGATCGCCGCGCACGAGACGATCCTCGTCCACGGCGACTACGACGTCGACGGAGTGACCGGCACCGCGCTGCTCGTGCGCTTGTTCGAGAAGCTCGGCGCGCGCGTCGCGTGGCACATCCCGAACCGCTTCACGGACGGGTATTCGTTCGGGAGTCATTCCGTCGAGCGCGCACGCAACGCCGGCGCGACGCTCGTGATCAGCGTCGACAATGGCACGAGCTCGGCCGAGACGATCGCCGAGCTTTCACGACACGGCATCGACACGGTCGTCACCGATCACCACGAGCCTCCGAACGGACCGCTCCCCGCCGCGGCGGCGATCGTGAATCCGAAGCTCACGGGCTCGAGCTATCCGTTCCGTGAATTGTGCGGCGGCGCGGTCGCGTTCAAGCTCGCGTGGGGCGTCTGCCAAGAGCAGAGCGGCGGCGGCAAGGTGCGCGAGGAGATGCGCGAGTTCCTCGTCGACGCCATGGCGTACGTCGCGATCGCGACGGTGTGCGACGTCGTGCCGCTCGTCGACGAGAACCGCGTGCTGGCGCGCTTCGGCCTGCGCTCGCTCGAGATGACGAAGAACCCGGGGCTCAAGGCCCTGCTCTCGATCGCGAAGCTCGCCGGCAATCGCTTGGACGCCGACGACGTCGCGTTCCAAGTCGGCCCGCGCATCAACGCTTCGGGACGGCTCGGCAGCGCGCAGAAAGCCGTGGAGCTCTTGCTCGCGAAGGACACGGCGACGGCCGTCGCGCTGGCACTCGAGCTCGATCGCTTGAACGTGCAGCGCAAGCAGATCGAGGCCGAGCTCTTGTCACGCGCGCTGATCGCCGCCGAGCCGTACTCCGATCGCGAGCAGCATCCGGTGCTCGTCGTAGCAGGCCAAGGTTGGCACCAAGGCGTCGTCGGCATCGTCGCCGCGCGCCTCGCGCAACGCTTCGAGCGCCCGGCGGTCGTGATCGGACTCGACGGCGAGACCGGCCGCGGCAGCGCGCGCTCGGTCGTGGGCTTCAGCGTGCTCGAAGCGTTGCACGGCGGCGCGCCGCACATGCTGCGTTACGGCGGTCACGAGCAAGCTGCCGGCTGCGAGGTGCGTGCCGACGCGATCGACGCGCTACGCGACGCCGTGTGCGCGCGCGCGCGGGAGATCACGGAGAAGACACCCGGCGAGCGGCGCGAGCTGTGGATCGACGCCGATCTGCCGCTGCGCGACATGAACCCATCGCTGATGCGCGAGATCGACCGCTTGAAGCCGTTCGGCGAAGGCAACGCGCGGCCGGTCTTCGCGTCGACCGATCTGCGGCTCGCCGAAGAGCCGCGCATCGTCGGCGGCGACGCCACGCACATGATGCTGCAGCTCCGACAAGGAGCCGCGGTGCTGCGCGGGATGGCGTTCGGAATGGCGAAGCGTGCGAGCGAGCTGAAGATGGGCGAGCCCGTGCACGCCGCCTACTCGCCGAAGTGGAACAGCTTCCGCGGCACGACGAACCTCGAGATCGAAGTCGTCGACTTCCGGACGGGCGAGCGTCCCGCGTTGTAGCGCCGCTATCGAGAACTAGTGTCCTGAGTCAGAAGTTCGCTCTCACCAAGGTCGATCTCCTCTGCGCTGGCGGCGTTGCTCGGGTTCGGAAACCTGACAGGTTGCCTGCACCCTCGCGCCTTGCCAGCGACGACGATCTCGA
>JBJXHG010000101.1:0-9788 GCA_046160865.1 Planctomycetota bacterium | reverse complement strand
GGCGTTGCTCGGGTTCGGAAACCTGACAGGTTGCCTGCACCCTCGCGCCTTGCCAGCGACGACGATCTCGACCTTGGTGAAAGCGAACTTCTGACTCAGGACACTAGCGACGCGCGCGATCGATCGATCACTGCACGACGGACATGCCGCCGGGCGGCGCCGGCGGCGGAGCTTTGGGATTCGTCTTCAGCTCTTGCTTCCAGTTGATCATGCGCGCTTTCGCGGCCGCGGCCTCTGCCTCGGGGATCTGGCCCTTGCGCTGAAGGAAGATCGAGAGGCTCGTGTACGCGAACGCGTCGTCGGGCTCGAGCTCGATGATGCGCTGCACCGTGGCGATCGCTTCGTCCTGACGGCCGAGTTTGCTGTACGACGTCGCGAGCGCGTGGAGCGCGTCCGTCCAATCCGGGCTGAGCGTGAGCGCTTTCGCGTACTCCTCGATCGCTTCCGCGTGCCGGTCGGCGCCGAAGAGCTTCATCCCGGCCAGATAGTGCGTTTTGCGATCGGTCACTTCGAATCCCTGCGGACGCCCTGCGTCACATCGACGGCTCGATGCCGAGTTCGGCGAATCCCTTGTCCGCGAAGTTCTTGCGGAACATGGCGCGCAGCTTCTCCGCTTGCGCATCGTACGCGGCTTTGTCCGCCCACGTGTTCCGCGGGTTCAAGATCTTCGCGTCGACGCCTGGGCACGACTTCGGCATGCGCATGTTGAAGATCGGGTGCACGTCGTAGCCGACCTTGCCCGCGTCGAGATCGCCCCGCAGCGCCGCGTTGAGCAGCGAGCGCGTGTCGCGGATCGAGATGCGCTTGCCGACCCCGTACGGGCCGCCGTTCCAGCCCGTGTTGAGCAGGATGCAGCGCGCCTTGTGGTGTTCCATCTTCTCGCGCAGGAGCTTGGCGTAGACCGACGGTCGCTGCGCCATGAAGGGCGCGCCGAAGCACGCGCTGAACGCCGCCTGCGGCTCGGTGATGCCGACTTCGGTCCCCGCCAGCTTGGCCGTGAAGCCGGAGACGAAGTGGTACATGACGTCCTTGCCTTCGAGCACGGCGATCGGCGGCAACACGCCGAATGCGTCGGCGGTCAAGAGCACGATGGTGGACGGATGCGGACCGCGCGCGCCGTCGGCCACGTTGGGATTGCACTCGAGCGGATACGAAAAGCGGGTGTTCTCGCCGATCGAGCGGTCGGTGAGGTCGAGCTCCTGCGGATCGAGGTCCTCCATCCGCCGCCCGGGCAGCGGTGGAACGTTCTCGATGATCGTGCCCGGCATCGACAGTGCCGCGGCGATGATCGGCTCGGCTTCCTTGTTGAGGTCGATCAGCTTGGCGTAGCAACCGTCCTCGAAGTTCGAGATGCCGCTCTGTGTCCATCCGGTCTCGTCGTCGCCGACGAGCTTCCGCTCGGGATCGGCCGACAGGGTCGTCTTGCCGGTGCCCGACAATCCGAACAGGATCGCCGCGTCGCCCGCTGCGCCGATGTTCGCCGAGCAGTGCATCGGCAAGAACCCGTGATTCGGCAGCAAGTAGTTCATCACCGTGAAGATGGTCTTCTTCACGACGCCGTTGTAGTCGGCGCGACCGACGACGAGGCCTATCCGGTTCTTGAAGTCGATGATGATCGCCTTGTCGGAACGGCTGCCGTCTCGATCGGGAACGCACGTGAACGAGGGCACGTTCAACATCGTCCAGCGGCGCGCGTCGGCGTCGGCGATGCCAGCCACCTTCTTGGGGAACATGTTGTGCGCGAACATCGCGTGCGTCGCGTACTCGCCGACGAAGCGGTAAGGCACCGAGTAGGCGGGGTCGGTCCCGGCGTAGACGTCCTTGACGTACAGCGTCGCGCGCTTCTGGTTCAGGTGCTCGACGACACGCTTCAGGAGACCGGTGTACTTCGCCGGGTCGTAGCGCTGGAGATCGGCCTTCCACCAGACCTTCTCTTCGACTTCGGGCCACGCGACCGCGAACGTGTCCTTGACCGGACGGCCGGTGCACTCGGGATCGGTGTAGTAGACGAGCGGTCCCTTCACGCCGAGGCGCGTCGCGTACGCCTTCTGCTCCTCGTAGCCGCCGCCCTTGCGCACGCGTCCGCGATCGTTGCGGATCGCTTCGTGGAAGAGCTCTTCCTTGGAGAGGTCGTGCTTGTATTGAACGGTCGTGAGACCGAGCTGACGTTCGAGGTCGGTGCGAAAGTTCATCGATCGCTCTGTTGGCAAGGGCGCCGTGACATGCACGGTCAACGGTCGAAAACGAGCCGCGCACTCTAGCGGCAGGGCCAAAATCCGGCAATACGGCCGCTTTCCACGCGCTCGTGACGGCGAGCTCAGCGGCGCGCGCTGCGCACGGGATGGCCGTGACGCGCGCGATACCACTCGACTGTCGTCGCCAGCCCATCGCGCCAGTGCACACGAGGCGCGTAGGACAAGTGGCGTCGAGCGAGATCGAGCGACGCCAAGCTGTCGCGGACGTCGCCCGCGCGCGCCGGCGCATGTATCGGCGTCAGGTCGCTCTCGAGCAGCTCTGCCATGCGCGCGAAGAGCGCGAGCACGCTGATGCGTTCGCCGGAACCGACGTTGATCACGAGTCCGGTCTCCAATTCGCGGTCGAGCGCCGCGAGATTCGCGTCGACGACGTTGTCGATGTACGTGAAGTCGCGCGTCTGCTGCCCGTCGCCGAAGATCGTCGGACGGCGCCCTTCGAGGAGAGCGCGCGCGAAGAGCGCGATGACGCCCGTGTACGGGCTGTCGTCGAGCTGTCGCGGACCGAACACGTTGAAGTAACGCAGTGCGACGGTCTGCAGGCCGTACACGCGACCGAACACTTGGAGCAGATGCTCGGCCGCGATCTTGCCGCTCGCGTACGGCGAAAGCGGGGTGGGCAGCATGTCTTCGCGCTTCGGCAGCTCGACGCTGTCGCCGTAAGCCGCGGACGAGGCGGCGAAGACGAACTTGCGCACGGCGTGCTCGCGCGCGGCTTCCAGCAAGTTCAGCGTGCCCGTCACGTTCACTGCGTAGCTCGCGCGTGGATCCTCGACGCTGCGCGGAACCGAGACCTGCGCAGCTTCGTGCAGGACGCCGCGCACACCGCGGCAGGCGCTTCGGCATGCGTCGGCGTCCGTGATGCTCGCTACGTGCAGCTCCACTGGTGAATCGCTGTCGAGCGCGCCCACCTCGAGACCGCGCAGATTGTCCCGCGTTCCAGTCGAGAGGTCGTCGAGCACGCGCACACGGTCGCCGCGGGCGACGAGCGCGTGGACGAGGTGCGAACCGATGAAGCCCGCACCGCCGGTCACGAGGTAGAGAGCCATGGGGGCATGCTATCGGGCGGTGAGCGGCCTCGCCTGCGGCCCGCGTGGCTGGAAAAAGCGCGAACCCGTCGGATTGCTCCGGCGGGTTCGCGCATCGAGAAGAGTTTGGATCCCCAGCACAGCTCTTGGCTGCATGCATCCCAGCGGGATCTGCGCGCGCTGCGAACGCGAATCTTCGCGGGATCTTCGCGGGCGACGGAGGTCGACGAAAACTCATCAGCCCGGCGGGTATGACCCGCCGGGCTGATGAGTTCGAGAAGAGTTGTCGTCCCCAGCGCAGTTGTGACTGCGGGCCTGCGAGCCGCAGCTCGACGAGCTCCGAACGACCATGATCGAGAACTTCGCGCGCTGCCCGGTGCCCCGCGGTCGCGGCCCGACGAACGCCGCCGCCACGCGGAGACAGACCGTCAAGAACGCGAACCCGCTGGTCTTTTCGACCAGCGGGTTCGCGGCATCATGAGAGTTCGAGCCCTGCGGAGGCTCTATTCAGGATCAGTCGTCGTCGTGTCGTCCCTCAGGTCCAGCTCGTTCTGGAGTAGCGGCCCGAGCCATGCGGCGAACCGGAACGAACGCGGATTCTCGGGCCGCGCGCGGATGCGTCAGCCCGAACCGAAGAGGCCGGTCTTGGCGGTCTTGCGGATCTCACCCTTGTCGGACCAGATGATCTCGCCGGTCTCGAGGTTCACGCAGTTCAAGACGAACTGGTAATAGAGGTCCTCCGTTTTCGAACCGCCCGACTCGAGGGAGCGTCCCTTGCGCTTCTCGATCGACCGCAGCGCGCCGTAGATCGTGACGTCCGCGCCGAGCTGCTTGCCGAACTGCTTCGCCATCTCGGGATTCACGCGTCCGGACTCCTGCTGGAAACGGATCTGGTCGCCGATCTCGGTTTGTCCGACCTGGTCCGCGACGAAACGGAACTTGCCGCTCTGCAAGAGCTCCGTGCGGATCGAGTCGGTGATCGCTTCCGTGTTGATGTGCTCGCTGGTTTCGTTGCGCACCCCGCCCATGTACGCGATGACGCGCATGTCGTCGCCCTTGCCGGGAGCCTTCATGTACGCGAGCTGCGGGCTTTCGAGCAGCGAGCCGACCATCTTCTTCGAGAACGTCTGCAAGTCCGTCGAGCCCCAATCTATGTTGACGGTCTCGACGGACTCCGCGTCGCCGTAGCGGACGGAGCTGCACGCGCTAGCGGCGAACAGCGTGGCGACGAAAGCAAGATGCAATGATTTCATGAGGCAAACTCCTGCGCGTTTCTGCTTGTCAGAGACGACCGTCGATGCGGGCGGCGTGGAGACGCCACGACCCCACTCCGGCGACGGGAACCGGAATCGACAGATGGCGGCGTGCGCCGCCATCGAGTTCAAGCGGCGTCCAGCCGTCGAGCGTGGTGTCGATGCGCTGTCCCGCGCGATCGTACCACTCGATCCAGATTTGAATTCGCTGGCGCATGTGCGTCTTGCTACGCAGCTCGAGATCGAGGAATTCCGCGTCGGCGCGGCGCAAGATGCGCGGGCCGATCAGCTCGAGCTGCGCTTCGACGGTCGGATCGCCCGTCAGCACGAGGCCTTCCGGCCGCACGTGCTCGCCATCACGGGCACGGTTCGCGCTCTCGCACGCGGTCACCATGACTAGAACGGACGCGAGCGCGAGTGCGCGGAACCAATTCGCAGCGGTCGTCATGGCGGGCTGTTCTCCTTCACGTCGTGAGCGGGCGGCTCCGCGACTTCCTCGACGACGGACCGACCGCCGATCGTGTGCGCGTGCACCGTACTCCCAACGGTGCGGACGAGCACGAACATCGTCTCGCCAGCGCCCAAGGAGAACGTGCCCAGCGCACTGCGCTGACCGTCGCTGGCGGATAGCGCCAAGGCATGCGCGCCAGGCGGAACGAACGCGCGCGCGGCTTGCCACGTGTCGGGCAGCGTTTGCCAGGAACGCAAGTCCGCCCGCTCGCTGACGAACGTGAACACGTCGCCGGCGATACGACCCCAAATGCCCGCTTCATCCTCCAAGTTGCGCGTGAGCTCGCGCTTCAAGAACGCGCGCACCGCCGACTTCGCCGCGAGCCATGCGATCCGGTCCGAGAGATTCTCGCGCGCGACTTCGGCGACGTTTTCCACGACGACGGTGCGCGCGCCCTGATTTCCGCCCTCGACTTCGAGCGTCACGGACTCGAGTGGCTGCGCGCGCCGCTCGAACACGGGGATCGACCACTGCAGCAAACCATCACTCGTCGGGATCGGCAGCGTGACATCGCGCTTGTACGCGCCGAGCCCGACGCCCGCGATCACGATGACGCTCGCGGAATCCACGGGCGCATCGGTGACGTCGCCGAATTTCTCGATCCACATGCGGAGGTCGTCGTCGCGCTGCTGTCGCTTCGCCAATCGGACGAGCGCGCGGCCGGCAAGATCCATTCCCACGCCCTTGTCGACCATGCGCTTGTAGTCGATGTAGGCGTCATCGAGCTTGCCGTCCAGTTCATACGCGATCGCGGAGAGCACGTGCCCGAGACCGCCGGCCGCATAGCTCTTCTCGTAGAGCTTCTCTTCGCTCTCGAGCAACGCGTTCGAGCGCCTCACTTCGACGAGCGCGCCTTCGAGATCACCCTTCGCGAGGTACGCGAGCGCGAGCCCGGCGTGCAGCTGTACGCGCTCGTAGCCTTCGCCCTGATACTCGCTCGCGCCCTCGTTCAACACCCATGTCTCGAGCGTTTCCCCGAGGCGCTCCGGCGAGAAGAGTGCACGCTCCTCCGCCTCACGCCCGGCCAGGGCCGCGCGGTCGAGCTGCTCGATCGCACGGTCCCAGTCGCCCGCCGCAAGCGCCACGGTGCCGGCCTCGGCGCCCGACAAGAACGCCGATCCGGTCGTCTTCGTGTCCTCGAAAGCACGGATCGACTCCTCGAACTGTCCTCGCTGGAAGTCCTGCAGCGCGCCGTCGATCTTGTCGGAATAGGTCGCGCAGGCAGTGCTGAAGACGGCGAGCGCAACGCCGCGCGTGACGGCCATCGCGCGCGCGAAGAGTAGAGGTGCTGTCGCGGTGCGGATCATTCGAGTGCGAGCGATCACGACATCGTCGGAAGCGCGGTGAGACGTCGCAAGGCGGCGTTCGCGCGGGCCGGCGCGGGCCCGTGCAATCGCGAGGCCACGCGATGCGTGGCGCACGGACGGATCGGCGGGCGAGCCGTATACTTCGCGCCCCCCGCGCTCGCACGGCGGGCGAAGTAGATCCATGCGCAGCACTTACCTCGAGCGGGCTCTGCCCGAGCGATCCTCCGGTGGCCCTGTCACCCCGATGATGGAGCAGTACTGGAAGGCGAAGCGCGAGCAGCCCGACGCCCTGCTGTTCTTTCGCATGGGCGACTTCTACGAGCTCTTTCACGAGGACGCGCGCGTCGCCTCGCGCGAGCTCGGACTGACGCTCACCGCGCGCTCGAAGGGTGAGGATGCGATCGCGATGGCCGGCGTACCGGTGCGCTCGGCCGACGGCTATCTGATGAAGCTCGTCCAACGCGGCTTCAAGGTCGCGATCTGCGAGCAGATCGAGGACCCACGCTTCGCGAAGGGCATCGTCGATCGCGCCGTCGTACGCGTCGTCACTGCGGGCACGATCACCGAAGAAGACGCCCTCGATGCGCGCGCGTCGAACTACTTGGCCTGTGCCTGGCTCGACCGCGAGCGCGCGGGTCTCGCGTGGGTCGACGTGTCGACGGGACGATTGCTCGCGACCGAGACTTCGCCGAGCCGCCTCGCCGACGAACTGGCGCGCATCCTGCCGGCCGAATTGATCTGTCCGACCATCGACCCGAGCGAGCCGAGCGTGTGGACGGAAGTGCGCCGACAACTCGGACGGCGCGTGACGGAGCGCGAGAGCTGGTACTTCGATCGTGAATCGGCTCGCCGCGGCCTCTTCAAGCAGTTCCACATCGCGAGCCTCGAAGGCTTCGGCATCGTCGACTCGTCGCCGATCGTGCCAGCGACGGGCGCACTGCTTCAGTACCTCGAGGAGACACAGAAGTCCGCGTGCGCGCACGTGCTGCGCATCGAGCTCGTCCTCGAGTCGGCCTTCGTCGGGCTCGATCGCGCGACGCTCGCGTGCCTCGAGCTGTTCCGGACGCAGCGCGAAGGCCGCCGCGAGGGCAGCTTGCTCGACGTGCTCGACGCGACGTGCACGCCGATGGGCGGGCGCATGCTGCACGAGTGGCTGCTCGCGCCGCTGCGAGACGTCGCGACGATCTTGTCGCGTCAACAAGCGGTGGGCGAGCTCGTCGGCGCGCCGTTCTTGCGCGACGAAGTGCGCGAGTTGTGCGGCCAAGTCCTCGACCTCGAGCGGCTGACGGCGAAGGTGTCGACCGGACGCGCGAGCCCGCGCGACCTAGTCGGCATCGAGCGGTCCCTCGAGGTCGTCGCACCGCTGAAGCAGAAGCTCGCGAATGCGTTCTCCGCGCGGCTCGCCGATCTCTCCGCGCAACTCGACCCGCTCGACGACTTGCTGCGGCGCATCCACACGACGCTCGTCGACGACCCGCCGCTCGCGACGCGCGATGGCGGACTCGTGCGCTCGGGTTTCTCGCCGAAGCTCGACGAGCTGCGCGGCCTCGCCGGCAACGGCAAGTCGCAGATGGCCGCGTTCCAGGCGCGCGAGATCGAGCGCACCGGCATCTCGACGCTCAAGGTCGGGTTCAACTCGGTGTTCGGCTACTTCATCGAGGTGTCGCGCAGTCAGGTCGATCGTGTGCCGGCCGACTACATCCGCAAGCAGACGATCAAGTCCGCCGAGCGTTACATCACGCCCGAGCTGAAGGAGTTCGAGACGAAGGTGCTCGGCTCCGAGGAGGTCGCGCGCGACCTGGAGCACGAGATCTTCCAGGAGCTTCGTGCCGAAGTCGCCCAGCACATTCCGCGCATCCTCGAGACTGCGCGCGCGCTCGCGGAGATCGACGTGCTCGCCGCGCTCGCGCAAAGAGCGGCCGAGAACCGTTACGTTGCGCCGATCGTCGACGACGGTGACGCGATCACGATCGTCGAGGGACGCCATCCGGTCGTCGAGCGGCAGACGAACGCGGAAGCATTCGTTCCGAACGACAGCCGTCTCGACCGCACGGAGCGCATGGTCTCGGTCTTGACCGGACCGAACATGGCGGGCAAGTCGACCTACATTCGCCAGACCGCGCTCATCGTGCTGCTCGCGCAGATCGGCTCGTTCGTGCCGGCGAAGGAAGCGCGCGTCGGCGTCGTCGACCGCATCTTCACGCGCATCGGATCGGCGGACGACATCGGCCGCAACGCATCGACGTTCATGGTCGAGATGATCGAGATCGCGAACATCCTGAACAACGCCACATCGCGTTCGCTGGTCGTGCTCGACGAAGTCGGCCGCGGCACGAGCACATTCGACGGCCTCGCTCTCGCTTGGGCGATCACTGAGCATCTGCACGACGTCGTCGGCGCCCGCACCCTGTTCGCGACGCACTACCACCAGCTGACGGAGCTCTCGTCGCGCCTCGGCGGCGTGTGCAACCTGAACGTCGCCGTGCGCGAGTGGCAGGACGAGATCGTCTTCCTGCACAAGATCGTCGAGGGCGGTACCGACCGCTCCTACGGCATCCACGTCGCCCGGCTGGCCGGCGTGCCCAGAGCCGTGATCGAGCGCGCGCGCACGATCCTCTCGGCGATCGAAGACGACGCCGAGGGGCTTGCGCCGCGCATCGTCGAAAGCAGCGCGGCGAGTGCGGCTCCCGCCGGCGGCATGCAGCTGCGGCTCTTCGAAGCGGCGCCGAGCCGCGTGCATCAGGAGCTCGCGAAGCTCGACGTCGATCGCTGCGCGCCGATCGATGCGCTGCTCAAGCTGCGCGAGCTCAAGACGCTCGCCGAACGCGACAACAAGCGCTCTTGAGCGGCGCGGCGCAAACCGACAGACCGTCGGCTAGCCTGCATTCCTCACCACGTCCGTCGCGAGAGCGCGACAGCTCGCTTCGGGCAAGGCGTTGCATCGGAAGCGAGTTGACGCAACCGCAGCAGGACGTGGTGAGCGATGCGGGCTAGGAGTCTGCGCCACAGATCGCGGCGTTCGTAAAACCGACCCGTCCGGACCCCATGTTCGTGTGCGAGACGCCAGGCGTCGCGCAGCAGAACACGGCCTTCCGTGGGTTGGTTGCGCATCTGTGGCGTAGGCTCCTAGCCTGCATTTCTCACCGCGTCCGTCGCGAGAGCGCGACAGCTCGCTTCGGGCAAGGCGTTGCATCGGAATCGACCGCAGCTCTCCTGTCAGGTCAGCGAGGATCGATTCCGATCCAACAACGAGGGCGGAAGCGAGTTGACGCGAACGCAGCAGGACGTGGTGAGCGAAACGGTGCAAGTGTCGGTGGATGCAAGTCGAGCGACCGAGCGCACCGGAGGCGACCTGTTGGGGCGGCGAGGATCGATTCCGATCCAACAACGCCGGCCGAAGCGAGTTGACGCGAACGCAGCAGGACGTGGTGAGAAAT
>JBJXHG010000100.1:0-78306 GCA_046160865.1 Planctomycetota bacterium | reverse complement strand
CCGCAGTCGCGTAGAGATACAGGTTGCGATTGTCGAGCAGCAGTGCGTCCATCATCGACACCGCTTCGCCCGTGTGGCCCGGCACGAAGAACGCGCAGACGATCGTCAGGTCGAGGATCGAGAGCGGGTTGATCCACTGACTCCAGTCGTCGATGTCGCGGATCACGAGCAATGCGTCGGCGTGCTGCCGCGCCGCGGCGACGCGCAAGCTCTCGAGACCGCTCTGGTCATCCGAGGATTTGGACAGCTCCCAGCTCGCCGCCGGGATCATCTCGAACGCGCTGACGAGACCCGTGGACTTTGCTTCAGCCCCCCAGCCTTGGATGATCGCGCGTTCTTTCTCGGTCCAGCGCGGATTCGAGCGCCACATCGGCGGCGCGACGGCCACACGGAACGGAATCGTGAGCTGCGGCTGTGTCTCCTCCGCTTCGGCGAGCGTCTGCGTCGCGAAGATGCGCCCGCGCTCGGCGAGCTTCGTGTGCATGCGTGATCGGTCGATCGTCGACGAGCACGCGCTCGCCGTGAACAGCAGAACGGTCGGAATGAGGATGCGCGTCATCGCGAAGCTCCTGAGGACGGGGGACGAGCTCGTGCGGACAATGAGCGAAGATGATGTCGCGCGGCCGATCGCAGATCCAGGCGAGACGAACCCCGGACTTCGCCGGCCGCTCTCGTTCGTGCGGCGAGTTGCCGGTAGTCTCTCGGTTGCTCGCGTCGCAGGTGCATGCGCGCGCCCGAACCCCGCGGTTCGGGTGAGGCGGATGCGCCGAACAGCGAGTTCGCAGTGAACTCGAACGCTCGACGGCGGGCTCAGCTCGTGAGCGTGTTCCTCGACTGACGCGCACGCGTCAAGGACAGAACGTCACGCTCAAGCCGTCGGTCAGGTTGAACAGCGCGCCGCCGGCCGCGACGTTGCGATAGCTCAGCTGGAAGTTCCACGTCGAGCCGACCGTGATCGCGCTCGCACCCGCGGCGAACGGCGCGCTGGCGAAGTCGAGCGCGTGCTCGGCAACACCCGCACCGTCGGCTTGCACGAGCGCGATGCGGTAGAAGGGCGGCGCGATGCAGCGGAAGCCGTTGCCGTAAGGCACCTGCGCCGTGCCCTGGCCGTACGTGAAGATGCCGAGCGTGGACGGCGGCAAGCCGCTCGCGCGCACGACGAACGCGTTGTCGCCGACGCGCGTGCTGCCAGTGGAGCTCATCGACGCACCGGGCCCGACCGAGTTCGGCGCGCCGATGCAGTAGTTCGATGGCGCCGCGCACGCAGGCGGGTCGCCGTACACGAGCACGATCGTCGCCGTGCCTGACGATCCATTCGGCGTGTCGACGCGAAATGTCAGTGTGTCGGCGCCGGCGGCGTTCGCGTTCGGTTTCACAAAGCGGTAGGGACCACTGCCGCCGATCACGCTCGCCTGCGCGGGCGTCGCGAGGACCGTCCACGTCGCCGTAGCGAACTCCGTGTCGAACGACGACGGCAGCTCGACGAGCGCGACGTGATCGCGTCTCACGGACTTCGCGTAGCCGTACGCGACGGGCGTTGCGCCGCTCAGCGTGCCCGCGGCGCCCTCGACGTCGAGCTCGACCGGCGCGCTGCGCGCGAGCTTGCGGTCCGCGAACGCGACCTCGGCTTGCAAGCGTGCGCGACCCGCGCCGAGCACCCGGCCGTGAACGGACAGCGTCGCTGGCGTCGCGGCGGAGCTCGCGACGACGCGCCCGTTGTGCAGCAAGCGCACGGCGGTGACCGTGCCGCCGCTCGCCGCCACGTCGAAGTCGAAGCGTGTCGCGAGATCGCCGCTGGGCGCGTTCACGACGAGGCTCGCGCTCTTGCCGCCGTTCTGCGTCTCGATCGTGCCGACGAAACGGCCGACCGAGCGCGCGGGCGTGTCGTCGAAACCGAGCACGCGCAGCTCGTGCCATCCGTCCGCGAGCGACGTCGTGTCGAGCGCGAAGTGCGCGCCGGGAGCGCACGATCCCATCGAACGGCCGTCGACCTGGAGCTCGAAGCTCGCCACTTGCGCGGTCGGATGCGGCGACGTCCCCGACGGTGCGAGGGCGATCGTGCCCGAGGCCGGTGCCGGCGGAAGGCCGCTCAGCGTCACGCTCGGGATGAATGCGAACGGGCGCGTCAGCGGATCGCCGACGAACAGCGTCTGGAACGGGGCGAAGAGGACGCTGCGGAACCACGCTTCACCGAGCGACAGTCCCTTGCGATAGAAGACGTGCAAGCGCGCGTGCGGGAACTTGCCGGAGTAGTTGCACGGCTCCTCGACCGCGCCGGACGTCCCGCTCGCGCCTTTCGAGATCCAGCGCGACATCTTCGTCTGCGACCCCTCGTCGAACGTCGCCGCGTAGCTCGTCAGGTGATCGCAGAACGCGCCGGGCAGCACCGACAAGTTCGCGCCGTCGAGGTCCGGCGCGGCGAGGCCGGTCATGATGCCGAGGCAGTCGTGATTGCCGATCGGAAGGTCGGCGAAGAGTTGCAGCGCGAGCGCGCCGAGCGCCGTCAAGCTCGCGACCGCCGCCGGATACGCATTGTGTCGCGGACCGGAGCGCGCGATGTCGGTCGTGCGCATGTAGTAGAACGTGCCGCCGGGCATCGTTCCGTCGACCGCGACGCTGCGATCGATCATCGCGAGCACTTCCGCCTGCGTGTTCCCGAGCGCGCCGGTGTAGCCGAGCATCGCGGCGATGAAGTAGCGCCTGCCCGCGGCGGTGTCGTTCGGGATGCCGACCCAGTACGCGGTCGAGCTGTCGAACGGATGCACGCCATCGTCGGGACGGTAGTAGCCGTTCGGGAAGTTCGAGCCGACGCCGGAGAGCAAGGTGCTCTCCCAGAACGCCATTGCATACGGCGCCGTCGCCGAGAAGCGATTCACCGGGAAGCACTGGTCGGTGATCGCGCCGCTCGACTGCATGTAGAACGAGCCGCCCGGTGGGAGGATCACGTAGTCGACGTGATCGGCGATCCGCGCGTTCTCGAGCGCGCCCACGAACGCGTCGAGCGTCGTCGCCGCGAATTGTGCATACGTCGGCGGCGTCGGCGCCATGTAGACGACGTTGGCGTCCGGGATGTCGCGCGCTTCCTTGTAGTAGTTCGCGACGAGCATGGACTGCGCGTTCGTCGGATCGACGACGAGGACGGCGTTCTCGGGCGAGCCGCCGGCGAAGGCGAGCTGCGTGAGCGACACGAGCGCAACGCCGAGCGTCACGCGATGGAGAGCGCGCGTCATGGTGCGATCGAGCGTACGTCAGCGCGGCGGGCGCGCAAGGACTGTGCGTGCCTGGCGCGTAGAGTTCTGCCGCGCGGTCGGATTGTCGAAGTCGCGCACGCGGATTGCGTGTGTCGCATCCACGCAAAGGGAACCTGACACGCCCGGCGTGATGCGCGACACAGTCAGCGCAAGCAGTCGAGACCGGTTCCCGCCGTTTAATGCGCTTCGCGCTGTGCGCGAACCGCTACGTCCCCTTGCGCAGGATCACGATCTTGACCGTGTTGAACAGGATCGACAGGTCGAAGAGCAGCGACTGATTCTTGATGTAGAACAAGTCGTACTGAAGCTTCTGGATCGCGTCCTCGATCGTGCTGCCGTAGCGGTAGTTGATCTGCGCCCAGCCGGTGAGCCCCGGCTTCACGATGTGGCGCTGGCGATAGTAGGGGATCTTCTTCGCGAGCTCGTCGACGAAGTGCGGGCGCTCCGGCCGCGGGCCGACGAGCGACATGTGGCCCGCGAGCACGTTGAACAATTGCGGCAGCTCGTCGAGACGCGTGCGGCGAATGAACTTGCCCGCCTTCGTGATGCGCGGATCGTCCGCTTGCGCCCACACGGGTCCGGTGCGCGTTTCCGCGTCCGTGTACATGCTGCGGAACTTGAACAACGTGAAGCTCTGCCCGTCGCGACCGACGCGCTCTTGGCTGAACAGGATCGGGCCGGGCGAGCCGACGCGCACGGCGATCGCCGTGACGATCATCAGCGGCCACGTGATCGAGAAGATCAGGAGTCCCGACGCGATGTCGAGCGTGCGCTTCGCCAGGTCGCCCCACGGATGGCGTGTGAAGCCCTCGTTGAAGATGAGGTACGACGGCCGCAGCGCTTCGACGGCGATCTTGCCCGTGATCTCCTCGTAGATCGCCTCGCGCTCCTTCACGTCGACTCCGGCGAGCCGGCATTGCAGGAGCTGCTCCGTCGGCAAGCTCTGGCGGCGGTCTTCGAGCGCGACGACGACGACGTCGACTTCATGTTCTTGCACGACGTCGAACAACGTCGTCGTGGCGCCGGCGGTCTCGCTGCTGGAGAGCGGTGTCGGCGCGAGTCCGGGCTCGAGCACGACCGGCTTGCTCCACTCGGGCAGCGGCGTGAGCAGCAGCGCGCGCGTCATCTCACTCACGCGGGCGCGCGCGAGCGCGGCGGCGGGCGCTTCCGTCGGGGCGCGCTCGGCCGCTGCGTGTTCCGCGAGCGCGGCGACGTCACCGATCTCGGGCCAGCCGTCCGGGACTTCCGGCTTCTCGTCCGATCCGCGCCGGCGGCCGCCGTTGCGGCGCGCGCTCGGCTTCGGCCCGGGGAGGATCCCGACGACCGCATAGCCGGCGTCGGGACGCTCGAGGATCTCGCGCGCGAGGGCGTGCGCGGTCGCACCGGCGCCGTAGATCAGCATGCGCTCGTTGAAGCTCGCGCGCCGGAGCACGAAGTGGAACAGCGTGCGCCAGTTGTAGAGCAGCACGAAGCCGCACAAGAGCGCGAACACGAGCGTCTGCACGAGCTGCGTGTTCGAGAGCGGCGGAAAATCGATCGCTTGCTCGATGCCCCACGCGCGCACGACGACGACCGCGAGCAGCGAGAGACCGAGCGCGGAGCCGGCCGACTCGACGAAGCGCGCCGCGCGATTGACGCGCGAGCTCGAGATGCGCACGTCGTAGAGCTCGTTGAACGCGATCGCGAGCTGCGCCAGCACGGCGATCAAGAACGACGACAGCAGGCAGCGCACCCAAGCGTCCTCGACGCTCATCGCGGGCAAGCGGCGCGTCAGCGCCTGTTTGATCGCGAAGCTCGGCGACCACAGGTGCGCCGTCATCCAGGCGGAGGTCGAGAGGGTCAGGATGACCGTCTCGGTCACGACGAGGAGCGCCTTGCGGATCGGGAGATAATGTTGGAGGACGCGCAGCATCGGGACGCCGGCCGAGGGCCGGAGCGAAGAGCATCGGACGGCCGTGGCGCGGGGATGAACCTGCCGGCCGAGCTTCGGTGACGGAACGCGGATTGTAGGCCCGGCCGCGGGACAGGCGAAGCGTGCGGTGCGCTCACAGGCGGCGAGAGCCTCGCGCGCGAGGCAGAGCGAGCGATCGCGCGTTCAGCGGACGGGTCGTTCGAGTCGGCGATGGTGCTCGACCTTGAAACGGCGCGTGTGAACCTCGAATCGCACCTCGACGAGGTCGACGCGACCGGCGCGGACGTGGCGCGCGAGTCGCTCGGCGGTGAAGCGCGCACCCGGCCGCCAGCGCGTGTCGAGCACGGGTGCCGTTCCACGCAGGCGAGGTAGTGGCCGTGCGCGTGCGGTCTTCACCTCGACGCACACGATCTCGGTGCCGTCGCGTGCGAGCACGTCGACTTCGCCCGACGGCGTGCGCACACGGCGGCCGAGGACGGCGAATCCGGCGCGCAGCAGTCGACGCGCGGCGATCTCTTCGCCGAGCTCTCCGAGCTCCCGGTCGTCGGGTTCCCACACACGCACGAACAGCTGCGGATGGCGCAGGCAGCGCGCGCGTGCATGGCGGACGAGCGCGCGGGCGCACTGCCGTGCGCGTGCGAGGAGCGCGCGCGCGCTCACGGAGTGGAGACTCCGCGCGTCAGCTGCTCTTCGCGGCGATGGCGGGCTTCTCCGCCTTCTCGTCCTTCTCCTCGAACACCTCTTGCACGGCGCTGAGCGAGTAGCGCAGGCGCACACCGTCGGCGACTTGGAGCGTCACGATCTGGTCTTGGACCTGTGCAACCGTGCCGTGCAGCCCGCTGAGCAGCACGACCTTCTGGCCCTTCTCCAAGCTCGCGAGCATCGCCTTGCGCTTCTTCCGCTGCTTGCTCTCGGGCGCGATCATGAAGAAGTAGAAGACCGCCATGCACAGCACGAGCGGAACGAGCATGCCGCCGAAGAGGCTTTCGCCGCCGGGCGCTTGCGCGGGGGTCGCGGGCGTTTCTTGAAGGAGAGCAAGGAGAGCGAAGAGCATCGAATCGTGTCCGAGCGGGCGGCGATCGCCGCGCAGAAGTAGGTCGCGCCTGAAATAGGGGCGCAGAAGCTACTAGAATGCCGAGCCCTTCGGAAGAAGGGCGGTCATGACGCTCCACGACACCACCGATGGAAGCGCCGTGCGCGCTGCGCACGGCACGGCGGGCGCGGCGGGCGCGGGTGGCCGCTGGGTCGTCGCGATGAGCGGTGGCGTCGACAGCTCGGTCGCAGCGTGGATGCTGCGCGAGCAGGGCCTCGATCTCTACGGCTTGTTCATGCGCAACGGCGTTCATGTCGACGAGCACGAGTCCGCGAAGAAGTCGTGCTGCTCCGTGAGCGACGCGCGCGACGCGCGCATGGTTGCAGCCCACCTGGGAATTCCGTTTCAAGCGGTCGACTTGAAGGACGAGTTCCGCTCGATCGTGAGCTACTTCCTGCGCGAGTACGCCGCCGGCCGTACGCCCAATCCGTGCGCGGTCTGCAACCGCGACCTCAAGTTCCGCCGCTTGCTCTCGTTCGCGCGCGAGCTCGGCGCCGAGGGCGTCGCGACGGGTCATTACGCGCGCCTCGCCATCGAGGACGGCCGCGTGTGCTTGCGCCGTGGCCGCGACGCGAACAAGGACCAGTCGTACCAGCTCTTCAGCGTGGCCGAGGAGAACCTGCGTCACACGCGCTTGCCGCTCGGCGATCTCGAGAAGCCCGCCGTCCGCGCGCTCGCGAAGAACGCCGGCCTGCGCACGTCGGCCAAGAAGGACAGCCAAGAGATCTGCTTCGTGCCGCAGAACGACTACCGCAAGCTGCTCGAAGCCGAACAGGTCGCGCTGCACCCGGGCGATCTCGTCGACACGTCGGGCGCGCAGATCGGCACGCACGCCGGCACGGAACACTTCACGATCGGCCAACGCCGCGGTCACGGTGTCGCCGGCGGAACACCGCTGTACGTCGTCGCGCTGGAGCCCGAAGCCGGCCGCGTCGTGCTCGGCACGCGCGCGGAGTGCGCGGTCGAATCGATGACGGTCGGCGACCTCAATTGGATCGGGTTCGACGCGCCGTCGAACGGCGAGTTCCGCTGCGAGGTGCAGCATCGCTACCGCGGCACGCCCGCGCGCGCGACCGTGCGCATCGAGCCCGCGGCCCGCGAGCACAAGCTGCTCGCGCGCGTCACGTTCGACGAGGCCGAGTTCTCGGTCACGCCGGGACAGGGTGCGGCGTTCTACGACGGCGATCGATTGCTCGGCGGCGGTTGGATCGACTCGACGCAGCGCCCGGTCGACCGAGCCGCGGGGGACGCATCCCCGATTCGCATCGACGCCCGTGTCGACACCGGTGTCGCCGACCGCTGACGCGCGGCGCGGCGGCGTGAGCGCGCGTCGCCGAGGTGCACGCGCGTGCGCAGCGCTCGGTCTCGTCGGGCTCGTGATCGCGGCCTGGCTCGCGGCGCCGGTGCGCCACGGCGCGACGCGCGCCTTGCGCGTGCTCGTGATCGATCGATCGCGCAGCGTGGAGCGCACGCGCAGCACCTTCGACGCCTGGGCGCGGCGTACGATCGAACGCGAGGCGCGCGCTGCGGCGGACGGCGACTTCGCGGTCGTGACTTTCGGCGGCGACGTGCGGCTCGCGTGTCCGCCGATCGATGCGGACACGATCGTGCGCGACCCGGCGCGTGCCTGGCCGTCGGACGGGGCCGTCGCTCGCGCCGCGAGCCCGCTCGATCGCGCGCTGCAGCTCGCGCGCGAGATCGCCTCCGGCTATGCGCCGCTCACGCTCGTGCTCGCGACCGACGGCGCGTACACGGGCGTCGACCCGACGGCGACGCTGGAGGCGCTCGCGGACGGCGGCGCGACGATCACGAGACTCGCCTTGCCGCCGCCCGATCGCGGTGACGCGCGCGTGCTCGCGGTCACCACGGCCGAGGAGCTCGAGCCCGGTGCGCCGATCGCGGTCGAGGCCGAGATCGCCGCGTCCGCGCCGTATCCGAGCGCGACGTGCGAGGTCGTGTTTCGCGCGTCGCGCTCCGTTTCGTCGCACGACCGCGAAACGATCGTCGCGCTGCCGCTCGCCGAAGATGGCGGCGACTTCCGCGGGCGGGTTACGGGCGCTCTCGGACCGGCCCTTCCCGGTCGCACGACGATCGACGTGCGCGTGCGCTGGAAGCGTGCCGACGGCGCGTTGCTCGCCGACGCGATCCCCGAGAACGATGTGTCCCAGGCGACGGTCGTCGCGCGCGGAGCACTCGTCGTCGGCGGCATCGCGGATCGCGCGTCACGCGCGGCGCTGCGCTCGAACTTCGACGGTGTCGAAGGCGTGCAGTGGATCGAGCTCGATGCCGCGCGCGTGTCGCTCGACGGCGTCGACGTGCTGGTCACGGCCGGGGTGCGTTTCGATGAGCTCGATGCCAAGCGCGTCGCGGCGTTCGTCGCGCGCGGCGGCGGCTGGCTCGCGTGTGCCGACGAAGCGTGGCTCGCGAGCGAGGAGCAAGCCGCCGAACTCTGGTGGCTGCTTCCATTGCGTCCCGCCGCGGCAGCCGACGGCGGCGCAGAGCTCGTGCTGCTCGTCGACGGCTCGGGCAGCATGGTCGGCGAGCCGTTCGATGCCGTGCTCGCGGCATTGCCCGACGTGATCGACGCGGCACCGCTCGCGACGGCGGTCGAGACGTGCTTCTTCGCCGACGAGCTCCGCGATTGCCGGCGATTCGAGGCGAGTGCCGATCGGCGCGTGCGGCGCGAGCACGTGCTGCGCGCGCTTCCGCAGCGAGCGCCCGGTGGTCCGACGCGCGTCTTCGCGGCGCTCGAGTCGCTGGCCGCGCGGCGGCGAAACGCATCCGATCAACGAACGGCGCGCGTCGTGCTCTTGTCGGACGGCCGCGACACGAGCGAGCCGGACGTGGCGGCGCGCGGCGCGCGCGTGCGCGCACAGCTCGACCTGGCGCGCATCGAGCTCGCGTTGATCGCGGCCGGCGCGACACCGGATCTCGCGCTGCTCGAGGTGTTGCGCGGACCGTCGACGCCGCTCTTTCACGCGCGTGCGCTCGCGCACGAAGAGCTCGCGGCGCTGTTCACGCGCGCGGCGGCCGGCGAGCGTGTGAAGAGCGGCGCGTTCTCCCTTCGAGCGGCGATCTCCACGCTGGACGCCGGCGCGACGGACGCGGACGCGCTCGTGCGCTCGATCGTCGCCGCGCAGGACCCGAGCGCGCCGCGGCCGCCGCTCGAGCGCCTCGTCGTGACACGCGTCGACGAGCGCGCGAGCTTGCTGTGGCGCGCCGGCACGGATCCCGCGTGCGCGTGGATGCGCGTGGGCGCCGGTTCCACCGCGGCCTGCGCGTTCACCCCGGAGATGTCGTCGGGAGTCGCACTGGATCACGCCTTCTATTTGCCGCTCGTGCGCGCGCTCGGCCGGTCCGCACGTGAACGCGCGCCGCGAGCTGCGCAGCGCGGCGACGAGCTCGTCGTCAGCGGGCTCGATGCGCGCACGCCTGCGCTCGTGCACGCGCGCGCGTTGCTCGCGGACGGCGAAGTGCCGATCGCGCTCGCGCCCGACGCCCGCGATCCGCTGCGCGCGCGCTCCGCACCATGGCCGCGCGCTCTCGACGGCGTCGGAGAGCGGCCGATCGTCGAGCTAGCGATCGACGGACTTGGGGAGACGCTCGCGCTCGAGCTGCGCGCGGATCCCGAGTCGCGCGCGATGGAGCGGCTGCTCGCGCTTCCGCAGCCGCGTGGGGCTTCCGGCCGTGCGCGGGCGGAAGCTGCGCACCCGGGACTGGCGGCCGTGCTGGCCGCCGCACTCGCCCTGCTGTGCGCCTCGGCGTTCCTGGGAATCTTGCGCCGCGGGGCCTGATGCTGTGCTCGGGGCGCTCAAGGACCGCGCGCATGCGGACGACAGGACCCTCATGAACCGCCTCCTTCTCGCCGCCGTGACGATGGTGCTGTGCGCGTGCTCGACCACGAACGAGTCGCTCGCCACCAAGCAGAGCCCGTGGCTGTCGCCTTCTCCGCAGCTCCAGGCTCGTATCGACGACGCCGCGACGCGCCTCCCCTGGACGCACGGTGTCGAGCGCGTCGAGCTCATCCATTGGTTCGCGAGCGTGGGGGAGCCGGCGTACGCCACGCTGCTCGACCTGTGCCTCGACCCGCGGCCGGATGTCTCGGGTGCTGCGCTCGCAGCGCTCGGCGCGACGCGCGACAGCCGGCTCGTCGATCACCTGCGCGCGCTGCCGTGGCCCGACGAGAGCGGAGGCTCCGATATCGCGCTCGAGCGCGCGCGCACGCTCTTGCGCCTCGGCGACTGGAGCATGGTTCCGCGCCTCATCCAGGGCTTGCGCGACGAGCGGCTCGTCACGCGCGCGCTGTGCGCCCAAGCGCTCGAGGAAGCGACGCGCGAGCGGTTCGACTTCGATCCGCGCGCCGAGCCCGACGTGCGCGCGCAGTCGATCGCGCGGTGGGAACAATGGTGGAGCGCGCGCTCGCAGGATCCGCTGCAGCACGCGAACCAAGCGGCGGCGCAGACGCCCGCGCCCGCGAGCCGCGACGACGGCTGATCCACTGCGAGCTCAGCGCGCGTCGCCGTCGCGCTGCAAACGCTCGAGCAAGGCGACGAAGCGCGGATCTCCGCGCAAGGACACCAAGTCCTCGTCCGCGGTCAGATGCTCGGCGTCGTCGTAACCGAGCCGCACCGCGCTCTCGAGCTCGTCGAGCGCTTCCGCCGCCGATCCGAGCAGCGCGAGCGAGCACGCCAGGTTGTAGTGCGCGGTCGGATCCTCGGGTAACAAGGTCACGAGCCGTCGGTCGATCGCGAGGCCGCGCGCGTATTCGCCCTGGCGCGTGTAGACATGGCCGAGCTCCGCGAGCGCCTCGAGATTTCCGGGATGGCGCGCGGTTTCGATCTCGAGGATGTCTGCGAGGAACGTCCAACCCAGGCGGTCGATCTGTGCGTGCAGAGCGCTCGTCGGGAACGGTTCGGAGGCAGCCATGGCGAAGAAGCTATCAGTCCGCGCGCGCATCTCGCACGACGTCCGTCGCGGTCTCGCCCTGGGCACCGCGGTGTCGCACCGGAACGGACCGTAGCAGCCCGTGGCTAGAGTCATTCGGTCCGATCTCGAACTCGAAGCACTTTCACCACGGGCTGCGAGGTGAACGGGTGCGGCAGCGACGATCGATTCGGATCCGACAACGCCGCTCCGTGCGAGTTGGCGAGTCCGCAGTCGGAGCGGCATCACGGATGCGGGCTATAGCCGTGGAGCGTTCACACGAGGAGCTGCGCGGTCGCGCGCCGGTCCGTGATTTGCCCGCCGGGGCCGCCCCTCATACCGTAACGGCAGGAGCTTGTGCGTGGTGTCCTCGATGAAGATCCACTTCTGCGACCTCTGCAACGAGTCGGTGCCGCAGTCCGACATCGATCAAGGTCGCGCCGCCGTGCGCAAAGGACGGATCGTGTGCCGTGCTTGCGATCGCGCGATGTCGCACGCGGAAGCGCACACAGACCGACCGCTCGCGGTGGCCGGCGATACTCCTCGCGCGCCGCGGGCCAGCAGCGGCGCGTGGATCGGACTCGCGGCGCTGGCAGCGGCGATCGCCGTGTTCGTCTGGTCGAGCCGCGCGCTCGAGCGCCTCGGCGATCGCGCCAGGTCGACGGAAGCGAGCATCGCCGCGGCCACCGAGCGAGCGCGTGCGCTGGAGGGTCGCCTCGACGCGGCGATGCGCACGAGCGAGGAGCACGCGGCACGTCTGCAGGACGACATCGGCCAAGCGCGCGCCGCGATTCAGGCCGGGCAGCTCGACGCCGCGGTGGCGCGCGGCCGGAGCGAGTCCGAGAGCGCGCGTCTGACCGCGCTGCTCGACGCGCTCGACGCGCGTCTGCGCGAGCAGTCCGACGCGAACACGGGCCGCTGGAACGACCTCAAGGCGCGCATCGCGCGCAACGAGCAGGATCAACAGCTCTCCGTCGAGCGCTTGTCGCAGCTCGAGAGCGGTTTCAGCGCGTCGACGCGCGAGCGCGCGCCCGTGCCGAGCGAGGCGCCGGCTTGGAGCTTCTTGCTCGAGGACCTGACGAGCTCGGAAGCGGGCACCCGCTGGCAAGCCGTCGCGAATCTCGGCGACACGAAGGATCCGAGCGTGCTGCCGCACGTGTTCCCGATGTTGCGGGATCCGGACGTCTTCGTCCGCATGGCTGCGGCGCGCGTGCTCGGCGACGTGCGCGCACCCGGTTCGATCGGCCCGCTGATCGACGCGCTCGAGGACCGCGAGGCGCCGGTGCGCGAGGCGGCGTACAGCTCGCTGCGCGCGGTGACCGGCAAGGAGCACGCGTTCGATCCGCTCGCGAACGACGCGGAGCGAGAGAAGCGCGTGAAGGTGTGGCGCGAGTGGTGGAAGCGGGAGCAGGAGAGCACTGCCAGCGCCGGCGCGCCGCCGCGCTGAGCGCGTCTGCCGGTCCGTGGTGACGGCCATACGGCGCGAAAACCGTCCGTGCGCGGCGGCGCGGTGTCGCGCGACGCACAGGGCCCGGACGAACGGACGCTTCTTCCGCTCCGAGCACTTTCACCACGGGCTGCTGCGGGCGCAGTGCGCCGCTGCACTCGGCGCCACGCGACTGCGAGCCCCGACGACTCGAGAAGCCGGTTCCAGCTCGCACTTCTCAGTACACCGCGGCTGCGACGTTGCAACGGCCGCGTCTGTGGCGCCGAGTTCCGGCGCGCTCGGCCGCTCGGCTTGCATCTACCGACACTTGCACCGTTTCGCTCGCGACGTGGTGAGAAATGCGAGCTAGACTCGCTGGGACATACCAGGGGCGAACGAACGGCGGCAGGCGAGCGCGATAACGCGCGCCAGGAGTCGCTGCGCCAGACAAGGACGCGCTATGCAACATCCGGTCACGCTGATCCGCGGAGACGGTACGGGTCCCGAACTCGCTCAGGTTACGAGGGACGTCCTCGACGCCACGGGCGTCTCGATCGAGTGGTTCGAGGTCGATGCGGGCGTCGACGTGATGGAAACGTCCGGCACGCCGCTGCCCGACTACGTCCTCGCGTCGATCCGCCGCACGAAGACGTGCATCAAGGCACCGATCACGACGCCGGTCGGCACGGGCTTCCGCTCGGTGAACGTCGCGTTGCGCAAGGAGTTCGATCTCTACGCGTGCGTTCGTCCGTGCAAGACCTACAAGGGCGTCAAGAGCCGCTACGACAACATCGACCTCGTCATCTTCCGCGAGAACACGGAGGACCTCTACGCCGGCATCGAGTTCGAGCAGGGCAAGAAAGAGACGCTGCAGCTCATCTCGAGGATCACGGACCTGTGCGGCGCGAAGATCCGCCCCGATTCGGGTGTCTCGATCAAGCCGATCAGCGTCTTCGGCACCGAACGGATCGTGCGCGCGGCGTTCGAGTATGCGCGCTTGCACAAGCGCAAGAAGGTCACGGCCGTCCACAAGTCGAACATCATGAAATTCTCGGACGGTCTGTTCCTGAAGGTCGCGCGCGAGGTGGCGACGCGCTATCCCGACGTGACGTTCGAGGACCGCATCGTCGACAACATGTGCATGCAGCTCGTGCAGAAGCCGGAAGACTACGACGTGCTCGTGCTCCCGAACTTGTACGGCGACGTCGTCAGCGATCTGTGCGCGGGCTTGATCGGCGGCCTCGGCATCGCGCCCGGGATGAACCTCGGCGACGGCGGGATCGCGATCTTCGAAGCCACGCACGGGTCGGCGCCGAAGTACAAGGGCCAGAACAAGGTCAATCCGACGGCGATGCTGCTCTCCGGCGTGCTGATGCTCGACTACCTCGGCGAGAAGGAAGCGGCGCGCCGATTGGAAGGCGCCATCGCGAAGGTGATCCGCGAAGGCAAGCACGTGACGTACGACTTGAAGCCGCACCGCGACGATCCGAACGCCGTCGGAACGCGCGAGATGGGGCAAGCGATCGTGCGCGCGCTCGGCACCGTCGCCGTGTGATGCGCGGCCGCGTCCGCGCGGCGTGAAGGTCGCGGCGCTTGCGCGCGGCGTCGAGTTCCATGTACCTCCTCGCGATGGCCGGCTTGCCCGGAACCGGCAAGAGCACGCTCGCGCGCGCGCTTGCCGCCGAGCTCCGCGCGCACGTGATCGACAAGGACATCGTGCGCACGGCTTTGTTCGGGCCGCATCACGTCGATTTCACGCGCGAGCAGGACGACCTCGTCGTGCGCGCGATGTTCGACGTGGCCGCGTACCTCGAGCGCAAGGACGGCGTACGGTTCGTGATCCTCGACGGACGCACGTACGTGCGGCGTGCGGCACGCGACTCGCTCCGCGCGTTCGCGCGCGCCACCACGCTCCCGTGGTCGTTCGTCGAGTGCACGTGCGCTGCTCCGCTCGCGCTCGCGCGGATCGCGAGCGATCGGCAGAACGGTGCGCACCTCGCCGGCAATCGCTCGGCGGAGCTCTACCACGCGCTCGCCGCGGAGCGGGATCCGATCGAAGGCGAGCACGTTCTCGTCGACACGGGCGTCGGCACGACGGACGAGCACGTCGCGCAGTGTCTCGCGCAGTTGCGCGCGCGCGGCTGGTCGTGGCCGGCGCCGTCCGGCGTGGAATTGCGATAATCTCGCCACGCGGCGCGGACGGGCACCGTCTTGTACACGCCCACGTTGGTCCCAGCCCAAGCGCGAGCCGTGCGCTCGCCTGCGCGTACAACCCCGGACGCACCCGCCGGGATTCAGGAGATCGAGGCGCCTCGCAAGTACCGTCAGACCGAAGCCAGGACAGCCACGCCATGCGCCCGACCCACGTTCACCGCGCCACCTTCCTGCTCTCCGCGGCGCTCGCGATCGCGAGCGTCCGCACGGACGCGCACGCTCAGTGTCAGGAGTTCACACCGGGCTTCGAGCTGAGAGGGATGAATGCTGCGGTGAAGGATCTGCGCGTATTGGACGACGGAGGCGTCCCGACGCTGTTCGCCGGCGGAGCGTTCTCGTTCGCTTTCGATTTCGATGCGTTTGGATTGGTGCACACGACCGGGAGCACCTGGTCGTCGCTGCCGCGCGTCCATCCGGCGGTTGCTTACGAGGTCACGAGTGTGATTCGCTTCGACGACGGATCTGGTGGGGGCGAGCAGTTGTTCGCGCTGGCAATCCCACAGCAGTTCGTGCTGAACCCGTCCATCGTCTGGAAGCTCGTCGGCGCTGCGTGGGTCCCGGTTGGGCCAGCCGATCCGCTTGCGCCCAGATACCCGGGGGAGTTCTTGATTCACGACCAAGGCTTCGGCCCGCAGCTATTCGTGTCGGGCGAACTCGGTGTACATAACTGGGACGGCGCGCAGTGGTCGGCGCTGCCCCCGATCCCGACCGGTTTGCCGTCGAACACGCTCGTTGACCAAATGGTCTCGTACGACGCCGGCAGTGGCCCCGAGTTGATCGTCGCGGGACCGTTCACTGGCGGCGGATATGAACGGATGGCGCGCTGGGACGGCTCGGCCTGGCATCCGGTGGGGCTTGGGATCCCCGGCATAGGCTCGATGGTCGACGACATGATCGTTTTCGACGACGGCAGCGGCGAAAAAGTGTTCATGGTCGGACGGCTGTTCGGTGTCGACGGGCTGCTGCACCAGGGCGGGTTCCTGGTCGAGAAGATCGCGACGTGGGACGGCTCGAGTTGGGGTACGTGTGGTACGGGACTCACGGACGGCCCAGGAGCGACGACCGCCGCCACCTACGCGATTGCGATCCACGACGACGGCAGCGGTCCAGCGCTATTCGTCGGCGGCAGTTTCACGCACGCGGGTGGCCAGCCCGCACGGAACATCGCGAAGTGGGACGGCGTGGCGTGGTCTCCGGTCGGCGCGAGCGAACTCGGCGCGCCGGTACGAGCCTTGGCGAGCTTCGACGATGGCGCGGGCGGCGGCGCACGCCTCTATGCGGGCGGCGACTTCCTGCGCGCCGGCAGCCGCGCGGCCCGTTACATCGCACGGCTCGAAGACGGTGACTGGTCGCCGCTGGCGGAGGGACACGGATTGGGCGGGGCGGGCGCGACGGGCGCCATCGTGGCCGGCGTCGATCCCGGCGGAAAAGGCCCCGTCGTGTTCGCCTCGGGTGTATTCACCACGGCGGGAGAGGTCTACTCCCCGACGATCGCGCAGTGGGACGGCCTGCACTGGGAGCCGTTCGCGACGTCGGCCGGCATCGCGGCGCTCCAGATGTACGCCGAGAGCAGCGCCGCGTGTCCGAATCTGTTCGCCGCCGGCGGCAGCGTTGTTTCGCGCTGGGATGGGACCTCCTGGACGAGCGTCGGCACCGTCGGCGGTGTCTTCGGCCCACACTTGAACGCGCTCGGCATGTACGACCGCGGCAGTGGACCCGAGCTCTACATCGGCGGCTTCTTCGCTACGGTCGCCGGCGCCGCCAACCACTGGATGATCGCACGCTGGAACGGCTCGAGCTGGTCGTCGCCGGGGAAGCTGAACGGCGAGGTGGTCACGTTCGTCGAGTGGGACGACGGGAGCGGCTCGAAGCTGTACATCGGTGGGGAGATGTTCGAGGCGTACAACACGGGCATCGCGTTCCCCGTCAATCGGGTCGTCAGCTACGACGGGACCTTCTACTCGCCGGTCGGCACGAACGTCGGCGCGCGCGTGAACGCGCTCGCCGTGCATGACGACGGCGGCGGCGAGAAGCTCTACGCGGGCACCGCGAACGGCGTGCGCTACTGGACGGGCGCGACGTGGACTTCGATCCTGTCGCTCGCGACCGGCGACGTGCGCGCGCTCGCGAGCTTCGACGACGGCACCGGTCCGGCGCTGTACGCGGGACTCGTCGACGACCAGTCCGGCCCCCCATCGCTCAACGGTCTCGTGAAGTGGGACGGCGTCGCGTGGAGCGAGGTCGACGGCGGGCTGACCACCAGCGACGCCACCTGGCTGCCGATCTCCGGGCAGGTGTCCGCGCTGCACGTCGCGAACGATCCTGCGACCGGCGTTCCGACGCTGTACGTCAGCGGCCAATTCCTGCGCGCCGGCACGGAGCCCTCGATCGGCTTCGCGACCTGGCGCTCGTGCAATCCCGCCGTCGAGCCCGGCACCGCGTTCTGCTTCGGCGACGGCTCGCTCGCCACGGCGTGCCCGTGCTCGCCGCCGAGCACAGTGCCCGATCCGAGCGGCGCCTCGAACGCGGGCTGCGCGAACTCGTTCCACCTCGACGGGGCGCGCTTGCTCGCGAGCGGATCGACGAGCGGGGACGACGTCGAGTTGCGCGGGGTCGGCCAAGCTCCGTCGAGCTACGCTTTCTTCTTCGTGGGCACGGCCGAGCTCGCGGGTGGCTTCGGAGTCGGTGACGGTGTGCGCTGCGCAGACGGAGCGCTCACGCGCTTCGGCTCGCAGTTCGCCGCGTGCGGCAGCGTGAAGTACCCGCATCCCGCGATCGGCTGGACGCTGCCGCTCTCGTCCGTGAGCGGAACGGCGCCCGGTAGCGGCGTGACGAAGCGCTACCAGGTGCTCTACCGCAATGCGCAAGCCGGCTTCTGCGGCGCGGGCACGACCAACCTGACGAGCGCGTACCGCATCACCTGGTGATCCGGCGCTAGGCCGCGTGAACGTGTGCGCGTGAGGCGCGACCGCGGGAGCGCGCTGGACAGGCGTGCGGCGCGACGTACTCTGGCCGCGCCGCGCGCCACGCATGTCCACGATCACACGCCGCAAAGTCACGGTCGTCGGCGCCGGCTACGTCGGCTCGACGTGCGCGCATTTGCTCGCGCTCAAGAACCTCGCGACCGAGATCGTGTTGATCGACGTCGTCGAGGGCCGACCGCAGGGCATCGCGCTCGACATGAATCAGTCGGCCGCCGTCGAAGGGTTCTCGGCGCGCGTCGTCGGAACGAACGATTCGAAGGACACGTGGGGGAGCGATCTCGTCATCGTCACGGCGGGCTTGCCGCGCAAGCCGGGGATGAGTCGCTCGGACCTCCTCGAGGTGAACGGCAAGATCGTGGCGCAAGTCGCGGACTACGTGCGCAACGGCTCGCCCGAAGCGCTCGCGATCGTCGTCACGAACCCGCTCGATTCGATGGTGCACCTGTTCCGCGCCAAGACCGGCTTCCCCGGCGCGCGCGTCGTCGGCATGGCCGGCGTGCTCGACAGCGCGCGCTTCTCGTGGTTCATCGCCGAGGCGACGAAGGCCTCGGTCGTAGACGTCGACGCGATGGTGCTCGGCGCGCACGGCGACTCGATGGTGCCGATGCCGCAGTACTGCACGGTGAACGGCGTGCGCGTCGGCGATCTGGTCGCACCGGGCGACATCGCGGCGATGGCGAAGCGCACGAAGAACGGCGGCGCGGAGATCGTGAACCTGCTCAAGACCGGCAGCGCCTGGTACGCGCCGGCGAGCTCGTCCGTCGCGATGGCTGCGTCGATGCTGCTCGACCAGAAGCGGATGCTGCCGAGCGCGTGCTTCTTGAACGGTCAGTACGGTTTCGAGGGCATCTACATGGGCGTGCCGGCGATCCTCGGTCGAGCGGGAGTCGAGAAGGTCGTCGAGGTGCCCCTCGACAACGAATCGCGCGCGCAGATGCAGAAAACGGCCGGCGCGATCCAGGCCGACGTCGACTTGCTGCGCGATCTGCGCCTGCTCTGACCGTCGTGTCTCGCGGCCGTGCGGCTGCATGAACTCCTGACGTGAGAGGCACGGAACTTTTGGCTCCGTGCTTCCGTCACCAAGTTCCCTGACGCCCGACTCGATGGGGTTGCCGATTGCGTCGGCGACTCCGCTGCGCGCGCAAATCTCCGACGGAGATGCCCACAGGCGGGCCCAAACCCGGTACAAGAGAGGAACTCGGCGGCCCCCCCCGCAGTTTGACTACCGGCGCGAGAAGGACACGCAACGCTGCTCGTGCGGTGCGCTGTCGTGCGCGTGTGCATGCTGCGCGGGGTTCTTTCGCCGAGCAAGTTGTTCACCTGGATGCCATCTAACGAAGGGGTGTGTATGAACGCGTGCGTTCGCAGTTGGATCGCCGTCGCGCGATCCTGTACCGCGCTGTGTGTCGTGTTGATCGCGTGTTGGTCGACGAGCGTCCACGCGCAGACGCCGGAGATGGGGCTCGACGCGAGCGAGTCGGGCTGCAGCTACGGCGACGGCCGATTGCACAGCGTGGTGCCGATCAACGGCGGTTGCGTCGATGGACCGAATGGCAGCGGCACGCAGAGCTGGGACGTGCAGCAAGGCAAGACGTACGCCGTGACCATCTCGAACATCCGCGACTGCGGGAGCGGTGGCACCGCGTCGACCATTCAGGTGATGGTGAAGAGCAGCAACACCGGCAACGTGTGTTACACGGCGACGAAGATCGCGACGGGGAAGTATCGCTTCAACGTCGTGATGCCGGACAACGCTTGCTACACGTACCCGATCCAGTACTGCACGGTCGGTTGCAATCCGAACTCTGGGTTCAAGGTCCGCCGTAGCGACGGCGCGTGCAAGCAAGCGCACCTGCGCGCTTCGACGTTCGACGCCGGTTGTGACGATCCGCGTGAGGATCGCGACTGCGGTGACGATTGCGACAGCGGTCCGGATAGCGACGGCGACGGCACCGCGGATTGCCGCGACGGCTGCCCGAACGATCCGAAGAAAACGCAGCCCGGCGTGTGCGGTTGCGGCGTGCCGGACATCGACAGCGACAACGACGGCGTCAAGGACTGCAACGACGGCTGCCCGACCGACCCGAAGAAAACGTCGCCCGGCGCGTGCGGCTGCGGCGTGCCGGACATCGACACGGACGGCGACGGCGTGAAGAACTGCCACGATGGTTGCCCGAACGATCCCAAGAAGACGTCGCCCGGAGATTGCGGTTGCGGCGTCGAGGACACGGACACGGACGGTGACGGCATCGCGGACTGCAACGATGGCTGCCCGACCGATCCGCTGAAGACTTCACCGGGCCAATGCGGCTGCGGCGTCTCGGACACGGACTCGGATGGCGACGGCGTCGCGAACTGCAACGACGGCTGCCCGACCGATCCGACGAAGACGGGACCGGGCACGTGCGGCTGCGGCGTGCCCGACACGGACACGGACGGAGACGGTGTGCCGAACTGCAACGACGGCTGCCCGACCGATCCGAACAAGACTTCGGCCGGCATCTGCGGCTGCGGCGTGTCGGACGCGGACACGGACGGAGACGGCATCCCGAACTGCAATGACGGTTGCCCGAACGATCCGAGCGACAGCTCGCCCGGCATTTGCGGTTGTGGTGTGTCCGAGACGGATTCCGACGGCGACGGAACGCCCGACTGCAACGACGGCTGCCCGACGGATCCGACGAAGACCTCGCCCGGCATCTGCGGCTGCGGCATCGCGGACGTCGACACGGACGGCGACGGAACGCCCGACTGCAACGACAACTGCCCGACGGATCCGACGAAGACCTCGCCCGGCACGTGTGGTTGCGGCGTGGTGGACGTCGACACGGACGGTGACGGAACACCGGACTGCAACGACGGCTGCCCGACCGATCCGACGAAGACGTCGCCCGGCCAGTGCGGCTGCGGGGTCGCCAACACGGACACGGACGGGGACGGCACGGCGGACTGCAACGACGGTTGCCCCGACGATCCGTTGAAGACGCGTCCGGGCGTGTGCGGCTGCGGCGTGCCGGACGTCGACACCGACGGTGACGGCACCCCGGATTGCCACGACGGCTGCCCGACCGATCCGACGAAGACGACGCCCGGCATCTGCGGCTGCGGCGTGGTGGACGTCGACACGGACGGCGACGGCGTCGCGGACTGCAACGACGGCTGCCCCGAAGATCCGACGAAGACGGCGCCGGGCGTGTGCGGCTGCGGCATGCCCGACACCGACACGGACGGGGACGGCGTCGCGGATTGCAACGACGGCTGCCCGACGGATCCGACGAAGACGTCGCCCGGCCAGTGCGGCTGCGGCACGCCCGACATCGACACGGACGGCGACGGCGTCGCCGACTGCCTCGACGGCTGCCCGAGCGATCCCAACAAGACGTTCCCGGGCGTGTGCGGCTGCGGCACTTCGGACGCCGACAGCGACGGCGACGGAACGCCGGACTGCATCGAGACCGATCGAAGCGCGTTCTGCTTCCCGACTGGGGAAGGCGCGCTCTCGACGCCGTGCCCGTGCGTGGCGCCGAGCATCGTTCCGAATCCTCAAGCGGCACCGGGCCACGGCTGTGCGAACGCGTTCGACTTGAACGGCGCACTGCTCGGCGCGGTCGGCACGACGGTGCCCGACACGATCCAGTTCCAGTGCACGATCGGAGCGGGTTACGTCGGCTTCGCGTTCCTCGTCGTCGGCAACGGTCAGCATCCCGACGGCGTGCCGAACGGCGACGGCCTGTACTGCGTCACGCGCGTCGACAACGGCCACATCATTCGCTTCGGCGGTCACAACGCCGGCACGAACGGCGCGGCGATCGGAGCGTGGACGTATCCGAACTTGGTGCAGACGACCGCGGTGACCGCGGCCACGCTGCAGGGTTCGGGCGCGGCGTACTACCAGCTGTACTACCGCCACGCGCAGCCGAACTTCTGCAACCCGGCGACGGCCAACTTCTCGAACGGCTTCAAGCTGATCTGGCCGTGAGGACAGCTTCGACGCGAGCTTGACCGCTCGCTTCGAAGGGACGATCGGGATGGCGCCGCAGGGCGCCATCCTCCGTTTCACGACCACTGGGTCGTCACTTGCCGGCTTCGACCACCATTCGATCGCCGCACGCGGAGTCGTCGTGCTTCCTGTGCGGCCGCAGCACCGTGAGGAATGCAGGCGCGAAGTCGTGCTCGCGCGCAACTCTGGCGAGCGGGGGACGTCCATCCCCCGGAATGATCATGCCTCAGATCCCGCTCGAGGACGCCGTGCGCCGAGCCAACGAGTTCGTCACGGAGATCTACGCAAACGAGCCGATTTCGAATCTCCTCCTCGAGGAGATTCGGTTGAGTCACGACGACAAGCACTGGCTGATGACCATCGGGTTCGATGTCCCTGGCCGTCGAAGTCCGATCTTTCATGCCGACGGCCACGCAGCGCCTCGCAACTACAAAACGATTCGGATCGATGCGACGTCTGGCATCGTCGACGAGATGACGATCCGCGAGTCCGAGGAATGAGCGTGGCGTCAGCGCGCGCGCTCCGCCCGCGGCGAGATCTTGGGACGTGCTCTTCGACCCGGACTTGCACTTGTCGCGCGCGAGTGTCGAAGTCATGAATCTCAACCACCTGCGAGGAGCCCGCCAATGACCGTGATGTCCACCCGCACCGAAACCGACTCCTTCGGCCCGATCGACGTTCCGAGCGACCGTCTGTGGGGCGCGCAGACGCAGCGCTCGAAGGAGAACTTCAAGATCGGCGGACACACGTTCTCGCGCCCGATGATTCGCGCGCTCGGCGTGGTGAAGAAGTCGGCCGCGCTCGCGAATCGCGAGCTCGGCGAGCTCGCGATGCTGTCGGAAGCCGAGCAGCGCGCGTTGCTGCATGCGGCGGACGAAGTCATCGCGGGCAAGCTCGACGACCACTTCCCGCTCGTCGTGTGGCAGACGGGTTCCGGCACGCAGTCGAACATGAACGCGAACGAGGTGATCTCGAATCGCGCCATCCAACTGCTCGGCGGAACGGTCGGGAGCAAGAAGCCGATCCATCCGAACGACCACGTCAATCGCAGCCAGTCGAGCAACGATGCGTTCCCGACCGCGATGCACATCGCCGTAGCAGAGGAAAGCGTGCGGCGCCTCTTGCCGGCGCTCGCGTCGCTAGAGCGAACGTTCGCGACGAAGGGCGAGTCGTGGAAGTCGATCGTGAAGATCGGCCGCACGCACTTGCAGGACGCGACGCCGCTGACCGTTGGCCAAGAGTTCTCCGGCTACGTCCAGCAGTTGAAGGACGCGCAGCGCGCGCTGCACGCGACCTTGCCCGGCGTGTACGAGATCGCGCTCGGCGGAACCGCGGTCGGCACGGGTCTCAACACTCATCCCGACTACGCCGAGCTCGTCGCGCGCAAGATCGCGGCTGAGACGAAGCTCGCGTTCGTGTCCGCGCCCAACAAGTTCGCGGCGCTCGCGGCGCACGACGCGCTCGTGTTCTTGTCGGGCGCACTGCGCGCGACCGCGGCCGGGCTTATGAAGATCGCGAACGACGTGCGCTGGCTCGGCTCCGGCCCGCGCTGCGGTCTCGGCGAGCTGAAGTTGCCCGAGAACGAGCCCGGCAGCTCGATCATGCCCGGCAAGGTGAACCCGACGCAGTGCGAAGCGCTGACGATGGTCTGCGTGCAGGTGATGGGCAACGATGCGGCGGTCGGCATCGCGGGCTCGCAGGGCAACTTCGAGCTGAACGTGTTCAAGCCGGTCATCGTGCACAACGTCCTCGAATCGATCCGTCTGATCGCCGACGGATGCGACAGCTTCCGCGAGAAGTGCGTCGACGGACTCGAACTCGATCGCGAGCGCGTCGAGAGCTTGATGAAGCAATCGCTGATGCTCGTGACCGCGCTGAACCGCCACATCGGCTACGACAACGCGGCCAAGGTGGCGAAGAAGGCGTACCAGGAGAAGAAGACGCTGCGCGAAGTCGTCGTCGAGCTCGGACTGATGAGCGGCCCCGAGTTCGATGCCGCCGTGAAGCCCGAGGACATGGTCGCGCCGAGAGCCGGCGTGACGATGGCGGGCGGATGAGCGCCGTCGACGTGCGGTTCCCTGCGTCCGTGCGCGTTGTGCTCGCGCTCACCGGCTCGCTCGTCGCGAGCTGCCACACGGTCTTCGAGCTCGACGAGTTCGATCGGATGCTGCGCACGACCGAGGCGCAGACGATCGTGGTTGCGGGCGATCATACGCTCTACGCGCCGTTCGCGCTGGCGGGGGCGCGCGGGTACGCCGAACTCGTGGTGGAGGAGATGCGCGCCGTCGGCGATCTCTTCGGCACCACACTCGACACGCCGCTCTCCATCTGGTTGCGGCCCGTGCGCGGTGTGCGGCCACGCATCGAGATCGAAGGGCAGCACGTGCGCATGATTCCGGCCGGAGAGCATCCGCGCCGCGGCGTCGAGGCGTACGCGAACGGAACGGCCGTGGTCCTCTACGTCGAAGAAGAGGCGCGCGGGACGAACGCCGGCGGACAGCCGATCACGGGCCAGTACGATCCAGATGGCTACCGCAACACGCTGCGGCACGAGCTGGCACACGTGTGGACGCATCGAACCGGCATCGCGCACACGAGCTGGTTCAACGAAGGGCTCGCCGAGTACGTCGAGTCGATGCAGCTCGAGGACGGGCGCCTCGTGCAGACCGACGCGTCGCCGCTGCTCGGCCACGCGGCGCGACTGCCGCGCGAGCGATGCGCGATTCGCCGACTGCTCGATTGGCGCGAGGACGGGATGCGCATCCACGCCGGGCTCGAAGAAGCCGATCTCGCGGCGCGTGTCGCCTCGGGCGCGTTCGTGCACTTCATGCTGGCGCGTGTCGAGGGCGACTCGTTCCTCGCGCGGGCGCGCACGCTGCGGTCGCTGCCGCGGGATGATCTCCTTGCGCACGAAGAAAGCTGGCAAGCGTGGCGCACGTCGCGTGAGTGAGCGCGCCTTCGACGGCCGCAATTCCGCGCGAGTTCGGTGAACCGCACGCGCCGGTTGGAACGTCCACGTGCTCGCAATCGGCGGACGGCACTCCGCGGCACCGGTTGGCTCGCCCTGAGTCTCCCCATGCGTATCGATCTCGGCCTGATCTCCTACTTGGAGCCCGTTTCAGAATGGAGCGTGCCGTCGAAAGCAGCTCCGATCCGGGCTCGCGGCGTTGCGCCTCCTCTGAGTATTGCTCGGCGAATACGCATCGTCGGGATCCCCATCGAAGCGCGCCGCTGGCGCGCTTCGATGCGCTGCGCGCACCGGGGCTTACCCACCTTGCTCGCCTCGGCTCGGCGCGGCCTTCGACGGCACGCTTCATTCTGAAACAGGCTCTCGGTCAGCGAGGATCGATTCCGATCCAACAACGCGGGCGGAAGCGAGTCGACGCGAACGCAGCGGACGTGGTGAGAAATGCGGGCTACGGGTTGAACTGGAACTGACGCGCGTCGCGCTCGCCGTACGTTGTGCCTCGACTCAACAGCGCGCGCGCGTTAGCGTCCTCGCCGTGCGCGTGTGCAACGCGCCTAGGAGGAATGCATGAAGCTCGGCAATCGTTGTTTCGCGGAGTTCCTCGGCACGCTGTGGCTCGTGCTCGGCGGCTGTGGAAGCGCGGTCCTCGCGGCCGCGTTCCCCGACGTCGGCATCGGTCTCCACGGTGTGTCGCTCGCGTTCGGACTCACGGTGCTGACCATGGCGTACGCGATCGGACACGTGTCCGGTTGCCACCTGAACCCGGCGGTGTCCGTCGGGCTGGTCGCCGGAGGCCGCTTCAAAGCGTCGGAGCTCCTGCCGTACATCGTCGCGCAGGTCGCGGGTGCGATCGCCGGAGCTTGGCTCGTCTACACGATCGCGAGCGGCAAGCCGGGCTTCGACGTCGCCGGCGGTCTCGCGTCGAACGGCTACGCCGCGCACTCGCCGGGCGGCTACTCGCTCGCGGCGGCCTTTACCACCGAGATCGTGATGACGTTCTTCTTCCTCGTGATCATCCTCGGCGCGACCGACGCGCGCGCGCCGAAGGGCTTCGCTCCGATCGCCATCGGCCTGGGTCTCACGCTGATCCACTTGATCAGCATCCCGGTGACGAACACGTCGGTGAATCCGGCGCGTAGCACCGGTCCGGCGCTCATGGTCGGCGGTTGGGCGATCCAGCAGCTCTGGCTGTTCTGGGTCGCTCCGATCGTCGGCGCCGCGATCGCAGGCATCGTCTACCGGAAAGCGTTCGCGGCGAGCGCGTGATCAGTACGCGGCGTCGAGCTCGACCGGCATCGCCGCGTTGCTCGCGAAGATGTCGTTCGAGCTCGTTCGGAAGAGCGCCTGCAAGTGCAGCGTGCGCGCGAGGGCGCCGTAGCCGAGATCGAACACGGGGAGCGAGACGTCGAGCGTGCCGCTCGCGGGTATCACGCCAATCGGGCGGATGCTCTTCGCTTTCGATCCCGGCGCTTGCACCAGACGCGTCGCGTGCCACGCGGGGAGGTACTCCTGCGCGCGTGCGTCGAGCCCGACGAGCAGCGTCACGCGATCTCCCGGCACACCGGTGAACGTGAGATCGAGCGTCTCGCCTTCGCGCACCGGCGACCCGGCGGTGAGCTCGCGTGCGCTGCCGGCGATGTCCTCGAAGTCGCCCGGATCGCCGGCGCGCGCCAATCCGTGCGCCCCGTCGGTTGCGACGAAGTGCGTCATGCCGAAGTGCAGCCAGCCCCACCCGGCGACACCGCCGCTCGCGAGCGCACCGAGCACGCGCGCGAGCCCGCTCTCGACACGGATTCCGTTCCCGCCGTCGCCGCCCCACGACGGCAGCAGTCCGTCCGACGGCCCGCCGTCGGCGCCGTTGCCGCCGGTGCACTCGCTGCCGATCAGCGTGGTCGCGCTCGCGGGGATCGTCGGCGACATGACGCGCAGTCCGTCGCCGCCGTGACCGCCGGAGTCCAAGTAGTTCGAAGGTGACGATGGCTCGACGCCGTCGCCGCCGTTGAGCGTCGCGTGGAAGACGGACACCGTCGAGTCGAGCACGAGGAGTCCCATGCCGCCGTTGCCGCGCGGATCCGGCGGCGGTCCGCCCTCCCAGTACGCGTAGAGCCCGCGCCCGCCGGTCGAATCGATCGCGGAGAACGCGACGTCGACGCAGCGCACCGCGCGCGCGCCGTCGGTGCCGTCGCGGTGTCCGGTGGTGCCGTCGGCGCCGAGGAACGTGCAGCGCTCGACGCGCACGGAGCCGGCGCAGTCCTCGGCGTAGAAGCCGTACTCGTTCAAGCCTTCACCCGAGACACCGACACACGCGAGCCCAGCGAGAACGACCGTCTTCGACGCCGAGAGATCGAAGACGCGCGCCGAGCCTTCGACGTCGACGGTCGCGGCGAGTTCCGCGGTGATCGTGAGCGCCTTGTCGATCACCTCGAAGCCCGGATACGAGCCGGTCTTCACGAGGATCGTGTCGCCGTCGCTCGCCGCGTTGACGGCTGGCTGGATGCGCAAGAAGTCGCCGCCGCCGAACTCGTCGACGACCCACACGCCCGCCCAAATGGGAGGCGCGAGGGCGAACCATGCGGCGGCGACGAGCGAGTGGGCGCGGATCATGGGAGACACTCAGTCCTCATTGTTTGCGAAGCCGGCCTTGCGCGGTTCAACAATTTCGACGCCGGGCGGCGCTTGTCGCTGGGCGGTGCGCTCGCGCACCTTGAGCGTTCAGTACGCGGCATCGAGCTCGACGGGCGTCGCGGAGCCGCTCGCGTAGAATTCGTTCGCGGACGTTCGGAAGAGCGCCTGCAAATGCAGCGTGCGCGCGTCGATGCCGAAGCCGAGGTCGGCGACCGGCAGCGACACCTCGAGCACGCCGCTCACCGGCACGACGCCGATCGGACGGATGCTCTTCGCCTTCGAGCCCGGTGCTTGCACGAGAAGCGGTGCATGCCAGGTGGGCGTCCACGTCTGCGCGCGCGCATCGAGACCGACGAGCAGCGTCACGCGGTCGCCGGGCGTGCCGTGGAACGTGAGCGAGAGCAGATCGCCTTCGCGGACGGGCGAGCGCGCCGTGATCGCGCGCGCGTCGCCGGCGATGTCCTCGAAATCGGCGGGATCGCCGACCTGAGCCTGGCCCGGCGCGCCGTCTTGCGACGGCCAATGCCCATTCTGGAACGTTGACCAGCCGGCTGCGCCGCCGCTCGACGTGACGTCGAGACGCCTCACGAGCCCCGATTCGACGCGCACGCCATTTCCGCCGTTGCCGCCGTACGCGAATCCGATGCCGAGTCCCATGCCGGCGCCGCCGTCGCCACCGATGCACGAGCCGCCGAGCACGGTCGTCGCGCTCGCGGCGAGGGTCGGCGAGATCACGCGCAACCCGTCGCCGCCGTGACCGCCGTCCTGCATGTCGCTGTTCGGTGTCGTAGCCATCCCGTCGCCGCCGCGCAGAATCGACTGTGCGACCGACGTGGTCGAGTCGAGCGCGAGGAGGCCCATGCCGCCGAAACCGCGCGGGTCGGGCGGTTCCGTGATGTACGCCCAGTGACCGCCGCCGCCCGTCGAATCGATCGTGCGGAACGCGACGTCGGCGCAGCGCACGGTGCGCGCGCCGTCGGTGCCGTCGGTGTGCGCCGGCGTGCCGTCGGCGCCGACGAACGTGCAGCGCTCGACGCGCACCGAGCCGGCGCAGTCCTCGGCGTAGAAGCCGTACTCGTTGAGCCCTCCGCCGGACACGCCGACGCACCCGAGACTGGCGATCACGACGGTCCGCGACGCGGAGAGATCGAGCACGCGCGCCGAGCCCTCGACGAGCACGTTCGCGCCGAGGTCGCCCGTGATCGTGAGCGCCTTGTCGATCACCTCGAAGCCGGGGTAGCTGCCGCTCTTCACGAGGATCGTGTCGCCGTCGCTCGCGGCGTTGACCGCGGGTTGGATGCGCAGGAAATCGCCGCCGCCGAGCTCGTCGACGATCCAGACGCCCGCTCGGGCGGGAACGGCGAGGGCGAAGCACGCGGCAGCGAAAGGGGCGAGAGCACGGATCATCGGAGGACCTCCATATCCATGATTCGCCGAAACGCCGCAGGATGGGTCAACATTCTGCCTGAGGGATGGCCGTAGCTCCCGATCGAGGGGAGCCCCACGTAGTCTGGCTCTCGTGTCGTCCGCGTCCTTCGCCCGCGGCGCGCTGCCTCGCGCGAACGCATCGCTCGTGTTCGTGGCGGCGAGCGCTCTCGCGTTCGTCGTGCATGCCGTCGCGATCTTCGGGCGGGACGATGCGCGGGTCGCGTGCGCTTCCGTCGCGCTGCCGATCGGCCTCGCGTTCCTCGCGATGGCGATCCTCGCCGTGACGGCGATTGGCGGATTCGGCGTGCTCGCGATCATCGGGCTCGCGCTGACGTGACGCGACCGCGTCACGCGCTCACGCGCGCGTCACGACGTCGGCGGCGACCTGCGCGCTCTTCCACTTGCCGCGGCGGAACATCAGCACGCCGACGACGGCGAACGACGACTCCGCGATGCAGACGGACCAGAACACGCCGTGCTCGCGCAGTTCCGTGTGCTGCGACAGCGCCCACGCGAGCGGGATCTCGAACAGCCAGAAGCAGAAGAAGTGGATCCACGTCGGAGTCTTCGTGTCGCCGGCTCCGTTGAAGCCTTGCATGGTCGCCATGCCCCACGCGTAGAAGACGTAGCCGTAGCTCACGGTGCGCAGCGCCGCGACGGCGACGGTCGTCGTGTCCGGATCCTCCGTGAAGATGCCGACGAGCTCTGGCGCGAGCGTCACGAACACGATCGTGACGACGGCGAGGAAGCCCATCGTGTACAGCCCGGTGAGCCACACAGCGCGCTCGGCGCGGTCGGGCTTCTGCGCGCCGAGATTTTGGCCGACGAGCGTCGCGGCGGCGTTCGTGAAGCCCCACGCGGGCATGAACGCGAAGGCCACGATGCGCATCGCGATCGTGTAGCCCGCGAGCACGACGGACCCGAAGTCCGCGAGAAACGTGACGAGCACGACCCACGAAGTCGTCACGATCAGGAATTGACCCACGGTGCCCGCGGAGAGCCGCAGGATTTCGATCATGATCGGCGGCTCGACGCGGCACGCCGGCCCGCGCAGGGCGAGGCGTCCGGTGCCGCGGCGCAGCATCCTGAGTTGGTAGAGCACGCCGATCGTGCGCCCCGTCGTCGTCGCGACCGCGGCGCCGGTGAGGCCGAGCTCGGGAAACGGTCCCCATCCGTAGATGAGGCAAGGATCGAGCACGATGTTGATGCCGTTCGCGAGCGCCAGCGCGCGCATCGCGAGCGCCGCATCGCCGGCCCCGCGGAACACGCCGTTGGCGAGGTGCAAGAGCAGCACGACGACGTTGCCGCCCAGCACGATCTGCGCGTAGCGCGTGCCGGTCTCGACGACGGACGGGGACGCGCCCATCGCGCGCAACAGGTCGTCCGCGAAGAACGCACACGGCGGTCCGATCACGAGGCCTGCGATCACGCCGATAGCGATCGCCGAGGTGCCGGCGCGCACGGCGCCAGCCTTGTTCTTCTCGCCGATGCGGCGCGCGACGAGCGCTGTCGCGGCGACGGCCATGCCGAACGCGACCGCGTACACGATCGTCAGCATCGCTTCCGTCAATCCGACGGCCGCGACGGCGTCTGCGCCGAGGTCCGCGACGAAGAACACGTCGACGATGGCGAAGGTCGATTCCATCACCATCTCGAGCACCATCGGGATCGCAAGCAGCCACACGGCTTTCGACAGCGATCCCTGCGTGTAGTCGAGCTCCGCGCCGCCGAGCGCGGCTTTCGCCTGGCGCCAGAACGAGCGCGGCTCGGGCGTCGCGGGCGTGGTGGTGTCGGATTCGGTCATGGCGTCGCGCACGCGGGCGGCGAGTTCTCGAATGTGCCTGGACTCGCGTCAAGGCGCTCGCGGGGACGATTCGTGCGGCAGACGCTCGCTCCGTCTCCGGATGGATGCGCCGCGCATCGACTTTGGCGCGGCGCCCCACCTTGGTAGGATCTGCGGCCTTTTCCTGCCCGCGCGCGGGCCCCGCATCCCGTCACGAGCACCGAGCCATGCACACGAACATTCGCAAGTCGAGCCTCAAGCACAAGAAGAAGACCGGCTACCGCACGCGCCAGAAGACGAAGGGCGGACGCAAGACGAACCGCCGTCAGCGCGCGCGCCACGGCAGCTTCTGATCGACCTCCGCATGCGCCGGTGCGCCGCGAGCGCGCAGGGTGCGCGGCGCCCGCCAAAGCGAGCCTGGCGAGCCTCGGCAAGCTGAACTCGCTTCGATCGCCACTCGCCATGACTCGGACGCACTCGGATCCCAACACCTTCCTGCCACGCACGCGCGCACAGATGCACGCGCGCGGTTGGGACGAGCTCGACATCGTGCTCGTCACCGGCGACGGCTACGTCGACCACCCGTCGTTCGGCGCGGCTGTGATCGGACGCGTGCTGGAAGCGCACGGCTACAAGGTCGGCATCCTCGACGCGCCGGAGCTCGAACCCGATGGTGTGGAGGGTTCCGGCTGGTCGCGCCTGCCTTCGCCGCGCCTCTTCGTCGGCGTCACCGCAGGGACCATCGACTCGATGGTGACGAACTACACGGCGTCGAAGAAGAAGCGCCGCATCGACGTCTACCGTCCGGGCGGCGCACCGGGTCGGCCGAATCGCGCGACGATCGCGTACACGGCACTCGCGCGACACCACTTCGCCGGCGTGCCGGTCGTGATCGGCGGACTCGAGGCGGGGCCGCGCCGGCTCGCGTACTACGACTATTGGGAAGAGAAGATCCGCCGCTCGATTCTCGCCGACAGCAAAGCCGACTTGCTCGTGTGGGGGATGGGCGAGCGCGCGGTGCTCGAGGTCGCGCGCCGCATCGCGGCGGGGGAGGCACTCACCGGTATCGCGGGTACGTGTGAGATCGTGAGCGCGACCAACGTGCCGAGCGACGCGCGCAAGGTGCCGTCGTTCGAGGAGATCCAAGGCGACTGGGACAAGCTCATCGAGCTCTTCCAAGCGGTGCGCGAAGAGAACAGCCCGAGCTCGCGCGTCCTCGCGCAGCAGCACGGCACACGCTTCGTCCTGCAGCATCCGCCCGCACCGCCGGCGTCGCAGGCCGAGGTCGATTCGTTCTACGACTTGCCGTACCGGCGCGAATGGCATCCCGATCACACGCAAGCGGGCGGCATCGCGGCGCTCGAGCCCGTGCGCTGGAGCGTCAACACGCACCGCGGCTGCATGGCGGACTGCTCGTTCTGCTCGATCACGTTCCACCAAGGGCGCACGATCCAGAGCCGCAGCGAAGAGTCCGTCCTGCGCGAAGCCGCGGCGCTCGCAGCACACCACGATTTTCGCGGCACGATCACGGACGTCGGCGGTCCGACCGCGAACATGTACGGCCTCGGCTGCAAGCTGCTCGAGAAGGGCGAGGCCTGTCTCGGTCGCGATTGCTTGACGCCCGATCCGTGCCCCGCGCTGCGTCTCGACAAGACGACCGAAGGCTATCGCCGCTTGCTGTCGCTCGTGCGCAACACGAAGGGTGTGAAGCACGCGTTCGTCAGCTCGGGCATCCGCTACGACATGCTGCGCAACAAGAAGGGCGAGCTCTTGCCGCTGCACCACGATCTCGTGCAGCACCACGTGCCGGGCCGCATGAAGCTCGCGCCGGAGCACGCGTCGGACGCCGTGCTCGAAGCGATGAACAAGCCGCGCTTCGAGGTCTACGAGAAGTACGAAGCCGACTACAAGTCCGAGTGTCAGGACCTCGGCCGCGACCAGCACCTCGTCAACTATTTCATCGTCGGGCACCCCGGGACGACGCCCGAGGCGGCGATCGAGCTCTTCGAGAAGCTGCTCGCGCGCAACTACTCGCCCGAGCAAGTGCAGGAGTTCATTCCGCTGCCGATGACGCGCGCGTGTGTTCAATACGCGACGGGCAAGGATCCGCTGACGTTCGCCGACTTGTACGTGCCGCGCGGCGAGCGCGAGCGCAAGCAGCAGAAGGCGCTCGTGCGCTGGAAGGCGCCGGAGTCGAAGCGCTACGTCGAGGAAGCGCTCCTCGCTGCCGGTCGCCAAGACTTGATCGCGCGCTTCCATCGCGCGACCGGCGGCGGCAAGCACGCAACGCGCGAAGCGAATCTCGACCTCGATCCGTGCGGGTGAGCGCGCGCACTCACCCGCCGCAGAGCGCGAGCACGTAGAGCGTCAGCACCGTTTCCACGGCCGCGATTCCGGCTGCGGTGAGGGCGATCCCGCGCGCCGTTCCCGCGTCCAGCGCGCGCCTCAACGAGAAACCGCGGGCTGGAGACGCCTCCAGCCCGCGGCCTTTTGTCTTGCCTCGTCGATCGCTGCGCTACGTCGCTACCGCGGACTTCTTCTGTAGGTCCAGGTTGGCCTTGAAGATCAGTGACATCATCTCCTTCTTCAGCTCGATGTTCGACTCGTCGGTCGCGAGGCCTTGCACGACGCGGTACAGGGACGCGATGCCGAGATCGACGTTCTTCATGGCCGCGACGCGCTTGAGCGCGGCCTCGGTGGTCTCCAGCGACTCGACGAGCTTGTGGATGCGGCGATCCATCCGGTCGATCTCTCCGTCGCGACTCGCGGCGGCGGCTTCGGCCGCGCGGCGGCGCAGCGCTTCGAGCAGCGCGAACGCGCGCGCGAACAGGTCGCGTTCCGCGTTGCGGCCTTCCGGCGTGTTCACGCCCGTGCGCAGGAAGCAGTCGCGGATCGCGTCGCGCATTTGCACAGCGATCGGGTCGTCGAGCTCGAGCGGGTGATCCGCGTGCGCGGCCTTCTGGTCGCGCCGCATCTCGTCGATCTCGGCGAGCAGTTCGCGCTGGCTCTCGGCCACCGCCCCGCGGGTCGCCTCGACTTCCTCGACGCCTTTCATGATCCCGACCAGGCCCACCTGGGCGCGGTCGAAGAGGAGCTGCATCTCGGCCGCGTCGACCCCGAGGGTCCGCTCCATGATCGTGCGGTTGACCGCCTTCTCGATCATGCGGGAGATGTCCTGCATGGAGATGCGCCGGACGCGCCGGACCCCGCGCTGCTCCATGTCCTGGGGGGTATCCAGGCGGCCGATCTCGCGAACGGCGTCCGCCAGGGCGCGGTTGAGCTCGTGCTTCTTGGGTTGGGGAGCACTCATGGGTGTCGGAAGTCTATCCCGGCGGACAAGCTCGAGCCGGCCAGTGTGCGGGTGTTTCTAGACTCCGTAGGAGCGCTCAGCCAGCGGCGCTTTTTCCTGCGAAGAGGGTTACCTGCGTGCGGAGGCGCGGTTCCTCGCGCAGGTGCAGAATCTCGGACGCGATCCGCGGCAACGCTGCAAGGCTGCGCTCGTCGGCGGCGCGTCCGCAATCCCATTCCCAAGGAGATCGCCATGAACGAGCACGAACTGTCGAATCGCTTGGATCGTTTGGAGCGCGAGAACCGCCGCTGGAAGCGCGTCGTCGTCGGTGTCGCCGGGAGCGTCGCCGCGCTCGGTGTGCTCGCGATGGCGACGCCGGTGTGCGACGTGATCACCGGCGAGCGCCTCGTGCTGCGCGATAGCTCGGGTCGGCAACGGTTCATGATCGACGCATACCAGCAAGGCACGCCGACGATCGTGTGGAACGACGCGAGCGGCAAGGCGATCGCGCGCTTCGGCCTCGAGAACGACGGGCTCGCGCGCATCACGTACTTCGACGCGCACGGCAAGGTGCGCGCGTGCGAGCGGGTCGGCGCCGACGGAGCGAGCGGTGCCCGTAACGGCGCGAAGACAGACGAAGCGCCGGCGATCGTCAAAAACTGAGCCCTCTGCTCGTCTTCGCTCGGGAAGACGAGCCAGAAGGGCGATCCCACCGGTGGGGCCTTGGCGTCGCAGCTGCCACTCTGATGTCTGCGCGCGCACCGCAAGCAGCGGAGGCGAAGCCGAACAGCGAGAGCTCAGTGCGGCATGACGGCCGCTTCCATCGGGCGGATCGAGAGCGAGAGCCGCGCGCCCGCGCGCAGGACTTCGATCTCGAGCTCGGTCCCAATCGCGTCGCCGGACAGCGCGCGGTGCAGATCGGGCAGCGACGCGATCGCGCGCGTTCCGAGGCGCACGATGACGTCACCGCGCGCGAGCCCGGCTTTCGCGGCCGGGCTCGACGCTTCGACGGAGCGCACGCTGACGCCGCGCCGTTCTGGAATGCCGGCCTTCTCGGCCGCTTCGCGCGCGAGCAGCACTTCTTCCGCGCCGACGCCGAGCCAGGCGCGCCGCACGCGGCCGTGCGAGACGATCTCGCTCTTCACGAACGCGGCGGTGTTCGACGGCACGGCAAAGCACAAGCCTTGCGCGCCGAGCACGATCGCCGTGTTGATGCCGACGACGCGGCCGTCGGCGTCGAGCAGCGGACCGCCGGAATTGCCGGCGTTGAGCGGCGCGTCGGTTTGGATCACACCCTCGATGCGTCGACCGGCGGCTTGGCTCGCGAGCGAGCGGCCGAGCGCGCTGACGATCCCGAGCGTCACCGTGCGCGCGAGTCCGAACGGCGATCCGACCGCGATCGCGAAGTCCCCGACGCGCAGTCGATTCGAATCGCCGAGCTCCGCGCGCGCGAGCGCCGGCGTGTCGATGTGCAGCACGGCGAGATCGGTCGCGGGATCGCTGCCCAGCACGTCGGCGAGGTGCGTCGTGCCGTCGGCGAGCTCGATCTCGACCGCGCTCGCGCCGTGGATGACATGGTGATTGGTCAGGACGAGACCTTCCGGTGCCACGCACACGCCAGAGCCGCCCGAGAGCGTGCGTGCGCGCGGCTGCACGGTGCGGATGTGGACGACGGCCGGCGCGATGGCATCGACGACCGAGTGGACGGCGTCGGACAGCGAGTGGAGCAGCGACATGGTCGAAGGCTTTCGTCGCACGGCGGCTTGCTTTCAAGTGCAGCGCAATGGCCACGCATTGCGGGCGCGTGCAACACGGGTAGGCTGGAACGACGGTCGCTCCCTGCCGCCGTGTCTCCACGGAGAATCTCCGATGGTCGGTCTGGAACTCCACGCACTCACGTTCGCGGCCGCGTTGCACATCGTCACCGGTGCGCCCGCGGTCAGTCCGAGCGCTCCGCACGCGCCCGCGGGCGCGATCTTGCGGCCGGGCGAGAAGCCGCTCTTTCCGGAGCCGGTGTTCCTGACGGGCGGCTTGCCGGCGGGCAGCGCGATCGGCGATGCGAACGGTGACGGCAAGCCCGACGTCTACACCGTCGATCCGTTCGGCGGCACGCTGTCGGTGCTGCTCGGCAATGGATTCGGCTTGCTGCGCACCCCGTTCGTGCTCCCGGCGGCGGCGAGCGCGCAAGACCTCGCGCTGCGCGACCTCGACCACGACGGCGACGAGGACGTCGTGCTCGCCATCGACGGCGGCCCGAGCTTCGGCGTGATGCTCGGTTCCGGCGACGGCGCGTTCGGAGCGCCGGTGTTCTTCGCGTGTGGCGGGTCACGACCACTCGCCGTCGCGCTCGGCGACGTCGACGGCGACGGACATCTCGACGTCGCGACGGCGAACAAGGATTCCGGCGACGCATCGATCTCGAAAGGCACGGGCACGGGCGCGTTCGCGTTGCTCGGCGTGCACGCGTTCGGATCCGCGGGTCCGAACTCGATCCTGCTCGTCGATGTCGACGGCGACTTCGCTCTCGATCTCGTGGTGGGCAACGCGCCGTTCGGATCCGTGTCCGTGAAGCTCGGCCTGGGAGACGGCACGTTCGGCGCGACGATCAGCCGCGCCACGAGCGGCGGTGCGTTCGATCTCGTCGCGGCGCGCTTCGATGGCGACGCACACGTCGATCTCGCCGTGGCCGACGGAGGCCCGACGGTTTCGCTCCTGCTCGGGAACGGCGACGGCACCTTCGACGCACCGATCGCGATCGGTGCGGTGAGCGGTGCGCGCGAGCTCGCGGGCGCCGATCTCGATCGCGACGGCGACATGGACCTCGTGGTGACCGGCTTCTCGGGTGCTGCCGGCATTCTCCTCGGGCACGGCGACGCGAGCTTCGAGCCCGTGGACGTGCTGCCGGGCTACGGTTTGTCGAGCGATCCGGAGATCGCGGACATGGATCGCGACGGGCGACTCGACGTGGTGTTCGCGCACTTTTCGGCGAGCAGCGTCTCCGTGCTGTTCGGTCGCGGCATCCAGGGGTTCGCGCGGCGCGCGATCTACCCGGCGCCCACTGCCGATGAGCGCGCCGCGCTCGGCGACATCGACGGCGATGTGGACGTCGACCTGTGCACGCTCGACCGCGCCGGCGGGCGCGCGTGGGTGCTGCCGAACACGGGCGGCGGCGCGTTCGGCAGCGCGTACTCCGTGCCGCTCGGCGCCGATCCGCGCGCGCTCGAGCTCGTCGACTGCGACGGCGATCTCGATCTCGACATGGTTGCCGCGAGTGCGGACAGCGGTGGCGTCCTGCGCGTCGTCACCAGCAACGGCAACGGGACGTTCACGGCCGTCGCGAACGATGCCGCGATCGGTTTCGTGCCGGTCGCGAGCGCGAGCGGTGATCTCGACGGCGACCACGATGTCGACCTCGTCGTCTCGACGGGCACCGGCGAGTTGCTCGTGTTCGAGAACGTCGGCGGGAGCTTCGCGCCACCGGTCGCCTATCCGACGGGATCGATGGCGATCGCGCTCGCGCTGGCCGATCTCGACTTGGACCTGGATCTCGACGTGGTCGCGGCGGAAGGTTCGCTCGACCGAGTGCGCATCGTGCGTGGCAACGGCGACGGCACGCTCGGCACGCAGACCACGATCGGCGGCCTCCTCGAAGCGCGCGCGATCGCGGTCGCCGACTTCGATCGCGATGGCGACCCTGACATCGCGGTCGCGACGGATTTCGGCACGTCGGCCGGTCTCTTGTGGAACGCGGGCAACGCGACGTTCGGCGCGCCCGATTCCGTCGCGCTGCTGATCTCGCCCTACGACGTGGTCGCGGCCGACTTCGACAACGACGCGCGCATCGACCTCGCGTTCACCGGACCGAACACGGACGCGGTGCTCGTGCTGCGCGGCCAAGGCGACGGCTCGTTCCTCGCGCCCGGCCGCATGTACGCGAGCGGTGATGCGTACCAATTGGCGGCGGGCGATCTCGACGGCGACGGCGACTCGGACTTGGCGGTGTCGCTCGGCGCGGGCGGGGTGTCGGTGCTGAAGAATCAAAAGCGGCCCTAAGAGCGCCTTTCAGAATGCCCCGCCCCGTCGCAGGCCGCGCCGAACCGGGCTCGCGGCGTTGCGCCTGCTCGGTGTATTGCCGAGCAATACGCATCGTCGGATCCCCTTCGAAGCGCGCCGCTGGCGCGCTTCGATGCGCTGCGCGCACCAGGGCTTACCCCCCTTGCTCGCCTCGATTCGTCGCAGGCTTCGCCGGGTGGCTCATTCTGAAACGCGCTCTAATGCGCGAACCGGATCACGGCCGCCGGACGTGTAGGCGAGCACTGTGCGCGCCGCAGCGCGCGAACTCGCGCCAGGAATACTCTCCATGAACCTCATTTTGCGCGCGGCTGCCGTGCTCGCTCTGTGGACCCACCTCGTGCCGAGGGTCGTCTCGCAGACCGTCGTCGGCAGCGGGAGCGCGGCGCCGTCGACCTCGCACGCAGGCGCGCGGCCGCGCATTCGGCCCGGGGACGGGCCCCTTTATCCCGAGCCGCAGTTCGCCGTGTACGGCACGTCGTACTGCGCGTCGGGCGACCTCAACGGCGACGGCAAGGCCGACCTCGTCACGGTGTTCTCGACGCACGGCGTCGTGTCGGTCCTGCTCGGCAATGGCTACGGCTTGTTCCGACCGCGGCTCGACTTCGCGACGTCCACGAACGTCTTGTTCGGCGTCGAGCACTGCGTGCTCGGCGACATCGATCACGACGGGGACCTCGACGTCGTCATGAACACGCTGTTCTCGGACCGCTCGTATGTCGCGGTCATGCGCGGCCACGGCAATGGCGCTCTCGACGGTCCCGTGCTGCTCTCCACGGGCGGCACGGAGGCCGTGCACCTCGCTCTCGGCGACGTCGACGAGGACGGACACCTCGACCTCGTCACCGCGAACGTGACGAGCCGCGACGTGTCGGTGCTGCGCGGAGACGGCAACGGAAGCTTCGTCGTGTTCGCGGTGCTGCCGGCGCCGGGCGGCGACGCCCCGGACGGCGTCGCGCTGCACGATCTCGACGGCGACATGCATCTCGATCTCGTCGTCGCCGGCGCTCCGAACGGCCACGTCAGCGTGCTCGCCGGGAACGGTGACGCGACCTTCGCCGCCGCGGCGAGCTACCAAAGCGGCGCGGGCGACATCCACGTCGGCGACGTCGACGGGGACGGAGACGGCGACCTGGTCGCAGCGATCAGCGGGGGCATCTCGGTGATCGAGAACGACGGCACGGGCGCGTTCGGCCCGTCTTCGACGTACGCGACGATCGCGTCGGAGCACATCGCGCTCGGCGACGTCGACCGCGATGGCGACTTGGACGTCGCATCCGGCGGCTGGAGCGACCAAGTGGCGGTCGTGCTCGGGCTCGGCGACGGTAGCTTCGGGCCCGCGACCGTGATGCCGACGACACCGATGCCGCGTTCGGTCCAACTCGTCGACGTAGACCGCGATGGCGCCGCGGATCTCATCGCGGGGAGCTACGCCGACAGCGTGGTGTCGGTGTTCCACAGCTGCGGGAACGGCACGTTCGATGCGCTGGAGCGCCTCGATCTGCCGCCGGGGACGATCGACGCCGTGCTCGCGGAAGCCGCGGACCTCGATCGTGACGGCGACCAGGATCTCGTCGTGCTCGACGGCTACATGGGACGCGCGCACGTGTACCTGGGCACGGGCGGCGGAGAGCTCGATCCGCCCGCGACCTTCGCGATCGGCGGCGCGCTGGCCGCGCTCGCGATCGCGGACTTCGACGGCGACGGACGATTCGATCTCGCGACCGCCGGCGGAAACTCCGTGCGCGTGCTCGTCGGCAACGGCAACGGCACGTTCGCGGGCCCCACGACGATCGTCGGGGCGGGTGGGAATTTGCGCGCGCTCGTCACCGGCGATCTCGACCTCGACGGAGACCTCGATCTCGTCGTGAGCAACGCGAGCCGCATCTCGGTGCTCGTGGGCGCAGGCAACGGCACGTTCGCGCCACCGGTGACGATGCACGCGAGCGCCGGCGTCGCGCTGGAGCTCGGTGATCTCGACCTGGACGGAGACCTGGACCTCGTCGCCGCAGATCAAGAGGTGAACGCCGTGCGCGTGTTCCTCGGCGCGAGCGGCGCGAGCTTCGTCGCACCGCAAGCGTACGGCAGCTTGCCGAGCCCGACCGATTCGGCGCTCGGCGACTTCGATCACGACGGCGACCTCGACATCGCGGTTGCGACGAGCGGACAGCAAGCGGTCGCGATCCTCACGAACGACGGGCGAGGCCAATTCGTCATGACGCGTACCGAGCAAGCGGTCGGCTGGCCGTACCGCATCGTCGCGGGCTTGCTCGACGGCGACGCACACGTCGACCTCGCGTTCGCCGCGCCCACCTACTCGAGCATCACCGTGCTGCTGGGCGCCGGCGACGGCACGTTCCTCCCGCCGGGTCAGCAGTACGCGGCGGGCGGCGGCTCGACTTGGGTCAGCAGCAGCGACTTCGATGGCGACGGAGACGTCGACCTGCTGGCCGTTCCGAGTCCGTACGACGTATCCGTGCTGCGCAACCTGCGCGTACGCTGAGCGCCGGCGTCAGGGACACCACGCGAGCGCGACGAGGCGCACCTCGATGCCCGTCTTCTTCGCGCCGATCACGACCCGCTCGAGCACCTCGCGCGCCGGATCGCAGCGCGTCTCGAGAGCGGCGAGCTCCGAGCGGAACTCGCCGTCGAGTGCCGCGAGCTGCGCTTCGGTCGCACGCACCGTTTCGCGCGCGCGGTCGACGTCGCTGTCCTCCTTGAGTGCCCGCGACGCGCCGCGCGCAGTGGTGGTCGCCTTCCCGACCGTGCCGGCCGACAATGCCTTGCGGCCCGTGAACGCGGAGAGCAGCGTCGCACCGAACGAGACAGCGGTCTGGATCTTCGATTGCTTCGCTTGCTCCGTTTCGCGCTCGACCGTCTGCAGCGCGCGCCGTCGTCGCTCTTCCAGCACGGCGAGCTTGGGCGCGTACTTGCGACGCAGCTTTTCCGCGAGCGCATCGCGCGCCTCGCGCGCGGCCTGAGTCAAGCGCGTTCGGAACGCGCTCTCGGCCTCGCCGGGCTGCGATGCGAGCTTGAACGTCGGGCTCCGCAGGAGCTCGAGCTTCTGCGTGCGCGCGAGGAAATCGACGAACGACTTCTTCCACGCGGCGTGGCTCTTCGCTTGGCTCGCGGCGGGTGGCAGCGGCGCGAACCGCGCGCCGTCCGTGGGGGACGACGCGAGATCGGCTTCGGCGAGCTCGATCGCGCGCGCGTGATCCCAGTCCACGCCGCTGAGCACGGATCCAAAGTCGGCGAGCGAGTAGACGACGCGGTCGCACACGACGCCGGCTTTCGTGTCGCGGAAGCTCACACGCGCGCAGCCGAGCAGGCAGGGGACGTACTCGACGGAGCGCGGCGCGCCGTCGTCGACGTGGAGCGCGCCGTCGTTGCGCGTGAAGTGCACTTGCGTGCTGGCGCGCGCGGGACGGCGTGCGGGTAGGAAGACTTCCGGGATGCCGGGCGGGAGGACGGGACGGGCGCTGTTCGCGGCGACGGAGGACTCGGTGGTCTTCGCAACGGGTTCGGCGGCTCCGGACGGCGTCGTCGTCGGAGCGCTCGGAGAGGAAGAGCGGGACGCCGAGGCAGCTGGAACGCCGGCCGTATGCATGGCCGTGGACGTCGGAGCGACCACGGCGGGGCGCAACCTCGCGAGCTCGATGCGCGTGAGCGGTCCACGCAGGTACGACAGCGTGAAGCGCGTTTCGAACAGCGCGGGCTCTTCCTCGTGCACGTCGTGCAACAAGAAGACGCGCTTGTCGAGGCTCGACAGCAAGCGGTCGATCGACGCGCGATCGAATCGTCCGCCCGAGCTCTGCGACGCGGCCTCGAGACCATCCAAGACGCGCGCCTTGTCGCGCTCGGTCTGCAAGCGCCCGACGAACCATGTGCCGGCGTTCGCGAGACCCTTGTAGTCGAGATCGACGGGATTCTGCGTCGCGAGCACGACGCCGACGCCGAACGCGCGCGCTTGCTTGAGCAGCGTGAGCAAGGCGCGCTTGCTCGGCGGCTCGGCGACGGGCGGGAAGTAGCCGAAGATCTCGTCCATGTAGACGATCGCGCGCAGGCTCTGCGTGCCGGATTGGCGCCGCGTCCACGCGAGCACCTCCTCGAGCAGCAGCGCGACGAAGAACATGCGCTCGGAGTCGGAGAGGTGCGCGATCGAATAGATCGAGATGCGCGGCCGGCCGTCCTCGGCGTAGAGCGCGCGCTCGACGTCGAGCGGCTCGCCTTCGAGCCACGCCGCGAACGACGGCGACGCGAGCAGGTTGTTCACGCGCAGCGCGAGCTGGAAGCGTTCCTTCGCGGGGTAGAACGCTTCGAGGTCCAGCACTCCGATCTTCGCGACGCCCGGCGACTGGATCGCTTGAATCAAGCCGGGTAGATCGAGATCGCGAGCGTTCTTCCAAGCCTCGGTGAAGATCGCGCTGAGCAGGATGAACTCGCGGCTTGCGAGCGGGTCGGCGTCGATCGACAGCAAGCCGAGCAGGCTCTGCGCGCTCGTCGCGACGCGCTCGTGGAAGAGCTCGTCGTCGGTCGCGATCGCGGGCCCCGGCGCGGCGAACGTCTTCAGGATCGACACCGGGAGTCCTGCGCGGCTGCCCGGCGTGAGCACGCGCACTTCGCTGGCTTCCTTCAGCCGGCGCACGCGCGCCGCGTCTTGACCGCTCTGCGCGAGGCCTGCGCGCCAGCGCGTGGCTTCGCGTTCCGCGAGCGCACGCGTCGATTCCGGCGTCGACGAGTCGTCTACCGGCATCCACGGCGCGAATTCCTCGGGGGCGAGGTTCGGGAACGTGAGCGCGAGGTTGGCGAGATCGCCCTTGGGATCGATCGCGATCGCGGGGATTCCGTCGAGCGCGGCCTCCTCGAGCAATCCGATGCACAGGCCCGTCTTGCCGCTGCCGGTCATGCCGACGCACACCGCGTGCGTGAGCAGGTCCTTGCTGTCGTAGAGGACGTAGCCGTCGCGCACCGTGCGCGTGCGCTCGTCGTAGGGTCGTCCGAGGTAGAAGACGCCGAGCTTGTCGAAGTCCATGCCCGCGCAAGCGTAGCGCGCGGAACGCGCGCGCGCAGCGCATGCGCGTAGCGCGCCTGGCGCGCGAAGCGCTTTAAACGGCGGGGCCCCGGGGCATCTGCCTACGCTCAACTGACTCGTGCAGCTTGCCTGCGGTGATCACCTGCGAGTTGCGCCGATGCGAGTACGGGGGTTGTGACATCGGGACCTCGTCCACGAAGACGTTGACCGCACCGTCGTCTCCGCGCCGAGGCAATCGCACACGCACAGCAACCTGCAGCGGTCCAATCACCCGCAAATCAGCCGACACGGGTCCCCGCCGCCGTTGCATGCGTGCGGCGCGAGACCGTGCCGCACGCGGTCGCTCCGCGCAGCGGACCGCGCGAGGCGCTAACGCGCGGTCAAGACGAGCCTTTCGCCGACGCGCTTCACACGCACGACGCCGCGCCCGATCGGCGGATCGAGGGCGAGCACTTGCTCCGCCTCGCCAGGTGATCGCACCGCGACCTGCACCGCGCGCTCGCCGCCCAGTCCGAGGTGCGCACGCGGATCGCACTGCGCGAGATACGAAGGCTGCGGTCCGCAGTCCGCGACGAGTTCGCGGCCGCTCTCGGTCTTCACGCGCACGCGCGTGCCGGCGGGCAAGCCCTCGATCGTGAGCGCGCTGCCGGTCGATCGATCGTTGCGCAACACGACCGGCGCTCCACCGCACTGCGTCAGCACGAGATCGAGGTCGCCGTCGTCGTCGAGATCGCCACACAGCAACGCGCGCCCGACGAACGGCGTCGCCGTCAGCGCGCCGCCGCGCGTCGAGATGTCGGTGAAGTGACCGCGTCCGTCGTTCTCGTAGAGCAGCGCGCGCTGCGCGTGCGTCTTGCCGTCGTGGTACAGCTCGATGTTGTCGATGATGTGTCCGTTCGCGATCGCGAGATCGAGATCGCCGTCGTCGTCGAAGTCCGCGAGCACCGTCCCGAATCCGACCGGCAGGCGCGTGCCGAGCTCGAGACCGACTTGCGCCGTCACGTCCTCGAACACGCCCTCACCGAGATTGCGGTACAGCGTGTCGGACTCGTCGTCGAAGCCGGTGACGAAGAGATCCATGTCGAGATCGAGGTCGACGTCTCCGACCGCGACACCCATGCTCGCTTCCGTGTTGCCGAAGCGATCGAGCCCGGTGCCGGAAAGGAGCGTCGCGTCCTCGAACGTGCCGTCGCCGACGTTTCGATACAGGCGGTTCTCCGTGCTGTCGTTCGCGACGTAGACGTCGACGCGGCCGTCGCCGTCGAAGTCGCTCGCCGCAGCGCACAGTCCCTTGCCATTCGCGTCGGCGAGGCCGGCCGCCGCGGTCGCGTCCTCGAACGTGCCGTCGCCCGTGTTGCGCCAGTAGCGATCCTCGAGACCGCGGTAGTGATCGGGATGGCAGTACGCGCGCCAGCCGGGCCGGCGATCGCCGCACCATTCCGGCTGCGCGACATCGATGTCGACGTAGCTCGTCACGAACAGGTCGAGATCGCCGTCTTGGTCGCCGTCGAAGAACACGGCACCGCTCGTCCAACGCTCCTCGCGGATGCCGCTCGATGCGGTGACGTCGGTGAAGTGTGCAAGTCCGTTGCCGAGGAGCAGTCGATTCGGTCCGACGTTCGTGAGGTAGAGATCGTCGTGTCCGTCGCCGTTCACGTCGCCGACCGCGACGCCCATGCCGTAATCGCGCGCTGCGGCGGCTCCGCTCGCGTCCGTGATGTCGGTGAAGCGGAAGCCGCCGTCGTTGCGGAACAACCGGTTCGTCGGACGTTCGCCGCTCGGCACGACGAAGGTGCCCGGGCGCGGCCCGGCGATCGGCAGCGGTCCGCTCTGCACGCAGTAGAGATCGAGATCGCCGTCCTCGTCCGCATCGAAGAGCGCCGCCCCGCCGCCCATCGTCTCGGGCAGCTGCTTGTCGCTCGTCGCGCCGTTCACGTGCACGAAGTCGATGCCGCAGTTCGCCGTGATGTCCGTGAACCAAGCCGTCCCCGCCGTGGGTGCGGTGACGGACGGCTGCGGCGCTCGTGAGCACGCCGTGCACACGAGCAGCACGAGCAAGCGTTCGAGCGCCGAGCGCCTCACTGCTTCACGCTCTCCAGGCGCCGCGCGATCTCGACGTCGTCGGGTCGCAGCCGCGCAGCGCGTGCGTATTGCTCGGCGGCTTCTGCTTTTTTTCCCGCGCCCCGCAGCACGTCACCCGCGCGCACGAAGAGGCGCGCGTCCGGGCAGCGCGCGGCCGCCCCTGCGAGCGCGCGCACGGCGCCGTCCGCGTCGGCGCTGTCCTCGTCGAGCATGCGCGCCTGCCGCAAGCATGCCGGCACGAGGTCAGCGCACGACGTGGCGAGCGCGACGGCGCGCGCATACGCTTCGAGCGCACGGTCCGCGCGGCCGAGCGCGCGCTCCGCATCGCCGAGCGCGGCCCAATTCGGCGCGTGCATCGGCGCGAGATCGAGGCTCTGGTGCGCGAAGTCGACTTGATCGAGCAGCGGGACGAGCTTGCGATGCTCCGCGAGCACGGCGAGACCGCGCTCGCGCTCACCGGCGGCGATCAGCGCGCGTCCGAGTCCGTAGCGCGCCTCGCGATTCCAGCGGTCGGCGTCGAGCGCCGCTTCGAACGCGCGCGCGGCTTCCTGCGAACGCCCGAGGCGCAGCAAGCGCCGGCCATCGCAGACGCGCACGCGCGGGTCTTGCGCGCCGGCGCTCGTCCGTGCGCGCTCGAGCGCGGAGTCGGACTCGGCGAACTTGCCGAGCGCTTCGAGCGCGTCGATCTTGCGCAGTGCGTCGTCGACGTTCGTGTCGGCGAGGAGCGGGGCGGCTTCGGCGTAGCGCGCGAGCGCGTACAGCGCGCGGCCGCGCAGCGGGTCCGCGTCGGCCGGCAGCGGGAGCGCGAGCTCGAGCGCGCGCTCGTAATGGTGGACGGCGATCTCCCACTCGACGAGCAGCCGGCGCGCGGCGACGTCGGCCGGTCGCTCGGCAACGGCGCGCGTCTGCGCGTCGATCGCTTCGGCGCGCTGGCCCTGTTGCCACAGCGCGTGCGGTGCTTGCAGCAGCGCGAGGACGACGAGGAGCTTCATGGCGCGGGCCGGAACACGCGTGCAAGCGTCAGATCCTGGTCGCGGTACGACGCGCGTCCGTGTCCATACAAGCGGTCCGGCCGTCCGGACGTGCGGAAGTAGCGCAAGCGCGCGAACGCTTGTCCGTCTTCGACGAGGAACGGAACGTCGTGTGCACGCACCTCGAGCACGGCGCTCGTTCCGATCGAGGCGGTTGCACTCGCTCCCTCGTCGTTCCATCCGAAGCCCGAGTCGAAGAAGCCCGCGTAGTTGTTGCGCAGCTCGCCGAGGCCGAGATCGACGGGCAACATCTCGGCGGCGTGATCGGGTGGCACGCGGATCTTCTCGCGGCTCGCGAACACGTAGAAGTGTCCGGGCTCGAGCACGACGCCCGCGGCGGTCGCCTGCACCGGCTCGAAGAACTCGGCCGCCGCGTGCGCACGCTCGCGTCCGAACTCGAGCACCGGCGCGCCGTCGCGCGCACGCCACGCGACCGGATCGCGACCGGCGAGGCCGACGCGCAAGCACAGGCCGCCCTCGCGATCGAACACGACGTCGTGCGTCGCGAGCGTGCGTCCGTCCACCGAGCACAGTGGCGCGGCCTCGTACAACGCGACGAGCTCGGCGGTCGAGAGCGCGCTCTCGCCACGCGCGAGGCGCATCTGACACATGCGATCGCCGCGCGCGACGCGCACGTCGAACGAGAGCGGCGCGATCTCGAGCCACAGCGCCCCGCGATATCCGGGCGGCGCCTCGTCGAAACGCGGATGACTCGCGCACAAGACGCGCGTGAATACGTCGCAGCGGCCGGTCGAGCTGCGCGGGTTGAAGCGTGCGTGGGTCTCGCCGTCGAGCGCGAGCTCCTCGTCGAGCGCGACGAGGTACACGCTGCCGCGCCGCAGCACACCTCCGGCGCCCTCCAGCGGGAGCTCCTCGAGCGCGAGCTCGTCCAAGCGCTCGTCGACGCTCCTCAGGCCCGGCAGAAATCCCGCCGCGATGCGCCACGCGCGCGGCCCAAGGCGCAGATCGAGGCTCGCCGGTTGGATCTGCGCGAGTGAGACAGGGCTCGCGCCGAGCGCGGGACGCACCTGCGTTCCCAGGCACGCGGCGATCTCGCGGTCGACGAGCAGCACGCCCGGGCGCGTTCCAACGTTCGTGTTGCGCGCTGTCATGGAGGGCCGTCGATGACGGCCGGAGCGAGGATAGCAGCCAGCGGGGAAAGTGTTCGGTGCCGTTCGTGTCGGCCCGTGCGCGTGAACCCGTGCGCGTGAGCAACGGGAGCAACGGGAGCAACGGGAGCGAGTCCCCAGTCGAATCCGCGTGATTCGCCGCGCTCGAGTGACGCTGCGCCGGCGGGTCGCGGACCGCATGACTCTCCGCGTGGGCCGATCTCGGACGGCGAACCGCGCGCGAGCCCGTGGAGCGCGCACGCGCCGCCCGCTACACTTCCGGCCACTTTTTTCGGCCGGCCGATTTCCGCGTCGCGACCGCGCGCCGCACGGAGTTCTCGCGGCGAACCGCCGCCGCCCCGAGTCCAGCGCATGAAGATCCACGAGTATCAAGGCAAGGCTCTCTTCCGTCGCTTCGGGCTCGCCGTGCCCGACGGGCGCGAGTGCACGAGCGTCGACGCGGCGGTGAGCGCGTACCGCGAGCTCGCGAGTCCCGTCTGCGTCGTGAAAGCGCAGATCCACGCCGGTGGACGCGGCAAAGCGGGCGGCGTCAAGCTCGTGAAGAGCGAAGCGGAGGCGCGCGCCGCGGCTGAGACGATCCTCGGCAAGACGCTCGTGACGCACCAGACCGGTCCGAGCGGTCAGAAGGTGCGGCGCTTGTTGGTGGAGAAGGGGAGTACGATCGCGAAGGAGTACTACGTCGGCATCGCGCTCGATCGCGAGCTCAAGAAGCCGGTGCTGATGGCGTCTTCCGAGGGCGGCATGGAGATCGAGGAAGTGGCCGCGCGCTCACCGGAGAAGATCCTGCGCGCGCCGTTCTCGCCGACGAAGGGGCTCGCGACGAGCGATGCGCAGCGCGTCGCGCGTGGCATCGGCATCCGGCCGGGGCTCGAGCCGCGAACGGTGCAGTTCATGCTCGGCCTCGCGAAGCTGTACGTCGAGCTGGATTGCTCGATCGCCGAGATCAATCCGCTGATCGTCACGCAGGACAACCAAGTGATGGCGCTCGACGCGAAGATCAACTTCGACTCGAACGCGGCCTTCCGGCACCCCGAGCTCGAGTCGCTGCGCGACCTCGACGAGGAGGATCCGAAGGAGATCGAAGCGTCGAAGTACGGCCTCTCGTACATCGCGCTCGACGGCAACATCGGCTGCATGGTCAACGGCGCCGGTCTCGCGATGGCGACGATGGACGTGATCCAGCTCTATGGCAACAAGCCGGCGAACTTCCTCGACGTCGGCGGCGGCGCGACGACGGAGAACGTGACCGCCGCGTTCCGCATCCTGCTCTCGGATCCGAACGTGAAGGGCGTCCTGATCAACATCTTCGGCGGCATCATGAAGTGCGACGTGATCGCGAACGGCGTGATCGAAGCGGTGAAGCAGGTCAACTTGAACGTTCCGCTCGTCGTGCGTCTCGAAGGGACGAACGTGGAGAAGGGCCGCGAGCTGCTCGCGCAGTCGCGGCTGCCGATCATCACGGCGACCGATCTCGACGACGCGGCCCAGAAGGTCTGCAAAGCCGTGGGAGGGCGCTGACCATGAGCATCTACGTCAACAAGAACACGCGCCTCATCTGCCAAGGCTTCACGGGCAAGACCGGCACGTTCCACAGCGAACAGGCGATCGCCTACGGCACGAAAATGGTTGGCGGCGTGAACCCGGCCAAGGCCGGCACGACGCACCTCGGGCTGCCGGTTTTCGGCACGTGCAAGGAAGCGCGCGAGAAGACGGGCTGCAATGCGACCGTGATCTACGTCCCCCCGTCGGGCGCCGCGGCCGCGATCCTCGAAGCGATCGAAGCCGGGATCGAGCTCGTGGTCACGATCACGGAGGGCATCCCGGTGCTCGACATGGTGCGTGTCGCGGAGCGTCTCGCGGCGCCGGGTACGCGCTGTCGCATGATCGGACCGAACTGCCCGGGCGTGATCACGCCCGGCGAATGCAAGATCGGCATCATGCCGGGCTACATCCACAAGCCCGGTCGAGTCGGCGTCGTGTCGCGCTCCGGCACGCTCACGTACGAAGCGGTCTGGCAGCTCTCGAGTCGCGGCATCGGCCAATCGACTTGCGTTGGCATCGGCGGCGATCCAGTGAACGGCACGAGCTTCGTCGACGTGCTCAAGGCGTTCCACGAGGACGACGGCACCGACGCGATCGTGATGATCGGTGAGATCGGCGGCAACGCCGAGGAGCGCGGTGCGGAGTACATCCAGCAGCACGTGAAGAAGCCGGTGGTCGGCTTCATCGCGGGGCAGACCGCGCCGCCGGGCAAGCGCATGGGACACGCGGGTGCGATCATCTCGGGCGGACAGGGCACGGCGCAGGACAAGGTCGCGCGTCTCACCGCCGCCGGAGTGCGCGTGTGCTCCAGCCCGTCGCGGATCGGCGAAACGATGGAGAAGGCCCTGCGCGACGCCGGCCTGCTCGCGTCGGCGTGAGCGCGGCTGAGCTCTCGCGCGCTCCGCGCGAGAGCGAGTCCATACGGTGAACGTGCTCGGCTCCCGAACGCGCGGCGTTCGTCTTTCTCTTCTGCGTTCCCCATGACCGCTGAAAGCTCCGCTCCACTCTTCCGCGGCTGGCGCGCGGTCCGCACGGACGACGGCTCGTACACGCTCGCGCACCCGACGCATGGCGAAACGTGCCATTCGGTCGCCGGTGCGTGGCAAGAGTCGTGGGAGCGCTACGCCGTGTCGACCGGCTTGCCGGACGTCGCGCGCGGAACGCGCGTCGCGCTGCTCGACGTCGGCACCGGGCTCGGCCTGAACCTCGCGGCGGCGCTCGCCGCGCTCGAGGGCTGCACGCTCGTCGCCGTATCGCTCGAGCACGACGAGGGCGTGTTGCGCGCTGCGCTCGAGCTCGGCGCTTGGCTGAGGGCGAGCGGCGACGATGCACGCCTGCCCGCGCCGCTCGCGCGCTGGCATCCGGTCGTCCTCGCAGCGATCGAACGCGCGCTCGCGACGAACGCCGCTCGCGTTCCGCTGGCGGGCGGCGAGCTCGAGCTCCGTATCGGTGACGCGCGCGCGACACTGCGCGAGCTCGCGCTGGACCAGCGGTTCGACGCGGTGTTCTTCGACCCGTTCTCGCGCACGAAGGAGCCCGCGCTGTGGGCGCTCGACGTGCTCGCCGATGTCGCGGCTCGTATGGCTCCGAACGCGCGGCTCGCGACGTACTCGGCGTCGCTCGAAGTGCGTGCGCGGCTCGTCGCCGGAGGCTTGCATGTTGGCCCTCTCGCGCGCGTCGGCAGCAAGGCACAGGGCACGATCGCGGTGCGCGCGGACGGTGCGACGGACGCCGCGCCGCCGTTCGATCCACGCACGCGCCGCCGCCTCGAGCGGCGCGTGGCTCGGCTCCAGAGCCCCGGGGGGAATTCACACTCCAGCGTGGGACTTGGAACGGGCGACTGAACTACAATAGGAACCCAAAGGAACGCCGGACGACGGCGGGGACGACGCTCGACGTCGCCACCCGGCTCGCGCGTCGGATTCGGCGGTGTGTGAAGGCATGCTGTACTTGGCGGCAATCGGTGTTTGGGAGTGGGTCGCGATCGGCGTCGTCGTTCTGCTGTTGTTCGGCGCCCGCAAGCTCCCCGATCTCGCGCGCTCGATGGGCGCGAGCGTGAACGAGTTCAAGAAGGGCCTGAAAGAGGGCAGCGAGAACGGCGTGGCGGGCGACCCCAAGCGCCTGACGACGACGAACAAGGAAGAGTGACCGGCGCGCACGATCTCCGGCGTCCCGCGCTCGACGCGCGCGACGAATGTCATGGCATCGTCCTGTGTGGCGGGCAGAGCCGCCGCATGGGACGCGACAAGGCGCGCCTCGCGGTCGGCTCGCACACGCTGCTCGAGCACGCCGTTGCGACGTTGCGCCCCCTCGCGCGTTCGATCGTGCTCGCCTGCGGCAGCGCGGATCGTTACGCGGATCTGGGCTTGCCGCGGGTGCTCGACACGTTGCAGGACGGCGGCCCGCTCGCCGGGCTCGATGCCGGCCTCGCGGCGGCGGAAGCCGCCGGTGGCGAGCGGGCGATCGCGCTCGCGTGCGACATGCCGCTCGTGACGACGGAAGTCCTGCGCGCACTCGCGGACGTCGCGCGTGCGCGCGATCTCGACGTCTGCTTCCTCGAGACCGAGGGTGGCCTCGAGCCGCTCTGCGGCGTCTGGCGCGTGCATACGCGCGCGGCTGTGCGTGCAGCGCTGGATGCGGGCGAACGCAAGGTGCTCTCGTTCGCGCGCTTCGCACTCCCGAGCGGACGGAAGCCGCGCGTTGGAGCCACCACGCTCGGCGCGTTCGCGGGTGCGGGCACGAACGTCAACACGCCAGCCGATCTCGATCGCGCGCAGGCGCTCGTGGGGGCCGCGCGATGAGCTTCGCCGACGCGCGCCTCGAACGGATGATCGCGCCCGTCGCCGAGGGCATGGTGCGCATGCGCGAGCTGCTCGCGGCGCAAGTGCGCGAGTCGTCGCACGCCGTCACCGACATGACCGACCACGTCGGCCGGTTCCGCGGCAAGCAGTTGCGTGGCGCGCTCGTGTTGCTCTCTGGCGAAGCGACCGGCAACGTCACCGACGAGCACCCGGCGATCGCGGCGATCGTCGAGATGATCCACCTCGCGACGCTCGTACACGATGATGTCTTGGATGGCGCGCAAGTACGCCGCCACGTCGCGTGCGTCAACCAGCGCTGGGACAACCAGGTCGCCGTCCTCCTCGGCGACTTTTTGTACGCACGCGCGTTCGCGCTCTCGACCGATCTGTCGTCGCGACTCGCGAGTCGCGTCCTGTCCGAGACCACGCGGCGCCTGTGCGTCGGCGAGATCGAGCAGAGTACGTTGCGCTACGACTTCGAGATGTCGCAGGAGCTCTACGAGCGGATCAGCGGTGCCAAGACGGCGAGCCTCTACGCGGCCGCCTGCGAACTGGGCGCACGCTACCCCGGCGGTCGCGAGGAGCTCGGTCTGCTGATGCGCCAGTACGGATACGAGATCGGCCTCGCGTTCCAGATCGTCGACGATTGCCTCGACGTGGTCGGCGAGGAACGCACCGTCGGCAAGTCGGTCGGCAACGACGTCGAGGATGGCAAGATCACGCTGCCGGTACTCGTCGCGTACCGTGACGCGGACGAAGCGACTCGCGCGCGCGTGAGAGACGTCTTCACGCAGCAAGGGCTCGCGCAGCGGCGCGAGCGCCTGCGCGCGGTGTGCGACCTGTCGGCCGGAGTGGAGTACTCGCTCGCGCGCGCCGCTGCGCTGGTGGAACACGCCCGCGCGCGACTCTCGGAGCTGCCGCTGTCCCCCGCGCGAAGTGCACTCGAGGACCTCGGCGCATTCGTCCTCGAGCGACGGTTCTAGAAAGGGTCGGTCCGATGTCCGTGAGCACGAAACCGACCTTCCGCTGGGGCTTCTTCAGCGCGTCCGCCGTCATCGTGCTGCTCGTGTGCGTCGGCCAAGCGATCGGCGTGATGCTCGACAGCTTCGGCGCGCGCGATGCGTCGTCGTTCGGCGCAGCCGTGTCGGGGATGGGGCTGAAGGACTGGCTCTTCGTCGCGTTCCTGCTCTCGACGGGCGTGTTCTTGTGGCTGCAGCGCGCCGGCGTCTACGCGTTCTTCCGCACGATGCACGTCGGTGTGTCGCTGATCACGCTGTCGCTCCTCGCGATCACGGCCGGTGTGCTCGTGCCGCAGATCGAAAACTTCGAGGATCCGGAAGCGCGCGTACCCTGGATCGCCGACATCCCGGCCGAAGTCGTCGATCGCTACGTCGCGTCCGGCGACGAGCGCGATCTCGCGGGTCTCGTCGGAGATCAAGCCACGCGTCTGTCGGGCTGGCGCGATCAGTACAGGCAGTTCGCGTGGGCGGAGGCGTACTTCCTCTACCACTTGATGCATCCGTACGGCATCGGCATGCCGGACGCCGAGCTCCCGCCGCAAGTCGAGAGCGGCCTCGAGCGCTTCGGCAACAAGTACGGCGCCGAGGAGCGCGACAACCGCAAGAAGCAGATGACCGCCGCGTTCAGCGGCAGCGCGAAGACGAAGGAGATCGGTCAGCTGCTGGCCGATCACGACGGGTTCTTCCGCGGCTTCTTCGAGGTCTCGACGACGCTGCACCTCAATCGCGCGTACAAGTCGCACTGGTTCGCGTCGCTCTTGTCGCTGCTCTTCGTCGGCGTGTTCTTCAACACGTTCAAGAATCGGCCGTCGACGTGGATGTCGACGAAGAAGATCGGCTACTTCGTCGTGCACCTCGGCGTGATGACGCTGCTCGTCGGCGGCGGCATCAGCAAGCGGTACACGAACCGCGGGATCCTGCACATGGATCTGCGCGAGGCGCCGACCGACGAGTATTGGGCCTACGGCAATCCCGAGAAGCGCATGCGCATGCCGTTCGCGTTGAAGCTCGACCGCTTCGCGCGCAAGGACTGGCCGACTCTCGAGGTCGGCTTCCACGACGAGAACTTCACCTCCCGTCCGCCCGAGTACACGTTGTGGCCTGGCTGGACGAAGGAGCTCGACCGTCGGCCGGGCGAAGGTGAGGACGCCGCGAAGGCGAAGCCGCGCATCAAGCTGCGCGTGCTCGCGCTCGCCGAACGCGCGAAGATCAACCCGCGGCTGTGGGACGCGGAGTCGCGTGACGATCCGGAGGGTTACGGTCCGCTCGCGCAGCTCGCCGTATCGGATGGCGCGCCGCTCGAGCAGGACGGTGCCGTTCTCGAGCGCCCCGAGGCGATGTCGTTCCTGCGGCCCGGGCAAGGCGACGAAGTGCTCGCCGATCCGCGCTGGAAGTTTCGGATCGCGGCCACCTACGGTGACCTGGAAGAGGCCAAGGCGGTGCGCTTCACGAAAGGCGACGATCGGCTCGGCTGGATCGAAGTGCGCGACACGGCGCGCGGAGAGGTCGAAGGCACGCGCGTGCCGATCCGCCTGCGCAGCAGCGTGACGACGCGCACGGGCTACACGATCGAAGTGCAGGAAGCGACGGCGAACTTCCAGCTCGATGCGCGCGGCCAATCGGAAGTGCGCGACGCGCGTCCGCTCGCGGAGCAAGTGCCTCGCAATCCGGCGCTGTGGGTCTCGATCACACCGCCCGGCGGTGGACCGCCCGAGCGACGCCTCTTGCTCGAGAGCATCGACTGGGAGACGCACGAGCAGCAGAAGCAGTTCCCGTACGGCAGCCTCGTGCTGCGGCTCGATTGGGATCGCTGGTCGTCGCAAGGACCGCCGCGCTTTCTCCTGCACTGGGGCGGCTCGAGCGCGGCCGCGCAACTCGTGTCCGAGGACGGTCACGTGGCGCCGGTCGAACTCGGCCAGCCGCTCGCGCTGCCCGGGGACACGCGCGTCGTCCCGCGCCTCGTGCTGCACAACGCGCGCTTCGACAAGGACATCGAGTTCCTCGCGCCGCACGTGCAAGGGCCGCACTTCGACGACGATTTCTACGCGACCGATCCGATCGGTCTCGACATGGAGGTCACGATCGCGCCGGGCACACCGGAGGAGAAGGTCGAGACCGTACGCCTCGCGTCGACCGACGCCGGGCTCGCGAACGTGTGGCAGTCGCCCGACCACCAGTTCTGGATGCGCTTCTACGAGAACGATCGCGCGTTCCCGTTCGAGTGGCGCAGCGTGCTATCGGTGTTCGAGCGCGGCGCCGGCGGAAACTGGAAGCCTGTCGAGGCCGGCCCCGAGCACGACCGCGAGATCCGCGTCAACGACTACTTCTTCTACGAAGGCTATCGCTTCTTCCAGACCAACGCGGTGCCTGAGATGCCGACGTACTCGGGCATCGGCGTCGTGTACGACCCGGGCATCCCGGTCGTCTTGATGGGCATGTACATCATCATCCTCGGCACGGCGCTCGCGTTCGTCGTGAGGCCGATTGCCGAGGCGTACGGCAAGCGTGCAACACGGGGGACCGCATGAACTTGGCCAATTGGACGTCTTGGTCGACGATGCACGCGTCCGCGCGCTGGTCGGCGATCTGCGATCTGCTGTGCGTCGCCGGCGTGCTCGTCGCGCTACTCGCGTGCGTCGTGCACTGGCGGGCGAGCCAGTCCGGAGAGGCAACGCGCGGTTTCGGCGCGCTCGTCACGCGCTCGAAGCTACTGCTCACCGCCGCGGCGTTCGTCGCGATGCTCTTCTCGGTCTCGTGGCGCGCGGTCGAGGTGAATCACTTCCCCAGCCAGACGATGAGCGAAGTGCTGAACATGTTCGCGACGGCGCTCATCGCGTCGATGCTCGTGCTGCACTTCGCGCTCGGCATGCAGCGGCGTGGTCCCGGGTGGGCGATCCTCGACGACGTGCTCGTCGCACTGACGCTCGGGGGCGTGTTCTTCACGCACATCTACATCCAGACACTGACGACCGCGCAGCGTGACCTGCCGCCGGCTCTGCAGTCGTACTGGTTCGCACCGCACCTCGTGTCGCTGATCTTCAGCTACGCGACGATGGGCATCGCGGCGTTCGTCGCGATCGCATACTTCACCACGCGCTTCTGGTGCGGCCTGTTCCAAGGCGGCTTCTCGAAGGGGTCGCAGTGGCTGATCTTCGCCGGTCTCGCGCTGGTGCCGTTCGTGCAGGTCGTCACCTTGCCGATCCTCGCGCTGTCGGGCGTCGTGTTCTTCGTGCTGCTGCGGATGCGGCGGTTGCCGACCAGCGATCAGCTGCGCGCGCTCGAGCGCGAGCTCGACGACGTGAGCTTCCGTGCGTTCGCGGTCGGGATCCCGTTCCTCACGGCCGGACTTTGGATGGGTGCCTTCTGGGCGCAGGAAGCGTGGGCGAACTACTGGGGCTGGGACAGCAAAGAGAACTCCGCGCTGATCACCTGGCTCGTGTACATCATCTACATCCACTTGCGCTTGCTCGGCGGTTATCGCGGCGCGAAGGCGATGTCGGTTCTCGTCGGTGGAGCGTTGTCGGTGTTCCTGACTTTCCAGATCTTTGGGTACCTGCCGGACAGCCAGAAGAGCTTGCACCGCTACACGGACGACGGGGTGCGGCCGATGGAAGGCCAACAGGGCGGCATGCCCGTGGACGACAAGCAAGTGCGCGCGGACGTCCCTGCAGACGAGCGATGAGCGCGCGCATCATCGACGGCAAGACCGCGGCCGCCGCGGTGCGTGCCGACGTGAAGCGTGACGTCGACGCGCTGCGTGCGCGCGGCGTCGACCCCGGCCTGACGGTCGTGCTCGTCGGCGAGGACCCCGCGAGTCAGGTGTACGTGCGCAACAAGGACAAGGCCGCGCAGGAAGCGGGCTTCCGCGTTCGCACACTGCGCTTGCCCGCGACGACGAGGCAGGACGAGCTCTTGCAGCACGTCGCCGCCCTGAACGCCGATCACAGCGTGCACGGCATCCTCGTGCAGTTGCCGCTGCCGCCCGGGCTCGCCGCGGACCCGGTGATCGATTTGCTCGATCCGCAGAAGGACGTGGACGGACTGCATCCGCGCAACGTCGCGGCGCTCGTGCAAGGCCGGCCGGGCTTGGTTCCGTGCACGCCGTCGGGCTGCATCGAGCTGCTCGATCGCTACGACGTTCCGCTCGAAGGGCGTCACGTCGTCGTGATCGGCCGGTCGATGCTCGTCGGCAAGCCGTTCGCGCTGCTCGCGCTAGCGCGGAACGCGACGGTGACGATCGCGCACAGCAAGTCGGCCGATCTGCCGGCGATCGCACGGAGCGCGGATGTGCTCGTCGCCGCCGTCGGACGGACGCGGCTCGTCCGCGCGGAATGGGTGCGTCCGGGCGCCGCGGTGATCGATGTCGGCATCAATCGCGGCGCAGACGGAATCGTGGGGGACGTGGACTTCGCCGCGGTGCGCGAAGTCGCCGGTGCGATCACTCCCGTTCCAGGGGGTGTGGGTCCGATGACGATAGCCATGCTCCTCAAGAACACGGCCGCGGCGGCTGCGCGCCAGGCCGGTTTCGCGCGCTAGACGACATGTCCCGCTGGCAGGATCCCGAGTTGCCGAGCGTCGCGTTCCCGCCGTTCGTCGGCGTGACGCGCCGACTCATCCTCGTCAACGTCGCGATCTTCCTCGTCACGTTCTTCCTGAAGCTCATTCCCGCGACGGAGGACTTCTACCGCAGCCTCGTCGAGCACTTCGCGCTCGTGCCCAGCGATTGGACGGCGAACTTCCCGCTCGTGCCCGCGTGGCAGCTGCTCACGTACGGCTTCTTGCACTCTCCCGTCGAGCTCGGCCACATCCTGTTGAACATGCTGACGCTGTACTTCTTCGGCACGCTGCTGGAGGAGGCGCTCGGTGGACGTCGGTATTTGCTCGCCTATCTGTCGGCGCAGGTCGTCGGCGCGTTCTTTTTCCTCGGCGGAGCGTGGCTCGGACTGCCGTCCGGCAGCGCGGCGGTCGGCGCATCCGGAGCGGTGTACGGTGTGCTGATGGCGGCTGCGACTCTCTATCCGCAGCGGCGCATCCTGTTCCTGTTCATCCCGCTCACGCTGCGCACGCTCGCGCTGATCTTCGTCGGACTCACCGTCTTCCAAGCGCTCCTGAGCCTGCGTCAACCGGACGGCACCGCGCACCTCGTGCACCTCGGCGGGCTCGTGTACGGCTTCTTGGCCGTGAAGCGGCGTTGGCTTTTCGTCGACCCGGTCGAGAAGGTGCGCGTCCGGCGCGCCGTGGCGGAGGTCGAGCGCCGTCAGTCCGACGACGCGCGCATGGACGAGCTTCTCGCGAAGATCCATCGCGACGGCATGGGCTCGCTGACGTCGGGCGAGCGTGATTTCCTGCGTCGTGTGAGCTCGCGCAAGTAGCGCCCCGAGCGCGCGCGACTCGGTTGGCGGCCCGCGAGGGCGCCGCTAGACTGCCCGTCCGCTCGTGTGGACCAACCCATGATCACGTCTCTGTTCGGTGTCGTCGCGCTCTTCGTTTCCGTACCAACGCTCGCTCCGACCGCGAGTCCGGCCTTCGATCTGACGGCGCGCGTCGAGCCCGATTCGGAGTTCAAGGCGAAGCTGCAGAAGCTCGGTACGCAGAACGCGCGCAGCGACATGGCGAAGCTCGTGAAGTCGAGCGAGGCGCAGGCCGTTGCGTGGGTCGTGCGCACGGGCGAGCAGATGCTCGAGGCGCCGACCCCCGAGCTCGAGACGTTCTTCAGCGATCTGCAGGCAGCGTGGAAAGCGGCATTCGGGACCGAGTTCGCGGACCGTGCGCGCGCGTACTACACCGGGCTCGACGCCGGCAAGAAGCGCGACCGCGTCGAGCTCATGGACATGTTCGAGAAGCGCTTCAGCGAGTTTCGCGGCAATCTCACCAAGAAGGACGGCTGGGTGTACATGAACCTCGCCGACGAGCTCGACATCATCGCGAACGGCTTCGACTCGATCGGCGAACAGTACATGGCATCCGAGGCGTGGATACTCTTCGCACAGTGCTACGACGAGCCGCTGCGCGGCGACGCGAAGAACCTGCACCTCGCCTGGCAAGGCTACACCAACGCGACGGACACACGCGCGAAGTGGAACCTCGTCGATGCGCGCTACGACGCGGCGTTCAATCGCAAGACGTCGCTCGCAGCGCGCGGCGCGGACAAGCCCGACGCCGGTACCAAGCCCGAGCCCGAGGAAGCCGCGGCCGACAAACCCGACGCGACGAAGCAGGACCCGACGAAACAAGAACCGAGCAAGGTCGAGCCCACGAAGCCGACTGTCGCGCCGTCGGGGCCGGTCACGGTGCCGCTCGCGTTCGACGTCATCGAGTCTCCCGACGATTTCCAGCGGCCCAACTACAACTGCGACGATCTATTCCTGATCTGGCGCCCGCTGAACTTCCAGGCCAAGGGTTCGTCGGCGTCGTTCGAGTCGTTCAAAGAAGCACCGCCGGTCACGCGCGTCGGGTCGTCGGACTTGCGCTTCGATCTCGACGGGAACGGCGAGCCCGACGAGAAGATTCCGCTGACGGGCGGATTCGCGCCCGTGAAGATCACGGTCGGCAAGGGTGCCGAGGCGCGGCCGTGGGCGTTCCTCGCCGTGCAGGGCAACAAGGACGAGCAGTATCAAGGGATGCAGCTCAACCAGGAGCCGACGGACAAGAGCATGACCGTGTACGTGCTCGGCGCGGCCAGCGTCACGGGCGTCGTGAACGGAGTGCCGGTGCGCGTGATCGACGACAACATGGACGGCATCTACGGCACGGCGCCGTTGACGTGGGGCTTCATCGGGCTCACCGCTGGCCACTTCCAAGCGGACATGGATTCGATCGTGATCGGATCGAGCAAGCGCGCGCGGCCGTGGAGCCCGCTGACGGAGATCCAAGGCAACTGGTACCAGCTCGAGGTCGCGCCTTCGGGCAAGGAATTGAAAGCGACGCCGGTCACCGCGCAGACCGGCACGCTCAAGCTCGACTTCAAGGGGCCGACGCCGACGTACCTCGTCGTGCACGGCACGAGTTCCGAGAACAACAACTACTTCGATCTCGTCGAGGGCGGCAGCAAAGGCGTCACCGTTCCCGTCGGTACCTACCAGCTCTATTACGGCGAAGTGCGCAAGGGCAAGAAGAGCCAGCTGCAAAAGGTGACGATCGTCCGCTCCAACGACACGCCGACCTGGGAAGTGAACCCAGGCAAGACGACTCTCGTGACGTTGGGTGCGCCGTTCGGGTTCGACTTCAAGCACACGCTCGAAGGTGAGGCGCTACGCGTCGAGGGGCAGTCCGTCGTCGTCACAGGATCGGCGAAGGAGCGCTACGAACGTCCATGGAACTGTACCGCGCGCCCCGAGGTCGCTTGGCGCAAGAAGGGCACGAAGAAGGGCAGCAAACCCGAGCGGATGCCGTTCATGATCGCGTCCGAGGACATCGACACGAAGGGCTGGCCGGCGGCTTGGTTCCCGTTCGATCTGGAGCTCCAGCTCATTGGCGCGCCTGGCGCCGTCGAAGTGCAGCTCACCGAAAAGAAGCACGACTTGTTCGGCAAGATCGAATCGAGCTGGAAGGAGTAGCGTCGTGCTCGACCTGAAGTTCATCCGCCACGATCCGGAGGCGGTGAAGGCGGGAGCGCGCAAGAAGCGCATCGCCTGCGACATCGACGCGTTGCTCGAGCTCGACCGGCGCATGCGCGAGAAGAACACGCTGGTGGATCAACTGCGCAGCGAGCAGAACGCCGCGAGCAAGAGGATCGGCCAAGCGCCGCCAGCAGAACGCGCCAAGCTCGCGGCAGAGCAGAAGAGCGGGAAGGCCGCGCTGAAGGAGCGCGAGGACGAGCTCGGGCGGCTCGCCGCCGAGCTCGAAGCGCTGCTCTTGCGCGTGCCGAACGTGCCCGCGGCCGAGGTGCCCGAGGGCAAGGACGACAGCGAGAACGTCGAGGTCAAGCGCTGGAGCGAGCCGCGGCGTTTCGATTTCACACCGCTCGACCATGCGTCGCTCGGCGAAGCCCAGGACTGGCTGGACGTCGAGCGCGGCGCGCGCATCGCGGGCTCGCGCAACTACATTCTGAAGGGCGACATGTCGCTGCTCGAGGGCGCCGTGATGCGCTACGCACTCGACCAGATGGTCGCGCGCGGTTTCGTGCCGCTGTCCGTGCCGACGCTGGTGCGGACGCAGACCATGGTCGGCACCGGCTACTTCCCGGGTGGCGAGGAGCAGGCGTACCGTTGCGACGAGCGCGACGACCTGTGTCTCGTCGGCACTGCGGAGGTGCCGGTCACCGCGCTGCACCAGGACGAGATCCTCTCGCTCGCGGACTTGCCGAAGCGCTACGTCGCGCTCTCGTCGTGCTACCGCCGCGAGGCGGGTACGTACGGCAAGGACACGCGCGGGCTCTACCGCGTGCACCAGTTCCAGAAGGTGGAGCAAGTGGTCGTCGACGTTGCCGACGACGCGCAGAGCATCGCGCACCATGCCGCCATCCTCCAGAACGCGGAGGACGTGCTACGGGCGCTCGAGCTCCCGTACCGCGTCGTGAACGTGTGCGGCGGCGATCTCGGTGTACCGCAGGTGCAGAAGTTCGACATCGAGACGTGGATGCCGTCGCGCAACGGCTACGGTGAGACACACAGTGCGAGTCGTTTCCACGACTTCCAGGCGCGGCGCCTCGGAATGCGCTATCGCGACGCCGGCGGATCGGTGCGCTTCTGTCACACGCTCAACAACACCGTCGCCGCTTCGGCGCGCATGTTGATCGCGCTCGTCGAGAACCACCAGCGCGCAGACGGCAGCGTGTGGATCCCCGCGCCGCTGCGTCCGTATCTCGGCGGACGCGAAGTGATCGGGAAGTCCGTGCGGTGATCCAATCACGCCGCTCGGCGTGATTGTCGATCCATCGATGACGCTCCTACCGCGCAGCGCCTGGTTCGGGCCGCAGCGCGCGCGCGTCGGCTCTAACCTCCGAGGGGGTTGGCACCGCCGGTGCTGCCACCGCCACCGCCGCCGCCGCCCTGTCCACCTTGTCCACCTTGTCCGTTTTGACCGCCCTGACCGTTCTGTCCGCCCTGACCGCCCTGACCGGCTGCGCCTGCAGCACCGGGTGCCGCAGCGTTGCTCGCCGGCGCCGGCGGCTTCGGAATCTTCGGGATCGGGATCGCGTCCTCGTTCGCGCGCAACGACTCCGACAAGCGGATCACGCGCCGGTATGTGATCGTGCGCCGATCGATCGGCGCGATCCGCAATTGCTCGTTGACCAGTCGTGGCGCGAGCTCGAGCACCATCGTGATCTCGAGGCGCGCCGGCAGACCGTTGGTGTCCTCGCCGCGCTCGGTACCCCATTCGTCGACCGGGTCTTCGTCCGGGCCGTCCTTGCGAAAGCACTGGATGTCGAAGCTCTTCACGCGGCCGGAGAGGAGCGTGAACGAGCCGCCGTCGAACGGCTGATCGTCGACGCCGTAGCCTTCGCGCCGGTAGATCTCGAGGAACTGGTCGGACTCCGGGCTGGGCCGCAGGCGATAGCCGACCTCGCACACGTCGGTGCGCAGGAAGCGTTCACCGTCGCGCGCCGGAACGAGGCTGTCGTTGCTCGTCACGAAATCGAGGCTGTCGCCGTCGAAGCCGAGCATCACGCGGTTCTTGACGCGCAAGTGCAGGTTGCGCGTGCGGTCGAACGTGACGATCGCGCGCAGATCGCGCTCGACCATGTCGAGCACGGCGGGACCGACGAGCTGCGTTTCCTGGATGTTGTGGATCGTGTCGCGGCTCGTGCGCGCCGCAGTCAGGATCTGAGTCATCGAGATCATGATCGCGCTCATGATCAAGAGCGTGAGCAGCACTTCGACGAGCGTGAAGCCTGCGCGTGCAGCACAGAAGCGCATGCGCGCGTTCATGGCGAGCTCTGTTCGGCGGGCGGCGCGGAGGAAGCGGTCGCTTCGTCTTCCTCTTCCTCACCGTAGACCTGCTTCCACGGCATCCAGCGTTCGAACACGAGTTCGTTGACACGCTCGGTGATCTTCGGGCTCGTGATGCGGATCTTCACCTTCTCGAACGGCTCCTCGGACTCTTCCTCTTCTTCGTCGTCGTCCTCTTCGTCGTCGCGCGCCGCCCAGCTGTCGAACCTGCGGCCGTCCGTCGGTTCGTAGAAGGCGTCGTCGCCCACGACGACCTCGAACGAGAAGTCGGGATAGCCCTCCTCGGCGTAGCTGCCGACGAGACCGTTCTCGATGTCCTCTTGATAGAGGCCCGCCTCGACCTGTCCGAGCGTGAGCAGAGCGAGCTCGCGCGACAGCTTCATGTTGCGCGTGTGCGCCGCGGTCATCTTCGCGTTGTTCAGGCCCTGCAGCACGAGCAGCATGCCGATGCCCACGATCACGATCGTGACGGCGACTTCCGCGAGCGTGAAACCGCGACTCGCACGCACCGCGATGGAACGCCGCGCGTTCAATCGAAGTCCGATTCCTGCGCGGGCGCGCGCTCGAACAAGCCTTCGTGGTACTCGATGAGACCCGTGAGGGCCTGGACCTCGACCGTGTAGTACGTGTCGTACGGTTTCTGGATCAGCGTGATCGTGTGCCCCGATGCGGCTCCGAGAGGATCGAAGCGCACCGCGACGATGCCGGTGTCGAACACGACGCCGTCGCACACGATCTTCGAGAAACGCACCGACTCGGGCAGCTCGATCCAGTTCAGCACGAGCCGGTCTTCTTCCGTCGCCGCGAGCTTGCCCTGGCCGTCGTTCTTAAACGGCGTGTTCTGACGAAAACGGTGTCGGTCGAGGTCGTACTCGATGCGGAAGATCGCGTTGCGCCCGATCGCCTCCGATCGCGTGGACGCGAGCGTGCTCGCCAGGATGCGCACGGACGAAGTCAGCTCGGACTTCGGCAGGATCGCGCGCCAATTGATGCTGACGATCGTGGCCATCAGGCCGAGGATCACGATCACCCCGAGGATTTCGACCATACTGAAGCCGTCGCGCGCGCGGGCTCCGTGCGCGCGATCGGCGCACCGCGCGATCGCTCGGTCGAGGGGAAGCACGTCGCGCCTAGCCTTGCTCCTTCATGGCGATGTTGTCGATGTCGGCGTCCTTGCCCTCGCCGCCCGGTTGGCCGTCGGCGCCGTACGAATAGATGCGCGGCTGCGGTTGCCCGGACGCGGGCGGGTCGTACATGTACTCGTGACCCCAGGGGTCCTTCGGAATCGACTTCGTGTCGAGATACGTCTCGTTGTTCGCGTCGGGCGTGACGAGAACCTCGAGGCTGTCCGGGTAGCGGCCGCCGTTGTTGATCGCGAACTCCTTCAAAGCGGACTCGATCGCGGAGATGTCGACCTTGGCCTTCGTGCCTGCGGCTTGGAAGAACTTCTGGATAACGTTCGGCACGACGAGCGTCGCGAGCAGGCCGATGATCACGATGACGACCATCATTTCGGCGAGCGTGAAGCCCGCTCGGCGGATACGGCGCGGATGAGTGCGTTGCATGGCGTTGTTTCCCGGTCGTTCTCTAGCGGAGCGAGTTCACTTGAACTGTCCGATCTGCAGGATCGGTAGGACGATCGAAACCACGATGTACCCTACGACTACGGCCAAAAAGACGATCATGATCGGCTCGAGCACGCTGGTGAGCCGCTCGGTCGCGATGTCGATCTCCTCGTCGTACGAGGTCGCGATGCGGTCGAGCATCTGCTCGAGTTCGCCGGACTGCTCGCCGACGTTCACCATATAGCCTACCAGCGCGGGAAAGGCGCCCGTGGCCTTGAGCGGCGTCGCGATGTCGGTGCCCTCCAGGATCCGGACGCGAATGTGCTCCGTGGCGTCGGCGATGACGCGGTTGCCGACGACCGTGCGCGTGATCTCCAGGCTGTTGACGGCCGGCACGCCGCTCTGGAGCAGGGTCGAGAGCGTGCGTGTGAAGCGCGAGACCGCCTGCTTGCGCAGCAGGTCGCCGACGATCGGCAAGCGCAGCATCGAGCGATCGATCGCGAGTCGGCCTTTGTCCGAGGTGCGGTAGATGCGCTCGAACACGTACGACACGATGCCGATGATGCCCGCGCCGACCAGCCAGTAGTTCTTGAAGAGGTCGCTGACGGCGATCAGCACTTTGGTGGGGGTCGGCAGCGTCTGTCCCGTGTCGGTCAACATGCCGGTGATCTTCGGCACGACGACCGTCATCAGGATGCTGACGACGATCAAGCCGATGCCGATCATCATCGCTGGATATGTCAGCGCGGAGACGACCTTGCGACGCAGGGCGCGCTGCGCGGACAGGTAGTCCGCGAGGCGGCGGAGCACGACATCGACGTTGCCCGTCGCTTCGCCCGCGCGAACCATGTTGATGTAGAGCTCGCCGAAGAGGTGCGGGTGCTCGGACAGCGCGTCGGCGAGAGACGCGCCTTGATTGATGCGCTCGCGGATCTCGCGGAACATCGTCTCGAGCGAGCGCTCCTCGGCCTGCTCGATCATCGCCTTCAACGTTTCGGCGAGCGGGATCCCGCTGCCGAGCAGCGTGCCCATCTGGCGCGTGACGCTGGAGAGCGTCTCCAGATTGCGCATCGAGAGCGTGCTCGACGCCGCGCGGCGGCGTTGGCGGATGCGCTGCAGAAGGGTCTGCTTTGGGCTCTTCGCCGACACGCGGCGGCCGCCGCGCGTCTCGCGGATCTCGCTCACGAGCAAGTTCTCGCGTCGCAAGCGCTGGCGCGCTTCGCGCGAGGTGTCCGCGTCGATCACACCCGACTGGACCGATCCTCCGGGAGCGAAGGCCTTGTACTCGAAGATCGGCATGGTGCGGCGACGTCAGTCGACGTCCATCTGCGTCACGCGCAGCACCTCGTCCGGCGTCGTCCTGCCAGCGAGGATTTTTTGACGACCGTCCTCGCGCAGCGTGATCATCCCGCGCGTCACCGCGCTGCGCTTCATCTGCGCGGCAGTCGAGCCTTCCATGATCTGCGTGCGCAGCACTTCGTCGACGGGCATGAATTCGTAGATCGCCGTCCGGCCCGAATAGCCCGACTGGAAGCACTCGTCGCAGCCCTTGCCGATCGCGATGCGTCCGCCGAGGAGTGCCGCATCGATGCCGACCTTCTTGAGCTTGGCGTGCCACTCGTCCGAGAGCGGCACGTACGAGTGACAGTGCTTGCAGATCGTGCGGACGAGACGCTGCGCGACGACGAGCACGAGCGAGCTGGCGACGAGGTACGGCTCGACGCCTTGGTCGACCATGCGCGTGATCGTGCTCGCGGCGTCGTTCGTGTGCACCGTCGAGAACACGAGGTGGCCCGTCAGCGCCGCGCGGATCGCGACTTCGGCCGTCTCGAGGTCGCGGATCTCGCCGACCATCATCACGTCGGGGTCCTGCCGCAAGAACGACCGCAGCCCGTTCGCGAACGTGAGGCCCTTTTTCACGTTCACTTGCACCTGGCTGATGCCGGCGAGCGAGTACTCGACCGGGTCCTCGATCGTCAGCACGTTCTTCTGGGTCGTGTCGACCTCGCCCATCGAAGCGTACAGCGTGGTGGTCTTGCCGGAGCCCGTCGGTCCGGTAACGAGGATGATGCCGTGACTGAACTCGAGGTACTCGCGGATGATCGACCGATTGCGCTCCGACAAGCCGATCTCGTCGAGCGTGTACACCTTCGACGTCTTGTCGAGCAGACGCATGACGATGCGCTCGCCGTTCGTCGTCGGCACGGAGCTGATCCGCACATCGACTTCCCCGTCGCCGATGCGGATCGTGGCGCGACCGTCTTGCGGCAGGCGGCGCTCGGCGATGTCCATCTTGCCCATGACCTTCACGCGGCTGACGATGGCTTCCTGCACCTTCCGCGGGATCGGGTCCATGTCGTAGAGGATGCCGTCGATGCGGAACCGGACCTGCATGCGGTCCGGGTAGCTCTGGAAGTGCACGTCGGACGCGCGCAGCTTGAGCGCTTGGAACAGGATCGTGTTGACGAGCTTGATGATCGGCGCCTTGTTGGCGACATCGAGCACGTCCTCGGTCTCGTCGATCTCCTGCGCGAGCCCGGCGATGTCGCCGTCCTCGGCCACGTCGGCGAGGGCCTCGTCGACGCCGTCCGCCTTGTGCCGGTACGCGCGCGCGATGAGGGTCGTGATCTCGATGCGCGGCGCGAGCACCGGATCGATTTCCGCGCCGACGAGCGCGGCGAGATCATCCATCGGGTGCGGTTGCAGGGGCGAGCAGGTCGCGACCTTCAGCACGTTGTCCGCCGTGTGCTCGAGCGCGACCAAGTTGTAGTTGCGCGCGAAGTGGACCGGCACCTTGTTGACGAACGCGGCTGGAACGCGCGTGCCGTCGAGTGACTTGCGGAACTCGAAGCCGAGGTGCTTCGCGTACACCTGCAGCACCGTCGTCTCGTCCAAATAGTCCTTGTTGAGGATCACGCGGTCGATGGAATCGCCGCTCGTCGCCGCGATGCGACGGCATTCCTCGAGCCGCTCGCGAACGAGCCCGGCGTCGATCAACATGTCCCCGATGCTCGCCACGGCTACTTCGGCTCCTCGGTCGTGGAGTCGTCCGGGGTGGGCGCCGGCGCGGGCTTCTGCTGTTCCGCTTCCTTTTGCTGCAGCAGCTCGTTCGCGCGCGCGCTGTCGATGCCGACCGCGTCGCCTTCGACTTCGCCGCGCACGGGGCTCCGGTAGAGCGGGACTTCGAAGCCGCGCAGGTCGACGCCGCGCGCATCCTTGCCGAAACGCGGATCGATCACGCGGATGCGGTCCGCGCCGATCGAATCGGCTGCATCGAGCTTCTTCTGGTACGAGACCTCCGCCAGGTCGGCGAAGTCCTTGTCCTGCATGATGTGCGGCGTCACGAAGAAGTAGAGCGTCGTACGATCCAGCGAATCCGAATCGCGCCGGAACAAGTAGCCCAGGATCGGCAGGTCCGACAGGAACGGTATGCCTTGGCGCGTGTGCCCCTTGTTGTCGGTGATGATGCCGCCGATCACCATCGTGTCGCCGTCCGGGACGTTGACCGTGGTTTCGATCGTGCGCGTGATCTTCGGTGGCGGAATGGAGCCGGACACCGTGCCGAGGAAGGTCGAGACCTCGAGTGAGACGCGCAAGCGCAGATAGCGGCTCGCACTGATCGTCGGCGAGATCTGCATCGTGATGCCGGCCTCGACGTACTGGTTGAAGCTCTCCTGCGTCTGACCGCCGATCCCGCTTCCACCATTGGCAGTGATCGTGGTCGTCGGCTGCTGGTCCTTCGACGTGACCTTCGCACTGCCGTTGTTGTTGACCAACACGGAAGGCACGTTGAGCACGTTCGTGTCGCGGCGCGTCTTCAGCGCGGCGATGAGGATCGGCATCGAGAAGTCGCTGCCGTCGAGGATGCCCGCCGTGATGCCTTGCGCGAGTCCCGGCACGCGTACGTCCGGGATGCCGTCTTCGTCGGAATCGGCGAAGGTCGACATGCCGAAGCTCGTCACGCCAAAGCTGCCGGTTCCCTCACCGGGCAGATCCGCGCCGCCGAGTTCCACGCCGATGTCGAGGAAGTTGCGGCCCGAGAGCTCGACGAGCGCGGTCTCGATCAGCACCTGCGGTTGGCGGATGTCGAGGCGCCGGACGAGATCGAGGACTTCCTCGTAACGCGACCGGCCGGCTGCGATCAGCAGCGAGTTCGTGGGCTTGTCCGGCACGATCACGATGTCGGTGCGACCGCCGCCCGTGGGCGACGGCGTCGCCGCTTGCGCGGCGCCGCCGCGGTTCGCTCCGGCAGCACCCTGGGTGATGCGTCCCGCGTCGCGGATGAAATTGTCGAGCGTTTCCGCCAGCTCCTCGGCGTCGGCGTTGTCGAGTGCGTAGATGTGGAAGTCGCGCTCGTGCTCGATGATTTCGACATCGAGGCGCGCGACGAGCTCCTTGATGCGCGGCAGGTCGTCCGGCATCGCCATCACGAGGAGCGAGCGCGTGCGCGGCTCGACCAGGATCTTGGCTTCGTTCTGGCCGCCGGGGATCTGGCTGGTCACGCCCTGAGCTGCTTGCTGCTGGCCGCGCGATTGGAGCGCGCGGCGGCTCGCTTCGAGCAACTCGGAAAGCGTCTCGGCGATGTCCTCGGGCGACGCGTACTCGAGCTTGATCACCTCGAACTGCGGCACGATCTGATTGACGCTGTGCGCGGCGTCGTCCACGAACTTGAGCATCTTCACGATCGCGGCGACGTTGCTGCCGAATCCGGTGATGATCAGGCTGTTCGTGTTGCCGACCGGGATGATCTGCTGCGTGTTCGCGTCCTGGAACATCGAGCGCATCGAGTTCGACAGAGTGCGCACGTCGGTGCTCGGCAAGTCGACGACGGTCGTGATGAGGATCGCGGGCTGGTCCTCGTAGCGCTCGAGCTCGTCGGGTTCGACGTACACCGCTTCGCCACGCAAGGTCGGGCGGCCGCTGGCGCCCGACAACGGCGAGATCACCACGACGGAGAGGTGCTCCGGTCCGATCTTCGTGCAAACGAAGTCGTTGATGATCATCATGATCTGGAAGAAGTTGTAGAAGTCGGCCTTCGGGATGCGCTTCGGGCCGAACATGCGCAGCTTCGCCTGTCGCAGCGGAGCCTCGGTCTCCTTCGCGTAGGTGAAGTTGATGCCGGTCGCTTCCTGACAGATCTTCACGAAGGCCTCGAGGTTCAGCGACTCGTCCCCGCCCGTCTCGTCGAAGTTGACCAGGTAGTAGTCGCCGACGTCCTGGATCGGCGGAGTGCGTTGCGCGGTGCCGCTCTGTCCTGCCGCGGGGTTCGCTTGGGTCGCCGCCGGGGCCGCGCCCCGGTTTTGTGCGGGAAGAACCAGGGCTGCGGACAGGGAGAGTGCGGCGAGAAGGGCGGTCATGGGGCGTCCTTGAATGGGCCGTAGCCGGGATCTATCCCTTTGTTATCTCTTGGTTTACGGCGTCGGTCGAGGCGGCGTGGCGCGGCACTCTAGGGCGTTGGGTCGGGCGTGTCAAACGGGCCCGAGCGTCGTCGCTGGAATGAAGCGCGCGTGGGACGCGCGTCGGGGGCGACTTCTTCCCGCATGGATATCGGATGCAGGCGCGCGCGAGTCGCGTGGCTGGTCCCTTTGCGCGCGCTCGCTATGCTCACCGAAATCCATGCGCCTCACGGAGCTCTTCGCAGCCGAGGATCTGATCGTGCGCTTCGATCCCACGGACAAGTGGGATGCGATTCGCCGTTTGGTGCACCACCTCGTTCAACGCGGTCGACTCGACGCGAAGGCCGAGAGCGGCATCGTCGATGCGGTCCTCGCTCGCGAGCGTTCGATGTCGACGGGCATGGAGCACGGCGTCGCGATTCCGCATGCGGCCGTCGAAGGTGTCGAGAACGTCGTCGCGTGCATGGGAGTCGTCAGTCAAGCGGAGGGGTTGCCCTTCGACAGCATCGACGGCCGTCCGACGCGCGTGATCGTGCTCTTGATCATTCCGCGCGCGCAGAAGCTGCTGCACATCCGGACGCTCGCGGACATCGCGCGCGTGCTCGGCCGCGACAGCGTGCGCGACGCGTTGATCGCGGCGAAGGACGCTCGCGAGGCTTGGGCCGCACTGACCGAGGGTGACACCGCTCGGCGCGCGTAGTCAGAGCAGCTTTCAGAATGAGCCGCCTCGGCGAAGGCTGCGACGAGCCGAGGCGAGCAAGGCGCGCCGACGATGAGTACTGCGCCGCAATACTCAGAGGAGGTGCAACGAAGCGAGCCCGGTTCGGCGCGGCCTTCGCCGAGAATGGGCATTCCGATAGGTGCTCCAACGCGGCGCGTGTTCCGCTCGTTGCTGCCGCCGCGCTCGTCGGCGCGTCCGGCCTCGGGCTCGAAGTCCTGCTGATCGAGACGTCGGGGCTCGTGCTTGGATACGGCCGTGCCGCGGCGCTGGGGCTCGCGGTGTTCCTCGCGGGCTGGGCGCTCGGTGCCGGATTCGCTGCGCGGTTGCAGGCACGTGCGCGCGCGTCGCTCCTGATCGTGGGCGTCGCGCTCGCGCTCGCGGGACCGTCGGCCACGGCGCTGATGCTCTGGCTCGGGCGGCGCGCACCGGCCGAGACCGCGAGCGGCGCTGTGGCGCTCGCTTCGATCGCCGTCGTCGCGGGGCTGCAAGGGCTCTTCTTGCCGCTGCTCGCGCGCCGACTCAGCGCAAGCGTCGGAGTGCTCTTGTGCGCCAACTGGGCCGGCGCCGCGGTCGGCGCCTTCGTGCTGGCGGATCGCGCGGTCGGCGTGTTCGGCCGGCCGCTCGCCGCCGTGTCGTGTGGCGCGTGCGCGCTCGCGGCGGCGTGGATCGCAGCGCCGTTCGCGGAGCGCGATCCGCCCGCGGCGGCGAGTCCGTCCGATCCGCCCGCACTCAGCATGCGTCGTGCGGCGTGGATCGTCGGATGCGCGACGGCTTCCATGGCGGCGTTGCAGTGGACCGGCTTGCGGCTCGGCGTGCTGTGGCTCGGCGGCATGCAGCCCGCGCTGCGCGCGATCCTGTGTGCGTCGCTCGTCGCGCTGGGTGCGGGCGCGGCGCTCGGCGCGCTGCGGAGGACCCCGCGCGCGCGCGACTTGGCGTGGCTGCTCGCAGTGTGCGCCGCCGCGACATTGTGGCCGGCCATCCATCCGACCGTCGCGCGCGCGATCGTCGACGACGACGCACCACGATTCGCGAGCGCGCTACTCCTCGTCGCTCCGATGCTCGCGCCGTTCGGTGTCGTCATTCCGTGGCTCCATCGCGCGACCGGGAGCGCGAGCGACGGCGGCGCGCGGCTCGCACGTTTGCTCGTACACGAAGCGTGGGGCGCGTTGATCGGCATCCCGCTCGTCCAGTGGTGGATCGTGCCGCGCTTCGGCTTGTCCGGCGCGTGCGCGGCAGCGGCACTCTTTGCGGCGTGCGGCTCGCTCGCGCTCGTTGCGCGTGCGCGCACCGCGGCCCTCGTCGCCGTCGCGGCGGCGCTCGGCATCGCAGCCTGGAACCTGAGCCAAGATTCACCCGCGTTGCGTACGCCGCCGCTTGCGAACCCCGCGCTCGCACTGCGCGAGTTCGCCGAAGACCGCGACTTCGCGGTCGCGGTCGTCGACGACGGCGTGCTCGGCGAGCGCACGCTCTTCACCGACGGTTTTCGTGCCGCGGGCACGGGACGCGACTACCGCTACATGCGCACGCTCGGGCATTTGCCGCTGCTGCTGCATCCGGCGCCGCGCGACGTGGCCGTGCTCGCGCTCGGCACCGGCACGACGCTCGGAGCGGTCGGCCTGCATCCGGAGGCGCGCATCGACGTGCTCGAGATCTCGTCCGCCGTGGTGACGATGGCGTCCCACTTCGAGCAACAGAACCGGACGCTCCTCGCTCCGTCGTCGCGCGAGCGCGTCCGTGTGGTGCTGGGTGACGGACGTGCTTCGCTCGCGGGTGCAGCGGCGCGTTACGACGTGCTGACGATGGAGCCGCTGTTGCCCGACTCTCCCTTCGCCGTGTACCTGTACACGCGCGAGTTCTACGCGATCGCGCAACGCGCGCTGAAGCCCGGCGGCATCGTCTGCCAGTGGGTGCCGCCGCACGCGCTGTCCGGCCCGACGTTCCGGGCCGTGCTCGGCGCATTCGCGTCGGCGTTCCCTTGGAGTGGTGTGTTCGTCTTCGGAACGCAGGTCATCCTGATCGGCGCCGCGGCGGTTCCAGAGCTCGATCCGGCGCGCTTCCACGCGCTGGGCGAGACGGCCTCGTCGCTTGCGAGCGAGCTCTCCGAACTCGGCTTGTCGTCCGTGGCGGACGTGTGTGCGCGCTTCGCATGTTCCGGCGTGCGGTTCCGCGACCTCGGGCGCGCACTGACCGACGCGGACCCTTGGATCGCGTTCGTTGCGCGTGAGGAAGGCGTCTCGCGCTTGGCGGACTTGCCGCGGAATCTAGGCGCGCTGCGAGTCGTGAGCGAGGCTCCGCCGGCGAGTTGGCTCGCGTCGGCGGATCGGACGGCGGCAGCCGTGTCACTCGGCGCGCGGGTGCGCGCCGCACGCGAAGCGCACGCCTGGTCGGAAGTCTTGCTCCGCGCGCCGGCCATCGCCAGCTCCGACGAAGAGGCGATCCGCGCGACCGCGCACGCGCTCGACGCGCTTCCGGCGCTCGCTCGCGAGAGCGTCGACTCGCGCGAACTCTCGGACGAAATCGAATTTCTCGCGAGTCTGCGCCGGGGAGTCTCCGAGCTGGCCGCGGATGGCTCGCAGACGTCCGCGCGCGTGGCCCGCGCGCCGCTCGAACGCGCGCTCGCGTTGCGCCCGGAGCGCGGCGACGCGCGCTTGTACTTGGCGGTCGCATTGCAGCGCGACGGGGATCCACGCGCGGAAACGCTCCTGCGCGAACTCGCCGAGCGTTCACCCGGCATCGCGCGGACTCCCGAGGGGTTGCGCGCGCGCTCTCTCGGTCTGCTCGAAGGCAGCTGGCGCGCGCTCGCGCTGCGCGGGAGTCGTCCGCGGAAGAGGTCGCCGCGGCGAATCCGCGACGGACGGGCGTTTCGTCTCGATCGCGCGCGCAAGGGATACGTGAGTGCTTGGGCGCTGCCCGTGCGTCGCGCATGATGCTCGTGCGACGGAAGTTCCATGCGGCGGCTGCGCCGGGAACGATGCTTGCTCGCCGCACGACCCCGACGCGGACTGCGCGGGAAAGGAGATGTCGAATGATCCACGATTCACTCGCCGTTCGGTCCCTGCTCGGAGTGGGTGCGCTGATCGGACTCGCGACGGCCGCTGCTGCGACGCCGGGCGATAAGTTCTCGCCCGAGGTCGCCGCCGCGGCGTTCCGCAAGGCTCACAAGCTCGAGGAGGTGCCGCGCGATCAAGTGCGCATCGAGGAGCTGCTCGAGAAGCACTTCTTGCGCGGCCGATTCGGCGTCTTCGACATCTACTTTCCGCTCTCCGGGCTGGAGAAGCGCGGCGAGTACTTCCGCGACAGCGTGCTCGCCGCACTCGACGGGCAGCGCGTCTGGCTGGACTGGCTCAAGCACGTGGTGAAGGACCAGAAGCTCGCGCGCGACGACAACGCGACATTGAAGGCTTGGGTCGAGAAGTGGAATCCGAGCACGATCCAGAACAAGGCGCGCAACGTCGAAGGCGCGGACGTCTTCAAGTTGCTGAATGCGCCGGAGTCTGTGATGGCGGCCGCGCAACGCTTCGGGGAGATGATGGGCAAGGGCGATGTCATGGGCGTCGAGCGCACCGACGTGTTCACGACACCGCTCATCTTGATGCCCGACCGCAAGCGGTTCGTCGAGTTCGTGTGCTTCATCGGCTGGCACGATCCCGAGTTGCAGAAGTACTACTTCGTGCCGAACGTCGCCGATTGGACGCAGTGCTTCTACAACGAGTTCCAGGTCATCGCGCTCGAGTACGCGATGGACGACCAGCGCTCGCAGGTGGACTACACCGCCGGACGCAGCATGAACTCGAACGACGCGAACGTGATGCAGCAGCAAGTCATGCAGCTCGGCATGAACGCGTACTTCGACCAGCTGTTCGAGCAAAAGGTCCCGAAGGCCTTCGTCGGCGGGCTCTCGATGAACATCGTCATCGACGAGTACGGAACGATCAGCACGAAGAACGACGGCGATCTGCGCGCGCGCTCGACCGCGGCACGCGAGGTGTTCATCGCTGGAGCGTTGACCGACGGCTTTTTGGCAGCGATCTCGGCGGAGACGCGCTGGCGCGAGGGCCACGGCCGCGACCACTTCGTCGGGATCCTGCGCCAGACGCAGAAAGAAGGCGAGGAGCTCGCGAAGAAGGAGCCCGGCAAGAAGGCCCGCAACCCGAACGCCTACTTCGCGATCCGCGACGACGCCGGCGGCGCGAAGATGCCGCTCGTCGCTCCGTTCCTGGGCGCGGTGGCCCTCGAAACGAAGCCGCCGCCGGAGAAGTTCAAGGGCGAGTTCCTCGAGTTCGCGCGCACCTACAAGTGCGGGTTCATCCACTGGCTGCGCAACTTCGCGGGCGGCGACGAGAAGAAGTCGCGCGAGAAGTTCGCACTGGTGCTCCAGGGCCTTGCGGATCCGAAGCGCGCGAGCGACTTCGAGAAAGTGTTCGTCGAGGTCTACGGCGGAGATCTCTCGAACAACGACGCCGACAAGACGAGCATCGAGGGCCGCTTCTTGTTGTGGCTCGCGAAGCAAAAAGGAAAGTGATCTCGCGCGCTCAGCGCGTGAGGTCTCGCCTCGGTGGGGGCGCCGAGCTCGCGCGCTTCGCCCCCGAGCTCAGGCCCATTCCTCGACACGCGCTCGAACGGCGCGCTCGATCTCGCCCGCGGCGCGTCGATAGTCCGTGAGCGAGCCGCCGAACGGATCGGCGATGTCGGCGCCGTCCTCCGAGAGCAGCTGCGCGCGCGTCTGCATCGTCGGCCCACCGAGCGCGATCACGGCCTCGCGATGCGCGTGCGTCATGCAGTAGACGAGATCGAGCCGCTCGAGATCGTCGGGCCACGCGGGCCGCGACGCGTGCGCGCTGAGGTCGCAGCCCATCTCCGCCATCACGGTCACGCTGTGGCGCGCAGCTTCGCTTCCGCGCGGGGCCGAGATGCCGAGCGAGAGCACTTCGAACCCGAACTCTGCGATACGCGCCGCGGGCACGGCCAACCGTTCGGCGAGCACGCGCTTCGCCAGCGCTTCCGCCATCGGGCTGCGGCACGTGTTGCCGGTACACACGAACCCGATCTTCAAGCCCGCGACTGCGCGCAGCTGCTCGGGCGTGAAGAGTCCTGCGCGCAAGAGCTCGAAGCGTCCCGGACCGAGCGCGAGCACGCTCGACGATTCCCCGAGTCGCGAAGGGCCACCGTCGAGGACGAGCTCGACCTCGCTCGCGAACGTGCGGACGATGTCGGCCGCCGTGCACAGCGGCGCTTCGCCGAAACGATTCGCGCTCGTGAGCACGACGGGGAAGTCGAGCGCGGCGAGGATCCCGGCCGTGCCTTTGTGCGCCGGGAGACGCACGCCCGTCCAGCCGTCGCGCGCGATCTCCGCGAGTCCGCGCGCGACGCCCGGGAGTACGAGCGTCAGCGGTCCGGGCCAGTAGCGTGCGGCGAGGCGGCGCGCCATCGGCGAAACACGCGCGAGGCGCTCCAACGCGGACGTCGAGCCGATGTGCCAAGTGAACGCGCGCTCGGCGGGACGCCGCTTCGCCGCGGCGAGCGCGGCGCAGGCCGCGGGCCGATCCGCGCGCACGCCGAGCCCGTACACGGTCTCGGTCGGCAACGCGACGATCTTGCCCCGCGCGAGCACGTCTCTCGCGCGGGCGAGGACCGTGGGTGACGGCGCGGCGTCGGCGACCGATTCGGTGCTCGCCGTCATGGCGAGAACGGCGCCGACGCGCTCGTGCGTGGATCGGTGCGCGACGGTCGGTCGAGTTCCAGTTTCATGGTGGACTGCTAGCCTATCGGCTGCACAATCGCGCCCCAAGCGCTTGCGGTGCAGCGCCAGCCTGCGGCGCGCGGCCCGTGAGCCGGCGCGCGCTGCGCTCTCGATCGATGCACACCGACGACACCGCTCAATCCACGGCCGGCTCGGAGCGTGCCGAACTCGCGCGCGGTCCGTACGCTGCGGCCGACACTCACGAGGAGCACGTCGCGTCGCTCGCGCGGCTCGCCGCGGGCCTCGCGCACGAGATCAAGAACCCGCTTTCGACGATGGCGATCCACCTCGCGCTCCTCGAGGAAGAGTGGGGCAAGACGAACGGCGCGCGCGGCGTGCCCGAGCTCACGGGGCGCGAAAAGCGCTGCCTGAAGCGCGTCCAATCACTGCAGCGCGAGGTGAAGCGGCTCGAGACGATCGTCGAGGACTTCCTGCGTTTCGCGCGCGGCGGGGAGATCAACCGTGCTCCGCACGACCTCGGTTCGATCGTGCGCGAGGTGCTCGACTTCGTCGAGCTCGAGGACTCGCGGCAAGGCATCCGCCACCACGTGGACCTGCCGGTCGGCTTGCCGCTCGTGATGCTCGACCCGGGCGCGATCCGCCAAGCGTTGCTCAATTTGTTCGTCAACGCGCGCCAAGCGATGCCGATGGGGGGCGAGCTGATCGTGCGCGCCAAGCGGCATGGAAACTTGGTCGAGCTCTCCGTCACGGACACGGGCGTCGGCATGACGCCCGACGAGCTCGCACGCTGCTTCGAGGTCTACTACTCGACGAAGCGTGGCGGGACCGGGCTCGGCCTCTCGACGACCAAGCGCATCCTCGACGAGCACGGGGCCGAGATCGACGTGATCTCCGAGCCTGGCCGCGGCACGAGCTTCTCGATGGTGTTTCCGCTGCTCGTCGAGATCCATACGCCCGACAAACAGCGCGGCGGCGAGCGCACCGAGGCGAGCGCGGATGCCGCGGCAGGTGCGAGCGCGGATGCCGCGCCAGGAGAGACGCGATGAGCATCGAGGACCGGCCGGTGCGCGTGCTGATCGTCGACGACGACGAGTCGCACGCCGAGGCGCTCGCCGACGGCTTGGAGATGGACGGACAGCGCTGCCAGCTCGCGCACTCGGGCGACCAAGCGCTCGCGCTGCTCTCCGAGCAGAGCTTCGACGCCGTGCTGACGGATCTCGTGATGCCCGATCGCTCCGGCATCGAGGTGTTGAAGGAAGCGAAGCGTCTGCAGCCGGACGCGGTCGTGTTGCTGGTCACCGGGCACGAATCGCTCGAGACCGCGATCGACGCGATGCGTCACGGCGCGGCGGACTACTTGAAGAAGCCCGTGAACCTCGGCGAGTTGCGCGTGCGCCTGCAGCACGCCGTCGAGAACGCGCGCTTCAAGCGCGGCTACGTCGAGCTCAAGCGCCAGATCGACAAGCGCTTCGGGTTCGAGGACATCATCGGTCAGTCGCCGCCGATGCAGCGCCTGTTCGACGTGCTCGTGCAGGTGAGCGGCACGAACGTCACGGTGCTCATCCAAGGCGAGAGCGGCACCGGCAAGGAGCTCGTCGCGCGCGCGATCCACAAGAACAGCCCGCGCGCACAGCAATCCTTCGTTGCGGTGAACTGCGCCGCGCTGTCGGAAGGGCTGATCGAGTCGGAGCTCTTCGGGCACGTGAAGGGCGCGTTCACCGGCGCCGTCGCGCACAAGGAGGGACGCATCGTCTACGCGGACCGCGGCACGCTCTTCCTCGACGAGGTCGGCGACATGCCGCTCGCGACGCAGGCGAAGCTCCTGCGCGTGCTCGAGACGCGCGAGGTCCAGCCCGTCGGTGGCAATCAGGTCGAGAAGGTCGACATCCGTCTCGTCGCCGCGACGAACCGCGACTTGAAGACCATGGTGCGCTCGGGCGAGTTCCGCGAAGACTTGCTCTACCGTCTGCAAGTCGTGGTGATCGAGTTGCCGCCGCTGCGCGATCGACCGGGTGACATCGCGCTGCTCCTCGACCACTTCTTGCGATCGCTGGCCGCGCAGCACGAGCGACCCGTGCGCGGCATCGCGCCCGAAGCGCGTAGCGTGCTCATGCGCTATGCGTGGCCCGGCAACGTGCGCGAGCTGCGCAACGTGGTCGAGAACATGGTGCTGCTCGCGCGCGGCGAGGTGCTGACGGTCGAAGACATCCCCGACCAGGTGCGCCCTCAAGGTGCGGGTGCCTCGCTGCGCCAAGGTGCGTTCGAACTCGCGGGCAAGACGCTGGCCGAGGTGGAGGCCGAGCTGATCCGCGAGTCGTTGCGCCTCTTCGGCGGCAATCGCGAGAAGACCGCCAAGTCGCTGCAGATCGGCGAGCGGACGCTGTATCGCAAGATCAAGGAGTACCAGCTCTGAGCGCGGAAGCGCTCAG
>JBJXHG010000099.1:0-23120 GCA_046160865.1 Planctomycetota bacterium | reverse complement strand
GAGATCGTCGTCGCTGGCAAGGCGCGAGGGTGCAGGCAACCTGTCAGGTTTCCGAACCCGAGCAACGCCGCCAGCGCGGAGGAGATCGAGCTTGGTGAGAGCGAACTTCTGACTCAGGACACTAGCCTGCATTTCTCACCACGCCCTGCTGCGTTCGCGCCAACTCGCTCGGAGCGGCGTTGTTGGATCGGAATCGATCCTTGCTGACCAACTAGGTCACCTCCGGTCGATTCCGATGCAACGCCTTGCTCCGAACGCGCTGGCGCAACCTCGCGACGGACGTGGTGAGAAATGCGGGCTAGCAGTCCGTGGTGAAAGTGCTTCGAGCCCGAAAGTGGCCCGTTCGCGTCAGAACAAGGAGCGAGACCGCAGGCGAATCGTCGAGATTCGCCGAGGATCGAGCGACGCCGGGCTGGCGCGAACGGACCGCTTTCCGGCTGAATGACTTTCACCACGGGCGGTTAGTCGATCCGCTTCGCGCGTGTAACCTGGATCCGCAGGCTCCACGCGGAGGATCGCCTGCACGGCATGCTGCGGATCTCGAACACCGGCGTCTTCATCGTCTTCGCCTCGGTCGCTGCGCTGATCGTCGCGAGTGCCTTGCTCGGCTTCGCCGCGGCCGGGCGGCACGCGCGCTACGCGGAGAGCGCACGCCACGCATATCAGGTGCTCGAGTCGATCGATGGGTTGCGCTCCGCGATCAAGGACGCGGAACGCGGCCACCAAGGCTTCTTGATCACCGGCGACGTGAGCTACCTCACGCCGTACGAGGAAGGCGTCGCGGGTGTCGAGAGCTCGCGCCAAGCGTTGTGGGCACTCGCGGACGGGACGCCGGAGCAAGATGTGCGGCTCGAGCGCCTCGCCGAAGCGCTGACGCGCAAGATGACCGTGATGCGCGACACGCTGGAAGTGCGGCGCGAGAAGGGCTTCGAGGCGGCGCGCGATCTCGTGCTCGACGACGACGGCAAGGACAGCATGAACGTGATCACGGCGCTGCTCGACGAGCAGCTCACGCTCGAGACCAAGAAGCTCGACGCGACCACCGCGCGCGCCGAGCGCGACTTCGGCCGCGCGTCGGCTGTCGCGATCGCGGCAGTTTTCGCCACGCTGATCGCATTCGTGGCTGCCGTCGCGATGACGCGCCGCAACATCGTCGCGCGCGCGTCTGCCGTGCGCGAACTCGCCGCGCAGAGCGCGTTCCTGCGCGCGACACTCGAGAGCATCGTGGAAGGTCTCGTCGTCACCGACGCGAGCGGACGCATCTCCTATCTCAACGCCGTCGCCGAGCAGATGGCCGGTTATCAGCTCTCCGACGTCGGAGGACGTTCCGCGAGCGAGGTGCTCGACGTACGCGACGCACGGACCGGGCGGCCGGCCGAACTCTTGCTGTCGCGCGTGCTGCGAGACGGCGGGCTCCACAAGAGCACGAAAGATCGCGTCCTCGTCCGGCGCGACGGGCAATCGCGCGCGATCGACGAGTCCGCATCGCCATTGCGCGACGCAGACGGAGTGACGATCGGCGCGGTGCTCGCGATCCGCGACGTCACGGAACAACGGGAGAACGAGCGCCGCGTTCGGGAGCTGCTCGCGGCCGAACGCGAGACCGCGTTGCGCATGCGCGCGATCGCGGACGCAGTGCGCGCGTTCGGCTCGGCGCGTTCGCGCGACGACGTGGTCGAAGCGCTGCGCCGCGAGACGCTGCGCATCCTCGCGGCGAGCGAGGTCAGCGTGTCGTTCGACGCGACCGGCGCGAATGACGGCGGCGTCGCCGCGCCGCTCACGGGAGCCGAGGGGCGTGCGATCGGCGCCGTGCGTGCGAGCTTCGACACGCTGGACGAGGAGCAGCGGGCGCGCGACGCGGCGATCCTGAACCAGCTCGCACAGGCCGCGTCGGCGTCGCTCGAGAACGTCCGCTTGTACGACGAGCTGCGTGACGGCGACCGACGCAAGGACGAGTTCCTCGCGACGCTCGCGCACGAGCTGCGCAATCCTCTGGCCCCGATGCGCAATGCGTCGCTGATCCTGCGCTCGAAGAACGCCGACGCGGACGATCGGGCACGCGCGCTCGCGTCGGTCGAGCGCCAGCTCGACCTGCTCGTGCGGCTGGTCGACGACTTGCTGGACGTGTCGCGCATCACGCGCGGGAAGATCGAGCTCAAGCGTGAGCACGTCGAGCTAGCGGACGTGATCGGACGCGCCCTCGAGATCAGCCGGCCGGTCGTCGCCGCGTCGGGACACGCGCTGTCCGTGCAGCTCCCCCCGGAGCGCGTCCGCGTGCACGCGGATCCCGTGCGACTCGCGCAGGTGCTCGCCAATCTGCTCAACAACGCGGCGAAGTACACCGAGCGCAGCGGACACATCTGGTTGTCGTGCACCGCCGAGGACGACGAGGTCGTGATCTCGGTGCGCGACGACGGCATGGGCATCCCGGCGGAGATGCTCGACCACATCTTCGACATGTTCTGGCAACACGAAGTCGCGCTCGAGCGCGCGCAAGGCGGCTTGGGCGTCGGGCTCACGCTCGTACGGCAGCTCGTCGACCTGCACGGCGGGCGCATCGAAGCGAAGAGCGCCGGCGTCGGATTCGGTAGCGAGTTCGTCGTGTATCTGCCGCGCGGGAAGGATCCGTCGCCCGTTCGCGACACCGGCCGCGCACAGCCCGGCGCGCGACGCGACGCGGCGTCGCGCACGCGGCGCGTCCTCGTCGTCGACGACAATCAGGACTCCGCCGACAGCCTGGCGATCCTGCTGCGCCTGCGCGGCCACGACGTGCGTACCGCGTACGACGGCGAGAGCGCGCTCGACACCGAGCGCGAGTTCCGGCCGGCGATCCTCTTCCTCGACATCGGCTTGCCGCGCAAGAACGGATACGACGTCGCCGGAGAGCTGCGCGCGCTGCGCGGACGCGACGTCACGATCGTCGCGATGACCGGCTTTGGACAGCTCGAGGACCGCCAGCGCTCGCTCGAGGCCGGATTCGACCACCATCTCGTGAAGCCCGTCGATCCGAGCGCGCTCGCCGCGGTCTTCGACGCGTCGTAGCCCGCGTCTCGCACACTGCCTCCGTGGCGGCGGCGCGCAGAATTTGCACGCCGCACGGGCGAGTTCCCGCGCCGCTGCGCACTTCCGACGCTGGCATGCGCATTGCGAAGCGGGGTCCGCCGCAGCGCCATCCGCGCGGCAAGAAAGAGGAGCATCCCGTGGTCTCGCGAATCCAACTGCGCACTTTGTGCTGCGCTCTCGGCATGCTGCTCACGGTCGCGTGCGCCAGCACGACGACGAAGCGCGCCGAGATCCTGTCCGACCAGGCCGTCGTTCTGGACATGCCGCTCGTCGAGCAGGACGAGCTGTACGAGTGCGGCCTCGTCTCGGTGTCGGCGCTGTGCGACTACTGGCATCTGCCGCTCGAAGTCGCCGAGCGCGAGCGCCTCGCCGAGCTCGCGCGCACGCAGGAAGGCTTGTCGGGTGGCGAGCTGTGCGCTGCCTTGGAGCGCGCCGGGTGCGAGACGTACCTCTTCCAAGGAACGCTCGATCGCGCGCCGACGGGTCTCTTGCACCACGTCGACGCGGGGCGGCCGCTGCTCGTGATGATCTCGCCCGAGACCGACAAGCACCACTACGTGCTGTTCCTCGGCTACGACGAGCTGCAGCGCAACGTGATCGTGCTCGATCCCGTGCGCGGCCGCGTCATCCAACCGTACGAGTCCTTCCAACGCAGTTGGTCGGAGTGCGAGCGCTTCACGTTGCTCGCGATGCCCGCAAGTCCGAACGCTGTCGCACAAGGAGTCGATTCATGAGGAACATCATCGGATCCGTCGTCATCGCCGCGCTCGCGCTCGGTCCGGCTCAGGCGGCGGCGACGCATGCGCTCGACCGTGCGAGCTTGCACGCCGCCTCGGCATCCGCGCTCGCCGACATGCGCGCCGGCGCGCCGGCGCTGCGCGCCAGCCCGAGTGCGCCGGAGCGCACCGCGCTCCGTGCAGCGCAACGAGAGAGCACGGCGCTGCGTACGTTGCGCGCCGGCGAGATGAGCCTCTCCGATCGCGACCTCACGATCATCGCGATCGTGGTCGTCGTGGTGATCTTGATCATCGCGATCGCTTGAACAGTCGTGCCGGCGTGCTGGACGGGCGCACCGGTACGACTTCGGCCGCCGGGGGGTGCGGACGGCACCTCCCGGTGGGCCCTTTCCGTTCGCACGTGCCGCGAGCGCACGCTTGACGCGCACTGCACGCATACGGACGCTCTCCGCCGGGTCCATGTCTCCGACGAACACCTTTCGCTTCGTCGTCCACGACGAGCGCTTAGCCATCGCACGCTTGCCGCAGGACGCGGTCGTTGCCGGATGGGCGCGCGGTCGGTTCGTGAACATCGCGCGAACGCCCACGGAGCTCTCGATCGTGTGCGCGCAAGTCCACGTTCCGCGCGACGTGACGCACGAGCGTGATCGCGTCGCGCTCGGGATCGACGGAACCGTGCCGATGACGTCGATCGGAATTCTGGCGGCGCTGTGCGGCGCGCTCGCCGCGGTCGAGGTGCCCGTGTTCGCGATCTCGACCTACGACACCGATTGGTTGCTCGTGTCGGCCGATCGCTTCGAAGCCGCGCGCGACGCGTTGCGCGCCGCCGGCCATCGCGTGGACGGCGAGCTGCCCCGCTGATCACTCGAGCGCGTGCCCGAGCGACAAGATCGCGCTGTAGAACCAGACGAGCCAGCCGACGATCCACAGTGCGAGCCGCGCGCGCGACCAGCCGCGGCCTTCGGGGCTCGGCACGAGCAGCGCGCTCAGTGCGAGCGCGGGGCCGATGGCCGCGTACGGCAAGAGCGTCCACGCGTTCTCCGCGCAGCACGACTGCCAATCGCGCGCGATCGGGCCCGCGAACGGGCCGATCAGCGCGGCGAGCCCCACCGTCGCGACGTCCAACGCGTGCGACCACGCCGACACGTACGGGTCGCGCCACAAAGTCTGAGCCGCGCCGAGCGTCGTGAGCAGGACGACGCCTCCCGCGAGCCAAAGCAGTGCGCGCAAGTGCGCTCGCGTGCCTCGAAAACGAAAGAGCGGCGGGCTGACGTCGCGTGGATCGCTCACTCGTGCTGGTACTTGTCGTGGCCTTCCTTCTTGAGGCCGCCGAGCTTCGCGCGCACGAGCTCTTGCGCGACGTCGTACTTGCCGTCGAGGACCGCGATCTCGGCATCGCCGGCGACCTTGAGCACCTCGACCATCTGCTTGCGGAATCCGACCAAGTACTCGGCACGCTTGTCTTCGGCCACCTGCTCGATCGAAGCGGGCGTCAGCTCCTTGGCGGCAACCACGGCGGCCTGAAACTTCGAGAGCTGTTGCAGCGTGTTGTCGCGCGTCTCGGCGGTGATCCCCTTGCCGAGCACCTTCATCGCCGCATTCATCTGCCGCATCGACTGCTCGACGGCGTCGCTGACTGCCGGCGTGGCGCGCGCGGCCGCGGCGCTGCGCGCGTGAACGCCGAACGCGACCCCGACGAGAACGGAGCCGGCGAGAAGGATCGAAACAAGACGGCGGCGGGACGGACGGACAGTGGTCATGACGGCGGGATCCTCGAGCGCTCGGGAACGGTGTGGTGATGGAGCGAGCCGGAGAGTTTATCGCGCGCGCCGCGTCCCCGCCGCCCGCGTCGACCGCCGGCTTTGTCGCCGCGCGGTGGCGCCTCGACGAGGATCGAGACGACCGGCGTGGAGAGGCCGGGCTCGGCTCTATCTCGTCGTCGCATCCGCGCCGAGGCGACCGGATAGCGAAGGCAAACCGCAGAGGTCCGGTCGAGCGAACGCAGCCGGAACGGATCCCCGCCGTTCCATGCGCTGCGCGCGCGCGGACGACTGCGCAACCCGGTGCGCAGCACTGCGCACGTGAAGAGCCCCGCGATCCAGAGCGTCGGCGACCGCGTCGTGATCCATGCCGCAGGTCGGAGAAGGTCGATCCCGCCGCAACGCCTTGCAGCCCGTGGTGAAAGTGCTTCGAGCGCGAAAGTGGCTCGCTCGCGTCGGAGCAAGCAGCGCGACCGCAGGCGAATCCTCGCGATTCGCCGAGGATCGCGCGACGCCGCGCCGATGCGAACGGGCCACTTTCGCGCCGAATGACTTTCACCACGGGCTGCTTGCTCCGAACGAGTTGGCGCGACCGCGGCCCGACGCAGTGGGAGATACGGGCTCGCGTTCCCGAGCTCGATGCGAACAATGTGCGCGTCATGGACTCGACTCACGATCGGAAGCGCGAGGTCCTGCATCTTCGGGAGACGGACTTTCGGCACTTGCCGTGGAAGAACGGTCGCGGTGTCACCGAGGAGCTCGCGCTCTGGCCACCGCACGCCACTTTCCAGCGCGGCGACTTCGATTGGCGTGTGTCGCGCGCCGCGATCGACGAAAACGGTCCGTTCTCCGCGTTCCCGGGCTTCGACCGCATCCTCGTCGTCACCGCTGGCCGCGGTCTCGCGCTCACGCACGGCAGAGACGCGGCGCGCGCCTACGTCCGACCGCTCGAGCCGTATCTCTTCTCCGGCGACTGGCCGACGAGCGGAGAGCTCGACGGCGGTCCCGTCGCGGACCTCAACGTGCTCGTGCGGCGCGACCGGCATCGAGCGGACGTGCAGGTTTCGCGCCTGCGCCGGCGCCGCGTGATCGAGGCGCTCGACGCGCAGGACGCGCTCGTGTGCGTGCTGTCCGGCAGCGTGCTCGCACGCGTCACCGGTGAGGACGAGCCGTTCGCTCTCGCCGCGCGCGAGGTGCTCTGGATCCGCGGCGCTGCCGACGGCGCCGACGTCGAGCTCTCGGGGCGCGCGGACGACGCGGGCGTGATCCTCGTTCGCATCGCGCGCGCGGACGACGCGGATTGAGTGGCGCGCGCTCGCCAAATTCTCGCGCGGCCGACATCATGCTCCGGCGCGTCTGGCGCGCGAACGCACGAGGAACCCGCCATGAGCCACGCACTGGAAGAAGTCGCCTTTCCGACGCTCGAGGAGTCGCTGATCGCCGACTTGAGTCACTGCGCGCACTCGCAGCTGCGCTCGTTCGGAGACGGCGAGACGCTGATTGCCGCCGGCGATCGCGACTTCAAGTTCTTCGTGATCACGTCGGGTGCCATCGAGATCCTCGATACTTCCGGCGATGCGCCGAAGACGATCACCGTCCACCGGGCGGGCGGGTTCACGGGCGACGTATCGCACCTGACCGGCAATCCGTCGATCATCACCGCGGTCACGCGCGGCGCGACGCAGGCGTACGAGGTCTCGGCGGCAGCACTGCGGCAGATGCTCGCGCAATGCCCGAAGCTCAGCGACATCGTCCTGCAGGCGTTCCTCGCGCGCCGGCAGCTCCTGCGCGAGTGCCATGACTTCACCGGCTTGCGCGTGATCGGCTCGCGCTACTCACGCGACACGTTTCGCATCCGCGAGTTCCTGGCGAAGAATCGTCAGCTCTTCACTTGGCTCGACCTCGAGTCGGATCCCGACGTCCAAGCGCTGCTCGCGCACTTTGGCGTGAGCGCCGCCGAGACGCCGGTCGTCGCGTTCGGACAGCAAGTGCTGCTGCGCAACCCGACGAATCGCGAGCTCGCCGATGCGATCGGCATCCGCCGCCCGCTCGAGAAGTCCGTGTTCGACCTCGCCGTCGTCGGTGCGGGACCGGCCGGGCTCGCGGCGGCGGTGTACGGAGCGTCGGAAGGCCTGAACACGGTACTGCTCGAACGCACCGCGCCCGGCGGACAGGCCGGCATGAGCATGCGCATCGAGAACTATCTCGGGTTCCCGACCGGCATCACCGGCGGCGAGCTAACCGATCGCGCCGTGATGCAAGCGAACAAGTTCGGCGCGCGGCTGTCCGTTCCGTCGCCGGTCGCACAGCTCTCGTTCGACAAGCGCTACTCGGTGCTGACGCTCGACAGCGGTGAGACCGTCGTCGCGAAGTGCCTGCTCATCGCGACCGGTGCGGACTATCGCCGGCTCGAAGTCGACGGCTGCGAGAAGTTCGAAGGCCGCGGCGTCTACTACGCCGCGACGTTCAACGAAGCGCAGCTCTGCCGCGGCACCGAAGTCGTCGTGATCGGCGGAGGCAACTCGGCGGGCCAAGCCGCGGTCTTCCTCGCCTCGCAAGCGCGGCGAGTGTTCCACTTGATCCGTGGCGACGATCTGTACAAGAACATGTCGAGCTACCTCGCGCAGCGCATCGAGCAGACGGACAACATCGAGCTCTTGTGCAGCACGCACGTGCACGCCATGCACGGCGACGATCACCTCGCCGCGATCGAGATCGCGAATCGCAAGACCGGCGAGAAGAGCGCACTCGACGTGCAGTCGATGTTCAGCTTCATCGGCGCGGTGCCGCGCACCGAATGGCTCCCCGAGGAGATCGAGACCGACGAGGACGGGTTCATCCTGACGGGTCGCGACGTGACGCGCTCGTCCGGCGCTACGACGCAGCGCGAGCCGTACTTGCTCGAGACGAGCCGGCGCGGCGTGTTCGCGGCCGGTGACGCCCGCGCGGGCTCGGTCAAGCGCGTCGCATCGGCCGTCGGCGAAGGCTCGATGGCCGTGCAGTTCGCGCACGCGTATTTGGCGGAGATGTAGCGCGGTCTCGCGATCACGCGCCTCGCCGTCCCGCGACCGAGTGGGTGCTCGCGGTGTGCCCGCGAACGATCTGTCGCCACGCGTCACACGATCGCGCACACACAGCGACCCCTACGCGATCGCACTGCCGGTAGACTCGGATCGCGCACCGCACCAAAGCCTCGCCCTGTCCCCCCGCCGGAGCCCGCGCATGCCGCCGTTCGCCGTCCTCGCCGTAACTGTCAGTCCCCTCCTATCTGCATCGGCGAGTCCGTCCGCGCAGAGCGCGCCGCCGCAGAACATCCTGATGATCGTGCTCGACGATCTGGGCACAGAGCAGCTCGCGCTGTACGGCCATTCCGGCCCGTTCGTCGCGCCGACTCCGAACCTCGACGCGTTGCGCGCACAAGGGATCCTCTTCACCCGCGCGTACGCGAATCCGATGTGCAGTCCAAGTCGCGCGGCGTTCATGACCGGCCGCTACGCGTTTCGGACCGGCATGGGCTACATCGCCGAGGGGCACGGTGGCGTCGGTTACACGCTCCCCGATGACGAGATCTTCATTCCGGAGATGCTCGCGCACGGCTTCGAACAGACCGGAGTCCATTACACGAGCGGAGCGTTCGGCAAGTGGCACCTGGCCGACCACGAGGACGAGACGACGAACTTCGATCATCCGCTGCGCAACGGATTCGATCGCTTCTTCGGCCACATGGCGAACATCGGAGACCACTTCCATTGGTTGCTGGTCGACGCGCCACAGAGTCCGTTGACTCCGAGTTGGGTTGGATCGCCGTCGGGGCCGTACAGCCCGGCGACATGGGAGGCTTCGGTCGTCCAAGCTCGAGCCTCGAGGTGGATGCTCAACCAACCGGGTCCGTTCTTCGCGTACGTGTGCTTCTCGCCGCCGCACACGCCGCACCAGGTGCCGGCGCGGCGTTATCTGTCCCCGGCGACGCAGCAAGCCGTGACCGCGGCGGGTCTCGTACCCGGCGACCAGGTCGGCGAATCGTCTCCGAGCTATCACGCGTGCTACTCGTGGATGGTCGAGGCGATCGACTCCGTCATCGGAGTCATGGTCAACGGACTGCCGGCCCCAGTGCGCGCGAACACGACCATCATCGTGGTCGGCGACAACGGATCCGTCAGCAACTTGCTGCCGTGTCCGCTCGACAGCTGGCCGATCACGGGACACGGCAAGCGCACGACGTACGAGTACGGCGTCCGAGTTCCGCTGATCGTCTCCGGCGCATCGGTCGCGCCGGAGAATCGCGGCGCCACGTGCAACGGGCTCGTCAGCGCCGTCGACTTCTGGAGCACGATCGCCGATCTCACCGGTGCGGATGCAACGGCCTCGAATCCGCCCACCCAAGACGGAGTCAGCTTCAAGCACATGATCGATCAGCCGACGGCGCCGAGCGCGCGCACCTACGCGTTCACCGAGCTCTTCGATCCGAACGGGCCGTTCACGCCGAGTGCGACGGAAGCACCACAGCTCCGCCAACACATCCGCGGCATCACGGACGGCGTGTTCAAGTACATCAGTCTGTATTCCGGCGGCACACCTGCCGCACCCGGCGTCCGCGGAGTCTCCGCGAGCTTGGCGTGGCAACAAGGATTCTTCCTTCCAACCGACCCGGACGAGCTCTCGGATCTCTTCTGCGACGCCGCGCTCTGTCCGTTGCCTCTCGGCGCGCCGTCGTGCGCGTGCGTGCCGTCGCTGCCGAATCCGTGTCCGCCGTGCGCGACGCCGCCGTGTCCCGTGACCGGCCCAGCGTCGCTCGCCGAGCTGGGCGTGCTCTACGAGCAGCTCGTGAATTGGAGCGGCCTGTGAGCTGACGCGACGGCGCGGAGTTCAGTTGCCGCGCGTCACGTTGGAAAAGCCGCGCGCGCCGAGCCACGCGACCAAGCGGTCGCTCTGATCGCCCTGCACGACGAGCGCGCCAGCTTCCGCGCGCGCTCCGGTTCCGAGAGCGCGCGCGATGTCGCGTGCGAGCGCCTCGACGTCGCGGCCCGCGATGCCGGGACCTTCGACGATCGTCACCGTCTTGCCGCCGCGGCCCACGCGCTCGCGGCGCACCGTGACGCGCGCGCGCGTCGCAGTCGGCGAGTTCGTCGCTCGCTCGTCGCTCTCCGCACCGCACACGCCGTCGTTCGTGCTCGCGGGCGGAAGGTCGGCTTGCTTCGCGCGCAGCGCCGCGAACGGATTGTGCTTCAGACCGCCCTCGTGCGGAGCGGGTTCGGGCGTCGGTTTCGGCTCGCGGCGTGTCATGGATCGAGACGCAGATCGTCCGCGCGCGCGGCACGCCGTCAAGCACGCGCCGCGCGCGATTCGGCCAGCGAGCACCGCGCTCAGGATCCTCCACGAGCATCCGCCCTCGCCACCCTGCACGGTTCCGGCGCGCCTTCTACAATCGCCTCGCCGCCATGGACTCCGTCGTGATCGAACAACTCGTCGCGCGCGCGCGCGACGGCGACTCGCGTGCGCTGTCGGAGCTGTTCCAGCTCCACCAGCCGCGCCTCGTGCGCATGGTCGAGCTGCGGCTCGACGCGGCACTGCGGCGTCGCCTCGATCCCGCCGACGTCGTGCAAGAAGCGTGGCTCGAGGTCGTGCGCCGTTTCGAGGAGTGGTGCGCGCAGGACGCGCTGCCCTTGAGCGTGTGGCTGCGGCTCACGACGGCGCAAGCACTCGCGCAAGCGCAGCGCCGGCATCTCGGCGCGCAAATGCGCGACGCAGAGCGCGAGGTCGGGACACACAGCCGCGCGAGCATCAGCGCGATCGGCATCGCGCATGCGTTCCTCGCGAGCCAAACCTCGCCGACACAGGCCGCGCGGCGCGAAGAGTTGCGCGCGCGGGTGCTCGCCGCACTGGAGGACCTCGACGAGCTCGACCGCGAGATCGTCGCGCTGCGGCACTTCGAGGGCTTGTCGAACGACGAAGCGGCGCTCGAGCTCGCGATCACGCCCGCCGCCGCGAGCAAGCGCTTCGTGCGCGCACTCGTGCGCTTGCGGCCGGCGCTCGAGTCGCTGGCTGCGGAGAGCGCCGGTGAGCGCGCATGAGCGAAGCCGCCCGGCCGACATCCACCGAGGACGCCGTCGAGCTGTTCCTCGCCGGGCGTCGCCGCGGCGACGACACGGATCCGGTGGAGTTCGCCGCCCAGCATCCACAGCTCGGCCCCGAGCTCGCGTCGGCGTTGTCGGCGCTGCTCGCACTCGAGTCTGTGACGCAGGATCGCGGTCCGCAGCCCGAGCGCGTCGGCCCGTATCGCGTGGTGCGCGAGGTCGGCCGCGGCGGAATGGGCGTGGTGCTCGAAGCCGTCGAGGAAGCGCTCAACCGCCGCGTCGCGTTGAAAGTGCTGCCGGCGGAGCTCTTGTCGAGCGCTTCGGCGCGCGCGCGCTTTCGGCGCGAAGCGGAGCTCGCGGCGCGTTTCGATCACCCCGGCATCGCGACGGTCTACGGCACGGGCGTCGACGCGGGTCGACCTTGGATCGCGATGCGCTACGTCGAGGGCCGAAACCTCGCGCACTACATCGCGGAGGCGCGCGCGCAGGAGCTCGGCTGCGTGCGCTTCCTCGATGCGTCGGGATTCCGCGCGCGCGAGCGAACGGCGCCGCTCGAGATCGCGCGCCGCGTCGCGCAGATCGCGCGCGCGCTGCACGCCGCACACGAGCGCTCCATCGTGCACCGCGACGTCAAGCCGTCGAACGTGATCATCGCGCTCGACGACACGCCCGTGCTCGTCGATTTCGGCCTGGCGATCGCCGACGAGCCCGACGGCCACGCGCTCACGCGCACGGGCGAGACCGCCGGAACTCCCGCGTTCCTCGCGCCGGAGATCGTGAGCGGAGAACGTGCACGACCCGACGTGCAAACGGACGTGTACGCGCTCGGCGTGACGCTGTTCGAGTGCTTGACGCTGCGCCGCCCGTTCGACGCGCCGACACCGGTGGCGCTGTTCCGCGCGATCGCGTCGGAATCCGCGCCCGACGCGCGCGCCGTGAATCGGGACGTGCCGCGCGATCTCGCCGTCGTCGTCGCCACCGCCCTGGAACGGGATCGCGCGCGCCGCTACCGCAGCGCCGCGGCATTCGCCGACGACCTCGAAGCGTGCGCGGAAGGACGCCCGATCGCGGCCCGGCCGGTTCCGTACTACGGACGCGCGCTGCGTTGGGCGCGCCGCGAGCCGCGTCAGGCGCTGCTCGCGAGCTTGCTCGGCATCGCGACGCTCTGCGCCGCGGTGCTCGGAGGAACATGGTGGGCCGAGCGCGACATCGTGTATGCCGCCGAGCTCGTCGCGCGCGAGCAGGATCGCGACCGCGCGCTCGTCGACGGCTACACGAAGCTGCTCGCGTCGGAAGGCGCGGACGACGACTTCGTGCGCGCGCTCGCGCTCGATCCCGAAAGCCTCGAAGCACTCGCCGGCCGCGCGCTGGCGCGCATCGGATACCAGCGCGACGAGGAAGCGCTGCGGATCCTCGCGTCCGCGCCACGATCGCCGGGGTTCGATGCGTTGCGCGCGTTCGCGAGCCGCGAGGCCATCACACAGGACGTCGACGTGCTGCTGCGGCCGGACGCGAGCTCGCTCGACTTCTTCATGATCGGCGTCGGGCTCTATCTCCAATCGCCGAGCCGACAAGTCATGCGACGGCTCGAGTACCAGAGGCGCGCCGTGACGATGCTGAACGAAGCCGTTGTGCGCTCGCGCCACGCGCGCTCGTTCTTCTACGTCGTGCGCGCGCGCGTCGCGGGCGAGGCCGGCGACGAGCGGTCGGCGCGCTCGGCGGCGGGAGCGCTGCTCGCGCTGTGGCCCGACTCGTTCCATGCGCTCACCACGGCCGGGACCACGCTCTCGCCCTACGATCCGGCGATTGCGCGCGCTGCGCTCGAACGCGCGGCCGCCATGGAGCCGGACCAAGCCGCGCCGCTGCACGAGCTCGGCGCCCTTTGCCGCCTCACGGGCGACTTCGAGGGTTGCGAGGCGTACATGTGGCGCGCGCTGCGCATCGAGCCGCATCCGGAGATCTTCAACACGCTCGGTGTGTCGCTCGCGATGCGCGGCTGCTTCGACGAGGCCGGCGCGGCTTGGCAGCAGACGCTCGCACTCGATCCGCGACACGTCGATGCGCTGCTCAACTCCGGGCAATTGCAGATGCAGAGCGGCGACATGCGCGCTGCGCTGCCGTTCTTCGTGCGCTTGCTCGCCGTCGATCCGTTGAATCCGGGCGTGCACGCCTATCGTGGCATCGCGCTGCGCGAGATCGGCGACGCGCGCGCCGGCTGCGATCACTTGGCGCATTCCGTCGCGCTCGACGGCAATCGACCCGACATCTGGCACGAGCTCGCCGTGAGCTATCAGCGCGTCGGGGAGCGCGACGCGGCGCTCGCGACGATCGACGCGGCGCTGGAGCTGCATCCGGCCTTCCAGCCGCTCGCCGCTCTGCGCGCGCGCATGCTCGCGCAAGGCGAGTAGCCGCCGCGCGCGGAACGCGCACTTTCTCCGCTTTCCCTGTCTAGGCCGGCGGAGCGCCTGCAGGTGAGGGTTCGGAGCGCGCCGCACCGACTTCCGGTGGAGCCCGCGCGTCTCCGCGCAACCACCTACCGAGTCGATCCCATGCAGCCTTTCTCGATCCGCCGTGACACGGCGCTCGCTCTACTCCTCACGACCCCGCTCACCGCGTCGCTCGGAGGCACGTCACACGCGCAAGAGCGCGTGTTCGCGCCCATCGCTGCGTCGGATGGCGCGAAGACGGCACCCGAGATGGCGCGGCCGTTCGAGTCGCCGCCCGCGCGACCCATCGACGCGCCGGCTGCGGTGGACGAGCAGGCGAAGGCGAACTCGGAGCTCGGCGACGGTGTCGCCATGCCGGCTTTCGCTCCGTCCGTGCCGCTCGGCGTCGACCACACCGTGATGCACTACGACGCGCCTGGCGACGGATCTCTGTGGGCACGTGGCGCGCACTACAAGGCATCGTTCGACGAGACCGGTGCGACGTACTACCCGCTCTTCAGCTCGCAGCAGCCGCGTCACTATCCGCTCACGCTGTCGCCGGACGTCGTGACGCTCGACGGACAGCCGCTCGCGTTCGAGCGCTCCGCGCCGGCGACGCGCACCGAGCACCGCATCGAGATCGATCGCGGCGCGTTCGTCGAGACGTACGAGCTCGCGCCCGAGTCGATCGAGCAGCTCTTCGTCTTCCGCTCGCTGCCCAGCACCGGTGACCTCGTCGTGCGCGTGCCGATCGCGAGCGAGCTCGCCGCCGCTCACGGCGCCGACGGCTTCGAGTTCCGCTCGGAGTTCGGTCACGTGAGCTACGGCCGCGCCGTCGCGATCGACGCCGAAGGCCGCCGCGTGGAAGCGCCGACCGAGCTCCAAGACGGATCGATCTCGATCCGCGTCGACAGGAACTTCCTGGCCACGGCCGCGCTGCCGCTCGTGATCGATCCCGTCGTGAGCACGTTCCCGATCGACGACACGACCTTCAACGATTACTTGCCCGACGTCGCGTACGACGCCACGACGCAGCGCTGGCTCGTCGTGTTCGAGGAGCGCGCCGCTGGCGGCGACAACGACGTCTACTACCACATGTGCAACGCCGCGGGCTCGCCGGTGTGGGGCGGCTACGTCAACGTGAACAATGCGTCCTGGGATGACGTGAAGTGCGCGAACCTGCGCTCGGCGACGCAGTTCCTCGCCGTGAGCAGCGTCGACGGCAGCGGCTCGCGCGAGATTCGTGGCCGCACGATCGAAGCCGACATCTCCGCGATGAGCAACGAGTTCTTCATCAGCGGCGGCGAGAGCGGTGGCGGACCGAAGCGCCACCCGTCCGTCGGCGGTGACCCGTATCCGAGCGGACCCGCGTACTACTGCGTCGCGTACGAGCGCGAGTACGACACGTTCGCGGACTACGACATCCTCGTGCGCCTCGTCGGCGCGAACACGTCGGTCACGGCACCGAACTATCTCTCGAACTCCGGCGGCACGCGCGACGAGTTCCCGAGCGTGTCGAAGTCGAACGGCGGCTCGACGTGGATGATCTCGTGGGAACGCCACGTGAGCGGCGGTTCGAACATCTGGGGCGGCCGCATCCGCTTCGACGGGCTCACGCTGAGCTCCCCGTTCCAGATCACCGCGTTCAACGACGACATCTACTCGAGCGTGTCGAGCCCGCTCATCGGCAGTCAACGCACGATGGTCGCGTACATGCGGGACTTCGGCACCGACTGGGACATCGTCGTGTCGCTCCTCGACGGCGCGACCGTCGTGCAGGAGCTCAACTTGAGCACGGCCGAGTCGACTTGGTTCCTGAAGGATCAGGGCCAGCCGTCGGTCGACACCGACGGCCAGCACTTCCTCGTCGCGTACCACGAGGAGTTCGAGCCGGACCAGGGCGATTACGACGTGTTCGCGTCGGACTTGCGCGTGGTCGGCAACTCGCTGCAGCTCGCGCAGACGCACATGACGCTCGGCTTCTCGACGTCGTGGGAAGGCATCCCGCGCATGGCGTCGGCCGCTGGCTCCGGTGGCCCGAACAAACGCTTCATGGTCGCGTTCCACAAGAATCTGTTCGCGGGACACAGCGACATCATGGGTGCGCTCGTCGACACGTACGAAGGCGGTACGTGGAGCTACTTCTGCAAGGGCGACGGCTCTGCCGGCGCATGTCCGTGCGGCAACAACGGCTTCCCGGCGCACGGCTGCGCGAACTCCGCGAACGCAGCGGGCGCGCTCGTGACGCTCAACGGGACGCCTTCGACCGTGAACGACACGGCCGTGCTCTCCGTCAGCGGAGTTCCGGCCGTCGCGCTGTGCATCTTCGAGCAGAGCGCGCCGGCCAACCCGAGCGTGTTCGGTGACGGCCTCGGCTGCATCGGTGCGGGCATGATCCGCATCGCGACGAAGTCCGCCACCGCCGGCGCGGTGAGCTACCCGGTCGGGAGCGAGCTCGCTCTCCACAACAAGGGCGGCGTCTCGTTCGACGGTGGAACGTACGGATACCAAGCGTGGTACCGCAACAGCGCGAGCTTCTGCACGAGTGCCGCGTTCAACATCACGAACGGCGTGCTGATCCGCTGGGCGCGCTGATCCGGACGAGTCGAACGTTTCGTCGAGCGCACGCCGCCGCGGGATCCAAGGTCTCGCGGCGGCGTCGTTTCCGTCCACACGGAGACGGCCTGCTACGACTTCAGTGGACGGAAGTCCGCCGTCGAAGAACCGCTCCACGCGCCGCTCGTCCCCGAGTACGCGGAAAGGACGACTTCGATGATCGCTCGACTCGCCGGCGTCGCCGTGCTCGCACTCGCCACGGGAGCTTCGGCGGGTTCTCTCGACGCTCGTCTCGTCGGCGCGGAGACGCCGTGGATCCTGCACATCGACTTCGAAGCGTTGTCGCGGTCGGCGCTGCTGCGCGCGCTGCACGACGCCGGTCAGCACTTCGAGCGCGAGTTCGACGCGGACCGCATTCAGTCGACGTTCGGTCTCGATCCGTTCGTCGACATCCGTTCGGTCACGCTGTACGGCTCGCGGGGGCGCGACGCCGGCGTCGCGGCCGTCGCGATCGGCACTTCGAAGTTCGACGCCGCCTGGCGGCGACCTCGCGTGCAGTGCGGATCTCTGGTCGCGACGTGCTGCAAGGCGGAACGGCCGACGCCTTTCCTTACGTTTGCTTGCTGCCCGCCCGCGAGGGCGCCGTCCGCGTCGCGGTGCTCGCGAGCTCGTCGACCGTGCTGGAGCACGCCTTGCTCGTGGTCGACGGCCACGCGCGCAACCTCGCGTCGGCACAGAAGTCGAATTCGACGAGCGCCCGCGGCCCGGCTCGCGCACCGGTGATTCGAGCGACACCAGCGGTCGGCTCGCTCGTGTTCGCCGCCAGCAGCATCGCCGACCCCGCGCTCGACGAGACGGGATTCTTCGCGCGCGGGTTGCGGATTCTCTGCGAGCTGACTGCGCTCGAGCGCGACGAGGAACGCGTGTTCGCCGCACACGTGCGCGGCCTCGAGTTCGATCTCACCGAAGCACGCGGAGAGGTCGCGATCCGATTGGCGGTCGACGCGCCGAACGACAGCGGTGCGGACGAGCTCGAGAAACTACTGCGCGCTTCGATCGCGCGCGCACCGTCGAACGGCACGCCCGCCGTCGAACAGCGTCGTGCCAGTCTCTTCGAGCCGCTGCGCATCGAGTCGCCCGCGTCGCGGGTGCTGGTCGACTATCGCTACGGCGCCGTCAAGCTCGTCGAGGACATCCTCTTCGTCGAGAAGGGCGGAGCGACAACGCCGCGCAACTGACCGACGTGGAATGACCGTCGGCGGGCAGGCCTGCGGCACGAACGGTCCCACGTCCACGCCGATCCGCGGTCTGTTGCACGCCGACTGCGTGCGTGCCCGTCATCGACCGACCGAGTTCACCTTTCGGAAGCCGGCGCGCGGATCAACGGTGTAGTAGCCGGGAAACGGACCCGTGGAGGCGCTGACCCACGGGTGTACTTCGAGCTCGATCTCCGCTCGTCGCACGCGCGGCGTCACCCAAGTGTCCATGGAGCGAATGGCGAAGTGATGGAACTCCTCATCCGACCCCCGATAGAAAACCGGGCTGGGCGGGAAGCGATGCTCAGCGTGACTCCCGTACCAATCACGGAGCTCGTTCGCCGTCCATGGTTTGCTCTGCCACCGCTGGTACGCCATGACACCAAGAGCCAGCGCCGCGATCCCCGCGAAGGTGATCACTCCGCATGCGATGCGAGCCGTCCGCACTCTCACGCCCCGACGTCGCTCACTTCGCCGCCTGCAACCTGCGCCACTCCACCGTCGAGCCGACGTTCGGATCGAAGCCCGCTTCGTTCGAGAACACGTACTCGCCGCGCGGGTTGGTCCACACGTCGTCGTAGCCCGACGGGAGCTGGATCTCGCTCTCTTCGTACGGATGGTCGTACGTCTCCACGCCGCGCACGTACTCGCCGAACTCGCGCGACGTACGATCCGCGGACGCCTGGCGCGTTTGCCAGGCCGAGCGCATCGACGCGATGAGCGCGTCGTTGTTGCGCGAGAGGCGCTTCGAGATCTCGCCGGCGTCCCGGATCGACTGCATCTGGCCTTGGCGCCAGAGGTCCAGGACCTGCGCGTAGCCCGCGTACCACGCGAGCTCGATGCGCACGGAAGCGATCATCGTCTGCAAGAGCGGCGCGAGCGCGTCGAGCTTCTCCTTCTCCGCGCGGAACGAGTACTGGTGCTCGAGCGCCCACATCGTCATCGTCGGCACCATCGGCGAACGCGACAGCACCATCGTCACGTAGACGTCCTCGGCGATCGTCTTGCCGCTGTCCTGGTACTCGATGCGCACTTTCGACGCGCGCACGCGCTTCTCGACACCGGGCTCTTGCACGCCGCGCTCCACGGCCTTGGTGACGTCGGGCAAGTCCGTCTGTGCACCGATCTTCACGTCGCGCACGCTCTTGCGGTGCAGCGGCACGAACACGTCGCGCACGTATTGCAGCGCGTCCCGCGGCAGCGGGTACACGACGTTGCCCATGTAGTTCTGGCCCGTCTGGAATCCACGCGTGCCGCCGCCGTCGTCCCAGCACGCCGGGATGATCGGGAACACCTCGAGCGCGGCTTTGCTCTGCGGATCGCGCACCGTGAACGCGCCGCTCGCGAGGTTCGAGTACTGCATCTGCCACACGACGCCGCCTTGTAGCGTCCAATCGGACGGCACGAGCATCGTGAACGCGGTGCAGCCGATGCCGGGATCGGCGACCTCGACCTTGCGCAGCTTCAGTGTCGCGCTTGCCGTCGTGGCGGGTCGCGCGCCTTGCGCGGCCATGGCCGCGCCGGCGACCGCGGCGCACGCGCACGCGAGGAGGACTCGTTGGAGGTAGATCACGTCGTCACCGTGCACCGAGGTTAGCAGCGCGAGGACGGTGGCGCTGCGGAACGACCGGTGCGCCGAACGAGGTCGCCACGCTCGATGCCTCGGATTCCAGGAATCGTGATCCGAACTCCCGGTCGCGTACGCTCGGTGACCAGAGCGCGATGCTCACTTTGCCCCCCCTATGCCCGACGAACCGAAATCTCATCGCACTGTGCTCGCCTCCATTGCCGAGCGCACGGGTGCCGCCCCGAAGGTGCTCCTGTCCGACTTGACGTCCGAGCACGGCGCCTCGCCGCTCGTCGATCCCAGTGCAAGCACTGCCAAGCTCGTGCCGCAGGGTCGCGGCAACTATCAGCTGCTCGGCGAGATCGCGCGCGGCGGCATGGGCGTGATCTTGAAAGGTCACGACACCGACCTCGGCCGCGACGTCGCGATCAAGGTGCTCGCCACGGAGCTCGCGAAAAGCCCGGCGGTCGTGCAGCGCTTCGTCGAAGAAGCGCAGATCGGCGGACAGCTCCAGCATCCCGGCATCGTGCCGGTGTACGAGCTCGGGCTCATGGCCGACGATCGGCCGTATTTCACGATGAAGCTTGTGAAGGGACGCACGCTCGCCGCGCTCTTCCAACAGAGGAAGTCGACCGCCGACAACCGCGGTCGTCTGCTCTCGATCTTCGAGTCGGTCTGCCAAACCGTCGCGTACGCGCACTCGAAAGGCGTGCTGCACCGCGACCTCAAGCCGGCCAACGTGATGGTCGGCGCGTTCGGTGAAGTGCAAGTCGTCGATTGGGGACTCGCGAAAGTGCTGCACCGCGGCGGAGTCGCCGACGAGAAGCGCGCCAAGGAGACCGTGCACACGGTGATCGAGACCGTGCGCAGCGGATCGGGCTCGGGCTCCGATTCGATGGCGGGCTCCGTGATGGGCACGCCCGCGTACATGGCACCCGAGCAAGCGCAGGGCGAAGTCGAGCTTCTCGACGAGCGCGCGGACGTCTTTTCACTCGGCGCCGTGCTGTGCGAGCTGCTCACCGGCCGTCCGCCGTACGAGGAGATCGAAGGCGAGTCCCTCGTGATGCAGGCGGCACACGCGAAGCTCAAACCCGCGCGCGCGCGCCTCGAGGCGTGCGACGCCGATCCGGCGCTCGTGCGCCTGTGCCTCGCGTGTCTAATGCCCGCGCGCGAGGCGCGGCCCGCCAATGCCGAGGAAGTCGCGAAAACCCTGCACGAGTTCCTGGCCTCCGTCGAGGAGCGCGCGCAGAAGGCCGAGCTCGCGGCGGTCGAAGCGCGCATCAAGGCGGACGAAGAGCGCCGCCGGCGTCGGCTCACCATGGCGCTCGCGGGCACGATCGTCGGCGCGTGTGTGCTCGGCGGCGGTGCGTTGTACTGGGTCAACCACGAGCGCGCGCGACGCGGCGAAGAAGAGGCGCAGCGTGCAGCGCAGACGCGCGCGGTCGTCGAGGAAGCGTACGGGCGCTCGATCGAGTTCGGACAGTCCGGCCAGTTCGCGGAAGCATTGGTTGCCGCGCGGCAAGCTCTAGAGCTCGCCGAGAGCGGCGGAGCGGACGCGGCGCTGCTCGAGCGCGCGCACAATTTCGTCGCGAAGGCGGAGCTCGACGTCGGTGCGGCCGAGCGCGAGCGCGCGCTCCACGAGCAAGACGAGATGCTGCGCGCGCGCCTCCTCGATCTGCGCATCGAGCAGATCGCGACGATCGGCAATCCAAAGCGCGAGGTCGCGATCGATGCCGCGTTCGCGCAAGCCTTTCACGATTACGGCGTCGACCTCGAGGGCGCGGACCTCGTGCCCGCGCTGAGGCGCATCCGTGAGCGCTCGATCGCCGAGGAAGTCGCGCTCGCGCTCGACGACTGGGGACGCGTGCGCCGTCACGTGCACGGCGCGAAGTCGGAGAAGGTCGAGAACCTCTTGATCCTCGCGATGGACCTCGATCCCGACGAGGGCCGCATGCGACTGCGCAAGGCGATCCACGAGGACAACCTCGCCGTGCTGCTCGAGCTCGCGGCACCGGAGAACCTGAAGAAGCTCGCGGCCGGCTCGGTCTGGGCGTTGAGCGCGGCGCTGTGGGACGGCTACGAAGCGCAGCGACCCGTCGTCCTGCGGATCTACGATCAAGTCCAACACCTCTACCCCGGTGACTACGTGCTGCGGGCGGCGGGTGGCACGTTCTTCCAAGAACGCTCGCTCAACGACGAAGCATTGATGTGGAAGACGGCGGCACTCGGGCTCCGTCCGAACGACTTGAACGCGCGCATGCGCTGGTCGGATGCATTGTTCTTCGTCGGTCGACTCGCCGAGGCCGAGCAAGCATGTCGAGCCTGCATCGAGCTCGCGCCCACGAGTGCGGAGGCCTGGTACAACCTCGGTTGTGCGCAGTTCTTGCTCGGGGATCATGCGCGAGCGCTCTCGAGCCTCGAGCGATCCCTGGCGCTCGAGGAAGATCCAAGCCGACGCGCGGATCTCGACGTCGTGCGCTTCTTCCTCGGGATGGCGCCACGCGAGGAGATCGCGCGGCTCCTCGCGAACGAGGGTCAGCCCAACGTCTATGCCCTCTACCTCTACGGGTTGCTGACGCACCCGGACTCCGCGCAGCACGACCCCGAGCTCGTACTGCGCACGATCGCCGAAAAAGACCAACAGATCGGCACGTGGCCGTGGCGCCACTTGGTCGTCTCCATCGCGAAGATCCAACTCGAGGATTGGGCCGGGGCACTCGAGGCCATCGAGCAGATGCGGCGCAATCCTTCGCTGATGCTCCTCCCACCGTTCGCGCACGACTTCATTCGCTCCCTGATCTACAGCCGACTCGGTCGCAACGTCGAGGCGAAGGGTTGGTACGAGCGCGGGATGTTCCAGTGGGACACGCGCACGGCGTCGAACCCCGCAGTGTGGGAACGCTCCGACGCGATGCTCTGGAAGCGCGCCGCGGAAGCGGCGCTCTCGAAGTAGCGCGCACGCGCTGCGCGACCCGACGGTCTGCGGCGCGGCCAACGACGAACGAGAAGCAAGCTCCCCATGCCTGACGAACCGCAGTCCCATCGCACCGTGCTCGCTTCCATCGCCGAGCGCACCGGCCTCGCGCCAAAAGTTCTGCTGACCGATTCGGGCTCGGAGCACGGCGCATCGCCGCTCGTCGACCCCGTCGCCTCGTCCACGAGGCTCGTGCCGCAAGGCCGCGGTAACTATCAATTGCTCGGCGAGATCGCGCGCGGCGGCATGGGCGTGATCCTGAAAGGTCACGACACCGATCTCGGCCGCGACGTCGCGGTCAAAGTGCTCGACAGCGAGCTCGCGAAGCGTCCCGCGGTCGTGCAACGCTTCATCGAAGAAGCGCAGATCGGCGGACAACTCCAACATCCCGGCATCGTGCCGGTGTACGAGCTCGGGCTCATGGCCGACGATCGCCCCTACTTCACGATGAAGTTGATCAAGGGGCACACGCTCGCTTCCTTGATGCAGCAGCGCAAAACGCCCGCCGACAACCGCGGCCGCTTGCTCTCGATCTTCGAGTCGGTGTGCCAGACCGTCGCGTACGCGCACTCGAAGGGCGTGCTGCACCGTGACCTCAAGCCGGCGAACGTGATGGTCGGCGCGTTCGGCGAAGTGCAAGTCGTCGACTGGGGACTCGCGAAGGTGCTGCACCGCGGCGGAGTCGCCGACGAGAAGCGTGCGAAGGA
>JBJXHG010000098.1:0-54152 GCA_046160865.1 Planctomycetota bacterium | reverse complement strand
CCTGACAGGTTGCCTGCACCCTCGCGCCTTGCCAGCGACGACGATCTCGACCTTGGTGAAAGCGAACTTCTGACTCAGGACACTAGTGTCGCCGCGCACCGCGCGCGCGACTCCGACCGCGAGCCGCGTGGGTGCGAGCCGCGAAGTCGGTACACGAGCCTCACGCCGCGCAAATCATGTCCGAGCCTGCCTCTGGAACGCCGCTGCACAGAAAAGTGCTGTTCGGTCTCGTGCTCGGCGCGATCGCGGGCGTGATCGCGAATCAGGCGACGGCCGACTCGACGGCCGGTCGCGCGCGCCTCGAGCTCGTCTGCGATGCGGTCGCGCACCCGATCGGACAGGTGTTCCTGCGCCTGCTGTTCCTGGTCGTCGTCCCGCTCGTTTTCGCGTCGATCGCGGTCGGCGTCGCGGGCCTCGGTGACCTGCGCAAGGTCGGACGGATCGGCGCGCGCACGCTGACGTTCTTTCTATTGACGACCGCGTTCTCGGTGCTGCTCGGGCTGTTCATGATGAACACGGTGCGTCCGGGCGTCGGGTTCGACGCGGACGTGCGCGAGAGCTTGATGCAGGCCTTCGGCGGCGACGCCGCGAAGATCCAATCGAAGGCGCAGGACGTGACGAGCGACACGGTGCTCGGCACGGCCAACATGTACCTCGACATGTTCTTGCCGCGGAACGTGATCCACGCGGTCGTCGAGATGCAGATGCTGCCGCTGATCGTGTTCGCGCTGCTGCTCGGAGCGGCACTGACGCTCGTGGCCGAGGAGCGGCGCCGCGCGCTGGTGAGCTGGCTCGAGACGATCGGTGACGCGATGGTGGCGATCGTCGGATTCGCGATGAAGCTCGCGCCCTACGCTGTCTTCTGCCTGATCTTCTCCGTCGTCGCGCGCTTCGGGCTCGATCTCCTGCACAAGCTCGCGCTGTACGTGGCGCTCGTGTTCGGCGCGTACTTGGTGCAGCTCTTCATCCTCTATCCGATCCTGCTCGCGACACTCGCGCGCCGCCGGCCGTACGAGTTCCTGCGCAAGGCGATCCCGGTCATCGTCACTGCGTTCTCGACGTCGTCGAGCAACGCGACGCTGCCGACGTCGCTGCGCGTCGCGCAGAAGGACCTCGGCATCCGTCCGACCGTCGCCGGATTCGTGCTGCCGCTCGGCGCGACGATGAACATGAACGGCACCGCGCTCTTCGAAGGCGCGCTCGTGCTGTTCGTCGCGCAAATCTTCGGCATCGAGCTGGACATCGGTCGGCAAGCGCTCGTGTTGCTGTTGTGCGTGTTCTCGGCCGTCGGCGCGGCCGGCGTCCCCGGCGGCGCGCTGCCGCTCATCATGGTGATCATGGCGCAGGTCGGCATCCCGCCCGACGGCATCGCGATCGTGCTCGGCGTCGACCGGCTGCTCGACATGGGACGCACGGTGATCAACGTGATGGGCGACTTGGTGTGCGCCGCGTACGTCGAGCGCGCCGAGCCCGCATCCGCCTGACTCGACCGCTCGCGCGTCGCGGGTACACTCGCTTCCCGTGCGAGCCATCCCGCCGCTGCCCGACGCGCGTGCGTCGCTCGAGCTCGTCGCGCGCTTGCAGCGCGGCGATCACGACGCGTGGACCGAGCTGTACGCGCGCTATCACGATCAGCTCTTGCTGACGATACGCATGCGCCTCGGCCCCGGCTTGCGCGCACACCTGCAGAGCGAAGACATCCTGCAAAGCGTCGCGCTCGAGGCGTTCCGCGAGCTCGATCAGTTCGAGTACCGCGGCGCGAAGAGCCTCGAGCGATTCCTGAACCGGCTCGTGCTCACCAAGATTCGCGACCGCGCCGACACGTTCGGCGCCCAGAAGCGTGCGGGCACCGTGCCGCTCGACGAGCACACGGCCGGCGCGCTCGCCGCGCCCGACAACCTGCGCTACGTCGACGCGGAGCGCTACGAGACGCTCGAACGCTGCCTCAACGCGCTGCCGCCGGACATGCGCGAGATCCTCGTGCTGCGCAAGCTCGACGGTCTGTCGAGCCAGGAGATCGCCGTGCAGCTCGGCAAGAGCGACGAGTCGGTGCGCAAGACGTACTCGCGAGCACTCGCGCGGCTGTCGGCGCTGGTGTCGAGCGCGCGCACGAGCGGCGATCCGTGAACCTCGGCGAGCGAACCGATCCGCGCCTCGAGTCGTGGATCGCCGAGTACATCGAGCGCCGCGAGAGTGGCGAAGCCCTCTCGCACGCGGACTTCCTGCGCGAGCACGTCGAAGGCGGCGAGGCGCTGCGCGCGGCGCTGCACGACCTCGAGGCCGCCGAGTCGCTGCTGCCGTCGTCGTCCGTCAGCGCGCCGACACGCATCGGTCCGTACCGCATCGAAGGCGAGCTCGGCAGCGGCGGCATGGGGCGCGTCTTCCGCTGCGTGCACGACGACGACGAGGCAGCGCCACTCGCATTGAAGCTCCTGCATCTGCCGCTCGCGGATCGCACGCGCTCGCTCGAGCGGTTTCGGCGCGAAGGCCAAGCGCTCGCGCGCATCGCGCATCCGGGCGTCGTGCGGATCCACGAGACCGGCCTCTTCGACGGCCGTCCGTACATCGCGATGGAGCGCGTGGAAGGCACGAGTCTCGCCGCGCACATCGCCGCGGCACGCGAACGGATGCACGGCGCGGGGCTCGCTCCACGCGACGCGTTGGATCTGCCCGGCGAAGGCCCGTCGCTCGAGCGCGCCGTGCGCGTCGTCGCGCGGACCGCGCGCGCCATCGCATGCGTGCACGCGAGCGGCGTGCTGCACCGCGACCTCAATCCGCGCAACGTGCTCGTGCGCGCGAACGGCGAGCCCGTCGTCATCGACTTCGGATTGATGCGCACCGGCGACGACCCGACGTTGACCGGGACGGGCGACGTGCTCGGCACGCCGCAGTACCTCGCGCCGGAGCAAGCACGCGGCGAGCGCGCCGACGAGCGCACGGACGTGTTCGGCCTGGGCTGCGTGCTGCGCGAGCTCCTGTCGCTCGCGCCACCGCGACTCGAGACCGGCACCTTCGGATTGCTGCGGCGCGCCGCAACGCGGCCGCTCGTGCGGCTGCGCAGGCTGTCGCCGGACGTGCCGCGCGAGCTCGCGTGGATCGCGGACAGCGCGACCGCGTTCGCGCTGCGCTGGCGCACGCGCTCGGCGCAGGAGCTCGCCGACGATCTCGAGGCGTGGCTCGCGCGTCGTCCGATCCGAGCGCGAGCGCCGGGCGTTCTCGAGCGCGCGCACGGCGCGTGGCTCGGCCACCGCCTCGCGATCACCGCGGGCGCTGTCGTGGTACTCGCGGGCGCGGTCGCGTGGCTCGCACTCGCGCGCGAGCCCGCGATCGATCCGCGCGTGCTCTCCGCGCAGCGCCTCAACGCGCTCGTCGTCGCTTGGCTCGAAGGCGACACGGCGCGCGCGCGGCGTCACTTCGACGAGTTCCACGCCGGCGATCCGAAGTATCCGCTGGGCGAGTTCCTCGACGCGTTGACGGCCGGCGACCTGGAGCGCGACGCGCAGCATCCGGCCTCTCGTGCACTGCTCGCGGGCGAGCGCGCGCGACGCGCCGGGCGGGCGGACGAAGCGGTGAGCTACTTCGCGACGGCCGGCGACATCTTCCCCGGCCAGTCGCTCGTCGAGCTCTTGCGCGGTCTCGCGTCGCTCGAAGCGCACGATCCGGCGAGCGCGCGCGTGTCGCTCGAGAACGCCTCGTTCCACTTCGGACAGTCGCGCCGCTTCCATCTCGTTCTCGCGGAGACGTACCGCGCGCTCGGCGCGCACAGCGACGCCGAGCGCGCGACGCGCGCGGCCGAGGCGCTCACACCGCGACCGGCGAGCGCCGCCGGTCACGAGTGAGCTCCGCGGCGATCCTTCACGGCATGATCGTCGTCTGGTAGTCCTCGACCTCGCCGTAGCGCGCGACACCGCACGGGCCGTCGAGCGTCGAGTGCGAGAGACAGGTCTCGTGGAAGCCGGCGTCCTCGCCGTAGTCGACGCGCACGCGCAGGATCGAAACCCGCGGCGTCGGCACGACCGGGATCTTGAGAGTGCACGGGAACGCCAGGCTCGTGCCCGCCCACGTGTCCGGGTTGAACGCGACCGTGTTGCCGAGACCGATCGTGTCGGGGCCGATCGTCGGGCTCGAGCTGCCGGTGCCGAGCACCTTGTATTCGTCGATTCCGCCCGCGCCGTCGTCGACGAACATCCAAGCGTTCAGGAACACGCGACGCTTCGGGATCTGCATGTGGGGCAACGGCGCGCCGTAACGGCCACTGGCTTTCATCGCCGGGTCCACTTTCAGCGTGATCGTGACGAGCTTCGTCTCGCCGGACATCACCGCTGGCGGAAAGAAGAGCCCGTCGTCGTCCGGATTCGGCGTCGTCTCGCACGCTCCTTCGCCGTCGACGACCATGCCGAGCCACTCCGTGCCGATCGTGCGGTGGATCGCCGCGTCCGCGCACACGCCGACGAAGCAGCCCCATGATCCGAGGTCGGGTCGCGTGAAGCAGTCGAACCCGTGACGCGCGGCGGCGGCGCAGATGACGCCGTTGAGCGGGCTCGTCGTGGGATCGCCCGAGCCACCGAAGGCCGGCAGCGCCGCGAGCGAGAACACCGCGTTCACGGCGGATTGCATGTCGGGCGGATTCCCGGTGAGCGCTCCGAAGATCAAGTCCTCCGCCGTCACCGCGCCGAGCGCGGCGCGCAGATCCCACGCGAAGCCTGCGAACGCGGCCCCGTGCTCGTGCACTTCCGGAGCACCGCCGGAAGGCGGACACGTCTCGCAACCGTATTGCTGCGCACCCGTCGCGGCGGCGCCGAGCCAATACGGGCGCGAGTAGTCACGGATCCACGTTCCGATCCCGAAGAAGTCCTCGCCGATGAGCGTCTGCGCCGTGACGTACATCGCAAGTGTGTCGGCGATGCCTTCGCTGAGCGCGATGGGTGCCTCGCACGCGGAGCCCGCGCTCAAGCCGCCGAACATGTCGTCGAAGTAGTGACCGTACTCGTGGAGGATGACGGTGTCGCACGCCGTGTTCGGACGCAGCGCTCCCCCACCGATGAAGAACGTCGCGGCGCGCTCCACCGAGCTGTAGAACGCGTTGGCGACGACTTCGGGGAAGTTGGCGCGCACCTTCAGGCGCGCGTCGATTGCGAGCGGGCTCGCGAGCGAGAGCGGCGGGCGCAAGAGGACCGTGGCGAGCTCGTCGTGCGCGCGGTTCGCGTGGTAGTACGCGGTCACCTGCGCAGTCGGTCCTTCGACGGCGCCGGTCGGATTCAGGAGCAAGTCGGCGAACACGGTCGGCGTCAGCGCGGTCGTCTTCGCGCGCACGTCGGCCCAGCGCGGGTCGAGGTCGCGCACGCTGACGTACCGTCCGCGCAAGCGCGTCGAAGCCGTCGGCGTCCGGCCGTCGGTCCACGGCATCGAGTAGAAGCCGGTCGTGTCCGTGTACGCGAGTCCGAGCTCCGTGAGATTCCACACGAAGATCTCTCCGTCGCCGTCGTTCGCCACCCACGCGCCGCGACCGCACGTCGACGACGCGCGCGGGCCCAAGTCCTTCGAGTCGTCGTCGGTGAGCTGCATCAGCGTGCCACCGGCGATGTCGAGCAACTCGATCTCCGCGTCGCCGTCCTCGTCGGAGACGTACGCCACGCAGCCGCCGGCCGTCGCGTACGACGGACCGCGCTCGTCGGCCTCGCTCTCGGTCAAGCGCACGAGCGCGCTGCCGTCGGAGCTCGCCTCGAACAGGTCGCGCGCCGCGAGCCGCCGGCGCTCGGCGCGGCCACGCTCGGACGCGTGCGGCCCCGCGAGCCCGACGAACGGCGTCGCCGACGGATCGCCGGGGAGCGGTGCGTCGAGCGCCGCGCGCGACGTGAAGACGATGCGCGTGCCGTCGGCACGGATGTCGGGCTCTCCGTCTTCGACCGCGTTCAGCGTGACGCGCACGAACGACCCGCCCGCCGGGGTGATCGTGCACACGTCGGCGTCGCCGTCGCTCGACGACACCCACACGATGCGCGAGCCGTCGAGCGCGATGCGCGGGCTCGCGTCGAGCGTCGTGTCCGTCGTGAGCAGCACGGGAGTCGGCGCCGCAACGAGCAACGTCGCGAGCTCGGCATCGCCTCCGGCCTCGGAGATATAGGCGACACGCGTGCCGTCGCCCGAGATCGACGGCGAGTGATCGGGCGTCGTGTTCGACGTGAGCTGCGTCAGCCCCGTGCCGTTCGATTGGATCGACCAGAGCTCGTCGTCGCCGCCCGCGTTCGACACGAACACGATGCGCGTGCCGTCGCTGCTCATCGTCGGGGAACGCTCGCTCGTCGCGTTGGACGTGAGTTGCACCATGCCGGTGCCGTCGCTGCTCGCCGTCCACAGCTCGCCGTCGCCGTCGCACGCGGAAATCCACGCCACGCGCAGGCCGTCGGAGCTCATCGCGACCTCGACGTCGCCGCACGCGTTGTCCGTGATGCGCAGCAGCACGACCGAACGATCGATCGCCGAGACCTCGATGTTCGCCATCGGCAGCACCGCCGGCGGTCCGGAGATGAGAGAGGCCGTCGGTCGCGCGCGCCCGTCGACGAAGCCTGCGAGACCTTCGACAACGGAGCGACGGCATTCGCGCACGGCGCCGTCGACGCCGTCGACGAGCACGTGCCATTCCTCGGCGGGGTTCGACGGGTTCCACACGACCACGCTCCACACGGGCCGCAGCACGCCGTCGAGCGGGAGGAGCGCGCGCACGGGCGGCAGCGCCCACACGACTCGCGTGTCGAGCGCCGGCGCCGACAGGCGCGCGAGCTCGGCGGCGTCTTCGCGCACGACGACGAACTCGTCCCGCTGCACGGCCGGTGACAGGCCGCGCGCGCGCATCGACGTCAACGTGCCGTCCGCCGTCCACGCGAGCTCGGCGAAGCTGCCGCGGATCGGAAGGCCGTGCGCGCGCTGCTCGAACTGGATGACTTCGACGCCCGCGACGCGGTTCGAGAACACGCGTGCGAACTGCGCGCGCGGCACTCCGAGCAACTCCTCCGCCGCGGCCAGGATCTCGAGCGACGCGGTCTCGACGGCGGCCGAATCCGGGAGCGCACCCGCCGCGCGCGCCGCGCCGCGGATCTCGACGCCGGTCGCGTCGGCGCGCACGAGCTCCAGACCTGGACCGGCGCGCGCGGTGAGCCGCGACCACGCGGAATCCGAGCCTTGGGCGGATGCCGGGAGAACGAACAAGCACGCCAAGCCCAACGCGGACGAGGCGGCGCGCAGCGCGCGAGACGTGTACTTCATGGCGGATTCCTTCAGGGGGTGTTCCCCAAGCGGAATCCGCGCGCGGAATGTGACTCGAATCCGGACCTAGCAGCCCGTCCTAAAACCTCGCCGGGCTTCGGGCGGCTGCGAGGTTCTAGCCCGCATGGCGCCTCCCATCGAAAGCGCGGGGCGCGCGCGTCAGCTCGCCGTCGTGGTCGGAACGCACGCGACGCTGCACGCCGCGAGGTCGATGACGCCGCGCGACACCGAGCCGTGCCACACTCGACTGAGGCCCTTGCGCTGGTGATTCCCGACGACGGTCAGGTGCACCTTCTCTTCGCTCGCGATCTGCACGATGTGATCCGCGGGCCGGCCGAGTCCGCCGACGACGCGCAGTCGGACTCGCTCCGCGCCGGGGAGCGACGCGCAGCGCGCGCGCAGTGCCGCCGTGAGCTGTGCCTCGACGTCGGCGTGCGCGCGTCCGGAGAGCGCCGCCTCGCGCGCGTCGTTGCCGCGGACCGCTGTGCGCTCCCCCTGCGCCGGCGGCCAGTACACGTGCACGGCCGTGAGCTCGCATGCGCCGAACGCGCACAGCTTCAAGGACCACGCGACCGCCGCGTCGGACGTCGCCGAGCCGTCCATCGCGACGAGCACGCGCAGCGGCTCGCGCTTGGTGAGCCACGCGTCGAACGCGGCGCCGTCGCGCACGACGAGCACCGGTCGCTTCGACGTCTGTGCGACGCGATCGGCGTGGCTGCCCAGCGCCCACGAGCCCGCGGTCCGCCGGCCGAGCGCACCGACGACGACGAGCTCGGCGTTCGCGCGCTCGGCGCGCCGCACGACCGCTTCGTCGACGACTCCGTTGATCAGCTCCGTGTGCACCTTGGCACCGTAGACCGCGAGGCGCTGCGCCTCGTCCTGCAGGCGCTTGCGGAGCCGCACGGCCTCATCGTCGAGGAACGCGCGAACCGGCCCCGAGGGCTCGGCGGGATCCGCGAGCAACACGGTCTCCGCGCCACCGAGCTCGAACACGTGCAACAGCAGCAGGTCGGTGCCCGACACCGCCGCGATGCGTGCGGCGACGCCGGCCGCTTCGGCGCCGTTCTTCGAGAAGTCCGTTCCACAGACGATCGTCATGGGTGTTCCTCCGGCTGCGAGCCGACGAGCTTCGTGCGGATGAGCGAGGCGATGATGGCGACGAGCAGAATGCCCGCGACGGTGCCGAGCGCGTACTGAACCGGCATCTTGTACTTCTCGGCGATCAGCATCTTCGCGCCGATGAAGACGAGGATGATCGCGAGCCCGTACTTGAGGTAGTGCAGGTAGCGCAGCAAGCCCGAGACGGCGAAGAACAGCGAGCGCAGCCCCATGATCGCGAACACGTTCGACGTGTAGAGCACGAACGTGTTCTGCGAGATGCCGAGTGCGGCGGGCACCGAGTCGACGGCGAAGAGCACGTCGGTGGTCTCCACGACGAGGAGTGCCAGGAACAGCGGCGTCGCGTAGCGTCGTCCGTCGCGCACGAAGAAGAACTTGGCGCCGTCGTACTGCTCCGACACCGGCATGAAGCGGCGCGCGAGCCGCAGCACGATGTTCTTCTCCGGCTTCATGCTGCCCTCCTTCTGGAAGAGCAGCTTGATACCGGTCAGCAGCAAGATCCCGCCGAGGACGTAGATCGTCCAGTGGAACTTCTCGATCAACGCCACGCCGACGAGCAGGAAGAGGCCGCGCATCACGAGCGCGCCGATGATGCCCCAGAACAGCACGCGGTGCTGCGAATCGCGCGGGATGCCGAAGTACGTGAAGATGACCAGGAAGACGAAGATGTTGTCGACCGAGAGCGCGTACTCGGTCAGGTAGCAAGTCAGGAACTCGACGGCGACTTCCGATCCGTCACGGAAGTACACGAGCACGTTGAACGCCAGCGCGAGTGCCACCCACACGCCCGTCCAGGTGAGCGCCTCCTTCACGGAGACCTCGTGCGCCTCGCGGTGAAAAACGCCGAGGTCGAGCGCCATCATCCCGACGACGACGACGCCGAAAATCGTCCAAAGCATCCAGTGGTCCATGCGCGATCAACCGTAAATGAGCAGGTGGATTCCGGGCGGCATGCGTTTCGTCAAACCCGCGAGCACGTGCCCGCGCAACAGGTGATAGAACGCGTTGCGTTGGCTGACTCCGATCATCACTCCCGTCACTCCGAGCGACTCCGCCGCGCGAAGGATGCCTTCGACCGCATTGTAGGAAACGGTGTACACGGGGATCAGTGTCATGCCTTCGGTGTCAGCGGCGCGCGCGGCCGCTTGCAGCGCGTCGACGCCCTCGGTTTTCGGCTTCCAGCGTGACGAGCCGACGAAGAGGCCGGTGCGCTCCTCGACGTAGAGACCGTACAGCGTGCGTCCGCCGCGTCCCTTCTCGCGCGCGATCGCTTCCATGATGAGCCCGGGGCTCGGACCGCGGATCGCGATCAACGTGCTCGACGGGTACAAGCGCGCGATCGCTTGCGCCTGGTTGAGGCTCAGGATCTCGATGCGCTGCTCGTCCTCGAGAAGCTCCTCGGACTCGAGGATGCGCGTGGGCGTCGCGCGCGCGACGAACGGCAGCTGGTAGAAGAGATCCGCGAACCACTTGCGCCGCGTCCCGACCGCCAGCACGAGGCCGATGCACACGAGGATCGTGCCGAAGAACGTCGCGCTCTGTTTCTCGATCAGGTTGACGGCCCATGCGACGAGCACCATGCAAGTCGTCAGGATGCCGATCCAGAAGCGCGTGCCGCGCTCGTTGTCGCGCCAGCGCAAGACGTCGAGGCCGGCCGAGCTGAGCAGGAACGCCCCGAGCAGTCCGAACGCGTACAGCTCGCCCAGCGTCACGAGATCGCCGCCCGTGAAGATGATGATGATGACCGGGACGATCGTCGCGACGAGGATCGCGATCTGCGGCGTACCGAAGAAGCGGTTCCGCGCGGCGATCGCCGACGGCAGGAAGCCGCGCTCGGCGAGTGCTAGGAACACGTGGTACGAGCCGATGATAGCCGTGTTCGATGCGAGCAGCAGCAGCGACGACGCGGTCAGGATCACGGCGAGCTTCACCGGCACGAAACCGACGGTGCCCGCGAGCTCGGAGATGAAGCGTTCGTGGCCCACGTCTTTCACGGCGTCGGGCAAGAGTGCGACCGCGAAGAGTGTCAGCACCGGCGACGTCAGGAGTACCGAGAACACGACGTAGCGCATCCCGCGCCCGGCCGTGCCCTTGATCGGAAGGCGCATCGCCGGACTCAGTTGGCTGATGCTCTCGAGGCCGGAGAACGCGAGCCATGCACTGCCGAAGCCGATCAGGAACGTGCGCGGCTCCACGTCGCCGATCTGCGCGAGGTTGTCGCGCAGCGTCGCCCAGCCGCCTTCCGGCATCGTCCAGACCACGGAGCCGATCACGAGCAGGTCGACGACCAGCGCGAGCGACGCCATCACGAACGACAAGTACGCGCTCTCGCGGATGCCGATCGTGTTGACGATCGCGAGAAAGAGCAGCGTGCTGACCGCCAGCGCGATGACGTGGTGCTCGAGGTTTGGGTAGAGCACCGCGAGGTAGTGAATGCCCGCGACCGACGAAATCGCCGACGTGAGGAAGTAATCGACGGTGATCAACAGGCCGCCGACGCAGCCGATGAGCGGCGTGAACGCCTGCGTTGCCACGGTGACGACCCCGCCGCCATCCGGGTTGCGCCAGCAGATCTCGACGTACTTCGCCGCCAGGAACAGGAAGCCGAAGGTCGCCGCGATGACGTAGATCGGCGCCGTGTTGTGGACCTGCTTGTAGAGGATCCCCGGCACGTAATAGATCGAGGTGCCGATGTCGCAGAACACGACCGCCCACACGAGCAGCGGCGAGAGCTGCCGCAGATGGCCGTCGCCCGCTTGTGGCTGCGTCGCTTGCTCGGTGCCGGAATTGGACAAGGCTTGCGGTCCTCGGTCCGTCACGTCACTGCGCGCACGCGCAGCACGCGTCGACGCGGAGCGCGGCAGCGGATGCAAGCCGAACGCAGCGTTGCTTGGTTCGAGCGCGGCACGGCAGCCGGCGGTGCGTGCGATTCGAGCGCCGGAATCGGCGGTTCGTGGCGGCCTTGCTCATCGAACGGAGAGCGTGATCGCGGGTGAACCCGTGCGATCCGGCGTGGATCGCGCGACACGCGTTGGCGCACACGGCCGACGCGAACCGACGGCTCTCGCACCGATATGACGTTCACCACGGGCGAGCCGTCCGTGGTGAAAGTGCTTCGAGCGCGAAAGTGGCCCGTTCGCGTCAGAGCAAGGAGCGAGACCGCAGGCGAATCGTCGAGATTCGCCGAGGATCGAGCGACGCCGGGCTGGCGCGAACGGGCCGCTTTCGGGCTGAATGACTTTCACCACGGGCGGCTAGGATACGGTCGTCGCTTCTGATTCCAATCGAAACCGATCCGCGTCCGTGCACGATCGCAACGCGGCAGGCGATCGAACCCGGCACACGAGCGAAGCAGCGGGCAGCTCGAGCGGGTGGGCCCCGCAGGACTCGAACCTGCGACCAAGCGATTATGAGTCGCCTGCTCTAACCAACTGAGCTAGAGGCCCGCGCCGCGAATCCTAGCGCGCGCGCGCAGCGCTACCAAGCGGAGCAACGACGCGAATTCGCATGCGATGCGCGAAGGCGCTGCGACGCCGTCGACGCGCGCTGCGGAACGATCACGTGCCGCGACGACTCGTGAGACGGGCTCTGCCGAGCGCAACGGGCCACGAGCCCCTGATCGCCGGAGCAGCGCGCGATGCCGAACGGGCGAGTTCTGCGACGGGCCCCTAGCCCGCATTTCTCACCACGTCCTGCTGCGGTCGCGCCAACTCGCTCGGCGCGGCGTTGTTGGATCGGAGTCGATCCTCGCTGACCTTGCAGGTCACCTCCGGTCGATTCCGATGCAACGCCTTGCTCCGAACGAGTCGGCACAACCTCGCGACGGTCGTGGTGAGAAATGCGGGCTAGACTGTCGCGCCGTCCCTGCGAAACCGCTCCCCATGACACGAACCCAGTGCGTCGCGTTGCTCTTCGTCTCGATCCTGGCCGGTTCCTGCACGACGAGCGCGGAGCCCGCTCGAGCGCCAGCGCGCGCGACCGAGAGCGCTCGTCCTCCGCGCCCTTTGCCGCCACGGCCGTCGGCAGCGAGCGGCAACGAGGCGGCGTTCTTTCCCGAGACGGCGTACGACCCGGCGATCCCGACGCCCGACGCGCACCTGCGCCGCGCGCTCGGCAGCTCGATCGTGCACCACGCCGACATCGTCGCGTACTTGCGCGCGCTCGCGTCGAAGAGCGCGCGCATCCGCGTCGTGCCGTTCGGCGAAACGCACGAGCGCCGTGAGCTCGTCTGGGCCGCGATCGGCACGCCCGACAACATCCAGAAGCTCGAGAACATACGCGCGGAGCTCGGCGCACTCGCCGATCCGCGCGCGCTGTCCGCGAGCGACGAGGAGCGCATCGTGCGCGACGCTCCCGCTGTCGCTTGGCTCGGTTACAGCATCCACGGCGACGAGACGTCGGGCAGCGACGCGGCGATGGCGGTCGCGCACCACTTCGTCGCCGGCACGAGCAGCGACGTCACCGACGTGCTCGCGAACGTCGTGATCGTCATCGATCCATGCATGAACCCGGACGGACGCGAGCGCATCCTCGCCCTCGTGGAGCAGAGCGCCGGTCGCGTGCCGAACCTCGACGCGGACAGCATGGGCAAGGGCCGTTGGCCGTGGGGCCGCGGCAACCACTACTTGTTCGACATGAATCGCGACTGGGTCTTCGGCACGCAGCCGGAGACGCGCGCGCGCTGGGCCGCGATCCGGTCGTTCTCGCCGCAGCTGCTCGTCGACGCGCACGAGATGAGCGCGTACGACACGTTTCTCTTCTATCCCGCGAACGACCCGTTCACGCCCCACTTCCCCGCCGCGACGCGCAAGTGGTGGAGCCACTACGGCGCGGACCAAGCAGCGGCGTTCGATCGCTACGGCTGGAGCTACTACACGCGCGAGTGGGCGGACTCGTGGGCGCCGATCTTCACGGACTGCTGGGCGTCGTTCCTCGGCGCGACGGGGATCTTGTACGAGCAAGCGCGCTACATCGGGCAGACGACGCGGCTGCCGACGGGCCGACTCGCGACGTATCGCGAAGCGGTGCACCGCCAAGCCGTGAGCAGCGTCGCGAACGTCACGACGCTCGCGCGCAACAAAGCCGAAGTCCTGCGCGACTACGTGGCGGCGAAGCGCGCGAACCTCGCCGCGGATGCACCCGGCAACGACCGTATGTTCGTGCTCGTGCGCGGCGACGACCCGGCTCGCGACGATGCGTTCGTGCGCATGCTGCTCGAGCAAGGCGTCGAGATCGTCCGCACCGACGACGAGCTCACCGCGCGCAACGTCGAATCCGTCCGCCGTGCGCGCGAGGACGAGCGTCGCTTCGCGAAAGGCGCGCTCGTGATCTCGACGCGGCAGCCGCTCTCGGCGCTCGTGAAGGCTTGGCTCACGTTCGACCCGCGCTACGACACGGACTCGCTCAACCGCGAGCGCAAGGAGCTCGAGCGCAAGGGCCGCTCGAAGACCTACGACGTGACGACCTGGTCGCCGGCGCACGCGCTCGACGTCGACGCGTACTGGTGCGACTTCGCCGACGTGCGCGGCGAGCGCATCACCGCCGTTCCGCCGCGCGAAGCCGGGCTCATTCCGCTCGCGAGCGCGGACACGCCGGTGTACGGCTGGGTCGTCGACGGCGCGCAAGACGGTGCGGTCGCGTTCGCAGCGCAGGCGCTGGAGCTCGGTCTCCAAGTTCAGCTGTGCGAGGAGCCGTTCACGACGGCAGAGCGCAAGCTCTCGCGCTGGAGCCTGCTCGTGCGGCGCACCGAGAACGAGGACGGCGCCGAGGCGCGCGTACACGACGCGGCCGTCACGGCGAGCGTGCTCGCGTTCGCGACCTCGACCGCGCGCAGCCCGGACGCAGGGCCCGATCTCGGTGGCGGACACTTCCGGTTGCTCGCACGGCCGCGCATCGCGCTGCTCTCGAACACGCCGGTCGGCACCGACTCGTTCGGGCACGCGTGGCACTGGATCGACTTCGTGCTCGGGTTGCCGTGCACGATCCTCGACGCGCAGAGCTTCGGGAGCTACGACCTGCGCCGCTACAACGTGCTCGTGTTGCCCGAGGCGTGGGGCGACATCGGCGCGATCTTGAAGGCGAACGCGGACGCGCTGCGCACGTGGGTGCGCGGCGGCGGAACGCTGGTCGCGAGCGGCAGCTCTGCGGCCGCGCTGTGCGACAAGGACCTCGACTTGACGAGCGTGAAGCTGCGCCAAGATGCGCTCGACGATCTCGCGAAGTACGCGCTCTCCGTCAAGCGCGAGCGCGAAGCCGGTACGAAGAAGGTCGACGAAGCCGCTCTGTGGAACGACGCCGTCGTGGCGAGCTCCCCCACGACATCCGAGACGAAGAGCACGTCGTCATCCGGTGACGACGATGCGAAGAAGGACGCCAAGAAGAGCGCCGACGAAGAAGACCCGAAGCGCCGCGACCGCTATCTGCGCACGTTCTCGCCGCACGGCGTCATCCTGCGCGGCGAGGTGAACGCCGATCACTGGCTGAGCGCCGGCTGCGGCGACGAGCTGCCCGTGCTGATCGACGGCGGCAACGTCTTCTTGTCGGAACGGCCCGTGCGCACGGTCGTGCGCCTCGCGGCCGCGGAGCGCCTACGACTGTCCGGCCTGCTGTGGCCCGAAGCGCGCGAACGCTTTGCCGATTCGGCGTACGCGACAGTGGAATCATCGGGCGCAGGACAAGTGATCCTGTTCGCTACGCCGCCCGAGTTCCGCGGCTGGTTCCAAGGCTCCGCGCGCCTCTTCTCGAACGCGATCGTGTACGGACCGGGCGCGGGCGCGAGTCAGCCGGTGGAGTGGTAGCAACGAGACGTCGCGCTCCCGCGCGCGGAGCGACGGGAAGCGCGACTCCGCGTCAAGCTTTCGGCGCCGACTGCCTCTCCAGCGCCGCCGCGATCCGTTCGTGCGCGCGCATCGCGCGCCACGCCGTGTACAGGAACAGCAGCGTGACGACGGCGCCGATGACGTAACTCAAGAAGCCCGCGATGCCGAGCCCGACTTGGGTTCCGGTGCTGATCTCCATTCGACTCCTCCTCCTTCGATCACTTCTTGCGCGTGTTGTGATCCGCGATCACCTGCGCGACGCACGCCGTGAGCTTCTTGCCGGTCGGGATGTGCAAGAACTCGTTCGGCCCGTGCGCGTTCGAGTGCGGACCGAGCACGCCCGTGATGAGGAACTGCGCCTTCGGGAACTTGCGACCCAGCATCCCCATGAACGGAATCGATCCGCCTTCGCCCATGTACATCGCTTCCTTGCCGAAGTACGTCTGCGAAGCGGCCTTGACCGATTGATCGAGCCACGGCGCGAGCTCGGGCGCGTTCCAGCCGCCGTTCGCCGCTTCCATTTCGAAGTGCACCTTCGCGCCGTACGGCGGGTCCTTCTCGAGGATCTCCTTCAGCTTCTTCGTCGCCTTCTCCGCGTCCGCGGTCGGCGGCACGCGCATGCTGAGCTTCACCGTCGTGCTCGGGCGCAGCACGTTGCCGGCGTTCTGCGGCTCGGGCATGCCGCGCGCGCCGGTGATCGAGAGCGCCGGACGCCACGTGCGATTCAAGATGAGCTCGGTCACGTCGCTCGACACGGGCTTCATGCCCGGCGCGAACGGGAACTTGTCGTACACCTCGGTCTTGAGCACGCCGGCCGTCGCCTTGGCTTGCTGCAAGCGTTGATCGGGAATGTCGACGTGCAGCTCCTTGGCCAAGATCGCGCCCGTCTTCTCGTCCTCGATGCGCGACAAGAGCTGGCGCAGGATGCGGAAGCTCGACGCGACGACGCCGCTCGCGTCACCGGAGTGCACACCTTCCTTCAGCACCTCGACCGTCAGCGTGCCGGCCGCGATGCCGCGCAGCGACGTCGTGCTCCACAGTTGATCGTAGTTGCCGCAGCCCGAGTCGAGACACACGACGAGGCTGACGTCGCCGATGCGCTTCTCGAGGTGATCGATGTAGAACGGCAAGTCGTAGCTGCCGCTCTCCTCGCACGCCTCGATCAAGACGACGCAGCGCGCGTGCGGCACCTTGTTCTTCTTGAGCGCTTGCAACGCCGTCAGCGACGCGAACGCCGCGTAGCCGTCGTCCGCGCCGCCGCGTCCGTACAGCTTGTCGCCCTTCATCACGGGCTCCCACGGACCGAGACCCGCGCTCCAGCCGGTCATCTCGGGCTGCTTGTCGAGGTGACCGTAAAGAAGGACCGTGTCGTTCGTCGTGCCCGGGATCTCCATGAAAATCACCGGCGTGCGGCTCTTGCCGTTCTCGTTCTTCAGGCGCACGACCTCGAGCTGCATGCCTTCGATCTCGCGCGAGCGGCACCACGCCTCGATCAATTTCACCGCGCGCTCCATGTGCCCGTTCTTCTCCCACTCGGGGTCGTACGCGGGCGACTTGTTCGGAATGCGGATGTATTCGGTGATCGCGGGGACGATCGATTCGTTCCAAGTGCGTTCGACGAGATCCAGCGTGTTCGTCTTGTCCATGTGAGCTCCTGAGAGTCGCGGCCGGCGATTTCGAGGTGCGAGAGGATAGCGAACGGAGCCCGTTTCGCGCGCTCCGCGGGGACAACTCTTCGAGGTCACCGCGCCGCGGCGTTCCCCTTTGTTCGGCTTCGCCTCTGTTGCATAGGATTCGCGACAAGAGGAGGAGGAGTCATGTTGGATCGCAGTGGAAGTCTCGATCGAGTCGACGAGTACGTTCGCACGGGCAAGCTGCACGAGGCGCGCGAGGAGCTGCTCCGCTTGCCGGAAGCGGACCTCGCGATCCTGCGAGCTCAGCTCGGCGACGAGGACCTGGCGCTGCTCTTCCGCTCGGCGCGTCGCGCGCGCGGCGCGAAGTCACGCGGCAAGGTCGTCCTGATCCACGGGATCACGGGCTCCGAGCTCGCCTCCGTCGACAAGAAGGGCGACGAGGACGGCATCTGGCTGAACGTCGCGCGCATGATCCTCGGCAGGCTCGCGCGCCTCGCGCTCGGCCTCGACGGCAAGGCGGCGTCGAAGGACTGGAGCGTCAAGTCGACGGGCCACTTGAAGCGCTACTACCTGCCGATGCTCCTGCACCTCAACCAGGAGTGGGAAGCGCGCGCGTACTCGTACGACTGGCGCCTGGACATCGATCACGCGGCCGACGGGCTCGCGCCGTTCATCGAGGAGTTCGGCAAGGGCGAGCCGGTGCACGTCGTCGCGCACTCGATGGGCGGCTTGGTGACGCGGCGCTTCTCGCAGCGGCACTCGAAGCTGTGGGCCTCGATGCGTGATCCGAACGGTCTCGCGCGCGGCGGGCGCTTGGTGATGCTCGGCACGCCGAACATGGGCTCGTTCGCGATCCCGCTGACGTTCACCGGCGTCGAGAAGACCGTGCAGATGCTCGCCAAGCTCGACTTCAAGCACGACTTCGACGAGGTACTCGCGATCCTCGACGCGTGGCCGGGCTCGTACCAGATGCTGCCCTCGCACAAGGTCTCGCTGCACGATCAGCACGTCGACCTCTACACGAAGGACAAGTGGGGCAAGCTGCCCGTGCACGCGCCGCTCCTCCAGCGCGCGCAACGCTTCCACGAGGAGCTCGAGACCGCCGTCGATCCCGCGCGCATGGTGTACGTCGCGGGCTACGACACGAAGACGCCGGACGGTATCTGGATCGAGGCTCCGGGCAAGTTCCAGTACCGCTACACGTTCGACGGCGACGGCCGCGTCCCCCACTCGCTCGGCTTGCTCCCCGGCGTGCCGACGTACTACGTCGAGGCGGAGCACGGCGACCTCGCGCGCAGCGCGCAGGTGCTCGACGCGATCGGATCCTTGCTCGCGGGCGGCACGACGGACTTGCTGCCGTCGACGAAGCCGCCGTCGAGGCGCGCGCCGGTGCGCGGCGAGCGGCAGTCCGCCGCGAAAGAGGAGGAGCCGCCGGCCGAGTTCTTCGAGCTGCATGCGCGGCTCGCGGAGGCGCAGGGCGCGCGGCGCGGCGCGAAGAAGAAGAGCGGTGCACCGAAGCCCAAGCTGACGGCAGCCGAGGAAGCACGCCTCGAGAGCCTCGTGCTCGCGTCGTACCTCGGTTCGCCGAAGGACGCCGTGCGCGCGGCGCCCGAGCCGAAGCGCAAGCACAAGCTCCCGATCTCGATCGTGTGGGGCGACATCCGCAAAGTCGACGCGGACGTGTACGCCGTCGGTCACTACGTCGGCGTCGAGCCGGCGAACGCGGAGCGCGCGCTCGACGGCGTCGTCACCGGCGACTCGGCGCGCGGCAAACAACGCGGCAACACGGGCCGCGAGGCGCGCGACGGCGGGCGCGTCGGTGTGCTGACGGATTGGACGCGGCGCGGGCGCCTGCTCGGGCGTCACGGCGACATCGACTTCTTTCCGTGGGCGAACGAGCCGCGCCGCCTCGTCGCTGTGGTCGGCATGGGTCACCCCGGCACGTTCGGGCGCACGCGCCTGCGCAACGCGGTGCGCGACCTGTACGGGCGCGTCGCGTCGTTGCCGAAGCATCGGCGCCTGTGCATGGTGCTGATCGGCTCGGGACCGGGCTCGGGCTCGGGCGCGCTCGACTACCGCTCGGCGCTCGAGAACCTGCTCGTCGGCGTGCGCGACGCGGCGCGCGGAGACGACGGGAGCGGCCTGACGGAGCTCTCGATCGTCGAGCTGGAGCGACACAAGGCGCACGCGATCCACGAGCACCTGACGAAGATCCTCGAGGAGCACGCCGGCGAGTACGACGTCGCGCTGCGCGCGGAGGTCGTCCGCGGCGAAGGCGCGCGGATCGCTTCCGGCGACGGCCTCGCGAGCCTGCTCGCCGCTGCGGCAGTCGCGCACGCCGGCACGGACGCACACGGCACGGCGATCCGAAAGCTGATCCAGGCGTTTCCCGATTCGACCGGCGACGTGCGCGAAGCCGCGCGCCGCGCATTGAACGAGATCGTCGAGCACACGCAGGCCAAGGACGCCGGCGCGCGCCCGCGCAAGAAGACGAGCAAGAAGGCCGCGACCGGCGCGCGCCACGACACGATCGTGCGCGGAATCGAGGTGCGCATCGGCGCCGAGCTCGAGCGCGTGCGCACGATGCCGACGCGCATCTGGTTCCACCGCGAGTCGGCGAAGGCGTACTGCTGCGGCGCGATCACCGAGAGCGCGGTCGTGCCCCAACGCGAGCTCGAGCTGGATCCGAAGCTCGTGGCCGAGCTCGTCGAGCGCGTGACGGCGGCGGGCTTGCAGGAGGAGCTCGACGTCGATGCCGAGCGCGAGCTGTCGAGCCTCACGCACCGCCTGCTGATCCATCGCGACCTGCGCGAGATCCTGCGCGACTTCCCGTCGCTCGTGATCGAGGTCGACCGCGCGACCGCGCCGGTGCACTGGGAGTTGCTGCCCGACGACGTGCAGGACCAGCGCGGCGGCCCGATCGCCGTGCGCGTGCCGCTCGCGCGCCAACTGCGCACGACGTACAGCCCGCCGCCGAGCGCGCCGCGCGCTCCGAGCGCGAAGCTGCGCGCACTCGTCGTCGGCGATCCGGGCGACCCGGCGCAGCGCATGGACTTGCCCGGCGCTCGGCGCGAAGCGCAGCGCGTCGCGGAGATCCTCGAGAGCTGCGGCGTGGAGGTCGAGCTGATGCTCGGCGCGCCATCGGCGCGGCGCACGCGCGACGCGCGCACGGCCGGCAGATTGGAAGTGCTGCACGAGCTGATGAAGGGCGGCTGGGACATCCTCCACTACGCCGGACACTGCGACTTCGATCCCGTGGATCCGTCGCGCGTCGGCTGGGTGTTCTCGACGGGAACGCTGACGTCCGGCGAACTCGCGACCGTCGACGTCGCGCCGCCGCTCGTCGTCGCGAACGCGTGCTTGTCGGGCCTCACCTCCGACCGGCTCGCGAGCGGACAGTCCGCGAGCACCGAGCTGCGCGAGGCCGACCTCGTGCCGGGCCTCGCGGACGAGTTCTTCCACCGCGGCGTGCGCAACTACGTCGGCACGGCGTGGGAGGTCAACGACGTCGGCGCGGTCGCGTTCGCGGAGGTGCTGTACAAGTCGCTGCTCGGCGAGGGCGGCGCCGCGTCGAAGTCCCTCGGCGAGGCGCTGTGCGACGCGCGCAAGGCGCTGTACGACCAGCGCGACACGTTCGGCCTCTTGTGGGCGGCGTACCAGCACTACGGCGATCCGAACTACCGCGTGCGGGAGTGATCGGTCGAGGCGCCGGCAGTTGCGCCGCTCTCGTCGCGGCGTGGTGAGAATTGCGGGCTAGCTCGCGCGCGCGCGCAGCTCGGCGCACAGCTTCGCGAGGCTACCGAGCTCCTGCGACACGAGCGTGATCTCGCGCGCTCGCGCCGATCTCTCGAGGATCGCCGCACGCTCGGTCAACGCCGGGAACCCGTAGCTGCCGGCCGTGCCCTTCAATCGGTGCGCGAGCGTCGCGACGCGCGGCCAATCGGCGCTCTCGAACGCATTGCGCATCGCACGTACGTCGTCGTCGAGATCGGCGACGAAGAGTCGGACGAGGTGCAAGAGCTCCGGGTCCGCCTCGCGCTCGCGCGCGTCCGGCGCACGCAGCCCGCCAGCGGAGATGTGCGCCGGAAGCCAGCGCGACAACGTGCCGAGCAGCGTCGCTTCGTCGATCGGCTTGATGCAGACCTCGTTGCAGCCCGCCGCGATGCAACGGCGGTCGCCTTCGCCCGTCAGCGCGACGATCGGCATCGTGTAGCCCATCGCGCGCAAGCGTTGCGTCGCCGCGAGTCCGTCCATCACGGGCATCTGCATGTCCATGAGCACGGCGTCGAATGCGTGCCCGGCAATCCGCGCTTCCATCACGCGCTCGAGCGCCATCTGGCCGTTGTCGGCGAGCGCGACCTGCACGCCCGCCGTGCTGAGCATCTGCGCGAGCAATCGCTGCAAGTCAGCGGAGTCCTCGACGACGAGCACGCGCGCGCACAGCTTTCCGTTCACGGGATGCGCGTTGGCGCCGAGCGCCGGTGCGAGCGTGGGTGCGGAGCCGACGGTCGGATCCGCGTCGTGCGCGAGCTCGATCGTGAAGCGACTGCCTTCGCCCGGCCGGCTCTCGGCGCGGATCGTTCCGCCCAGGATCTCGACGAGCTCGCGGCTGATCGCGAGGCCGAGACCCGTGCCGCCGAAGCGCCGCGCCGTGGTCGCGTCGGCCTGTGTGAACGGGCGGTACAAGCGCCCGAGCTGCTCCTCGCTCATGCCGATGCCGCTGTCGCTGACGACGAAGCGCAGCCACGTGCGGCCGTGCGGGCTGACCGCCGGAGCCGTCTCGACCGAGAGCGTCACGTGTCCGCGCTCGGTGAACTTGATCGCATTGCCGACGACGTTGAGCAGGATCTGCTTGAGGCGCGTGGGATCGGTGACGATCGTCTCCGGGACGCGATCACCGATCTCGACGGTGAAGCGCAGGCCCTTCTGCTGCGCGTGCACGTCGACGGCGACACGTACCTCGACGACGATCTGGACGAGCGAGCAGGGCGTGCGCTCGACCACGAGCTTGCCGGCCTCGATCTTCGAGAGGTCGAGGATGTCGCTCACGAGCTCGATCAAGTGCTCGCCATTGCGGCGGATCGTCGTGACGGCCTCTACGCGGCGCCGCTCCGGGAGCTGCGCGTCCAGCAAGCGATCGGCGTAACCGAGGATGGCCGTCATCGGCGTGCGGATCTCGTGGCTGATGCGCGCGAGCAGCTCGCTCTTCGATTGGGCGGCCGCTTCGGCGCGCGCGCGCGCCGCTTGCGCGTCGCCTTCGGCCGCTCTCCAGCGCTCCACTTCCGTCCGGCGCTCGGCGTCGGCCCACGCCGCGCGCGTCCGTGCACGTTCGAGCAAGAAGGTCGTGTGCACCCACGCCGCGAGCAGCAGGACGGCAACCGAGAGCAGTAGCACGCGCCGGACGCCGGCTCGGCCGTCGAGGCGCGCCAGCACGTCTTGCGCCGCCGCGCGCACTGCATCGCCCGCGTCGAGAACGCGCAGTTGCTGCAACTCGACCGCGATCGTGCGCGCGTCCAGCTCGAGCGAGCGGCACGCGCGCGCTTGGATCGACGCCTGTTGGAGTGCGAAGCCGGCGAACGGCCCGAGCGCGGCGGCACCGTCCGCTTCCAGCTCGAACGGCAGGCCGTGCTGTTCCTCGAACGCGCCGATGAGCAGCTCCCAGACGCGCACGTCGAAGTCGGACGGCAGCGGTTCGCCCGACGCGGACAAGGAGGCGCGCAATGCGTCGAGCTCGTGTGGCAAGCGGCGCAGCGAGCGCTCCGCGCACGCCGAGCAGATCTCGTACTTGAGCACCATGTCGCGCGCGTCCCCGAGCGTGCTGGCGTAGTCCTCGAGCGTCGCTTCGAGTGCGCCGCGCTCTCCGTGCTCGCGCGCCCACGCCGACAGCTCTGCGTGCGCGCGCTCGAGAGCAGCCACCGCGGCGTGGATTCCGTCGGCCGCCGGGAAGCCGCTGTCGCAGACACCAGCCGCCGCCTTGGTCCACGCGGTCTCCGCGTCGGCCTGCTCGCGCAGCGTGTCGCGCAGGAGCTCGCGTCCATCCTTCGATTCCGCGATGAACGCGGCGAGCAGCGCCGCGCCGAGAGCGAAGAGGATCGTGAACAGGATGCGGGGACGCTTCGTCACGTGTGGGTCTCAGGCCGAGCGCGCGATGCCGTCCGGCGAGCTGTCGCCCGATCCAAGTGGTGGTGTGCTGCGAATCCGGTTGCGTCCCGCGTTCTTGGCCTCGTACACGGCTTGGTCGGCGAGCTTGATCAGCCCGTCGACGCTGCTCGTCGCACTCGACTTCTGCGCGACGCCGAGGCTCGCGGTCACGAAGCCGCGGTAACCTTCGCACAGGATCTCGTTCGCCTCGATCGACTTGCGCAGCCGCTCCGCACAACGCAGCGCGCCTTCGACGTCGCTGTTCACGTTGATCACGAGGAACTCCTCGCCGCCCCAGCGGCAGACGATGTCGCTGCGGCGCGTCTTCTTGCGCAGCACTTCGGCGGTGGCTTGCAGCACCTTGTCGCCGACGGCGTGGCCGAAGCGGTCGTTGACCTCCTTGAAGTGGTCGATGTCCAGCAGGACGACCGATAGTGGCCGCGACAAGCGCAGCGCTGTATCCCACTCCTGGACCAAGCGATTCACCGCGAAGCGGCGGTTCGGAAGCTCGGTGAGCACGTCGGTCAACGCCGCGGCGCGCAAGCGGCGCGTGAGCAAGCCGAGCTCCGAGACCTGCTTCGAGCGCAGGACCTTGTCCGCCTCGACGCGGCGCTGGAGCTCGATCATCCGGTGACCGGCTTGCACGCGCGCGAGCAGGATGCGCGCGTTGAACGGCTTCGCGACGTAGTCGTCGACGCCCGCGTCGAACGCATCGACGATGCGATCTTCCTCTTCGCGCGCGGTGAGCAGCACCACGTACGTGCGGTGGCCGGACTGCACGCTGCGCAGCCGCTTGCACAGATCGAGGCCCGAGAGTTCCGGCATCGCCCAGTCGCTCACGACGATGTCCGGAGCGTCGCGGAGCGCCAGCTCCAGGCCGCGCCGACCGTTCTCGGCCGTCGTCACTTGATAACCGGCACGCTCGAGGTGCAGCGCGACGAGTCGCATGAGGCGTTGATCGTCCTCGACGACGAGCACGCGAATCGGCGCGCGCGGCGGCTCCTTCGGCTCGTCGAGCGCAGCCGGCGCCCGCGCGCCGTCCGGCGACGTCCCCCGCAGCGCGCGCAGCCGCGCGAGCGAAGAGACCGCACGCGCGGGCTCCGCGCCGTCGACGAAGCCCGAGTTCGCGCGCGTCGGGATGCGGAACACTTCGCCCCACTCCTGCCACTCGCGCGCGATCGCGGCGCAGGCCGAGAACAGCCGCTCTTCGTCGACGCCGAGCCGGCGCGCGGACTCGCGCAGCGGCACCCATGCGGCGGCGTACTCGTCGCTGTCGTGATCCCAGTTCGAGAGCAGCAAGTCGGCGATCTTCGATCCGACCTCGAGCACGAGCGCCATCGAGCGCGTCGAGACGTCGTCGCTCTCCGAGTCGCTCGGGCTGGCCCACATCTCGATCGCGGCGGGAACACGCGGCGGGAGTCCCCACTCGGCGAGCATCGCCGACGTGATCTCGATGTGGTGGATCTCGTACGCGCGCGTCTCCGCCGCGAGGAGCTCGGCGAGCGAGGTGTTCGCCGCGCGTGCGACGAGGCCGCCGTACGTGTCGGCTTGCACGCTGGCGAGCGCGAGCATCCCGACGCGGCTCATGAGCCCGCACGTGAACGCCTCCGCGGGATCGACCGATTGCGTGCGCTCGGCGAGCGTGTGCGCTCCGACGGCGCACGCGAGCGACCTGGACCAGTAGCGCTCGTGGTCGAACACCAGCTCGGTGTGCGAACGCTGCGCGGAAGCGAGCGTGAAGCCCAGAGCCACGTTGCGCACCGAGCGCAAGCCGAGCCGCGCGGCCGCCTCACCGACGGTCGTGACCGGGTCCACACCTGGTCGCGTGCCGTTCGCGAGCCGCAGCAGACGGCCGGTGAGGGCCGGATCCGCTTGGATGCACTTCGTGAGTTCTTCGAGCGTGTGCTCGGTGTTCTGCGTCAAGCGCAGGATCGAGAGTCCGATTCCCGAAGGCGACGGCAGGTTGCCGGTGTGCTTCAGCTCCTCGAACTTCTTGTTGATCACGGAGGTGCGCGCGCTGTCACGCGGATTTCACGTGCGGGTAGCTCGACGGAGCGATCTGCACTCGATTGCGGCCGCCACTCTTCGCGGCGTACACGGCCTCGTCCGCGGCCTTGAGCAGCATGCTCGAGTTGCGCAAGCCGTCGACGCGCTCCGCGACGCCCAGGCTGACCGTCACGCGCGAGTCGTAACCCGGGACCTGGATATGGTGCGACTCGACCGCGACGCGCAAGCGCTCGGCGCACGCGCGCGCTTGCTCGGCGTTCGTGTTCGTGCACACGACGATGAACTCCTCGCCGCCGAGTCGGGCGGGATCCTCACCCTGGCGCGTCGAGCTGCGCAAGACACCGGCGGTCTCCTTGAGCACGACGTCGCCGATGTCGTGGCCGTACACGTCGTTGACCTGCTTGAAGTGATCGATGTCGATCATGATCACGGAGAGCGGTCGTCCCGTGCGCAGCGACGACTCCCACTCCTGCTCGAGCCGCTTCATCGAGTAGCGCCGGTTCGGCAGCTCGGTCAGCAGGTCCGTCAGCGCGGCCGTGCGCAGCTTGCGCGTGAGCAAGCCCAGCTCGGCCACCTGGCGCATCATCGTCTGCTTGTCGTTCTCGACACGCTCCTTGAGCTCGATCACGCGCTGGCCGCCCTTGATGCGCGCCATCAGAAGCTTCGGGTTGAACGGCTTCACGACGTAGTCGTCGACGCCCGCGTCGAAGGCCTCGACGATGCGGTCCTCCTCGCCGCGCCCCGTCAGCAGCAGGAAGAACATGTCGCGGCCCGACTCGATGCGGCGCAGGGACTTGCACAGCTCGATCCCGTCCAAGTTCGGCATCATCCAATCGGCGATTACGACCTGCGGATTGCTGTCGAGCGCGATCTGCAGCGCTTCGTTGCCGTCCTTCGCGCACTGCACTTGATGGCCCGCCAACGCGAGCGTGCGCTCGAGCAGCTTGAGCGACATCGGATCGTCGTCGACCGCGAGCACGCGCAGGCCCTTGCGCTCGACCTTGCGCTCGACGAGCCCAGCTGTCGTCTCGAGCTCGAGTTCCGTGTGCACCTGCGGCTCGAGCTCGAGCTCGGTTTGCAGCGGCCGCGGAGCGGCCTGCGCGAGTGCCTCGATGTCCTGGAACGCGACGGGCGTGAGCGTCGGAATATTGAGCGTCTTGCCCCATTCGGTCCATTCGCGCGCTACGCGATTGCACAGGTCGACGGTCTCTGCCATGTCGAAGTCGAGGTATCGCGACAGCTCGACCAGGTCGCTCGCGTAGCGCTTCCACGGAGCGCTCTCGTCGGACTTGCTCGTGCCGCAAATCTCCGCGACGAGCTCGGCGGCGTTCAAGAGGCGCGCGACTTGCGCGACGTCCTTCTGCTGGAAGCGGTCGATCTGTCCGCGGTCCTCGTAGATCTGCACGGCCTTGCCGTACACCTCGGGCAGGCCCCACTCCGACAGCATGTGCGCGCTGATCTCGGCATGATCGATCTCGAAGCGCCGACGCTCGGCCGCGCGCAGCTGCGTGAGATCGTGCGCGCGCTCGCTCTCGAGCAGCGCGGAGTACTCGGTCGCGTGCACCGTGGCCAGCGCGAGCCGACCGATCTGGCACAAGAGCCCGATGACGTAGGCTTCGGCCGGCGCGGCGAAGCGCACGCGCTCCCCCAATCGTTGCGCCGCCACCGCGCGTGCGAGCGACACCGACCAGTAGCGGTCGTAGTCGAAGTGCGCGCAGATCCCCGATCGGTACGCGGAGACGAGCGACAGTCCGAGCGCCACGTTGCGCACGGAGCGCACGCCGATGCGCATCGTGGCCTCCGACACCGTCGCGATGGGCTGCACGCCCGCGGACTGCGCGGAGTTGGCGATCTTGAGCAGCCGTCCCGTCAACGCGGAATCGGCCATGATCGTCTGGCCGATCTCGTGCGCCGAGCAGTCCTCGTCTGCGGTGAGCTTCAGGATCTTCATGCCGACGCCAGGCGGCGACGGCAGTTTGCCGGTGAGCTTCAGCTCCTCGAACGTTTGGTTGATCATCAGGTTGTGAGTCGAGACGGCTGGTGCGCCGGTTCAGGAGTGAATCGTCTTCAGCGCGACCTTGACTTCGTCGAGCTTCTGGACGGACGTCGACACGAGCGGCTTCACCGCGTCGACGTCCTGCTTGCGCGCGCTCTCCTCGATCTGCTTGCACACGCTCGACAGCGCGAGCGCACCGATGTTGGCCGAGCTCGACTTCAGCGTGTGGGCCGCGCGCTCGACGGACTTGATGTCCTGCGTCGCCAGTCCTTGCTCGATGCGCTGCATCTGCACGGGCGCGTCGTCGAGGAAGATGTCGATCAGCTCGTAGATGAGGCGCGGATCGTCCGCACCCCCGAGCTCCTTCAACGCTTGGATCACTTTCATGTCGATCACCTCGTCCATGTTTTCTTGCGGCACGATGTCCTCCGGCTTCACCGGGCAGAAGCCCTCTCTCCAACGCTGGATCACCTTCACGAGCTGTGTACGGTTGACGGGCTTCGCGACGTAGTCGTCCATGCCCGCGCGGATGCACTCGTCGCGGTCGCCCTGCATCGCGTTCGCGGTGAGCGCGATGATCGGCACCTTCGACCGGCGCGGATCTTCGAGCGCGCGGATCGCGCGCGTGGCCTGGAAGCCGCTGAGGAGCGGCATCTGGCAGTCCATCAAGATCACGTCGTAGTCGTTCGCTTGCGCGGCAGCGACCGCCTCTTGCCCGTTGGCGGCGACGTCGATCTGCACCGCGACACCGCGCAAGAGCAGCAACGCGACCTTCTGGTTCACGGGGTTGTCCTCGGCCAGCAAGAGCCGCGTCACGAGCGGCAGCTTCGGCTCGGACGTCGCGTCGATCGCTGCGCCGGTGCCGATCTGCGCACGGTCGCGCAAGCTGATGCCGAGCGCCTTGAACAACGTGCTGCGCAAGTTCGACGGACGGATCGGCGTGGACAACACCGCGGCTTGCAGGCTCTCGGGCAGCGGCGACGCTCCCGCGACCACGCTCGAGGGCACGACCGGGATGAGCCGCACGTGCTCGAGCAGCGGGTCCGCCGCGACCTCGCGCGCGAACTCTTCGGCGGTGACGCCGTTGCCTTGCAAGTTGAAGATCACGGCGTCGAACGAATGGCCGTCACGCGCCGCCGCGCGCAGCGCTTCGAGCGCTTGCGGGGCGTCCGCTGCGCCCGCGCACAAGAGGCCCCACTCTTCCGCTTGGTGGCGAATGATCTTGCGGTCCGTCGCGCGTGAGCCGCACAACAGCAGACGCCGCCCGCGCAGCTCGGCGTCCTCGAGCTCGTGGCCGTCCTCGCCCGCCGCCGCACGCGCGAGCGAGATCGTGAACCAGAACGTCGAGCCTTGCCCTTCCGTGCTGCTCGCTCCGATCTCGCCGCCAAGGAGCTGCACCAGCTTCGCGCAGATCACGAGACCGAGGCCGGTCCCGCCGTACTTGCGCGTAGTCGACGAATCGACCTGCGAGAACGGCTGGAAGAGGCAGCCGATCTTCGCGTCCGGGATCCCGATGCCAGTGTCCTTCACCTCGACGCGCACTTGCACCCGGTCGTCGGTGACCGACTCGATCGAAGCTTGCACCTCGACTTCGCCGGATTCCGTGAACTTGATCGCGTTGCCGATCAGATTGACGAGGATCTGGCGCAGGCGCGTGTCATCGCCACGCAGCATGCGCGGCACGTCGGAGCGCGCGATGAACGAGACGTCGAGTCCTTTTTCGGCGGCCTTGCAGTAGAGGAGCTCGACGACGCTCTCGACGCACTGCAGGAAGTCGAAGTCGCGCGACTCGAGGACCACCTTCCCGGACTCGACCTTCGAGAGATCGAGAATGTCGTTCAGCAGAGTCAGCAGTGTCTCGGACGACTGCGAGATGATCTGCACGTACTCGCGCTGCTGCGTGTCGAGATTCGTCTCCATCAACACGCCGGTCATCCCGAGGACGCCGTTCATGGGCGTGCGAATCTCGTGACTCATGTTCGCGAGGAACTCGCTCTTCGCGTGGCTCGCGCTCTCGGCCTTCTCCGTCGCGATCTTCAAATCGTCCGCTTGCGACGAGAGCAGACTCGTGCGTTCCTCGACCCGGCGCTCGAGACTCGCGTTCAGCTCGCGCAGCTCGTCCTCGGACCTGCGGCGTCCTTGGATCGCCTTCAAGATCGCCGAGCCGAGCTCGCCGAGCTCGTCCTTCGCGCACTCGTAGTCGACCGGAATCGGCTCGCTGCGCTCGAACGCCTGCACGACGGACACCATGCTCTCGACCGGCACGAGCACGGTGCGGCGAATGCCCCACCACAGCGTGCCGAGGATCGCCGCGATGAACAGCGCGAACGCCATCAGCGCGTGGTTCTCGATGCGGTTGAACTCCTCGAACGCGTCGAACTCGTTCTGGCCGACGACCAGACGTCCGTCGACGTGCGGCAGATCGACCGACGCGAGAATGCTCTGATCGCGGGTGAGGTCCGGACCGATCGCCGTCAGCAGCCGATTCACCGGTCCCCACACCTCGATGTGGACGGCCGAATCCCCGCGCAGGGCCATCGAGAGCGGCGCTGCCGCGAGCGCGCCGAAGTCGACCCAGATGCGGCCGATCGCCTCGGCGCCTTTCCGGCTCGATGGCGCGCGCTTGCTGATCGACAGACCGCCGGATCGATCGAACGTCGCGAACGAAGACCGCTCGAGCGACTGCTGGAACCAGCGCTCGCCGTCCGCCGTGAGCGGCGCGAGCGTCGACTTCCCGTCCAGGATCGCGAGGATGCGCGCTCCGCTCTCGTCGTACAGCTCGACGCGCTTGAAGTGCGGATTGTGCGTCGCGAGGCGCATCATCGCTTCCTCGACGTTGAGCCGGTACGTCTCGCCCTTTGCTTGTTGCCCCGCGGCCTTCAACGACAAGTAGTCGCTGAGCGCGTTCGAGATCAGCACTCCGTCGAGCAGCTTCTCGACGTTCTCGGTCTCGACTTGCAGGAGCTCGACCGCAAGGCCGGCTGTGTCCTGCATTTCGTTCTGCTTGCGCTCGAAGGTCGCGCTCTTCGCTTGACGGTGGTAGATCACCACCAAGCCGATCATCAGCGCGAGCACCGGCAAGAAGACGTGCAGGAGGATGCTGGAGGTGAGGCGCATGCAGTCAGTCGGCGCGCAGCTCGTGCCGAACGGGCGCGTCGTTCGAGTCGGAAAGACCCGATGGGGTCAACGAACGCCTGTTCGGCTCCCGGGTGCGGCCTGCCCGAACGGGACTTGAACGATGTGGACCCGCGCCTTTTCGGTCGCCGAACCCGCCGACCTTGCGCCTAACCAGCCGGCTGGAAAGGCGCGCCGCGAAGCGCTTGTTCGTGCGCAATTCCTGCACGACGCGCACGGCCGCTCTCCTCATGAACGAGCACGGCGCCGGAGGTCCGGCGCCGTGCTCGCACGTGCGTTTTTTTCCGCGCTCGCGGACAGCGACTTTCAGCCGCCGATTTGGCTAGCGGCGGCGCTGCCGGTGATCTCGTCGGCGAGCGCACCGGCGTCGTAGATCTTGCGCAGGGCCTCGATGATCCCGCGCGCGTCGACGGACACCGCGCGGGCTTGCTCATCGGTGTACGCGATGTTGCCGACCGTGCTCTGGATGTTGCCGTCGAAGATCAGCCCGACCACTTCACCGGCCTTGTTGATCACCGGGCTACCCGAGTTGCCGCCGATGATGTCGCACGTCGACACGAAGTTGAACGGCGTGTTCAGGTTGATCAGGTCCTTCGCCTTCGCCCAACGCGCCGGCAACTGGAACGGATACTGATCGTCGCGCTGCGCCGAGCGCTCGTAGAGACCCGCGAAGTTCGTGAACGGCGCGACGGTCTCGCCGCCTTCCACGTAGCTCTTCACGGTGCCGTACGACAGCCGCAGCGTGAACGTCGCGTCGGGGTAGAGATCCTCGCCGTAGAGCGCGAACTGCGCCGCTGCAATCTTGCGGTAGCCCTCGCGCTCGGCACTCTCCACCTCGTCTTCGTAGCGCTTGCGCAGCTTGCGGCTCTCGGGATCGAGCGCGCGAACGAGTTGGATCATCGGGTCGCTCGAGGACTTGATCGTCGCCACGCCACCGGCCGCGAGCTTCTTGCGCGTCTCCACGTCCGCGAGCTGCGTGCCGCGCACGAGCTCCTCGGCGCGCGCACGCGGCGCCTTCCCGGCGAGTGCCGTGACGACGATGGGATCGTCACTGCCCAAGAGCTCGCACATGAGCTGCAAGCTCGCCGTCATCTTCTCGATCTCCAGCGCCGGATAGATCGGCGCCTTCGAGAACAGGCGTAGCTCGACCGTCGGCAGCGACGAGTCGGTGTACTCGCGCAGGCGCGTGGCGCTCGGCTTCTCCTTCTCGTCCGCCATGCGCACGAGATCTTTCGCCGCGCCGAACAAGCGTCCGCCGAGTCCGAGCGTGCTGCCGCCCATCGCCGTCATCCGCGGGTAGAACTCGGCCAGGCTGCGTTCGGCGCGCGCGATCTGGTCCCATGCGTCGCCCCACTTCTTCTTCCACTCGGGGTTCGCGTCGACCGCCGCGCGCAGCTGCGCTTCCGCCGCGGCCTTTTCCTTCATCAGCTGCGGATCCTGCAGTCCGCCGAGAATGCCCGTGCGCACCTTGCGGCTGTTCTGCGCACTGAAGAAGTCGCTCTCGGCAATGCGCCGGTTCTCGGCGCTGCGGCCGGAGAACGTGTCGAGCTGCACCTCGCGCCGCCACAGGTTCCGCATGATCAGCGGGTACGACACGTCGCGCAGGAACTCGAGGTGATCGACGGTGAAGAGACGCTCCGTGCGGCCCGGGTGCCCCGCCACGAACACGAGCTCGTTGTCGGTCGCACCTTGGCGCGCCCACTTGAGGTAGTGCTCCGTCTGCAGCGGCTTGCCCTCTTCGTAGATGCGGAAGAAGCACACGTCGAGGTTGTAGCGCGGGTACTCGAAGTTGTCGGGGTCGCCGCCAAAGAACGCGATGCCGTGCTCGGGCGCCATCACGAGACGCAGATCCGTGAAGCGCTTGTAGCGGTAGAGGTGGTAGCGGCCGCCTTGGTACAGCGTGACGACTTCGCTCTTGAGGCCGGTCTTCGACTTCGATTCGTCCTCGATCTTCGCGATCGTCTCGCGGCGCGCGTCGTTGACCTCGGCGTCGGTCGCGCCGGGCTTCGCGGACGACTGCACGCGCTCCGTCACGTCCTCGATCGACCAGAGGATGTTGGCTTCGAGATCGGGGCACTTGAGCTCCTGCTCGCGCGTCGGCGCGTAGAAGCCCTCGTCGATCAAATTGCGCTCGGCGGTCGAGAGCTTTTGCAGTGTGTCGCGGCCGACGTGGTGGTTCGTCATGACGAGCCCGTTCGGCGACACGAGCGACGCCGAGCCACCCGAGCCCAGGCGCACCGCAGACTTCTGCACGTGCTCGAGCCATTCGGCGGAGAGCTCGACGCCGTGCCGCTCCTTGAGCTCCTTCGCGGGCGGACGCGTGAACAGCCACATGCCCTCGTCGGCGCGCGCGGCCGGGAGCAGCGTGAAGAGGAGCGAAGGAACGAGAACGCGGGCGAACAGTTGATGAGCCATGGTTTGGGGTGAGCGGGATGGCGCTCGGGCCGCTGAGGATAGGGCGCGCGACGCGACGCCGAAAGACGCGGACGGTAAGAGAACGCCGTTTTGAATGGAGCGCTGCAACGAAGGCGCCGGCAGTTGTGCCGTTTCGCTCGCGACGTGGTGAGAAATGCCCGCTAGATTCCCCGCGTGGTTCGGCCCGGTGCGCACACATGGCAGCGATTCGCGTGCGCGCTCCTCGTCTTCGTCGTCACCCTGTGCGCGTTCTGGCCCGCGTACTCGGCTGAGTTCGTCGACTGGGACGACGGTGCGAACTTCATCACGAACTACGCGTTCCGCGGACTCTCGAGCGAACACCTCCAGTGGATGTTCACCACGACGCACATGGGGCCCTACCAGCCCTTGTCGTGGCTGTCGCTCGCAGTCGACTACGAGCTCTTCGGCCTCGATCCGCACGCGTTCCATCGCACGAACGTGCTGCTGCACGCGCTTGCCGCCGTGGCGTGCTATCAGCTCGCGCACGTGCTGCTCGCGCTCGTGCGGCTTCGGAGCGGAGCGAGCGAAGTCGCGGCGAACGGTCCAGCGACACTGTTCGCTGCCACTTTCGCGGCGCTGTTCTTCGCCGTGCACCCGCTGCGCTGCGAGTCGGTCGCCTGGGTGACGGAGCGGCGCGACGTGCTCTCCGGACTCTTCTACTTGGCGTCCGTCGGTGCATACGTGAGCGCAGCCGGCGCGCAGCATCCGGGACGGCGCCGCGTGCTCGCGTTCGTGTTGTACGTGCTCGGCTTGCTGTCGAAGGCATCGGGCATGACGTTGCCGCTCGTGCTCTTGCTGCTCGATGCGTGGCCACTCGGCCGCTGGACTCACTCTCCCGAAGAACGCCGGCGCGCGCTGCTCGAGAAGCTCGCCTTCGCTCTTCCGGCACTCGTCGTCGCATGGATCGCCGTGCTCGGGCAAGCGAGCGCGGGCACCGCGTTGCGCAGCCTCGCGCAGCACGGCGCGCTCGAGCGCGCCGCGCAAGCTGCGTACGCGGCGTGCTTCTATCCGTGGAAGACACTGCTGCCGGCGGATCTCCTGCCGATCTACGAGCTGCCGCGTCCGTTCGTCGCGACCGAGGCGCGCTTCCTTGCGTGCGCTTTCCTCACGATCGCAATCACGATCGCGGCGATCGTGCTGCGGGTGCGTGCGCCCGGTTTCAGCGTCGCGTGGCTCGCATACGGAGTCCTGCTCGCGCCGGTCAGCGGGCTCGCGCAAGCCGGGACGCAGCTCGTCGCGGATCGCTACAGCTACTTGCCGTGTGTACCGCTCGCCGTGCTCGCCGCAGCGGCGCTGCTGCAGTGGAGCGTGCGCGTTCCACGACACGCGCTGTACGCACTGCAGCTCGGCGGCGGTGCGCTGCTCGTGCTCGCGATCCTGACATTCCAGCAGACGCGCATCTGGCGCACGTCCGAGTCGCTGTGGACGCACACGCTCGAGCGCTCACCCGACAGCGCGAACGCGCTTCAGAACCTCGGCGCAACGCGACTGCGCACCGCGGTCGACGCGACCGACGCGACGGAACGCCGCAGGCTGCTCGAAACGGCAGCCATGCTCTTCGAGCGCGGTTTGCAGGTCGCTCCCGACGAAGTGTTCTGGCTGAACCGCGGCCTCGTCTTCGTGCTGCGGTCCGAGGACGAGCCGGCGCGTGCGCCGGAGCTGCTCGAGCAGGCGCGCGCATCGGTCGAGCGCGGCATCACGCTCGCGCGCGAGCACGGCCGCGTCGATCCCGTGCTCTCGATGCACCTCGCAAGCATCCTGATGAAGCTCGGCCGGAACGACGAAGCGCTGCCACTGCTCGAGCAGTTCGTGAGCGTCGAGCCGAATCACGTGCTCGGACGGCGGCTGCTCGGCGCTGCACTCATGGCGGCGAATCGCCCGCGCGACGCGATCCCGCACTTCGAGCACGCACTGACGCTCGAGCCGAACGACGCGATGCTGTGGCTGCGTTTGGCGAAAGCGCACGAGACGGCGGGGAATCGCGAAGCGGCCGACACGGCGTCGAAGCGCGCGGACGCCTTGCAGCACGCGCCGCGTTGAATCGAGCTTCCGTCGAGCGGCGTGGGTCAGCAGTTGGTCATCGTTCGAGCTCCGCGCTCGTTGCTGACGCTCAGCTCGGCAGCAACGGCAACTTCGGAAACCGCGCGTCGCCGTCGTCCGCGCTCGGCGGCGGCACCGGTGGCGGCAAGTCGTAGCCGAACACGTCGCACACGTGCTTCACCGCGAGCACTTCGACGAGAAAGTTGCCGGGCGGGATGTCCGCGTGGTCGACGAGCCGCGTCATCACGTTCGGATCGAGGCCGCACGGCTGGAACGTCTGGAACGCCGCGAGATCCGTGTGCACGTTGAGCGCGAAGCCGTGCCACGCGACCCAGCGCCGCACGGCGACGCCGACCGAGCACACCTTCTGCGCGCCGATCCAAACGCCCGACGCGCCACTCTCGCGTCGACCGTCGACGCCGAACTCGGCGAGGATGCGGATCACGACCTCTTCGAGATCGCGCAGATAGCGGTGCAGATCGCGCCGGCCTTCCGGCAGCGCGCGGATCGGATACGCGACGAGCTGACCCGGCCCGTGGTACGTCGCCTCTCCGCCGCGCTCGACCTCGATCACCGGCACTTGCACGCCAGCGACGGTGCCCCGGTCCGCGCCGCGACCGATCGTCACGACGGGCTCGTGCTCGGTGAGCAGCAGCAGATCGTTCGTCCGACCCGCGATGCGCGCTTCGACGCACTCTTCCTGGAAGCGGTGCGCATCTTCGTAGCGCGTGCGGCCGATTCGCCGCACGTCGAGCAGCGGCCGCTCGTTCACCGCGCTCACTTCTTCTGGAAGATGTGCACCGCCATGCCGTGCACCGCTTCCGCGGCTTCCATCAGCGCTTCGGGCAACGTGGGGTGCGCGTGGATCGTGCGCGCGAGATCTTCCGACGTCGCGCCCATCTCGATCGCGAGCGCCGCTTCGGCGATGAGCTCGGTGACTTCCGGCCCGACCATGTGCACGCCGAGCACTTCGTCGGTCTGCGCGTCGGCGATGATCTTCACGAAGCCATCGGTCTCCATCAGGCTCATCGCGCGGCCGGACGCGGCGAACGGGAACGAGCCGCTCTTCGTCGCGATGCCGCGCTCCTTGCACTGATCCTCGGTCAAACCGACGGACGCCATCTCGGGCGCGGTGAAGATCACGGCCGGCACGCAGCGCGCGTCGTACTCGTCTTTCTCACCCGCGATCACGGCGGCGGCGACTTGCCCTTCTTTGCTGCCCTTGTGCGCGAGCATCGGTTGCCCCGCGATGTCGCCGATCGCGTAGATGTTCGGCACCGAAGTGCGCATCTGCTTGTCGACCTTCAGGAACCCCTTCGCGTCGACCGCGAGTCCCGCCTTGTCGAGCGCGAGCCCGCCGCTGTACGGCTTGCGGCCGACCGTCGACAGGATCTGGTCGCACTCGATCGTGTCCTCACCGCTCTTCGTCTTGATGCGCACGTAACTCTTGCCGGCTTTGTGCTCGTAGCTCTGAGCAAACGTCTCGGTCAGCAGGCGCACGTCCATCTTCTTGAGCGAGCGCTCGATCACCTTCACGCAGTCGCGCTCTTGCCCGGGCAGCGCACCGGCCGTCGCTTCGAGCACGGTGACTCGGCTTCCGAGATGGCGGTACATCATCCCGAGCTCGAGCCCGATGTAGCCGCCGCCGATCACGACGAGGTGCGCGGGCAACCGTTGTGGACGCAGCGCGCCGGTCGACGACCACACCTTGTCCTCGTCGAACGCGAAGCCCGGGATGTCGATCGGCACCGAGCCCGTCGCGATCACGACGTCGTCGGCCGCGAGCGTCTGCTCGCCTTCCTTCGTCTTCACGCGCACGGACTTCGGACTTGCGAACGAGGCGCTGCCCATCACCACGTTCACTTTATGGTTCTTCAAGAGGCCGCCGACGCCGCCGGTGAGCTTCGCGACGATGCCCGCCTTCCATTCGACGAGCTGCGCGACGTCGAGCTTCACGTCCTTCGCCGTGATGCCCATCGCCGACGCGGCGCCGATGCGGTGCAGCAGCGCACCCGCCGCGATCATCGCCTTCGACGGGATGCAGCCCACGTTCAAACATGTGCCGCCGAGGAACTCCTTCTCGACGACCGTCACTTGCTGTCCGAGCTGCGCGAGCCGGATCGCGCACACATAGCCTGCTGGACCGGCGCCGATCACGACGACTTTGCGGGGAGATGCCATTCCGAGTGCGAATCCTTCGAGAGCTGGAGTCGGAGTGTAGACCGCGTGCGCGCGCTCACTCGCGCGGGACGACGATCCAGCAGATCACGTACGCGAGGAGTCCCGTGCCGCCCAAGCACACCGCGAGCACCCACAGCAACCGGATGATCGTCGCGTCGATGCCGAAGTGGCGCGCGAACGCGGCGCACACGCCGCCGATCATCGCGCCGTCTTTCGGTCGCAGGAGCTTCTTCTCGGTGGTCATTCGGCGTGTTCCTTGGTCGAGGGCGCGACAGGATAAGGAAAGCGCGCGGCGATGCCTACTTTCCCCCAATGCACGCGCGCGCGCGGCCTGCCATACTTCGCAACGTCGAGAATTGGGCCTCGATTTCGGAGATCCGCCATGTACATCCGCACGCACTGTGTCGCTCTTCTCCTCGCGCTCGTCTTCACCGCCTGCAGCGGCGGCGGAGGCGGCGGATCTGGACCTACGACCGTCGGAGGCACGATCGCATTCGTGCCGGACGCGCCGCTCGTCATGGAGAACGAGCCGAACGGAACCGTCGATCAGCCGCACGAGCTCGGCGTGTTGCCGCCCACGACGCGCGTCCGCGTGCACGGCTCGACCGTGAGCGGCAGCGACGAGCTCGACGGCTTCCACGCGATCGTGCGGCAACCGTCGTTCGTCGAAGCGCGCTTGACGCAACGCGATTCGAGCGCACGCGGCGAGGTCGTGCTCGCGGCGTACGATCCGGTCGCGCTGGCCGTCCTCGGCGTCGCGCAGCTCGAACGCGACGACCTCGTCGTGCGCGCGCGCACGGACGGCCCGATCGACCTCGTGGTGCGCGGGCTCTCCGGCAGCGTGGATTACGAGATCACGCTCACGATCACGCCGGTTGCCGCTGCGCACGCGCCGGCGCGTGCATTCGCCGCCCTCGAGGAAGAGCGCGCGGCTTGGAACGCCACGGATTCGGCGTCGCTCTACGGCGCACCGGCGCTCGAAGCGCGTGCCGGCGAAGTGCTCATCCTGCCGGTGGACGGCGCGGACGTGACGGAGCTCGTCACCGCGCGCGGCGGGCGTGTGCTCGCTCGCATTCCGGGCGACGCATGGAAGGTGGAGTTCGACCTGCCGGCTGGTCTGGCGGACGTCGAGCGCGCGCGCCGCACGGTGTCGTTCGCGCGCAGCTTCGAGAGCGACGCGCGCATCGCATACAGCGAGCTCAATCTCATCCGCAAGATCTGCGGCGGCGCCATCGTGCCGAACGACGAGTTCTTCTCGCTGCAATGGCACTACCTGCAGATCAACCTGCCCGAGGCCTGGGGCATCACGACAGGCTCGAGCAACGTCATCGTCGCGGTCATCGACACCGGCGTGGCGGTCCATCCCGATCTCGTCGCGAACCAAGCCGCGGGATACGACTTCATTTCCGACGACGAGATCGCGAACGACGGCGACGGTTTGGACGCCGATCCGACCGACACGGGCGACGGCAACGGCCTCACGCCGAGCAGCTTCCACGGCACGCACGTCGCCGGCACGGTGGCGGCGCAGACGGACAACGTGACCGGCGTGGCGGGCGTGAGCTGGAGTTCGCGCGTCATGCATCTGCGCGTGCTCGGTGTCGGCGGAGGCACCGACTTCGACATCGCGAACGCGATCCGCTTCGCGGCGCGGCTCTCGAACAGCTCGAGCACGCTGCCGGCCACGCGCGCGAACGTGATCAACCTGAGCCTCGGCGGCCCGGGCCAGAACAGCACGGTGCGCAACGCGATCACTGCGGCGCGCAACGAGGGCACGGTGATCTTCGCCGCCGCGGGCAACAACAACTCGTCGACGCCGTTCTATCCCGCTTCGTACAACGGCGTGATCTCGGTCTCCGCGGTCGACTTCAACGCCGCGCGCGCGCCGTACTCCAACTTCAACGCGAACGTCGACATCGCAGCGCCGGGTGGCGATACGTCGGTCGACTTGAACAACGACGGTTACGCCGATGGCGTGCTGTCGACCTTGCTCGACGACACGTCGTCGACTCCGGCGTACGTGTTCTATCAGGGCACCTCGATGGCGTGCCCGCACGCGGCCGGCGTGGCCGCGCTGATGCTCGCCGTCGATCCTTTGCTCACGCCGGCCGAGATCGAAACGATCCTCACGACGACGGCGGCCGACCTCGGCCCCACGGGTCGTGACAACGAGTTCGGCTTCGGCCTCATCGATGCCGCGCGCGCGGTGATCGAGGCGCAGAACGCGACGCCGACCACACCCTTGCTCGCGCTCGCGCCGGAGATCATCGCGTTTGGGGCAACCGACACGGAGGTCACGATCGACGTGCTCAACGTCGGTGGCGGCGTGCTCGACGTAACGGGAGTCATCGACGACGGAGCGTGGCTGACGATCGCGCAAGTCCCGTCGAGCGATCCTTCGACGAACGTGGGCGCGCTCACGTGCACCGTCGATCGCACCGGGCTCGCCGACAACGACTACACGGCGTTGATCCAGGTGCAGAGCAACGGCGGCAACCGGCTCGCTGCCGTGAACATGACGGTCGCGACGCCGTCCGCGCCCGTCGACGTCGACCTGTTCGTGCTCGCGGTCGACCTCGACACGTTGGAGACGATCGCGCAAGCGGTGGTGAATCCGACGACGGGTCTCGATTACGTCCTCGCGGATCTGCCGGCCGGCAGCTACTTGCTCGTGTGCGGCTCCGACGACGATCTCGACGACTTCATCTGCGGCGACGGCGACCTGTACTGCGGCGTGTATCCGACCGTTAACCAGCCCGAAGCCATCGTCGTCAGCGGCGGCGACTTGTCCGGACGCGACTTCGTCGTCGCCGGGAACACGTTCGCCGCGAGCGCGGGCAGCAACGGGTTCTTCTTGCTGAAGCCGTAGTCTGGATTCCTCATCACGGCCGACGCGAGAACGCGACAGCTCGCGTTGGGCAAGGTGTTGCATCGGAATCGGCCGCAGTCGTCCTGGAAGCTCCGCGGGGTTCGATTCCGATCCAATAGTGGCCCTCCGAGCGAGTGGGCGCGACCGCAGCAGGACGTGGTGAGATATCCGGGCGCGCACGACGACCTGCCAGACATCACGACCGAGGCGCCGTTGCGGTGCTGCGCGAGACGGCCCAGGTAAATCGAGGTTTGCGGCGTCAGCGTGACGCACTCGAATCAGCGCGGAGTATCGCACGTCGATTGCGTATCGCGGGCGACGCAATGGTCGGCGTCGATGGCAGCCGTAACCGCTGCCCGTACCCGGCGATCAACGAGTGCAAAGCTGTTGTTGTCGGCGGTACCTCCGTGCCGGGCCGTGAGTCCGCCGTCACGGGCACCTCGGTCGCGGCGTTTGCGGCCGGCGGCAGGTTCTCGTGAACCTCGCTCTCGATCACGACCGCGCGAACCGCTTCCAAGCGAATCGCAAGAAGTCGAACACGTTCCTATTCGGGCGCTGCGCACGTGGATCCACGTACCCCCAGCGATCAGCGAGCACGTCGATATGCCTGCGACCAATCACGTACTTCGTCCACACGACCGAGAACCGCCACCACAGCGTCGCGAGCCACCACGACAGCGCGGCCAGCGTAGAGACGATGAAGCCGTCGCGCATCCGCGCGCGCCAATCGAGATCGGTAGGCGGGACGCTGTGCAGTGCGAACGCATTGATCGCCGCCAGCGCAACAAGCACGGACACGACCGACAGCAACCGGTTCCGCGGGGTGAACTGATCGATTCCCCACTGCCACACTCCGATCGACACGAAGATCGCGATGGCCTTGATGCCGCCGTGATCTCCGATACGCAGGAACGTCATCCGGTCCCACGTCTCGTCCGCGAGGCATCCCGACGCAACGATCGTGGCCAGGCCCGCCATGGCGGCGAACTGCGTTACGGCGGAACGCCCGAGTGATCCGAGCAGCACCTGTCCAAAGCACATCAACGAGAGTGCGCTGCAAAGCCGCAGCGTGAGGTCTTGCAGCGCGTGACCGACGATCGTCGGCGGCCGCAGCTGGACGAGCTCCATGTGGAACGCCCAGTACACCGCCAAGACCGCGAATGTCACGCTGAACCCGAACGCGATCGTTCCCGGGATCAACGCGGCGGCCGCCGACTTGACCACGCTCCACGGCCGGCGCTTCAAGAAGAAGACGCCGTTGATCGCGAACAACGACATCGTCCTGTAGACGTACGCATCGGCCCAATACCGCATGTGAGCGCCGCCGGGCACTGGACTGCTGCAGTACTGATGGTCGGTCGGCTTCACGATCGCACTGCCGGAACGGATGTCGAACAGGTTGCTGTTGCTCCGCTCGAGCAGGCACTTGGTCACTTTCAACGAGGACGCGATCGGATCGGCAATCTCGACCAGATTCAGCCAGCGGATCGCGCGCGCCGCCTCGTCGCGTTTCAGGAACTCCAACCCAAGGATGTCTCTGTGCAGCGTCGCGAAGAGATCGATCGGAGACCCGATCGTCGTGAGCGACGCGACCGTGCCGACGATCTCCTTCTTCCCGCGGCGTAGCAGATCCGAGAGGCCGCAGACCGCGATCACCGAGCCGAGCGAGTGCGCGAGAATGTGCACCTCGACATGCTCGTTCTTCTTGAGCTCGTAGATCCGCTCGAGCTGACCGGTGAACGCGCCGACGATCTCAGCGCGGATGTCCTCGAAGTCCGAGAAGAGTTGGTACGACGCGATGAAGTGCTCGGCCGAGTCGACGAAGCCCTGCGTTTCGACGCGTGCTCGCGCGATCAGGAAGCGGGAGATGTGCGCGATCAGCAGTGTGTCGTCGACGACGGAGGCCAAACGCTTCACGTCGATCTGTTCGCCGTTGTAGTTCGGGCTCTTGGCATCGACGTAATCGAGCAGATGCGACACCCGCGACGCCCAGCGCACCAAACTCGACGAGGCCTTCGACTTGTGCGCGACCGCGATGTCCGCCCAATACACCTCGGCGAACTCGAATCCGTCCGCGCGCAGGTCGCTGAACAGCGCGGACTGCTGCAGCACGGAGTAGAGCCGCCCGAGCGGCACGAACCACGACCCGTGCTTGACGCGGCCCATCTGGAAGATGACTTCTTGCAGCGTCTCGTACTTGCGCTGCTCACCGATGCCGTGCACGACGAGCACGACGTGCGACGTCTCTCGAGCCTCGTCGACGGCCTCGGCCGGTGCGAAATCGACATCACCCATGCGTCCACTCTCCTCTCTGTGCGAACGGCGCGCGGGACGACACTTGCGAGGCGTGGTCCGGCGCACATTGAACGCTGCGGACACGCTCGGCGCCGAGCTGGGTTAATCCCCGACGAAGGCTTTGCCGCGCGAGCGGCCCTCGATCCAAAACGGGATCCGTGGCTTATGTCCGCCAACAGACCTCGGAATTCCGAGGACGTAGCCGAGCGTCCGATCCGGATGCGCCGGCGCGCGCGATCTCGAGTCGCGCTACGAGGTCCGGAAGAGGAGCAAGTGCGCGGCGCCGGCGCACCGCACCCGTGTCACTTCCGCATCACGAGCCTCGGCTCGCCGTCGTGACGCTCGGTCACGACCATGTGATACGGCGCGGTCATCATCATGGGGACGAGCGCGCCTTCGGCAGGCACGCGCTCGCGCGCGTACACGATCCACGGCTTCGACTGGTCGTCGACTTCTTCGACTTGGATCGAGAAGCCGCCGCTCGGGCGCTCACCGAGCAGCACGCACACGACCATCTCGTTCTTCCAATCGATGTCCGGCGCCTGCGGACGCGGCAACGTGTGCGCCGAGTGCTCGGCCCACAGCTTCGTCCATTCCTCTTGCGAGCGCGCGACACGAATACCGCTCTCGCGCACGCCGCTGCCATAGCCGCGCAGGAGCGAGCGGAAGCCGTGCGAGTCCTCGCGCGACGATCCGCTCGATTTGCACGCCGACACGCCGAACATCGTCACGGCGAACAAGAACACGAGTGCGCGTTGCATCGACTGCCTCCGATCGCTGCCTGCCCGAGATCCAATCACAAAGGAAACGCGCCGTCGCCCGCGCGCGCGTGGCCGAGCCGCTCCGCGACGGCGACGAACTGGTTGTACTGCACGCGCAAGTGACGCGGCACTTCGGCGTACACGTCCTCGACGAGCGTGCGCAGCGCCATCGGCGGCGCGCTCTCCTGCGCGTGGATCTCGGCGTCGATGTCGGCGAAGAGACGCGCCTCGATCTGCGCGCGCTCGCCGCTCTTCAGCAGCTTGCGGCCGATCAAGAACTGCTCGAAGCGATCGAGCGGATCGCGCGCGCTCCAACGCTCGACCTCGGCGGCGTCGCGATACTTGGTCGGGTCGTCGGAGCTCGAATGGCCGAGCATGCGGTACGTCTCGAGCACGACGAGCGACGGCCCGCCGCCGGCACGCGCGCGCGCGACGGCTTCGCGCACCGCGCGATGGCACGCGAGCGCGTCGTTGCCGTCGACTTGCACGCCCGGCATGCCGTAGGCCATCGCCTTGTCGGCGTACGACGCGGACGCGGTCTGGCGCTTCGAGCTGACGGAGATCGCCCAGCCATTGTCGATGCACACGAATACGCACGGCACCTTCCACACCGCGGCCATGTTCATGCCGCTGTGGAAGCCGTTCGAGCTCGTCGCGCCGTCGCCGAAGTAGATCGCGTGCACCTCGTCGACGCCGCGCAGCTGCGCCGCGTACGCCGCGCCGACGCCGTGCGGGATCTGCGTGCCGATGACCGACGACCAGCTCGGGTAGTGCGTGCCCTTGTGCTGGAAGTGGTTGCACATTTGACGGCCTTTGGCCGTGTCGTTCGCGTTGCAGTACATCTGCGCGATGTACTCGGAAAGCGGCATGCCGCGCATCAGCGCCGCGCCGCCCTCGCGCAGTCCGGACCAGAGCCAGTCGCGCTGCTCGAGCGCGTACGCCGACGCGACGATCGACGCCTCGAGTCCTTTCGCGGTACCGACGAAGCCGATGCGGCCCGCGCGCTGCAGCTTGAGCATGCGCTCGTCGAGAGCGCGCACGCGCAGCATGTGCACGAAGAGATCGCGCAGGCGCGCGTCGTCGAGCTCGGCGGACGCAGCCGCCGCACCTTCCTGCTTCGGAATGGGAGCGCGCGTGGACACGAGAACGGTGGCCTCAGAGCGCCAGCAAGCCCGGCGCCTCGAGCAGCTTCTTCAAGTACACGAGGAAGCGTGCGCCGTCCGCGCCGTCGGCGAGACGGTGGTCGACACTGCACGAGAAGTTCATGTACTGGCGCACTTCGATCTTGTCGCCCTGCGGAGTCTCGACGACGCCCGGCTTCTTCATGATCCGGTGCACGCCGAGGATCGCGACGTCGGGGAAGTTGATGATCGGCGTCGCGAACGTGCCGCCGATGTTGCCGGCGTTCGTGATCGAGAACGTGCTGCCCTTGAGATCGTCGGGCCGCACCTTGCCCGCGCGCGTGCGATCGGCGAGCTCGGCGAGTTCTTGGCCGAGCTGCAGAATGCCCTTCGCCTGCACGTCCTTCAGGACCGGCACGATGAGTCCTTGCTCGGTGTCCATCGCGATGCCGAGGTTGACGTAGCCGAAGCGCACGAGCTCCTGCGCGGCCTCGTCGAGGTGCGCGTTCAGCATCGGGTATTTCGCGAGCGCGAGCGCCGTCGCCTTCATGATGAACGGCATGAAGGTGACTTTGACGCCGCTCTCCGCGCCGATCGCCTTGGCCTTCTCGCGCAGCGCGACGAGGTCGGAGACGTCGACTTCCTCGACGACCGTGAAGTGCGGTGCCGTGAACTTCGACCGCACCATCGCTTCGGCGATCTTGCGGCGCACGCCGCGGAACGGGATGCGCGTCTCGCGTTCGCCGGGCGCGAACGAAAGCGGCGCTGCAGTCGGTCGTGCGGCCAGTGCGGGCGCAGTCTTCGGCGCCGTCGGTGACGGTGTGGCGGCGGCCGGCTTCACGAACGACTCGACGTCGGTGCGACGCACGATGCCGCCGCGGCCGCTGCCGGAGACCTGACCGAGATCGACGCCCATCTCGCGCGCGAGGCGACGTGCGCTCGGAACGGCGAGCACTTTGCCGTCGGCGGCGCTCGTGCGTGCCGGCGCGGTCGCACGCGCGCTGGTCGTGACGAGTTCGCGCGCCGCGGGCGCGTGAGCGGGCTGCGTGTGCGCCGGTTGTGAAACGCCGGGCGCTGCCGATGTCGTCGCGAGCGAGAAAATCACCGAACCGACGGGCACGACCTCACCGTCCTTCGCATGCAGCTTCGTGATGGTGCCCGACGCCGGCGCCGGCACTTCGACCGTCGCTTTGTCGGTCATCACCTCGACGACCGATTGGTGCTCCTTCACGACGTCGCCTTCCTTGACGAGCCATTTCACGATCTCGCCTTCGGCGATCCCTTCACCGATGTCGGGCAGCTTGAACTCGATCGTGCCGCCGCGCGCGGGCGTCGAGCTCACCAGCGCGGCCGAGCCCGCCGCACCGGGAGCAGCCGTCGACGGCTTGCCCTTCGACGACGGGGTGTCGTGGCCTTCGCTCGCCTTCGCCGGCGCCGGAGCACTGTGCGTCGCCGATGGAGCGCTCGCGCCAGGAGCCTTCGCGCCCGCGGCGGTCTCGAGCACGAAGATCACGCTGCCCACCGGGACCGTTTCGCCTTCCTTGGCGCGGATGGCGGTGATCTTGCCGCTGGCCGGCGCGGGCACTTCGACCGTTGCTTTGTCGGTCATCACCTCGACGACCGACTGATGCTCTTTGACGTCGTCACCGATCTTGACGAGCCACTTCACGATCTCGCCCTCGGCGATGCCTTCGCCGATGTCGGGCAGCTTGAATTCGAGAGCCATGGCGATGGAGATCCGCGTCAGAAGTTGCGCACGCGCTCGATCGCGTCGAGGACGCGTCGATCGTCGGGCATGTAGTGGTGCTCGAGCGTGTTCGGGAACGGCGTGTCGAAGCCGGTGACGCGCGCGATCGGCGCTTCCATGTACTCGATCGCGTTCTCCGCGATCAGCGCGCTGATCTCGCCGCCAAAGCCGCAGAAGCGCGGTGCTTCGTGCACGACGACGACACGGCCGGTTTGCTTCGCTGCTTCGAGCACGCCTTCTTCGTCGAGGGGCAGGAGCGTGCGCAGATCGACGACCAGCGTCTCGATGCCCTTGGCCGCCGCTTGCTCGGCGGCCTTCGCGACGACCGGCACCATCGCGCCGTAGCAGAACACGGTGACGTCGCGGCCTTCGCGCACGGTGCGCAACGTCGAGAGCGGAACCGAGTAGCTCGCTTCTGGCACCTCGCCCTTCACCATGCGGTAGAGCGCCTTCGGCTCGAGGAAGATCACCGGGTCGGGATCTTGGATCGCCGCGATGAGCAAGCCTTTGGCGTCATACGGCGTCGACGGAATGACGACCTTGAGGCCAGGCGTGTGGCAGAAGTACGCCTCGGCCGATTGGCTGTGATACAGCCCGCCGCGGATGCCGCCGCCGTACGGCGTGCGGATCACCATCGGCGCGGTGTATTGACCGCCGGAGCGATAGCGCAGCTTGGCAGCCTCCGAAACGATCTGATCGAAAGCCGGATAGATGAAGTCTTGGAACTGAATCTCGGCGACGGGCCGGAGCCCGTTGACCGCCATTCCGATCGCCGCGCCGACGATGCCGTCCTCGGAAAGCGGCGTGTCGAAGCAACGCTTCTCACCGAACTCCTTCGTGAGACCTTCGGTCGCGAGAAAGACGCCGCCTTTCGGGCCGACGTCTTCGCCGAACACGACGACGGTCGGATCCTCGCGCATCGCGGTGCGCAGCGCATCGTTGACTGCTTGAACGAGAGTGAGCGTGGGCATGGATCGTTTCCGGGTCGCGTGATCAGAGCGGGAACTTGCCGTCGCCGGCTTCGGCTTCGCCTTTGCGCTTCGCGAGATCGAACGCGGCTTGGCCTTGCGCGCGCAGGTGCGCCGGAATCTGCGCGTACACGTCGCTGAAGATCGTCTCGAGCGCGGGCCGCGGCGTGTCCTGCGCGATCTTCACCGCGCGATCGACCTCCTCCATCGCGTCGGTGTACAGCTTTTCGCGCGTGCCGCTTTTCCACAGCTTGCGCTTTTCGAGGAAGCGTTCGAATCGCAGCACCGGGTCCTTGCGCTCCCACTCCGCGACGAGCTCCTTCGGCACGTAGCGCGTCGGATCGTCCGACGTCGAGTGACCGCCCATGCGGAACGTGTGCGCTTCGATGAGCGTCGGGCCTTTGCCCGCGCGCGCGCGCTCACACGCTTCGAGCACCGCTTGGCGCACGGCGAGCAGATCGTTGCCGTCGACGAGCACGCCCGGCATGCCGTACGCCTTGGCCTTGATCGCGTAGCTCTCGGACGCGGTTTGCTTCTCGCTCGGACAGGAGATCGCCCAGCCGTTGTTCTGGCACAGGAACACGACCGGCGACTTCCACACGCCGGCGAAGTTCAGCCCGGAGTGGAATCCGAGGCTCGACGTGCCGCCGTCGCCGAAGCTCGCGAGCACGACGTTCTGCTCGCCGCGCATCTGCATCGCGTACGCCGCACCGACGGCCTGCGGAATGTGCGTACCGATCGGCGAGCTGATCGAGAAGAAGTGGATCGGCTTCGCGAAGCTGAAGTGCACCGGCATCTGGCGTCCCTTGGCCGAGTCCAAGGCGTTGCCATACATGTTGTGCATCATCTCGGTCGACGTGACGCCGTGGTACAGCGCCATGCCGAAGTCGCGGTAGCTCGGGAAGATCCAGTCCGTCTTCTTCAGCGCGCTCGCTGCGCCGACTTGCGTCGCCTCGACGCCGCGGTTCGGGATCGAGAAACCGATGCGACCGGCACGCTGCAGTTTCATGCACGTGTCGTCGAAAGCGCGCACGAGCAGCATCGTGCGGTAGCAGTGCAGGAGCTCGTCGTCGGAGAGGCCGACCTTGTGGCCGTTCACTCCGCCGTCCGGCTCGATGACCGTGAGTAGCGATTGAGCGGGCATGTTCGCGATCAGGGATTGGAGGAAGGTCGAGCGCGGCGCTCGCGCACGAGCTTCGCGGCGAAGAACTCGCCGGCCTTGTAGCTCGATCGCACGAGCGGTCCGGCGGCGACGTAGAGGAACCCGAGCTCGCGCCCGAGGCGCTCCAGCTCGAGGAATCGTTCTGGCGTCACGTACTCGGTGACGGGGACGTGCTGCAACGACGGACGCAGGTATTGGCCCAGCGTCAGGAAGTCGACGTCGGCCGCGCGCAGGTCGGTCAGCGCTTGCACGACCTCATCGTGCGTTTCGCCGAAGCCGAGCATGAGCGACGACTTCGTGAACACTTGGCGGTCGTGGCGCTTCGCGTCGCGCAACGTCACGACCGAGCGCTCGAACGAGCAACGCGGATCGCGGATCTTGCGCTGGAGACGGGAGACGACCTCGACGTTGTGCGCGAGCACGTCCGGCCGTCCGCCGATCAGCGTCGTGAGGTCGGAGCCCTGGTAGTCTGGGATCAGCGCCTCGACGACGGTGCGCGGCGAGTGTGCGCGCACCGCACGCAGACACGCGGCGTAGTGGCGCGATCCGCCGTCGGAGAGGTCGTCGCGGTCGACGCTGGTGATCACGACGTACGCGAGATCCAGCGCGGCGACGGCGCGCCCGACGTTCTCGGGTTCGCTCGCGTCGGGCGGTGCCGCGCGGTCGACGGTCTTCACGGCGCAGAAACGGCAACGGCGGGTGCACTCGTCCCCGAGCACCATCAGAGTCATCGTCGGGTGCTTGCCCGACCAGCACTCCCCGATGTTCGGGCAGCGCGCTTCCTCGCACACGGTGTGCAGCGAGAGGTCGCGCGCCAACGACTTCAAGCGCGCGTACCCTTCGCCACCGGGGAGCGGCACCTTCAGCCACGACGGCTTCGGCGACAGGGCTCGAGGCCGAGACTCCGTGCGCGAGCTCGTTTCTGCCGGGGGATGCGTCGCCATTGCGGGGCGAAGACGATACCAAAAAAATCGAAGCCGGAGGCGCTTCCGCGACCCCCGGCTTCAGCGCTGCTCGGACCCGTCAGTTGAGGAACGGCTCGACGTTCGAGAGCAGCTTGCGCGTCTTCATCTTGGAGATCGCGCGCACCTGGATCTGCCGCACTCGCTCGAGGCTGACCCCCAGCTTCTGTGCAACTTCCGCGAGCGTGTACTCGCGGTCTTCGCCGAGCCCGAAGCGCAAGCTCACCACGTGACGCTCGCGATCGCTGAGCGATTCGAGCGCCTCGCCGAGAGCCTGTTGCAGCGACACGTCCTCGATCTGCGTGTTGTACGGATCCTCGTCCGTTGTGGAGCGCAGGACCTCGCGCAGATTCGCGCCGTCGTCGTCGTCCCCCACCGGCGCGTCCAGCGAACGGACGGAGCGCGCGGCCGCGAGAGCGGACGTGACGAGATTCTCACCGAGTCCGGCCTCCTTCGCGATCGCCTCCGCACTCGCGTTGGGATCGCCCAGGCGCACGATCGCCTGATGGATGTGCTTCAGTGCCTTCTGCAAGTAGACCGGCACCCGCACGGTGTGGCCGAAGTTGTAGAGGTAGCTGCGGAACGCTTGGTTCAGCCAGTGGACTGCATACGTTCGGAACAGGAGACCGCGACGCCAGTCGTAGCCGTCTGTCGCGCGGAACAAGGCCGCTGAGCCTTCTTGGATCAGGTCTGCGCGGCCGACCGACGTGTGCGCATAGCGCTCGACGTTGATCAGCACGAGATAGAGGTTGCGCTCGACCATCTCCGTGCGCAGGGCGTGCAACTCGCTCCAGCGACGGCAGATCTTGGACGGCAACGAGCACTCGCCGTGCGTGATGACGAGCATGGAAGCGGATGCCGTCCCATGCTCGACGTCGTTTTCGGAAAGCCCCGCGGCCTTCATTGCGAGCTGCAGCCGGCAGCGCGCGAACTCGATCCGACGGGCGAGCCGAGATTCCTCGTCCCGGTCCATCGAGATCAGGTTCTCGATCTCCGCGCGCAACTGGTTGTCCAGCGACGCGCGTGACACCTCGCGATTCGCTTGCGGCACCTTCCGCCAGCGCTCGGGGTTCGAGATTTCCAAGTCCCATCCCTTGCGATCGAATTCCTGGGCAAGCCTGCGAGCGCGAGCCAAGAATCGGTCCGGGGTCTGAGCTAGACGGCTCAAGCGTTCGTCGAGCTGTGTGTGAGAGATGATGTGACCAACCATGACTGTCTACCTCCGCCGACCGCGGCTGTCCGCGGCGTGCTGCCTGCGCTGAAGGTGGGCGGTGCCTGGGTCCGAATTGAGAGCGGGTGGGTTACATACCGCCCCAGGAACCTCCCCGGATCGCTCCGGGCGTACCCGAAGAGCGGTACGTAGCAAAACGTCGGCCGACGACGGCGACGTCAGGTTTTTCTGCACAGCCAGGCGCGCAGCGACGCGAGCGCCCGTCGAGGTGTGTCGCCGCAACCTGCTGCTGCGCATCACGTTGATGCGCAGCGCGAACGGCTCAAACGGAGCCGTGTCGCTTACGCGTTCTTTGCCGGCGCGTCGGCGAGCTCGCCATCCTTGAGATAGCTCTGTTGTACTTCTTGCGGGATGTACCGCTGGAGGTGCCCCAGATCCGAGGCGTCCTTGATCATGTGGCGCGCGATCACGATCCGCTGGACCTGGTTGGTGCCCTCGTAGATCTGAAGGATCTTGGCGTCCCGGAAGAACTTGGCGATGGGGTAATCCTCCATGTAGCCATAGCCGCCGAAGACCTGGACCGCGTCCGTCGCCACCTCCATGGCCACGTCGGTCGCGAAGCACTTGCACATGGCAGCCATCTTGCTGGCTGCCGGGTCGCCTGCCTCAACGGCAGCCGCTGCCGCGTACACCAACCAACGGGCCGCCTCGGTCCTCATGGCCATGTCGGCGAGCATCTTCTGAACCATCTGGTGGTTGCTGATCGGCACGCCGAACTGCTGCCGGCGCTGGGCATAGACGTTTGCGAGGTCGAGGGCGCCCTGCGCCGCGCCGACGGCCTGCGCGGCCACGCCCGGCCGCGCCATGTCGAGCGTCATCATCGCGTGCTTGAACCCCATCCCCGGACGCTCTCCGATCAGGTTCGACTTCGGCACGCGGACGTGGTCGAAGTGCGTCTCGACGACCGGGACGCAGCGGATGCCCATCTTGTCCTCGACCTTCTTGACCGAGAACCCCGGCGTGCCCTTCTCGACGACGATCGCACTGATCCGGCGCGACTTCGACGTGGGATCCGTCACACAGAACACAGAGTAGATGTCCGCGACGCCTCCGTTGGTCGTCCACTTCTTCTCGCCGCAGATCACGTAATCGTCGCCGTCTTCGAAGGCGCGGACGGAGAGACCGCCCGCATCGGAGCCCGCGAACTTCTCGGAGAGACAGAAGGCGACCATCTTCTCGCCGGCAGCGATCGACGGCATCCAGCGCTTCTTCTGCGCTTCCGTGCCGCCGAGGATGATCGGGAACGAGCCGAGCGCGTTGACCGCGAACGCGACGCCGAAACCCGAGTCGGCACGCGCGAGTTCCTCGGTCACGCGTGCGAGCGCGACCAGTCCGGCTCCATGGCCGCCGTACTCCTTGGGCACGAATGTGCGGAAGAGTCCCGCCTTCGCCACGGCTCGCGCCGCGTCCCAGTTGTACTCCTGCGCCTTGTCGTACTTGGCCGCCGCCGGCCGAACGTGCGTGTCGGCGATCTCACGGGCCTTCGCGGCGAGTTCGTTGCAGAGCGGCGTGAACTGGATGTCTTTGGGCATGTCGGGTCCCCAGAGTCGAGAGCGCGCGGAAGAAAGGCCGGAGTATACCGCTTTCGCTTCCGCGCGACGTCGCGCAAGAACCCGCTCGGCTCGACTCAGACGCCCGGCGCGTGTTTGGTCGCGAGCACGATCTGACGCGGTGCCGCGGGCGACCACACACGCCCGTCGAAGTCACCGCCGGCGCCATCGACGCGCAGGCCGACATCCGACAACAGCGCGGCGATCTCGGCCGGCTCGTACAGGCGAACGCGCTCGTGCCACTCGCGCGCACCATCGGCGGTGCGCATCGTCACGTGCTTCACGACGGCTCGGCCGCCGTCCTCGAGGGAACGGCGCTCCTCGAGAACCGCACCCTCCCGCTCGCTCCGGCTGTGCGCCACCAGCGTCGCCCGCACGCGCGGCGGATTCATGACGTCGAGGACCACCCGCCCACCGGGCCGGAGGACCCGCGCGACTTCGCCCGCCATGCGCCGGTCGCCATCCGCGCCGAAATACCCGAACGACGAAAAAAGGACGACGACGCTGCCGACCGACTCGTCTCGCAGCGGCAACACGCGGGCATCGGCGCGCACCAGCCGCCCTGCCAACCGGCCGTGCTCCGGGAGCGAGGCCGCGTGCGCGAGCAGATCGTGCGACAAATCGATCCCGAACGCTCGCACGCCGCGCAAGCGCAGCGCCAGCGTGTGGCGGCCGTAGCCGCAACACAGATCGAGCACCGGCCCGGGCAAATCGAGACCCACCAAGTAGTCGACTTCGCGGCGGGCCGCTGCGAGATCGCGGTGCGCGTACAAGCGCACGTAGTCGGCGCGGAACGCGTCGACGAACCACGGCGAGCTCGACGTCATGAGTCCGTCGGCACGCGAGCACCGGCGGCGACTGCGGCGGGAAGCTCGAGCGAGAGCTCTTCGTCGCCGGGCTGCACGCGCACGGACGTGCGCACGACGCCATCCGACGTGTCGACGAATCCATCCGGGTCGAAACGCACCTCGAGCTCCATCTCGGCGGCCATGGGGGCGGCGGCGCCGCCCATGTCGTCGCGCTCGTCCAGCGAGAAATGCAGCACGCGTTGTCCATCGGCGAGCTGGAACGCCGGATCACCGATCTCGTATTTGCGCGTCAGCGTGGGCATCCGCGAGCCGGGCGCGCGCACGATCAGGAAGAGCGATCCGTCTTCCACGCTCGCGAGATCGCCGTTCAAAGTGACACGACCGGCGAAACGCAGCGGTCTATCCGACGCAGCGTGCGGTGGCTCGGGCGGCGACGCTGCGGAGACGCGCTCGGGTGCCTCGAAGCAAGCGGCGACACACGTGAGAAGCAGCGCGGCGGCGGACGCGCGCACGAGGGGAGCAGTCGGCTGGGTCATGATCGGAGGTGTCGACGTCGAGTCGGAGCTAGAAGGAAGGCATTGTATAGACCTCCAGCGACGCCGGAGCTCACTGCGATGAACCCAACCACTCTCGACTCGCTCTTCGGCCGGCTCGCGAAGGAAGCCCGCGAGGAGCGGGACCTCGCGTCGTTCGCCGTCCACAGCGCGCGCTCGCGCGGCCGCCGGCACGCGGAGCCGAACGACGAGCTGCGCACGTGCTTCGAGCGCGATCGCGACCGCATCGTGCATTGCACCGCGTTCCGCCGGCTGATGTACAAGACGCAAGTCTTCGTGAACGGCGAGGGCGACCAGTACCGCACGCGGCTCTCGCACAGCCTCGAGGTGTGCCAGGTCGCCCGCAGCGTAGGCAACGCACTCGCCGTCAACGAAGCGTTGTGCGAGTCGCTCGCGCTCGCGCACGACATCGGGCATCCGCCGTTCGGCCACCGCGGCGAGGTCGCGCTCGACGAGCTCATGACCGGGCACGGCGGTTTCCGTCACAACGCGCAGGTCCTGCGCGTCGTCGACGTGCTCGAGCGACGCAGCCCGGACTATCCGGGCCTGAACCTGACGCGCGAAGTGCGTGAGTCGCTCCTCAAGCACGAGAGCGGCGAGCACTGGCCCACGGAATTCGGCGCGCGGCCCGCCCACGCGTGTCTCGAGGCGCAAGTGGTCGACCTCGCCGATTCGACCGCGTACGACATGCACGACATCGAGGACGGGCTCCTCGCGAACATGTTCACGGAGGACGAGCTCGCGTCGTCGTCGCGCTTGTGGAAGCGCTCGCAGGTGCAGGTCGAGCACCGCCATCCGGGCTTCCTGCACGATACGACCGATCGCAAGCTGCGCGTGAAGCGCATCGCGAACGAGCTGATCAAGTCCTGCATCAACGACTTGATCCTCGCGTCGCACGAGCGCATCCGCGCCGCACGCGTGCAGACTCCGGACGACGTGCGCGCGCACCGCCGCATGCTGATCGGTCACGGCGACGAGACGCACGCGCTCGTGCAGGAACTACAGGCGTTCCTGAACCGCCGCTTCTACCGGCACCCGCACCTGCTCGAGCTCTCCGAGCACGCGCGCCGCGTGCTCGCATCGCTCTTCCGCGCGTACGTCGACGAGCCGGCGCAGATGCCGACGTGGTATCGCGCGTGGGCGGAGGAAGTGAGCGTGCCGCGTGCGGTCTGCGACTACCTCGCCGGCATGACCGACCGCTTCGCCGAGCAGGAGTACGCGCGGTTGGTCGTGTGATCGCGAGCTCCTAGCAGTCCGTGGTGAAAGTGCTTCGAGCCCGAAAGTGGCCCGTTCGTGTCAGAACAAGGAGCGAGACCGCAGGCGAATCGTCGAGATTCGCCGAGGATCGAGCGA
>JBJXHG010000097.1:0-48580 GCA_046160865.1 Planctomycetota bacterium | reverse complement strand
GTTGCTCGAGTTCGGAAACCTGACAGGTTGCCTGCACCCTCGCGCCGTGCCAGCGACGACGATCTCGACCTTGGTGAAAGCGAACTTCTGACTCAGGACACTAGGCCGCGACGCGCTCTGCGACGATCGCGCGCACCCACTCCGCGCGGCGACGGTACCAGTGGTCCGCGGCGTGATAGCGGCCCGCGGCGTACGCCGCACGCGAGAGCTCCGCCAGTCGCGCGTGATCTCGAACGAGCGCGCAGAGCTGCTCCGCTGCGCGGTTCGAGTCCTGGCGCGGCAGCACGCACGTCGCGTGCTCCTCGGACGCGCGCTCGCGAACGTACTCGATGTCCGTGCCGACCAGCGGCAGTCCGGCCGCGTAGCCGTCGAAGATCATGCGCGGCGTGTCTTCGGCGGCCGGAGTGAAATAGAGCGCGTCGTACTGCGCGAGCCGCTCGATGAGCTCCGCTCCGTACGCCGCGTGACCGAGGAAGCGTACGGCGTCGCCGAGCCGCAACCGTGCGACGTCCGACTCGAGGCGGGCGCGCTCTTCGCCGTCGCCGATCACGTCGAACTCGACGGCCGCGCCGCGCTCCCGCGCACGCGCGAGGATCTCCAGGCCGAGTGCTAGGCCTTTCCGCGCGACCAGCCGGCCGCAGTACACGAGACGCACGGGTCGTCCGGTCGCGATCGACTGCACGCGCGCGTCGACGCGCGCCGCGGGTGCCATCTCCGCTTCGACGTAGCTCGTGTCGTGGAACTCGTGCGCGTTGCGCGCGAACGCGCCGTAGCGGCGCATCAAGCTCTTGCCCTTGAGCAGCGACAAGCTCGCGCGTGCGACGCACGCACGCGCCGTGCGCTCGTACTTGCGCGTGTAGAAGAGCGCACGCAACCGGCTGTGCAGCGGTTTCTGCGCGGCGAGCTCGCGCGCCTGCACGACGATGTCGGTGTCCTGCACGAACACGGTCGGCTTGTCGCGCTCGAACGAGAGCTTCAGGGCGTCGAACATCATCGGCTGGTGCATGTCGTCGAGACCCGACTGGACGACTGCCGCGCGCGCGACGAGCGGCTCGAGCCCCGCGAGCCACCGCGAACGCGTGTCGCGGCGGTACTCGCGCGAGCGCTTCGGCACGGGGATCAGCGGAACGAGGTCCACTCCGTCGACCGGTTGGAGCGCTTGACTCCCGGACGAGTCGCTCGCAACAGCGTGAAACGGGGCCGCGACCGTGATGCGTCCGAGCTCGGCGGGCAGCGAATCGCGCAAGAGCTCGAGCGAGCGGCGCCATTCCGTCGTGACGAGGCGCCGCGATCCGTGCACGTAGATCGGAACGATGATGGGGAGCAGGAACACGGGTCCTTTTATCGGTCGCGCGCGCGCTTTCGCGGTCGTCAAATGCCGCAGCGCGCTCCGCGCTCCCTTCAGAATGCAACGCGCTGTCGAAGTCCGCGACGACCCGCTGCGGCTCATGCGGAAAGGCGCTCCAAATGCCGAAGACTGGAAGCCGGGCGCTCGCGCGACGCACGCCCCCCGCCGCGCCGTGCGTTTTTTTCGCGCCCGCGGTAGCCGCCCCATGCTCCCCCACGTCCCGTGCTGACCCTCGGCGTTCTCGACCGAGCGCTACTCGAGCTCGGAGCGCTCGCTGCCATCGCGTGCGGTGCGCTGGTCGTGCCGCGCGCGCCGGCGCACGTGCTCACGAGCGTGCTGCGCTGGCTCGGCCGGCAGCGCGCACGGCGCACGCGCGCGATCTTGGCGTGCGCGCTCCTTGCGGCGGTCGCGAGCGCTGCCGTCGCGTGGCTCGTGCACTGGCCCGCGCCGCGCGTCCACGACGAGTTCAGTTACCTGCTACAAGCCGACACGTTCGCGCACGGACGCCTCGCGAATCCCGCACACCCGCTGTGGCAGCACTTCGAGTCGTTCCACGTCGTCACGCATCCTTATTACGTTTCGAAGTATCCGCCTGGCCACGGGCTCGTCCTCGCCGCCGGCACGGCCATCGGCGGGCATCCGCTCGTCGGAGTCTGGATCGAAGCGGCGCTGTTCATCGGCGCGCTCGCGTGGATGCTCGTCGGCTGGCTGCCGTTCCGCTGGGCACTGCTCGGCACGTTGGTCGTGATCGCGCGCTTCGGCGTCGCGTCGTACTGGACGCAGAGCTACTGGGGCGGCTCACTCGCGGCGTGCGGCGGTGCGCTCGTGTACGGCGCGCTGCCGCGCTTGCTCGCGCGTCACAGCGCACGCGACGCGTGGCTGTTCGGCGCCGGACTGTTCGTGCTCGCGTGCACGCGGCCGTTCGAAGGCCTGATCGCGAGCGCACCGGCGTGCGTGATCCTCGCGCGCGAGCGCTGGCGCAGTGCGTCGGCCGGCGGCTACGCACGCGAGCTGCGGCGCGCCGCGCCGCTGGCAGCGAGCATCGCGGCCATCGCCGCGTGGACGATCGCGTACGACCGCGCGACGACGGGCGACCCGTGGACGATGCCCTACTGGTTGCACGACCGCTTGTACGCGGTCGCACCGCCATTCCTGTGGCTGCCGCTCGCCGCGGAACCCGTGTACCAGCACGCGCTGATCCGCGAGTACTGGACCGGTTGGGCGCTCGAGCCGTATCGCGCGTGCTTCACGTCGCGCGGCTTCTTCGCGGTGAACCTCGAGAAGCTCGCCGAGCTGTGGAAGTTCTACGCAGGCCCACTGTGGAGCGCGCCACTCCTCGCGTTACCCGCGGTCGCGAGCACGCCGCTCGCGCGCGTCGCGCTGTACGTCTGCGTCGCGTTCGTGGTCGCGATCCTCGGATCGACGTACACACTCGCACACTACGCGGCTCCGGTGCTCGGCCTGCTCACGGTGCTGACGACGCTGTGCGTGCGCGAGATCGCTCGAGTGCGCGTGCGCGGACGGCCCTACGGAGCCGCCGCCGTGTGCGGATTGCTGGCCGCGACGGTCGCGGCGCTCGCGTTCCAGATCCGCGGACGTGTGCCCGCGCCCGGTGCTTGGGAAGAAGCGCGCGCGCGCGTGCAGAGCGAGCTCAGCGCGACCGCGGAGCCCGATCTCGTCATCGTGCGCTACGGTACCGGTCACTCGGCTCACGACGAATGGGTCTACAACGGCGCGGACATCGATGCGGCCCCCGTCGTGTGGGCGCGCGACATGGGCGCTGCGAAGAACCGCGCGTTACTCGACTACTTCGAGGGTCGTCGCGTGTGGACGTGCGAGGTCGCGGGCGACGGAACGCCGACGCTGAGCGCTCACGCGCGGTAGATCGAAAGCAAGCAGCGTGAGTCGCACGCCCGCACGCCGTATCCATCGCGCACTCCGTGCGCTTAGGCAGTCATGCGCTCGGTGATGTCGACGCCCATCCAGCTGCTCGGGCTCGTGTAGCGCACGCGGAACGGATTCAGCGCTAGCTTGCCGACGACATCGATCGACATCTCCACGCACTCGTTCATGTTGCAGTAGCGGAACAGTCCCTGGCGCCCGATCGTGACGAGGTTGTCGACCTCGCCGAGCGCATCGACGAGCGCGTCGGCGCGCTCCTGATAGTGCATCACCTGCACGGGGTAGGCGTTGCGCACGCGCACGACGTCGAAGCCGTCGACGTCCTCGCGACGCAGGAGCTGGAGCTCGCACATCCGGCGCACGCACTTCTCCGCGATGTCGGCATCGTGGAGCTCCCACACGCCGTCGCCGGGATTCGAAGCGACCTCGAGCGTCAGTCCCGTGCGTCCGGGCGGTGTCATGCGCGCTTCGAAGTGCACGAACTCGGTGGTGCGCTGGAACGGGATGTCGAGATCCGGGTAATACGTCCAGTGGTTGTCGAGCACCTGCGGCTTGTTGACGCGCAGGAACACGAACACCATGCCGCGGAACGGCAAGTCGTTCTCGAGCACGAGCGCATTGCCGCGCTCACCGAGCACGATGCGCACGAGGTTCGGAAGCGGCACCGTCGAGACGACATTGGTGAATCCGCTCGCGGTGCGGCCGTTCTCGAATCCGAGCGACACGATCGAATCGCCGCGGCGCGACACCTGCACGAGCTTGCGGCCGAACTCGAATCGTCCGCCGAGCTCCTCGATCCGCCGCCGCAGGTGCGCTTGGAGCGCGCCGATGCCGTCCCGGACGTAGTAGAACGTGCGGCGGTACTCGCTGTGCACGTTCTGGAGATCCTCCGAACCGAGGAAGTGATAGCCGATCGATTTCTTGATCAGGTCCCACGCCGAGTCGACGGTGATGCGGCTCGTCGCGGTGCGCGGGTCGATCGAGCGTGGATCGATGCCCCAGACCTTCTGCGTGTAGGGACCGAAGTACAGCCGGTAGAGCGTCGGTCCGAAGCGCGAGCGCGTCCACGCCTCGAACGAATCCTCCAACGGTGGGCGAACGACGTTCCGCACGCGCGCGTACGCGACTTCGGCCATCGCGCGCAGACACAAGAGCGGGTCGACGTTCTTCAGCACGTCCGCGAACTCGAACGGGTAGCGCAAGTACGTGCCGTTGAAGTACTGCGCCGTGCGCTTCTCGATGACGAGCAGATCCTCCCCGCACACTTCGGCGAGCAGCGACGTCAGCGCGGGGTTCGTCGTGCAGAACTCGTGCGGCCCGAAGTCGAACGTGAAGCCGTGCGACGTGAACGAACCCGCGAGCCCGCCCTCGCGCTCGCTCGCTTCGTACACGGTGACCGGCACGCCGCGCTTGAGCAGCAGGTACGCGGCCGACAGACCGGTCACACCCGCGCCGAGGATCGCGACCCTCACCGCGGCACCTCCGCCACGAGGGCGACGGCTCCCGGCACGCGACGTACGGAACGCAGAGGGCTCATCGATTCGTGGAGTCGACCGTTCGGGGACGCGCACACAGCGTCGAGTCGCGGTCGGAGCGGAGGTTCGTATCGTCCGGCGCGGAACGGGCGCTTGAGGCGTGCGCTCGGTGTGACGGAGCCGTCATGTCGCCGCGTGCTCTGCGCATGCGGGCGCAGCGCGGTCAGGCGGCCGTCGCGAGCGCGCGAGCGCTCGCAACGCCATTGCTGGCGGCGCGGCGCTCGCCGCGAAACATGTCGCCGCGTGCTCTGCGCATGCGGGCGCAGCGCGGTCAGGCGGCCGTCGCGAGCGCGCGAGCGCTCGCAACGCCGTCGCTGGCGACGCGGCGCTCGCCGCGAAACAGGAGCGCGAGCTTCTGCGCTTCCGTCGCCGCGTCGTGCTGCAGCGCGACGCGCGCGCGTCCCCGACGCCCCATCGCGGCGAGCTCCGCGATCGGCATGCGGAGCAGCTCGCGCAACGCCCCGACGAGTGGCTCGACGGCGCCAGCGGGCACGAGCCAGCCGTTCTCGCGCGGAACGACGAGCTCCGGAATGCCTGCGATGTACGTGCTGAGCACGGGTCTCTCCAGAGCCATCGCCTCCATCAACGCGACCGGCAGGCCCTCAGAAAAGCTGGGCAGCACGAGCGCGCGCGCGGCGCGGATCTCCGCGCGCAGATCGGCTTCGTCCAACCAACCGCGTAGGCGCACGTGCGACGCGAGACCAAGTCGCGCGATCTCGGACTCGATCGCCGGGCGCAGATCGCCGTCGCCGACGAGTTGCACTTCGAACGGCGTGCCCTCGGCCTTCAAGCGCGCGAGCGCGTCCAGCAGCACGAGGTGCCCCTTCTCTTTGCTGAGACGCGCGACGCACACGAGTCGCGACGTGTCCGGCAGCGGTGCCGGCTCGGCGCGCAAGAACGCCTCGTCCAGTCCGCAGCGCACGAGGTGCAGCTTCTCCATCTGCTCGGTCGGGCACGAACGCACGAGCTGGCTCCGGCCGTACGAGCTCACGGCGACGACGAAACGCGCGCTCTCGATCTTCTCGCGCAAGGACAGCACCTCGGGGAACTCGCCGTCGACACCGTGCACGGTGAAGCTGTACGTCGGACCGCCAAGCTCGCGCGCGAGCAGCGCCACGACGGGCGGATTCGTTCCGAAGTGCGCGTGCAAGTGCTCCGTGCCGCGCGCCTGCATCCAGTGCAGGAGCACGCACGCCTCCACCCAGTACGCGAGGTGGCGCGCGACGCCGCGATCGGACCGCCGGCCGAGGCGCACCGCCGTCGCGAGCGAGCGCGCACAGCGCAGCGGACGGGTCGCGAGCGCGATGGCCAGCGCGGTCGTGATGCCGAGCGCACTCCGCTCGAGGATCACGCGTGTGCGCGCGGCTTCGGCGACGTCCTCGGCGTGAACCAGCGGCTCGCCGCAAGCGCGGATCGAGTAGCGATCGACCGCGAAACCGAGCGCCTCGAGGGCCGCGATCTCGCGCCGAATGAAACTGTGGCTCGTCTTCGGATATTGATTCGTCAGGTACGCGATCTTCATCGGCGCGGGGACCTCAGCGCAGACTTCGGCGCAGCAGGCTGTACTCGGAGCGGAACGCGACCGGATCGGACAGTCCCGGAGCGCGCAGTGTGCCGTGCGGTGTGATGTCGACGCGGCGGATCGAGAGCGGATCGTCGATCGTGCGGTGAATGCCCGGCTCGACCGTACATGCGTAGGCGTACCCGGCGTGCCGCGTGGCGTCGCGCGTGCGAGCGTCGGCGTCGCCGTTCGGGTACGCGAAGATCTCGGGCCGCGTGCCGGTCCACTCGGAGATCGTGTCGCGCGACGCCGTCAACTCACGTGCGAGCTCGACACCCGCGAGCTGCGGCAGGAGCGGATGCGACACCGAGTGCGAGCCGATCTCGTGGCCGCGCGCGGCGAGCGCTCCCACCTGTCCTGGACTCAAAGCGCGGTAGAGCTCCGGCAGCGCACGCGGCGCGCCGTACTGGCGCAACGCCGTGGCAAACTCCGCACGCGCGTCGGGCGCGAGCTGCTTGAGCTGTGCGACCCACTCCGCGAGCGGCGCGGTGATCAAGCGCTCCGCGGTGCGCGGCGCGAAGTGCGCACGCGCGAGCTGGTCGCGCGCCGCGGCGGAGGTGCAGGCGAGCCCCACGACGGCGTGGTCGAACCACAAGGGCGCATGGCCTGCGACGAAATCCGTCGTGACGAAGAACGTGGCGCGCAAGCCGAGGTCCTCGAGGATCGGCGCCGCGATCTCCGCGTTGTCGGCGTACCCGTCGTCGAACGTCACGGCGACGCGCGGACGATCGTGCGCGCCGGCCCGCGCGCTGCTACGGAGGTGCTCGGACAGCGGTGCGACGTGGCAGCGCTCGGCGAGAAGCGACATCTGCTCGCGGAACGCGCTCACCGGAATCGCCAAGCTCGCGAACGGATAGCGCGCGGCTTCGTGGTCCGGCAGGACGCGGTGGTACATGAGCACCGTCGTCCCCCGCCGCATACGGCGCTCGAACCAGCCGAGGAGCAGCGACCAGCGCGCGAACTGATCGATGCCGGTGCGCAGCCGTCGTTTCCAGACGGGAGATGAGAATCGTGATTCGGGACGCATGCGTTGGCCGCCGGGGGAACGCACTCTTCGTCCGGCGCGGCGCCCGAACCTGATCGAGCGTGCGCGGACGATCACGCGCCGGACGTGGTGATGCCTGCTGGCAAGCGACTCCCTCGGAACGAGCCGACGCGGCGCCGTCCGTGAGGGGCTCCACGGATGGAACGAACTTCTCGGCCTGCGCCGCGGCGCGTCACAACCGCAGCCGCTCGCCGGCCGCGTAGCTCGCCGCACGCGCCGCGCTCACGTCGGCCGCGCGTGCGTCGCCGCGCGCGCGCCAGAGCACGGCCGCTCGGCGCGCCGTGTCGGCGGCTAGAGCTGCGTCTCCGGTCTCGGCCTGCGCCGCCGCCAGCGTGTCGACGAGCACTGGATCCGCATAGGCCGTCGACTCGCATGCCGTGCGCGCCAGAGCGACCGCGCGTGCTCCGTCGCGCACGGAGTCGTCGCGCGCAGTCGCGAGAACGAGCGCGAGCATGTTCGCGAGCGTGTCGTCGTGTCCGAGCAGCGCGAGGCTCGCTGCGAGGTACCGCGCCGCCGCGCCGGGATCCCCGCGACCGCGCAACGCCGTCGCGACGCCCAGTCGCGCGCGAGCATGACGCGGATCGAGCTCGACGGCGGCGCGGAACTGCGCTTCCGCCTCGGCGTAGCGCGCGAAGCCGAGCTCGATCTCTCCGAGAGCCACGCGCGACGGCAGCCAGTGCGCGTCGAGCGCGACCGATCTCGCGTACAACTCGCGCGCTGCTTGCGGACGGCCACGGCGCTCGACGACCCGCGCCATCCACAGGAGCGCGCGCGGATTCTCGCGCACGAGCTCCAGCGCCCGTTGCAGCGCCGCTTCCGCCTCGTCGAGATTTCCGGCGGCGAGCTCGGCCGCGCCCCAGCGCTCGAACGCGTCGACCCAGAGTGGACGGATCTCCGTCGCAGCTCGGTAATGAGCGCGCGCCGCGGCGAGATTGCCCGCCGACCGCTCGACTTCGGCGAGTCCCAGATGCGCCACGTAACTCTCGGGACTGCGCTCGAGCGAGCGCGTCCAGAGCGAGCGCGCGTCGCGGAACACGGGAATCGCGCGCGCAGTCTGTACGGCGAGGGCGGGCACACTCACGGCACACAGCGCGAGCAAGACACCCCGAGCGCGCGGACGCTGCACGGCATCGATCGCGACGGCCAGCAGGATCGCGGCACCGAGCAACGCGGGATAGAGGTAGTGATCCGAGACGGGCGTCAACGCGAGATTCCCGTACGCGACGAGACCGAGCACCGGGGCGAGTGTGACGACGAAGATCGTCGCCCCGACCAGGACGCGTGCACCGACGCGCGCACGCCAGTGCCACAGCGCGAGTGCGAGCGCCGCAAGGATCGCCACGCAGACCCACCACACGAACGACGAGCGCGAGACGTCCCACAGCGGATAGATCGGCGCGAGATCGACCGGCCAAACCGTGAGGCGCACGTACGCGAGCAGCGCCGTCGCGGCGTGCAGGCCTCGCTCCACGAGCGGCAGCGTGAAGCGCGGATCGACCGGATCGAGGAAGCGGTGCTCGAACGAGAGCGTGACCGCGACGGCCGCGACCGACGCGAGTGCGAAAGGCAGCAGCGCGCGCGCGCTCTCCAAGACCGTCTTGCGCGCAGACACCAAGTCGAACACGAAGAGCGCGAGCGGAAACGCGAGCGCTTGCGTCTTCGACAGCAGGGCTGCGAGGTGAGCCGCGAGTGCGATGCCGTAGAAGCGGGCCCGTGCGTCGGAGCGCCAGCGAACCCAGCTCGCGAAGGAGATCCACGCGAAGAAGAATGCGAGCAGGTTCTTGCGCTCGGCGATCCATGCGACCGACATCGCGTGCGTCGGATGAACCGTCCACACGAGCGCAGCGAGGAACGCGGCGAGGTCCGTGCAACCGAGCTTGCGTAGGCACCACCACACGCCGATCGCGTTCAAAGCGTGCAGCAGGATCTGCGTCGTGAGAAAGACCTCGGCGCGGGCGCCGAACAGCCGCGCTTCGAGCCAGTACGACGTGAACGTCAACGGGTAGTACTGCTCGCTCTGCGTCGACGTCCAGATGCGTCGCAAGCCGTCGGCAGCCAGCAGGGCCGGGTTCTCGAGCACATAGACCGTGTCGTCCCAGCCCGTGAATCCGTTGCTCCTCGACGCGGCGAAGCACGCGATCGCGGTGACGAAGAGCGCGACGGCCGGCCAGAAACGTGCGCCGCCCGCGGACCGAGAGCTGCGCGGCGTGTCGCTCATCCCGCGTCGCACCATCACGCGCGTGAAGAGACCGCCGCGCGAATCCGCGCACGCAGCAGGAAGAGCTCGCGCAACGCGCGCGCGACGACGCGCGGGTGTGCGCCGCTCGGTTTTCCGAACAAGCGCGGACGATGACGCACCGCCAACTGCTCGACGCGCAGTCCTCGTCCGCGCGCGCGGGCGACGAGCTCGGCGGAAATCAGCGCGCCGGTGCTCGAGAGCTCGGTCGTCGCCAGGAACGCACGTGGAAAGATCTTGAAGGCGCAGTCGGCGTCACGCAGGTGCAAGCCGAACGCAACGTTGACGACACGCGTCCAGCACCAACCGCCCAAGCAGCGCAGCCACGGATCCTGGCGGCGCACGCGGTAGCCGACGACCACGTCGCAGTCTTGCAGGAGTTCCGGCAGCGCACGCAGGTCGTCCAAGTCGAACTGACCATCGGAGTCGGTGTAGAAGACCCACTCGCTCGTGGCGGCCGAGAAACCCGTGCGCAGCGCGGCGCCGTAGCCGCGGCTCGCGTCGTGCCGGAGAACTCGGACGCGGGTGTCGGCGCCTGCGAGCTCGCCGGCGATCGCGTGCGTCCGGTCGCGGCTTCCGTCGTCCACGATCAGGACTTCCACGATCCGCGCGATCTCACCCGCAGCACGGAGTGCGTCGGGGACCACGCGCGGCAGGTTCGCCTCCTCGTCGCGGCTCGGAAGCACCACCGTCAGCGACGGCAAGGGAGGCGCGGTGGACCGGGCGGAGGAGGCCGAGTGCATGGGGCGGCGGGCGGGAGCGCAGAGCGTTCCCGCGGGGACGAAGGTTGGCGGGAACCTTATCAAGTGGCGCCCCTGGCCTCGCATCCACGCGTGGGAGCGTGGTGCGGTCCTCAGTGAAGCCACCACTTGACGCACATTGCGATGTCCTGAGATACATTTGCAGTGCGGGAATCAACCCATCGATCGATGGGTGACCCGGACCCGCATTCCCCCTCCACCCCTTGCGTCCCGCAGCCCCCTGCGGGAGAATGCAACCTCCTAAGGCTCACACCAGGCCCGTTCTCCGCGCGATGGCGCCCCGCTGCCCGGAAGGGATCAGCCCACAGCCCATCCGTCGTACAGCGGAGGAGATCTGGATGCCTTCCCATCCCAACTGAGTTAGCACCATGAGATTCAACCAACTTGCTCTGTTCGGCCTCACGGCCATGGCGGGTCTGGGCATCACGTCGTCGGCTTACGCCGGCACCACGGATCCCGGCAGCCTGCTCGTCTACCACGAGTTCGACAATCGCAGCGGCGTCATGACGCTGTTCACGATCACCAACGTGAACACGGACGACAGCGTGGCCACGGGCAACGGCATCCAAGCCGGCACCGTCGACGTCGAGTTCGTGTACCGCGGCCGTCTCGCGAACGCGTTGTACGGCGGCGGTGCTCAGGGCTCGTACGAGTACGACCCGACGATCGACTGCCTCGAGTTCAACCGTACGCACCGCCTCACGCCGAACGACACGTTGACCGTGATCACGCGGCTCGACAACCCGCAAGAAGTCGCGGGCTACATGTACGCGTTCGCGAAGCGCATCAACACGAACATCCCGATCAAGTTCGATCACCTGATCGGCAATTCGCTGATCATCGACGGCTTGTCGGTGTTCAACTACTCGGTGAACGCGGTCGTCTACCGCGCCGCCGCGGGCCTCGCGCAAGGCGACAACACGGACGTCGATTCCGACGGAATTCGCGACCTGAACGACGCGGAATACGAGCAGTCCCCGGACCAGCTCTTGATCCCGCGTTTCTTCGGTGAAGGCCGCCACATCGCGAGCGACCTCGTCCTGATCAACCTCACGGGGGGTCCGGAGTTCGTCGCGCGCGTCGCGTTCCTCGTGTACAACGACAACGAGGAAGTGTTCTCGGCCGAGTACGCCTTCAACTGCTGGGTCAAGAAGCCGTTGCGCCAGATCTCGGGCGTGTTCAACAACGACTTCCTGCTCTACTCGACGAACAACAATCCGAACGAGATCCTCGGCGCGCAAGGCCAGGAGACCGGCTGGATGCGCTTGAACGGCAAGATCGCGACGTCGCAATCCGCGGCGATCCTCGATCCCGCCATCTTGGCGCTGCTCGTCGAGAAGGTCGGCAGCTACAAGGCCGCCGAGTACCCCTTCACGCTCGGACTGCAAGACAACGGCGACCTGCTCGCCGACGGTCCGTTCGGTGACGTCGACGGCCCGAGCGGCGACTGATCCGACATCGATCCGGCACGGCCGAGCGGGAAACCTGCTCGGTCTGCTGGAGCGACAACGCGAGGCCGGAGGGCAAATCCTCCGGCCTCGACTGTTTCTCAGCGCGCCTTTCCGGATGAACTGCCTCGGCGAAGGCCGCGACGAGCCGAGGCGAGCAAGGCAGGCAAGCCCCGGTGCGCGCAGCCCATCGAAACGCGCCGGCGCCGCGCTTCGACGTGCAGCCGACGATGCATATTGCGCTGCAAGACTCCGAGGAGGCGCAACGCCGCGAGCCGGGTTCGGCGCGGGCTGCGACAGTGCGGTGCACTCGCAGATGTGCTCTCCGGCGAGCACCCTGCGCACGACTCGGGCGCAATGCGACGACACCGCGCACCGAGCGCGCGGCCCTTCGCGCTCGCGATCCGGCGCGATCCGACGCAGCCGATCCGCGTCTCGCATCACACCGCGGCAGCAACGGCGCAGCAGCCCGCGTCTTCGGCGACGAATTCCGTCGCGCTCCCGGACGATCTCTCCAGGTTGCCTCCAGCGCGCTCGGACCCGGTCCCCTTCGATACCGGAAGCGCGCCGCGCGCGAGAGGCTTCGCGCACCGAAGCCATGCCTTTGGATGCATCCCTGCCTGCGGCGCGTCGCTCGCGGCGCGGTGGGAGCTGCGGCCAGCTCGGATGACGGCGATGTCACGCTTGCGGGCCGACCGCGGGTCGGTCGAGGACCGCGAGCGAGCGTCCTGCCTGCGCGAACGTCGACCACGGATCGGTCGCGCCCGCCGCTGCGGTTGGCGCCTCGCCGACGAGTTTCGTCGGTACGGCTAATCCCGGACGCGGTTCGCGCGCGCGTCGGCCGGCAGTGCCTTCTCACGCGCCGCAACGCAGTGCACAATATGCGAACTTGTGCATTCCCCACGTGGGAATGCAGGAGTGCTTCACTACCGTCCACCAACACCTGGGGTTGCACCATGAGAGTTCGTGAATGGTCCCGCGGCAGGAGTCTGTACCTGCTCGCCGCCGGACTGGGTGTGCTGATCTGCGCACCGTCAACTTTTGGCTTCCAAGCCGACCATCCGGAGACGCCTGCCACGGCTCCGGCATCGCTGAAGACCATCCCCGTCCCGCTGCCCGACGACCTCGCGAACTACGTGACGGACATCGAGGCCGCGCGACGACTCGGCAAAGCGCTGTTCTGGGATATGCAAGTCGGTAGTGACGGCATCCTCGCGTGCGCGTCGTGTCACTACCACGCCGGCGCGGACAACCGCTTCGTCAACCAGATCGCGCCCGATCAAAACAATCTGTTCCACGAGACGTTCACGGGCGGCGGCGGACCGAACTACACGCTGAATGCCGGCGACTTTCCGCTGCACCGGCTACTCGTGCCGGACGACAACGCATCGGAGGTCGTGTCCAGCATCGCCGACCGCGTCACGAGCCAAGGCGCATTCCTGCGCGACTTCGTGAGCGTCAATCCGGGACTCGGCATCGACAACGGCCTGCACAGCCCGGACGGCATCTTCAACGTCGGCGACATCAACACGCGCCGCGTCGAGCCGCGCCAAGCGCCGAGCGTCATCAACGCGGTGCTCTTGCACCGCGTGTTCTGGGACGGCCGCGCCAACCACTTCTTCAACGGCCGCAATCCGTTCGGCGATACCGATCCCGACGCGAAGATCCTCGTGCGCAACGGCGGCGGCGTCGTGGAAGCCGTGCGCGTGCTGCTCAACAACGCCGCGGCCGCATCGCAAGCGACGGGTCCGGTGCTGAGCAACAAGGAGATGTCCCACGACGGCCGTGACTGGGACAACGTGGGCAAGAAGCTGGTCCCCGCGCGACCGCTGGCAACCCAGCTCGTGCACGCGCAGGACAGCTCGCTCGGCGCGCTGTCGGCTTCGCCGGCGGATGGACTGCTGCCGCCGACGCTGACCTACGGCGACATGATCAAGGCCGCGTTCGCGTCGAACCTGTGGGACCAAGACGGCGACGGCGACATCACGAACGACCCGAGCTCGTTCGACGGCTTCCGTCAGGTCGAGAAGAACTTCTCGTTCTTCTTCGGCCTGGCCGTGCTGTGCTACGAGTCCACGCTCATCTCGGACGACTCGCCGTTCGACCGCTACCAAGACGGCGGCGGTGAAGACGGGACTGCGAGTGACGAACTGACGCCGCAGCAAAAGGAAGGGCTCGACATCTTCCTCGACCGCGGTGCGTGCATCGCGTGCCACGCCGGTCCCGAGTTCGCGGGCGCCGCGATCAGTCAACTCGTTCCGCCGGAAGGCTTGCTCGAGCGCATGCTCATGGAAGACGGTCACGCAGGCGGCGACGTCGATCTGCGCACGCCGATCAATCCGGCGCAGGTCGATCCCGAAGAGCCGCCCGAGCCGCCGCACCCCGGTGAGTTCATCCTGAACTTCGACCCGCGCGCGAAGCTCGTCGAGATCCGTCCTCCGGGCGGATCCGGCGCGCCGATCGCGCTCGGCATCTCCACGTTCTCCGTCGGCGTCGGCCATTTCGTGCCGCCGATCGACGAACGACGCGTCTTGCCCGCCGGCAACGGCGTGCCGGATCCGGCGGCGATCGGGTTCGCGGCCGAGATGCGCTTCCGCAACGACGCGGCCGGCAACATGCGCTTCACGATCTCGATGGAGTGGCAGTACCCCGGCTTGCCGGCCGGTGACTATCCCGTGTTCGTCGCGGGCACGTACGTCGGAAGCATGTCGATGCGGCAGGTCAAGCCGCCCGCGGTGTACGACAACGGCTTCTACAACATCGGCGTGCGTCCGACGAACGAGGACCTCGGCAACGGCGCGAGCGGTCCGTTCGGTCCGTTCGCGCTCGTCGCGCGTGCCAAGGCGGGTGAGGACGTCGACAACGGCTTCCTGCAACCGCCGGTCGGTCCGAATGAACGCATCGCGGTGAACGGCGCATTCAAGGCGCCGTCCGTGCGCAACATCGAGCTCACCGGCCCGTTCATGCACAACGGCGGATTGTCGACGCTCGAGCAGGTCGTGGACTTCTATACCGGTGGCGCGCACTTCTTCGAGGCGAACCTGAACGACCTCGACCCCGAGGTCGGCGGCATGGGTGGCATGAGCCCCGAGCGGAAGGCGGCACTCGTCGCGTTCCTGAAGGCACTCACGGACGACCGCGTGCGCTTCGAGAAGGCGCCGTTCGATCACCCCGAGATCCGGCTTCCGAACGGTCACCCGGGTGACACGCTCGCGGTCGAAGACTTGGTCGACAACGACACCGGGGCCGCTGGTGCGGACGGACGGGCAGACGATGTGTTCAAGCACATTCCCGCCGTCGGTGCGAACGGCGGTCCGGCACTGGAGGCCTTCGAAACGCAGCTTCCGGCGGCGATCACGGCACTCCCGGCGACGAACTTGTCCATCGAGGAAGTGGGCGTCTCCGCGACCGCGCGCATCGCGCTCGACCGCGCTCCGCAAGCTCCCGTCACGGTGCAACTCGCCGTGACGGATCCGAGCGAAGCGACGCTGTCGGCGACGACGCTCGTGTTCACTCCGCAGAACTGGAGCACGCCGCAAAACGTTCAGATCCAGCCCGTGCAGGACATGATCGCCGACGGCAATCAGTCCTTCACGGTCGTCACGTCCGATGCGCAGAGCGCGGACGGTGAATTCGCCGGTCTCCCGGTCGCGGACTTCCACGTGACGAACAAGGACAGCGGCGACACGTGGACGTACAAGTACTTCGAAGCCGAGTCGGGCGTCGTGTCGAGCCCGATGGTCGTACTGAACAGCCCGCAAGCGTCGGGCGGCAAGTACATCGTGACGCCGAACGGTGCGGGCAATCAGCTCTCGTCGGGCGGCTTCGGCGGTCTCGTGAAGTACACGTTCGACGTACCGCGCGACGGCGAGTACGTGATCTGGGGCCTGGCGTCCGCGCGCTCGACGGCGGACGACAGCTTCTGGGTCAAGCTCGACGGCGGCGCGATCACGAACTGGACTGTCGCGCGGCAGACCGGTGTCTTGCGACTGTGGGACACGGTCAACGACTCGGCCGCACAGGATCCGATTCGTTACCAGCTGACGGCGGGCACGCACATCTTGCGGATCAAGCACCGCGAGGACGGAGCGATGCTCGACCGCTTGCTCGTGACGAACGACCTCGGCTTCACGCCGCCGGCGCCGCAGTAGAGCGCTCGGCTCCGACGCTACGCTACGCCCTCGGCCCGGTCCGAGGGCGTAGCTCTTTTTCTGGGCTGATCCGCAGCTCTCACCCCGTCCTGCGGCAGACACGCCCTCGCGACGGAGGTGGTGCGAAGCGCGGGCTCTTCACGGCGCGCGGAACGGTCGCTTGTCGCGGTAGAGTGCGGCGCGTGCTTCGATCGCCTCCGCGAGGTCCTCGCGTCCCGAATTGCGCGCGACGTCGGCAGCTTCGGTCGCGACCTTCAGCGCGTCGTCGAACCGTTGTGCCTCCGCGTACGCCGCCGCCAGCGTGTCCAGCGTGTCGGGATCGCGCGCACCGACGGCGACGACTTCCTCGACCAAGCTCACCGCGCGCGCACCATCGCGCACCGCATCCGACGCGTTCGTCGCGAGCTCCCACGCGAACGCGACCTGCACGGCGGCCTCGCGCAAGGCGAGCGCGTCCTCGTACGCGGACTTCATCTCCGTGAGCTTGCCGACGTGCCGGAGCACGCCCGCGAGACCCACTCGATAGCTCGGGTCGTTCGGCCGCGCCTGCACGAGCGCGCGGGCGGGCGCGATCGCCTCCTCGAATCGGCCCGCTTCGACGAGCACCGTCACGACATTCGTGTGCGCGAGATAGAACTCCGGCCGCAGCTCGAGCGTCTTCGCGAACTGCCGCAGCGCGTCGTCGTGCCGCTGCATCCCCTGGAACACCTTCCCGAGGTTGTAGTGCGCGGTGTAGTAGGTCGGGTCGAGCGCGATCGCGGCTTCGAGCTCGCGCTGCGCATCCTCGAGGCGCTCGTTGTGGAAGTACGCGGTGCCGAGTTCCGTGCGGAATCCGACGCCGCTCGGGAACGCCTTCGCCACGCGCTCGAGCGGCGCGACCATCGCGACGAACTCGCCGCGTTGGCCTTGCCCGATGGCCGCGTGAAACTCCTCGATGACGTCGATGTGATCGCGCGGATTCACTCCGGCGAACTCCTCGTCGTCCCCACCACCCTGTGCATAGCCAAGTCCTTGGAGCGCTTGCAGCATCGAGGGATCGACGGAGCCCGTCGCTGGCGCGCGCGCGCGCATCCCGCCGCGCAGACGCTCGAGCTCCGACACGAGCGCCGCACGCCGATCCCCCGCCGCCCTGGCGAGGTCGTGCTCCTCGCGCGGATCGCTCGCGAGGTCGTAGAGCTCCGGCCTCGGGCTCTCGATGTACTTCGCACCGGCGTGTGTCACCGCGTGCAGAGGAGCCCAACCGAAGTTGAGCTTGCAGTACTCGCTCTCTGCGTAGCGCGGCGACACGGCGACGGCACCGCCGGACAGCGCGGGCACGAGCGACGTCCCGCGCGCACCGGCGAGCGGCTCGAGCCCGAGCAGCGCACACACCGTCGGCGCGACGTCGACGAGCGCGGCCGGCGTCGCGATGCTCGTACCTGCAGCGATGCGGGCCGGCCACGACATCACCCACGGCACGCGCAGCGTCGCGTCGTACAGCAGCACACCGTGCGTCTTCTCGCCGTGCTCGCCGAGACCCTCGCCGTGATCGGCAACCGCGACGACCAGCGTGTTCGCGAACAGGTCGCGCGCGTCGAGCCACGAGAGCAGGCGCCCGATCTGCGCGTCCATGAACGCGATCTCGCCGTCGTAGGGGTCCGGGTGGCGCTCGCGGTACGGCGACGGCGGATCGTAAGCCGCGTGCGGGTCGTAGAAGTGCACCCAGCAGAAGAACGGACGCGCGGGCTCGGACTCGAGCCACGCGAGCACGGCCGCCGCCGTCGCCTCGCCCGTGCGCTGCAACGCGATCACGCCTTGCACCGACGACGGGCCGAGGTCGTCGTCGTACACGTCGAAGCCGCGCGACAAGCCGAAGCTCGCGTCGAGCACCGCCGCCGACACGAACGCGCCCGTGCGATGGCCCTGCGCCCGGAACTTCTCGGAGAGCATCGGCACGTCGGACGGCAGCACGGCGGCGGCGTTGATGCGGATGCCGTGCTCGGGCGGATGTAGGCCCGTGAGCAGCGTCGCGTGCGCGGGCAGCGTGTACGGCACCGACGTCTGCACGTGCTCGAACCGGGCGCCCGACTTCGCGATGCGATCGAGGTTCGGCGTCTCGGCTTTCGGGTAGCCATAGCACCCCAAGCGATCGGCGCGCGTCGTGTCGCACGTGATGAGCAGCATGCTCGGCTGCTTGGCGCTGTTCGACGCGAGCGGCGCGACAGGGTTCGCCGGTGCGCGCTGCGCGCCGGCCGTCGCGGGCGGCGCCGGCTCCGGCGAGCACGCGCAAGCGAGCAGAGCGAGCGCTGGAGCGAAGCACGCGGCCCAGGATCGCGAAGTGGAGGGGTTCATCGGCGACAAGCTACTGCCGCCCTCCGGACGCGACAACCGCGCCCCCGCGCTGCATCGACACGGGCTACGCCGATTCGGGGTAGATAGGGAACTCGCGCGCGATCTCGGCGACTTCGGCGCGCACGCGTTTGCGCACGGCTTCGTCGTCGCGGCGCGACAAGATCTCCGCGATCCAGCGCCCCATGCGGCGCATCTCGTCGATTCCAAGGCCGCGCGTCGTCACGGCTGCGGTACCCAAACGAATCCCCGACGCTTCGACCGGCGGTCGCGGATCGTACGGGATCAGGTTCTTGTTGCACGTGAGATCGACCGCGTGCAAGAGATCCTCGGCCTGCTTGCCGGAGAGGCCCATCGGCGTGACGTCGACGAGCATCAGGTGATTGTCGGTGCCGCCCGACACGATGCGCAGGCCACGCTCGGCGAGCGTCTCCGCGAGCACGCGCGCGTTCGCGACGACCGCTTCCTGGTACGCGACGAAGCTCGGCTGCGCGGCTTCGCGCAGCGCGATCGCCTTCGCGGCGATCACGTGCATCAGCGGGCCGCCCTGACCGCCCGGAAAGAGCGCGCTGTTGATGCTCTTCATCTGCTCCGCGCCGCTGACGATCATCCCGCCGCGCGGTCCGCGCAGCGTCTTGTGCGTCGTGAGCGTGACGACGTCGGCGTGCGGAACCGGCGAAGGGTGCACGCGCGCCGCGACGAGGCCCGCGATGTGAGCCATGTCGACGAGCAGCTTCGCGCCGACTTCGCGCGCAATGGCGGCGAAGGTCGGAAAATCGAGCATGCGCGAGTACGCCGACGCGCCCGCGAGCAGCACCTTCGGTTTCACCTTGTGCGCGAGCTCGCGTACGACGTTCATGTCGATGCGCTCGGTCGCCTTGTCCACGCCGTACGAGTGGAACTCGTAGAACACGCCCGAGAAGTTCTTCGGATGGCCGTGCGACAAGTGGCCACCGTGATCGAGCGACATCGCGAGCACGCGGTCGCGCGGCGCGCACAGGCTCATCAACGCCGCCATGTTGGCTTGCGTGCCACTGTGCGGCTGCACGTTCGCCGCCGGCGCGCCGAACAGCGCCTTCGCGCGATCGCGCGCGAGGTCTTCGACCGTGTCGACGTGCTCGCACCCGCCGTAGTAGCGCCGGCCCGGATAGCCTTCGGCGTACTTGTTCGTCAGCACCGTCCCCATCGCTGCGATCACTTCCGCCGAAGCGTGGTTCTCGCTGGCGATCAGCTCGAGCTGCGCTTCTTGACGAGCGCGCTCGGCGTCGATCGCAGTCCACACGGCGTCGTCGGTCATGGCTTTCGTCTTCATGCGGCTCTCGTGCGGCGTGGCTACTTCGGGGGCGCTTCGCTGCCGGCGGGCGCGTGCTCGCCGTCCGTGGGAGCGGCCGCGCCGCTCCCCTGCTTCTGATCGTTGACGTACGTGCCGCTCAGCGCGTCGTCGATCGTTCCGTCTTCCTTCCAGTACTTCCACTCGCCGGTACGCTTTCCATCCTGCAACGTGCCTGCGCTGTGCGGCGCACCGCTCGCGAACCACGTGCGAACCGGACCATTCGGTGCTCCGCGCTGGAACTCGAGCTGCTCGCGCTGCTTGCCGCTCGGCCAGTAGTGCAGCCAGGTGCCTTCGACCTTGCCGAGCGCGAGTCGGCTCTCCTTCTCGAGGCTGCCGTTCGGGAACCAGGTCTTCCATTCCCCGTCTTGCGCACCACCGACGTACGAGCCACTCGAGGAGCGCTGACCGTTCGGGTGCCACGAAGTCCAAGCGCCCGATTGCTGCCCGGCTTTGTATTCGCCCTCGACCTGCTTCTTGCCGTCGGGGTAGTACGACACGAAGCGTCCGTCGCGCACGCCGTCGACGTAGCTCTCCGAGATGTGCAGCTGACCCGTCTCGTACCAGTCTTGCGCGACACCTTGCGCGCGCCCAGCGACCCAGGTGCGCTCGCCGGCCTTCATGCCGTTCGTGTGGTACGTGAGCTCGGGACCATTGGGCTCTCCGCTCTGGAACGTGCCTTCGAACGCGAGCTGGCCGTTCGGATGCCAGCCTTTCCAAACGCCGTCCTTCTGACCCGCCACCAAGCGCCCCTCGGTCTGCTTCTGCGTCGGCGCTTCCGCGAAGTACGTCGTCGTCACGTCGGTGGCGGAATCGCCACCGGAGCAGCCGGAAGGCCACGCGCACAGCCATGCGGCGCACAACCACGCCACGCGCAGCGCGAACGCGTCGCGCCTCGTCGTTCTCGTCTTCATGCGGCGCGTCATGCTAGTGTCCAGACCGTGGAACCGTTCACCACAATCCGGCGTCGGACCGGCGGCGGGCGCTTCGACCGACAACTCGCGCGACGCGCGGCCAACAATTCGCGCTCCGATCCGTGAGCTTCGCGCACCCCACCTTCCGCGACCGACGGCGCTTTCCGATGCGATCTCCCCTCGAACTTGGCCGCCACCTCCGACTTCTCCTCGCCACCGGTGTGCTCGCGCTCGCCGGCGCGGCGTGTAGTCGATCCGCGTCGCAGCCGAGCTTCGTGCTGATCACGCTCGACACGACGCGCGCGGACTACCTGTCGTGCTACGGAAATGCAGACGCGCGCACGCCGCGTCTGGACGAGCTCGCGCGCACGGGCACACGCTTCGATCTCGCGATCGCGACGGCGGCGCTGACGCCGGTCTCGCACGCGTCGATATTGACCGGCTTGCAGAACCAGGACCACGGGCTGCGCGTGCTGGCCGGCGCCGGCGGATTTCGACTGCGCGCGGACGCACCGACGCTCGCGACGGTGCTGAAGAGCGAGGGCTATCACACGGCTGCGTACCACAGCGCGTATCCAGTCTCGGCGCATTTCGGACTCGAGCGCGGCTTCGACGTATTCGAGAGCTTCACCGCTGATGCGAAGACGGCGAACGACAAGACGTGGGCCATCGACGCGCTGCAGCGACGCTCCGACCAGACGACCGAGATGGCGCTCGCGTACATGGAGAAGGCGCGCGACCCCTATTTCCTCTGGGTCCACTACTGGGACCCGCACGATCCGCTGCGCATTCCGCCGCACGAGTTCCTCCCGGCGGGTTTGCCGCAGGAGAACGGCAAGCTGCTCCCGAGCAAAGAGCTGTACGCCGCCGAAGTGCGCTTCATGGACCACCAGATCGGCCGCTTGCTCGATCAGCTGGCAGCGAGCGGCCGCGCCGACGAAACGCTCGTCGTCGTCGTCAGCGACCACGGCGAAGGGCTCGGCGATCACGGCTGGCAGTTCCACCGCATCCTCTACCAGGAACAGATCCGCGTGCCGCTGCTCGTCCGCGCGCCGCAGGCAGCCAAGGCGCACCCCGTACGCGAGGTGAAGGACGTCGTCAGCACCGTCGACGTGTTTGCGACGGCGCTCGACTACCTCGGCATCGAACGGGCGACGCCGTCGAGCGGTCGCAGCTTGCGCGCACTGATGGAAGGCAAGCCCGATGCACCGCGCCTCGCGTTCGCGGACCAAATCAATGGCTACGACTTCAACGCGCGCATGGTCGAGAACCGCCCACTCGACGACTTCATGTATTGCGCGATGGATCGCGAGTGGAAGCTGATCTATCGCCCCGCGCATGCCGCAGCGAGCGAGCTCTACCACATCGCATCGGATCCGCGCGAGTTGAAGAACGTGTTCGCCCCCGACGACGCGCACGCGCAACGGCTGCTCACGGCGCTCGCCGACGCGAACCCGTGGGTCACCGAGCCGTTCGCGCCGATCGCGGGCGCGGTAGACCATTCGGCGTCGCAGAACGCGCTCGAGAGCTTGGGTTACGCGGGCAACGACGAGGCCTCGTCGAGCGAAGCGGACGCGTGGCAATGGACGTGCGCAGTGCATCCCGACGTTCGCAGCGACACGCGCGCTTCGTGTCCGCAGTGCGGCGGGCGGCCGGTGCTCGTCGGGCGCGCCCGCTGAGCGAGGCGCAGGCGGGCAAATTGTGCCGACGCGCCGCAGGCGCACGTCGGCACGCCATAGCAGCCCGTGGTGAAAGTGCTTCGAGTTTGAGATCGGCCCGTTTGCGCCGGCGCAAGGAGCGAGACCGCAGGCGAATCGTCGAGATTCGCCGAGGATCGAGCGACGCAGCGCCGGTGCGAACGGGCCGATCTCGGCCCGAATGACTTTCACCACGGGCTGATAGGCGCCGCACCCGCAACAGCGACCTGCCCGCGCGCCGCGCATTCGTGTGCGCTCAGACGTTCTGGAATCGACGCGGCGAAGCGCAACTACCGTTGCGACTACAGCGGCTCGAGCCAGATGACGTCGCCGGGGAACGGCGCCGCCGCGGGGTCCCACGTCTGCGTCGTGTAGCCCGGCGCCTCGACGCGCACCGCAGCCGGCCACGACGCAGCGCGCAAGACGACCACGCCGTTCTCGCCGCTCACTCCGAGCCCGCGCGCGCCGTCGTGAAACGCCGCGCCCGCGAGTGCGCGCCGCCCGACGCGATCGCGCACGGTGACGGAACGCTCGAAGCCCGCCTCGAGCGCGAGCTCGAGCACGCGGCCCTTGCCGTGCGCCTCGATCAGTGCGGCGAGCTCGCCTTCGACGCGTAGATAACCGGGAGCATCCACCGCGTATCGAACGTCGGGACGCAGCACGAGATCGAGCTGCGCCGCGCCGCCGCGCGCGCTCGTGATCGCGACACCGCGCTCGGAGGCACCCGGCGCGCCGACGAAGAGCGCGATTCTCGCGCGCTCGATCGCGGCACCGCTCGCGGCGTCGAGCAGCGAGAACGCGCGCGACTGGCGCTCGTACGTCCGCACGCGGCGCAAGCGCACGCCGTCGGATCCGAACGGGAGCGCGAGCTCGGACGGCTCGTATGCGTCGTCGCCGAGCCCCGTGCCCGCAGAAACCACCACGCGCGCGCACGGCTTCGTCCAGAACTCGAAGCGCCCCGCCGGACCCGTCTCGAGCTCGATCGGTGCCTCGCCCGGCACCGACACCTCGACCGCGATTCCCGGCAGCGGGTAGCCGAGCTCGTCGACGACCACGCCACCCGCCGCGAAGCGCACGTGCGCGAGCGTGAGTCCGATGTCGACCGATTGGTGCGCACCGCGCGCGAGCTCGACCTCGCGCACGACGCGCTCGCCGGTGAGCGGATGCACGGTGCGCACTTCGTAGCAAGCGCTGCGCAAGCCGGTGAACACGACCTCGCCCCGTCCGTCCGTATCCGCGGCACGCCCGCGTTCGGTGCCGTCCGCCTCGCGCGTCCCGATCCACACCGACACGCCCGCTAGCGGCCGCAGGAGATCGTTGCGCGTGCGCACCGAGACGACACCGCCCGGAAAGAGATCGATACGCACCGGACGAAGCACGAGCGGCGGATCGAGCGTCGTCAACTCGCTGGTCAGCCCGCCGAAGAGCTCGGCCTCGATCTGCACGGACGCCGCGAACGCATCGTCGCCGAACAGCGGAAAGCGCACGCGACCGAGCTCGTCAGCCGTCTCGAACGCGCGCGATTCCGTGACGAAGTGGCCGCGCTGGTCGCGCTGGCCGCGCGCGAGCGAGACCGCGGCGCCCGCGGCGAGACCACCGCCCGGCATGCGAATGCTCGCTTCGAGGATGCGCTCCGGCGCGTGCGCGGAGAACACGACCTCGTGCGGCGGCGGAACGATGCCGGCGTCCGCCGGCGGGAGCACGAAACGATCGGGCTCGATGCGCCAGCGCGCGGCGTAGCGCACGTCGGCGGGATCAGGGACGTGGACGACGGAGACGACGCCCGGTGCGAGCTCCAGGCCCGTGCGAAACCGACCGTCGTCGTTCGTCGCGACGACGCTCGTGCGCGGGCGCGGCGACAAGAGCGACAGCGCGATCCCGGAAACAGGCTTGGCCGTATCCCCGTCGAGCACGGAGCCGCGCACGGCGAGCAACTGCGTCACGTCGGCGGGGATCGGCGTGCCGAGCTCGCGCACGCGCAGTCCCTCACCGCCGTCGAGCTCGGCCTGCTCGACGAGCGTCGTATCGACGGCGCGCTCGAGCGGCACGGGCCCGGCGACGAAATCCGACGGCTGCACCGCCTGCGACGCGCGCTCGTGTGAGCTCTTCGGCGGCGCGCCGAACCACGTCCACAGCACGACGCCGAGGAGCGCGGCAGCACACGCGACGAGCAGCGAATACGAGCGCATGCGGCGGCGCGGCTCAGCGGATCGGTGCGCGGATCGACTTCGAACCGCAGCCGCCCCCGAAGAAACCCAGGATCGCACCGTTCTCGTCGGGTCGCGAGAACTCGATGCCGAGCTCCTTCGCCGTGACACGGAATTCGTCGTCGAGTCCGACGAGCGGCGCGTCGAGCGCTGCGAATGGCCGGTACCACACCTGCTGCGGCATCGAGCAGCACGCACGATCGGGGAGGGCGGAGCCGGCGAGCTCGAAGAGGCCCGGCGAACTCACGCGGTAACGATCGCCGTCGAGCGCGGTCGAGAGCGATACCTGTCGCACCGCGCGCACGGTTCCGAGCGCCGTCGCGTGGTGGCGCGCGAGCCATTGCGCTGCCGCGCTGGCGCGCGCGCGCGAGGCGGAATCCTCGACGAAGATCCACGACTCGCGCACGGTCGCAGGTTCTCCCAAGTTGGCGTTGCCGCGCACGAGCACGGCGACATCGAGTCCTGCGAGGTCGACGCCGGCGTACTCGCCCGCGTCGACGTGCCACGTGAGCAATGCGTCGCGCCCGACCAGCGTCGATTGCGCCCCGTGATGACACGCTCCGGCGAATACGGCGGCGGTGCGCGCTTCGACGTACCAGCCGCGCGGGCTGGCGGGTTCCGAGACGAGTGCGGCGAGTGCGACGAGAACGATCATGATGTGCTCCGTGGACGCCCTTCTAGTCTACGCGAGCGGCACGACGTTCAGGACTCCTTGTGGAAGGGCGCCGAGCGCGAAAGTCGCCCGATCGTCCCGGCCCGACGTCGTGCGATCCGCGACGCGTCACGGGCTCTGCCTGCGATCGCAATCCACGGCGAGGCGCGACGGATCTCGACGCCGCAAACGCTGGCGGTTGCGCCGTTGCAGCCGCGGTGTCGTGAGAGACGCGCGAGTCCCGGAGCGTGCTACGCGAGCGGCTCGAAACAGGTCCGGCTGACCTGGCAATCCGCGGGATCGACGGCCTCGCCGTCGGGACCGAGCGCCTGCATGGTCCGCCGGCACCAGCAGTGCCGGCTCGCGTCGAGCACGTCGCGCTCGGTGAGCGGCGGGCGACCCAAGAAGTACAGCTTCTTGCTCTGGAGCTGCGTGCAGAAGGGCGACAGCGCGAGCGCAGCGTCGTCGGCCGGCCTCGATGCGGGATCGGTCATGAGTGCGCCTCCTACGCGAGCATCGTGAGCGCACGCGCGACGACCGCGCGCGCGAGCGGGATCTTGTAGGCGTTCTGCGCGAGTGGCTCGGCACCGGCGAGCGCGGCCTCGGCCACCGCTTCGATCGTGGCGCGGTCGAGCTTCGCGCCCGCGAGCCGCTTTTCCGCGGCCGGCACGCGCCACGGAATCGGCGCGACGCCGCCGAGCACGATGCGCGCAGCGCGCACGACGTCTCCGTCCTTCCACACGCACGCTGCGACGGACACGAGCGCGAAGTCGTACGACTCGCGCTCCTTGAACTTCACGTAGGTGCTCGTCATCCCGCTGGCGGGCGCGGGCACGCGCACGGCGGTCAAGATCTCGTCCGGATCGAGCACCGTCTCGCGCGTGATCTCGCCCTCGGACGGCAGCGTGAAGAACTTCTCGATGTCGACCGCGCGCGCGCCACGCGGACCCGTGGCGTCGACCGTCGCGGAGAGCGCGACCAGCGCCGGCGCGAGATCCGACGGATGCACGATGTACGACGGACCGCCGCCGAGGATCGCGTTGTACTTGTTGAGGCCAGCGTACGAGAAGCACTCGGTGCCGCCCTTCTTCAAGCACCGCGCGTGCTCCGTGCGGTAGTACCAGCAGCGCGGTCGCTGACACAGGTTGCCACCGACGGTTCCTTGGCTGCGGATCTGCGGGCTCGCGATCGAGTGCGCGGCTTGCGCGAGCACGGCCATGCTCTTCGCGAGCATCGGATGGTCGGCGAGCTTCGCGATCGTGCACAGCGCGCCGATGCGCACGTGGCCGAGCGCGTCGACCTCGATCTCGCCGAGGCCCGGAATGCCCTTCAAGTTCACGAGCTCGTCGGGCTCCTCGAGGTGCTCCTTCATCTCGGTCAGCAAGTCTTGGCCGCCCGCGAGGAGCTTGCGCCGCGTGTTGCCCTCCTTGGATGCGAGCAGCTGCACGGCTTGCTCGAGCGTTTTCGGCTGCAGCAGGCTGAACGTCTTCATGGAGGATCAGACGCGCTTCAACGCGGTGAGGATCTTGTCGGGAGTGAGCGGCAGGTTGCGGACGCGCGCGCCGCACGCATTGAACACGGCGTTCGCGATGGCGCTGTGGCCCGGCACGATCGCGGGCTCCGACATGCCGATGACGGCTTGGCGCGTGTCGCCGTCGTCGATGATCGAGATCATCTCGGGGATCTCGAGCGCACCCGCGATCTTGTAGTCCTCGAGATTCGCGCTGAGCGCCACCCCGAGCACGGGATCGATCACGCGCTCCTCGAACAAACCGTACGAGAGCGCCTGCACCATCCCGCCGTTGAGCTGGCTGCGCACCGCCAAGCGGTTCATGGGCAGCCCGCAGTCTTGGCACGCGACCATTTTCAACACGCGCACGCGTCCCGTCGACGGATCGACGGAGACCCGTGCCGCTTGCGCGCCGTGCACGCCGTTGCCGGCGAGATCCGATTGCCACGTGCCGCGCGCGGAAAGGCCCTCGGAGCCGAGCGTCGCGCACGCGTTCGTCCACGTGAGCGCGCGGGCCGGCTGGCTCGCGTCGTAGATGCGGCCGGGCTCGAAGACGACGAGCTCGGGCTTCGTGCGCAGGATCGGCGCGAGGTGCGCGGCGAGCTTCTCGCGCGCGGTGAACGCGGCGTGCTTCACGGCCGGCGCGAGCGACGCGGTCGTCGTGCTGCCGCCCGAGCCGTTCGCGCGGCCGAGCCGGCTGTCGCCGATGCGCGCGAGCACCTGGCCGAGCTCGAGCCCGAATTCCTCGGCGACGATCGCTGCGACGTACGTCCGCGTACCGGTGCCGAGATCTTGCGTGCCGACCGAAGCGGTGACGCTGCCGTCGCGCTCGATGCGCACGTCGACCTCGCACTCCGCGTTGCCGCCGCCGCCCCACGTCGAGATCGCGAAGCCGATGCCGACCGACTCGCCGGAGTTCGACGATCCGGGTTTCGTGCGGTGCGGGTGCTCGGCCCAGCCGATCGCACGCGCGACTTGGTCGAGCTGGCGCGCGTAGGCCGGATCGCGCAGGTTCTTCTTGCGCACCTCGAGCGGGTCGAGGCCGGCCGCGTAAGCGAGCTCGTCGATGTACGACTCGATCGCGAAGGACGCCTGCGGATGTCCCGGCGCGCGCATCGCGCGGCTCGCGTCGGTGTTCGTGAACACCGAGTTCGCCGAGGACGCGTGTCCTTTGAAGCTGTAGATGTACGGCTGCGCTGCGTGCGAGCCCGCGCCGAGGCCACCGAAGCGGTACACGCGCGCGATCAAGCCGCCGAGCGTGCCGTCGGGCTCGATACCGCCCATCAAGCGCACGCGTCCGCCGCTGCGATTGCCGGCCATCAGGAACTCGTCCGAGCGCGAGAGCATCAAGTGCACGGGGCGCTTCAGCTCCTTCGCGAGCAAGCACGCCGCTTTGCCTTCTGCCCCGAGCCCGAACTTCGACCCGAATCCTCCGCCCATGTGCTCGACGACCGCTCGCACGCGGTTCGCTTCGAGGCCGAGGATCTCGGCGGCTTCACCGGCGATCGAGAACGTGGCCTGCGTCGATGCGTAGATCGTCGCCTCGTCGCCGCCGCGGTAATCCACGACGACGCCGTGTGTCTCGAGACACACGTGGTGCTGGACCGGAATCTCGTACGTCGCGTCGACACCGACGGTCGCGCCCTTGTTACCGAGATCCGCTTGGTCGAGACCGCCCGAGTCCGTCGTCTTGCTCGTGTTGCCGTTGCGACGCACCCCCGGCGCGTTCGGCGCAACCGATTGCTCCACAGTCACGGCCCACGGCTTCGGCTCGAAGCGCGGCTTGTCGGTCGGCGCGGCGAGGAGCGCGCGCAGCCCGTCCTCGGCATGGTCGGGGGTGATGCCCGCGACGGCCGCGACCGGCTGGCCGAGGTAGCGCGTCGTGTCGTCGGTCAGGCCGTCCTTGATCGCGATCACCGCGAGGACGCCCGGAACCCTGCGCGCAGCCTCCAAGTCGAGCGTGACCTTCGCGACGGGCAACGGGCAACAGAGCAAGCGCGCGAAGACGACTCCCGGCGGCCGCATGTCGTGCGTGAAGCGCGCGCGACCGGTGACCTTCGCCGGACCGTCGATGCGCTGGAGATCGTGGTTCAACAGGCGCAGCGTGCTGCGCTCCGGCCAAGCGAGACCGGTGTCGTCGACCTCGATCTCGACTTCCCGCTCGTGGCCGTCGACGACCTGGACCGTCTTGACCTTCTTCTTCTTGCGCGGAGCTTGTCCGGCGGCGTCTTGCGCAGGGGTCATCAGCGACCCCGTGCGACTTGCAGCGCCGCGTCGAAGATGTGCGGATAGGTGCCGCAGCGGCACAGGTTGCCGGCGCAGCCGCTCTTGATGTCGTCGAGGCTCGCGCCCGGCTTCTTCGCGAGGCACGCGGTCAGCGCCATCACGAAGCCCGGTGTGCAGAAGCCGCACATCGAAGCGTCGCGCTCGACGAATGCCGCCTGCAACGCCGACATCGATTCGGGCGTGCCCTCGCCCTCGATCGTGCGCACTTTGCGGCCGCGCAGATCGGCCGCGAGCAGCATGCAAGCGTACGCCGGCTCGCCGTCGACGAGCACCGTGCACGCCCCGCAATTGCCGCGATCGCAGACGAGCTTCGTGCCAGTCAGCTCGCAGCGATCCCGCAGCGTGTCGAGCAACGTCGTCCGCGGCTCCACCTTCACCGTGCGCGGCTCGCCGTTGACGTCGAGCACGAGCTCGACCTCGCCCGCGAGGCGCTCGACCTCTCGAGCTTGCGCGCTCGCCGTGCCGGCGAGGAGCGATTGCACGAGCGCGCCGCTCGCGGCGGCGCCGCCGGCACCTTTCAGGAAGCCGCGGCGCGACAACGCGCTGCGGCGCTCGGCTCGATCGTTCGCGTCGTCGTTCATTGCCATGCCGTCACCGCTCTGCCCATGCTCCGGGGTTGGAGCTCGCGGGCGCGCGGATTGTAGGGTGCGCGCGTGGGTGTCGCTATCCCACGCAGACTCGCGAGTAGCACGGATGCCCAGCGCATCGGAACGTGCGTGCGTGCGACCGCGACGCTCGGCATGCTGGGCCGCGCCCGACTCGTGACCGGAACCGACATGCGCGCAGCAAGCAACCCGCCGACACGATCGATCGCGCGCTGCGCCGTCTCGGTTCTCGCCGCACGCGACGAGAACAATCGCACGTGTGCCGCGTACCGCGCGCTCGTCCACGCATGAACGAGCCGATCCTCTCGATCCACGGTCTGACGAAGAGCTACGGCAGCGTGCGCGCGCTCGACGGGCTCACGCTTTCGATTCCGGCCGGTCCGGTCGGACTCCTCGGACCGAACGGAGCCGGCAAGACGACGCTCATCAAGCTCTTGCTCGGCCTCCTCGAGCCGGATGCGGGGGAAGCGCGCGTCGCCGGCTGCAATCCACGCCGCGCTTCCGAGCGTCTCGAGCTGCGCCGCCGCGTCGGATACATGCCCGAGAGCGACTGTCTCTTGCCGCGCATGAACGCGGTCGAGCTCACCGCGGCGCTCGGACGCCTGAGCGGCCTCGCGAAGGAGGACGCGATGAAACGCGCACACGAGGTGCTCGACTACGTCGGGCTCGACGAAGCGCGCTACCGCTCCACCGAGGAGTACTCCACGGGCATGAAGCAGCGGTTGAAGCTCGCGCAAGCACTCGTGCACGACCCGCCGCTGCTCTTGCTCGACGAGCCGACGAACGGGCTCGATCCCAAGGCGCGCCGTCACATGCTCGATCTCGTGCACGACCTCGGCCACGCACAAGGCAAGAGCTTCCTCTTCTGCTCGCACCTCCTCCCCGACGTCGAGCGCACGTGCCGCGACGTCGTAGTGCTCAAGCAGGGGCACGTGCAGAAGAGCGGCGCGATCGCGGATCTCACGAAGACGTCCGGCCGCGCGTTCCGCGTGCGCGTCGCGCCGGACGCGCACGCATTTCGAGCTCGACTCGCATCGGCGTCGCACGCCGTCACCGACGAGCCCGACGGTGCGCTCGTCGTGCGCTTGCCGGATTCGACACCGGACGCGGACATCCTCTTCGAGCTCGCGGCCGAGTCCGGTGCCGTGATCACCGAGATCGCGCCGATCCGCTCGACGTTGCAGGCGGTTTTCTTGGAGGAGATGGCGCGGCCCGAGCTCGCGGCGCGCGGGGACACGAGCTGATGGCAGTCACGAACACCGAGGTCTACCGACCGTTCGCAGGCGAGCTACGCGCGCGCCGGTTCCGAGCGTGGCCGTTGACGCAGCTCTCGATCCGCACGGGCTTCAAGCAGAAGTGGCCGCTTTTCTTCTTCGCGCCCTCGTACATCGCCGCGGTGATCCTGTCGTTCATCGTGTACTTCAAGTTCGTGCTCGAATCGAACGAGATCACGCGCGTCGCCCCCGGCGCGGCCGCGGTGGCACCGATGGGCGGCATGGTCGGCAAGCTGATCGAAGTGCGCAGCCTGTTCGTCGAGTTCAACCTCGCGATGAGCTTCTTCGTGCTCGTCGTGCTCGGCTGGTACGGGTCGGGGTTGATCGCCGACGACCGGCGTCTGTCCGCGCACCAGCTCTACTTCGCGCGGCCGCTGTCCGTGCTCGACTACGCGCTCGCGAAGTTCCTCGCGCTCTGTTTCTACGGCTCGTTCGCGTTCCTCGTCCCCTGCCTGATCATCTGCACGATCGCGGCGTTCTCGTCGCCCGAATGGTCGTTCGTGACGAAGCAAGGGGACGTGATCCTCGATGCGGTGCTCTTCTCCACGCTGTCGATCGCGATCCTCGCGAGCATCGTGCTCGCGATCTCGAGCCTCAGCACGAAGAAGACGTTCGCGCTGGCCGCGACGTTCGGGTTCTTCACGATGATGCAGGGAATCTCGGCGCTGCTCGCATTCCTCCAGCGCGACCGCGACTTCCTGATGCTCAGCGTGCTCGCGAACCTACGACGCGTCGCGACCGAGATGTTCGGGCATTCGCAGCGCTTCGGCGCGCGCATGGACTGGGACGTCGGCTGGTCCTGGCTGATCCTCGCCGGCTACGCAGCGCTCGCGTGGACGATCCTCTTGCGCCGCGTGCGCCGCATGGAGGCGTCGGTTTGAAGGGCTGGATCGAAGCGCACGACCTCGGCCGCTGGTACGGACAGGTCGTCGGCTTGAACGAGCTCAGCGTCTCGATCGAAGCCGGCATCACGGGTCTCCTGGGACCGAACGGCGCGGGCAAGTCGACCCTGCTCAAGCTCGTGGCCGGCGAGATCCGCCCGTCGCGCGGCGCGTTGCGCGTCCTTGGACACGAACCATTCGCCAATCGAGCGTACTTCGCCGAGCTTGGCTTCGCGCCGCAGCAAGATGCGTTCTACGACGACATGAGCGGCTTCGAGTTCGTGCGCTTCTTGACCCGTTTGCACGGCTTCTCCGCTGCCGAGGCCACGGCACGCGCGACGCGTGCGCTCGAGCGCGTGGACCTGGCCGCCGACATGCGACGCAAGATCCGCGGCTACTCGAAAGGCATGCGGCAGCGCGCGAAGCTCGCGCAAGCGATCGCGCACGGTCCGCGCTGCCTCGTCGTCGACGAGCCGCTCACCGGCCTCGACCCGCTCGGCCGCGCGCAGATGCTCGCGCTCTTCCGCGAGATCGCGGCCGAGGGCGTGCACATCCTGATCTCGAGCCACGTGCTGCACGAGGTCGAGAGCCTGACGGAGGAAGTGCTGCTCTTGCACCGCGGACGCCTGCTCGCGCACGGCAAGCTGCCCGAGATCCGCCAACTGCTCGCGCGACATCCGCGCAAGGTGCGGTTGACGGCCGCCGCGCCGCGGCGCTTGGCGTGCGCGCTCCTCGCCTCGCCGTCCGTCGCCGCGGCACGGCTCGCACCCGACGGCGCGACGATCGATCTCGAAACGTACGACATCGACGGCTTCTTCCGCGCGCTGCCCGAGATCGCGCGCACCGAGCGCGCCGGCATCCAATCGATGGAGACCGCCGACGCCGGTCTCGAGGCCGTCTTCGACTATTTGGTGGGCTGACCGCCGCCCTGCCCCACTCCGGCCGTCACATGGTGCTCCTCTCCACGTCCTTTCTGATCTTCCGCACGCAGCTCGTGCGCATCGTGCGCACGCGCAAGGCGCTCGTGTGCACGCTGCTCGCGTGCGTCCCCGTGCTCGTCGGCTGGGTCGCAGCCATCGGATCCCGCGGCCGGATCTCACCCGCCGAGCTCACGACGAACGTCGGCTGGTCGCTCTACCTGCAGGCGATCGTTCCGCTGCTCGCGCTCGTCGCCGGGACGGCCGTGGTGTCGGACGAGGTCGAAGACCGCACGATCACGTACTTGTTCACGCGGCCGATCCCGCGCGCCGCGCTGTTCTTCGGTCGCTGGTCCGCGACGGTGCTGTGCCTCGGCGCGATGCTCTTCGTCGCGACGTTCACGTTCCTCGCCGCCGCCGGGCGCGCGACCGGCTCGGGAGGCGAACTCGCGCCCGAGATCGCGAAGTCGCTGTACCTCGGGGTGATCTGCGGCGCCGTGGCGTACAGCGCGCTGTTCGCCGCGCTCGGCGTGTTCGTCCGACATCCGATGATCGTCGGATTGGTCTACACGTTCGCGATCGAGGGCTTCTTCGCGAACCTCCCCGGCCAGAGCCAGCGCATCACCGTGCAGTACTACGTGCGCAGTTTGGTCGTCGGCGTCGGCGGCGACGCGTGGCGGCGCGTGGAGACATTCTCGAGCGCCGACCTCGCGAGCGTCACGACCGCGAGTGGAGCGCTCGCCGGCATCGGACTCGGCGCGCTTCTCCTCGGCGCGTGGGTCGTGCGGCGCAAGGAGTTCGTTCTACCGTCATAGCGCGCGCCGGTAGTGCGTCCGGCGCACGATGCGGCCGTCGTCGGCGAGCTGATCCAGCGCGAAGTGATCGTGCGTCATCAGCGCGAGCCGGCTCTGCATGCGCAAGATCGAACCGCTGCTGGGGTCCGCTTGCTCGAGTTGGAAGCGGATGCCCGAGCGCGCGAGATCCCCGCTGCCTTGCGCGACACTCATCCCGGTCGCGAGGTTCGAGATCATCAGGAGCTCGTACACTCCGCCGCGCTTGTCGAAACCGAGGTAGCCCGTCGTATGGCGCGGCTCCCCGGCGATCGCGAGCTCCGCGTCCCAGCGCAAGAAGCGCCCGTCGAGGACCCACGCGATCGTGGCGTGCCCGCGCGCGAGCTCGGTCTCGCGACCACCGCCGTGGACGTCGCTCAGCGTGACGGACCAGTGTCCGACGAGCGGATCCAACGCGCGGTGGCCTTCGCGCGGTGCGGAAGCACGCACGAGTTCGTCGACCTGAGCTTCGATCGACACCGTCGGCGCGGAGCGCTCGGGTACCGCGGCACGCGTGGGCTCGCTCGCGGCGCACGACGCGAGCCCAGCCGATCCGACGACGAGAGCAATGAGGGTGGCGTTTTGCATCGTGTGACGCGCGAGCTTGCCCGCGCGGGTGGACAGTTTGTCTTCGCCCGCGTCCTCCCGCTACGCAGCCGCGCACACAGTACGCGCGCGGTGCTGCGGCACGACTTTCGCCTTTTCGCGCACGCGCCGCCCGACCGGCGGCCGGAGTTCCCCAATGAAGATCACGACCCTCTGTGTTTCCGTCTTCGCCCTGGCGACCCTGTGTGCGTCTCCCGTGCGAGCGGACGGATTCACCTTCCACCTCGGCAAACACGGACGCCACGGCTCGTTCGGCATCTCTTGGTCGCCCGAACGCGCGCGCGCGGAGTGCGCGCCGCGCGAAGTGTGGGTCCCTGGATGCTACGAGTCCGTCGTCGAGCGCGTCTGGGTTCCCCGATCCTGCGAGCGTGTCTGGGCACCGCCGATCTACGCGACGCGCTACGACTGCCACGGTCGTCCCCAACGAGTTTGCACGTCGCCGGGTCGCTGGCAAACCGTCGAGCGTGGCGGCCGTTACGAGCACCGCACGGTGAAGGTGTGGCGTCCGGCGCACTGGAGCAGACGCGCGGACTGAGACCTCCGATCCGGCGTCGGCCGAGGTTGGCCGAGATTTGGATGGGAGCCGGGATCGGAAAGCATCCCTGTCGCGGATCACCGCGGCAGGGATGCTTTTTTTGCCCGGCGCGGCCCCGGCGCGTGCGAGTCAGCGCGGTCGGAAGAGGTTCACGCTGAATCGTCCGTGATCGTCGAGCCAAGTCGCGTCGACCTGAAATCCTCCGCCGCGCGCGAGCTCGTCGATCTCGCGCAGCGAGTACTTGTACGAATCCTCGGTGTGAATGCGCTCGCCGCGCGCGAAGCGCACCGAACACTCGAGCGCGGGGATCGCGACTTCCTGCTCGACGCGACTCTCGAGGTACATCGAGATGCGTCCAGCGACCTCGTCGTACTGCGCGACGTGCCGGAACGAGTCGGGGTCGAACGCCGCGCCGAGATCGCGGTTGATCCGCACGAGCAGGTTCTTGTTGAACCGCGCGGTCACGCCCGCGGAATCGTCGTAGGCGGCTTCGAGCACACGCCGGTCCTTGCGGAGATCGATGCCGACGAGCAAGCGGTCGTCCGCGGCCATTCCGAGCGAGAGCCGCGTCAAGAAGCGTGCGGCTTCGACGCGTTCGAAGTTGCCGACGTTCGAGCCGAGCCACAGCACGAGCATCGGTCCGCCGGATTCGGCGCGCAGCAGCCGCAGTCCTTCGCCGTACTCCGCAGCGAGCGCGCGCACGGTGAGTCGCGGAAACGTCGCGACGAGCTCGCGTGCACTCTGCGCGAGCGCCGCCGGCGAGATGTCGATCGGGATGTAGACGAGCGAGCGCGAACGCTCGAGACCGGCCTCGATGACATGGCGCGTCTTCCGTGCGCTGCCGCTGCCGAGCTCGACGAACGCGCTGTCGTCCGGGACGCTCGCGACGATGCCGGCGGCCTGCGCGCGCAGGATTTCGTCCTCGGCGCGCGTCAGGTAGTACTCCGGCAGCGCGCAGATCTCCTCGAATAGCTCGGAGCCCGCGTCGTCGTAGAAGAAGCGGCACGGCAAGCGCTTCGGCCGCGCGAGCAACCCGCGTTCGACTTCGCGCGCGAGCTCCGCGACGAACGCTCCGGAGGAGATCATCGAAAGTCGCTCGCCGACCATCGTGCGGGTCATTGGACAGCCCGCACGGGACGAATGCACGCGCGCGATCCGTTCTTCTCGCCGATGCCGACGAACGGGTCGCCCTGCGCGCGCACTTCCCCCACCGTGCGCTACGCTCAGCGCACGATGCTTCCGCCGACCTATCCCTACTACCTCGCGAATCGGCCGCACGAGCCGAACCACGATCTCGCCGTCTACGACAAGTACACGGGGGAGATCGCCGCACGCGTGGCGCTCGCCGACGCCGCCGTGATGGATGCTGCGGCGCGAGAAGCCGTCGCCGCGGCGCCGCCGATGAGCGCGCTCGCGACGTACGAGCGCCAGGCGATTCTCGACCACTGCGTCACGCGCTTTCGCGAGCGACGCGACGAGCTCGCCGAGGTGCTGTGCATCGAAGCGGGCAAGCCGATCAAGGACAGCCGCGGCGAAGTGACGCGGCTGATCGACACCTTTCGCATCGCGGCGGAGGAAGCGACGCGCTCGTACGGCGAGGTGCTGCCGATGGACGTCACGCCGCGCGCGCGCGGGACGACCGGCCAGTGGAAGCGCGTTCCCATCGGACCGTGCGCGTTCATCTCGCCGTTCAACTTCCCGCTCAACCTCGCGGCACACAAAGTCGCGCCGGCGATCGCCGCTGGGTGCCCGTTCGTGCTGAAGCCGGCGAGCGCGACGCCGCTCGGCGCGCTGATCATCGCCGAGGTCCTGGCCGAGACCGACCTGCCGCGCGGCGCATTTTCCGTGCTGCCGTGCTCGCGCGAAACCGCCGACGTGCTCGTGACCGACGCACGCTTCCGCCTGCTGTCGTTCACCGGCTCTCCGGAGGTCGGTTGGGATCTCAAGGCGCGCGCAGGCAAGAAAAGAGTCGTGCTCGAACTCGGCGGGAATGCGGCCGCCATCGTCGACGAGGACGCGGACCTCGCGCTGGCGGCCGAGCGCATCACGACCGGGGCGTTCTATCAGTCCGGGCAGAGCTGCATCAAAGCGCAGCGCATCCTGATCCACCGCGCGCGCTACGCCGCGTTCGTGGAGCTGCTCGTCGCGCGCACACGCGCGCTGAAGGTCGGCGACCCGCACGACGAGAACACGTTCGTCGGTCCACTCATCTCCGTCGCCGATGCGCAGCGGCTCGAGAGCTGGATCGCCTCCGCCGTCGCGCGCGGGGCGCGAATCCTGTGCGGTGGAGAACGCGACGGCGCCGTCCTGCAGCCGACGCTGCTCGAGAACGTGCCCGACGACGAACCGATCGCGTGCCGCGAAGCCTTCGGCCCGGTCTCCGTGCTCTCCTCGTTCGCGACGTTCGACGAAGCGATCGCGCGCGTGAACGCCTCCGAGTTCGGATTGCAGGTGGGCCTGTTCACGCGCGACGTCTACAAGATCCAGGCAGCGTGGAACCGCTTGGAGGTTGGCGCGGTCATCGTTGGCGACGCGCCATCGTGGCGTGTCGATCACATGCCGTACGGCGGCGTCAAGGATTCGGGCTTCGGCCGCGAAGGCGTGCGCTTCGCGATGCAGGACATGACCGAGATCCGCCTGCTCGTACTGCGCACGCTTTGAGCGCCACGCGGCCTTGCGCGTAGCGCGGCCTGCCGCGCGGAGCGCATGCGCGAAGCGTGCCTCGCACGCGGAGCGCTTCAAACGGCGGGGCCCCGTTGCAGCTGCTTGCGCTCACTGTGTCTCGCATCTTGCCTGTGGTGACGAAGTCCCGTTGCGCGAATGCGAACGCGTTCGGTTCGACAACGAGTCGACTGGTCTCGTCGTCGCAGCCGCGCAAAGGCAAACGCGAAGCAGAGACAGACCGCAGGGGGCCAGTCGAGCGCAGACAACCGCAACGGTTCCCCGCCGTTTAAAGCGTGCGACGCGAGGACGCGTCGCACGCGGGCGCTCCGCGCAAGCGCTCGAACCGCCGGCACGCGTCGTCGAGGACGTCGTCCTCCTTCGCGAAGCACACGCGCACGAAGCGCTCGCCTTCGGGGCCGTGGTAGAAAGCAGTGCCGGGCACGGTCGCGACACCGATCTTCTCGAGCAACCACAGCGCCGCCTCGCGCGCAGTGCGATGACCCAGATCGCTCACGTCGCAGAGCACGTAGTACGCGCCCTGCGGCCAGATCGGCGCCAGCCGCGCGGTCTCGAGCGCCGCGCAGACGCGCTCGCGCTTCCGCGCGTACTCGTGCGCGAGATCGTCGAAGAAGCTCTGCGGCGCGGCGAAACCCGCCGCGACCCCGTGCTGGAGTGGCGTCGGCGCGCACACGTAGAAGAGGTCACTGACGAGCGTGATCGCGCGCGCCATCTCGGCCGGGGCGACGACGTAGCCCAGGCGCCAGCCGGTGATGCTGAACGTCTTCGACAGCCCGAGGATCGACACGGTGCGCGCGCGCAGATCGCCAACCGACGCGGGCGAGACGTGCGGGCGCCCGCCGTAGCGAATGTACTCGTAGATCTCGTCGGTGATCACGAGCAGGTCCTTCTCGCGCGCGACGCGCGCGAGGATCTCGAGCTCCTCGCGATCGAACATCTTGCCGCTCGGGTTCGACGGCGTGCACACGACGACCGCGCGCGTGTTCGGCAAGAGCGCCGCGCGCAGCGCGTCCTCGCGCAAGCGAAAGTCCGGCGCGGCGAGCGCGAGGTAGTGCGGCTCGAGGCCGGCGAGAATCGCCGCGTTGAGGTGGTAACCGTAGTACGGCTCGAACAGCAGGATGCCGTCGCCCGGATCGAGCAGCGCGTGGATGGCGGCCGCGTAGGCGCCGCTCGCACCCACCGTCACGACGATTTCGCTCAGCGGATCGGCGACGAGGCCGTTGTCGCGCGCGAGCTTGCGCGCGATCGCTTCACGTAGCTCGAGGATGCCTTCCGCGAACGAGTACGTGCTCTTCTGCGCGCGGATCGCCGCGATCGCGCCCTCGCGCACGAGCGGCGGCGTCGGCAGATCGCAGATCCCCTGCCCGAGGTTCAGGCCCCCGACGCGCTCGCACTCGCGCGTCATGCGCCGGATGTCGGATTGGACCAAGCCGGCGAGCCGCCGGGCGACCTGAATGCTCATGCGCGAACTCCTGCGGGGAGAGTAGAGCCGTTTGCACGAGCCGTCGAGACTCTTGGTCGTTCCGCGGCCGCAGTGACGACGACCAGCGACGACACGTACTCGCACGCACTGCGCGGCGGAGCTGCGACGCGGTCGACGCGAGCTGCGGCACGCACAGCGGTCTCGACGGCTCGTGAAACCGGCGCTATCCGATCGCCGCGTCGTCGCGCGCGGAGCTTCGTTCCGGCGCACGCGGCGCGCGCGCGCTCGGGATCACGGCACGCGGCGCATTCGACAAACGCTCGAGCGCGCGCTCGACGGCCACGCTCGAGCCCGTGAGCGCGAGCACGTCTCCCGCGCATACGCGCGTGTCGCCGCCGGGCAGAGCGATGCGCTCGCCGCCGCGCGTCAATGCGAGGACCGTCGCGCCGCACGCAGCGAAGTCGAGCTCCGCGACGGTCGCGCCGACGGCCGGGTGCGCCGCGCGCACGAGCCAACGCCGGACCTCATCGTGCTCGGGGTCGTGCTCGTGGAACGCATCGGCCGCTTCGTCGTCGTGGCGCTCGCGTCCGAGCGCGTCGAGGATCACCTCCGCGCCGGCGCGCGCGCTGCTCTGAGAATCGTGCACCGTGCGCCACCACACCCACACGATCGGGAGCACGACGGCGGCGACGATCGACGGCACGGTGAACCATGGCAGGAACGAGCCCGTCAGGGCGCTCACGCCGATGCCGACGAGCGCGATCGCCGCGATCTCGACGGCGATCGAGAACGCGCGGCGCGATCCGAGCGCGAGATCGAAGCCGCCGCCGCCCGGTCCTGGCAGCGCGATCTCGCCGAGCACGCGCGCGAGGCGGCGCGCTTCGCGCAGGATCGGCGCCGCGGGCAACGCGCACAGTCCGCCGATCGCGACGGCGGCGAGCGCGCGCGCGATCGCGGGTCCGGCCGTGAACCAGCGGCCGAGGAAGAGCTCGAGCTGCGTGAACACGAGCGCGCCGGTCACGAGCAGCACGCACACGAGCGCCGCGTCGAGCACGATCACCCACAGCGACCGGCGCACGACGCTCCAGCGCAGATCGCGCGCTGCGAGCGCGCGCGCCAACCAGGCCGCATACCGCGTGCACAGTGCGGCGACGCGCGCCGGCACGACGCGCCGCACCCCCGCTTCGATGCGATCCGCGCGCTTGATGAGGACGGGCGAGGCGAACGCGGTGATCGTCGACACCGCGACGGCGACCGGCATCAACAGGCCGCGCGTTGCACCGCTCGCAATGCCGAGCCCGGCGATCACGAAGGAGAGCTCGCCGATCTGCGCCATCGAGAGCCCGGCGCGCAACGCCGTCGATCCACCGCGGCCGGCGAGCAACATGCCGGTCCCGACGCCGATCACCTTGCCGCCGATCACCGCTGCCGTGAGCGCGAGCACGGCCGGCCAATGGTCGACGATCGGGCGCGGGTCGAGCAGCATGCCGATCGACACGAAGAACACGGCGGCGAAGACATCGCGCAGCGGCTCGACCATGGCCTCGAGTCGGCGCGAATGGCCCGACTCGGCCACCAAGGTCCCGGCGATGAAGGCACCCAGCGCGACCGAGTAGCCCGCCTGCTTCGCGAGCCACGCGAGCGCGAAGCACACGCCGACGCCAGCGACGAGCAACGTCTCGCGCCGTCGCAGAGCGACCGTGTAGCGGATCGCGCGCGGGATGACGACGAGCCCGCCGAAGAGCATGAGGAACAGGACGAAGCTCAGGCGGCCCGCCGCCGCCGCGAAGACCGCGCCGTCGAGCTCCGCGCCGCTCGAGATCACCGTGAGCGCAGCGAGCAGCAAGAGCGCGACGAGGTCCTCGAACACGAGCACGCTGCCGACGACGTCCTGGAGCTTCTTGTCCACGCCGAGTTCGGCGAAGAGCTTGCGGATCAGCACCGTGCTCGAGATCGACACCATCGCGCCCGCGAACAAGCACTCGACGCGCGACCAGCCGAGAGCACTCGCGGCCGTGGCCCCGATCCACATGGTGCAGCTCACCTGCACGATCGCGACGAACGCCGCGGACGGACCGAGGCGCCGCAGCTTCGCGAGGCGGAAGTCGAGCCCGAGCGAGAACAGCAGCAGCACGACGCCGATCTCGGCGAACGATTCGAGGTTGCGCGGCGCAGCGTAGAGCGGGATCGCAAGGTGCGGACCGACGATCACTCCGGCGATCAAGTATCCGAGCACGACGGGTTGCCGCAGCCGCTGGAACAGGATCGAGGTAGCTGCGGCCACGCACAGGACGAGCGCCAGGTCCTCCAAGAACGTCGGCACGTGGAGTTCGGCGGGGTTCGTCATCGTGGCGAGCAGGCGGTGGCGAGAATGCTCCGGGCGCAGCAGGTGTCCGGTCGCGTCGGCCCGTTCGTCGGGGCGGGCGCGCGACCGCGGGCGAATCCACGTCACCCGCCGAAGCTCGGGCGACGCCGTGCCGGCGCGAGCGGGCGCCATTCGGGCCGCACGACTTCCCCACGTGCTGCGGGTGCGCGTTCCTTATCGGCGTCGCGCCGCCGCCGCGACGTACGGATTTCCGCGTGAGCCGCGCGGGTTCGAGCGGGCCGGCACTTGCGGCGCACCGGCGCGCGCGCCGATGCTCTGCGCCATGCGTTTTCGCCGCCTCGCGTGGTTCGGTCTGTGCCTGGTGCTCAGCGCGGTCGCACGCGCGCAGGACGCGCGCCGCGTCGCGCGGCTCGACCTGGGCGCGCCCGCGATCACGCCATTCTTCGTGCACGCGACCGTCCCGATCCCAAAGGGCGTCTACCCGCGGCCCGACGGGAAGACGCCGTTCCAGATCGAGAGTCACGCCGAGGGCCGACCGCGCATCCCCGCACAAGTCGCGATCGTCTCGCGCTACCCGACCGGGGAAGCCGATGTCGTCGAGCTGATCGCTCCCGTCGCGCTCGCGGCGAACGAGCGGCCGGGCGATCGCGTCTCGTTCGACGTCTTCCTCGAACCGAGCGACAGCGCGCCAGAGCCCGAGCTCTCGCCCGCGGTGATGGAGCTCGGATTGCCAGGCACGCGCATCGGCCTGCGCACGACGGACGTGCACGGCAATTTCTACTGGGCCGATCTGGGCGGTGATCCGAAGGCGCCGAGCTTCGGCAGCGACGTGGTGTTGAAGTGTGGTGCGTACGAGCGCGTGCGACGCCGATACGCGACGCTCGCGCCTGTGCCGACGCCCGGAGTGAAGGAGCCACCGCTCCCGCACTTGATGGGCGTGCACGCGTACTTCACCGAGAAGGCGGGCTACGATCCGATCGAGCTCGATCTGCGCGTGAGCAACGGCGCCATCGCGGGCAATCGCAGCGCGGATCCACTCGAGGTGGTGCTCGGCATCGTGTACTGGAAGAGCCTCGAGCTCGTCGTGCCGAAAGGTTGGCGCGTCGTGCCCGAGGTGCGTGATCCGTTCTTCGCGACGCCGCACGACGAAGGTGCGTTCACGATCTACCCCATCGTCGGCGCGTTCTCGGCCGATGCCTCCGGCGCACCGAGCGCGCTGCACATGATGGGACCGCAAGCGCAGTTCGAGCGCCGATTCGTGCTGACTCCCGCCAATCAAGAAGCGCGCGCGCGGTTCGAGCACAACCACGGCGACCTCGCTTTCTGCGGGCGCGGGCCGGGCCTGTGGTCGTGGTTCGAGCCCGAGACCGCGCGCTACTTCGCGCGCCGGGATCTGCTCGCGAGCGTCGACTTCGTCCAGCGCATGGGCAAGAGCGGCAAGGCGGCGATCTGGACGCAGGACGCCGCGAACGTCGCCGATTTGCGCGGTACGCTCGAGAGCGGACGTCCGCGCGGCTACTACGTGATGTCGAGCGTGATGGGCTGGGCACACCCGTGGTTCACGCGCCAGCAAGGCAATCCCGGCGGCGAAGGCATCCACACCTTCGAAGGCCACCTGTCGGCCGCCGCCGCGAGTCGCGACGGCTACACGTACCTCGAGCTCCTGCACCGCATGAACGTGTGCCGCCAACCCGAGGCGGCGTTCGATCGCCGCGGCGAGATCGTCGGGTACTGGCAGTGGCGCGGAGAGAAGAACCTCGTGCCGTTCGACTTCCGCACGAACGGCGGCATCGTCATGCAACCGTTCCTGCTGCCGATGAAGTGGGGACAACCGCCGTCGGAGCAAGTGCGCGAGGTCGTGCGCAGGAAGCTCCGTCCGCCGTACGACCAAGGCAATCCGTTCGACATGGAAGGTGCGGTCCCCGACCGCGACGACGCGCTGCTCGCCTGGTGGCCGCACGACGACCAGCACCTCGTGCGCTACACGAAGAACACGAAGGCGCTCGTGTGGCTCGGCAACGACGCGATGGCGAAGGACGACTTGCTGATGTCGGCCGAGCTCTTCCGCTTGATGTGCCACGAGAGCCCGCACGTACCCGCGTCGTGGTCGGCGGGCGTCACGCTCGTCCAGCTCGAGCAAGTCGCGCAGAAGAAGCCGCACCAAGGGCTTTGGATCGGCCGCGAGGACGGCTGGGGCGTCGACGCGATGTGCGCCGCGTACTCCGTCGCGAGCGACGAGTGGCGCGCGAAGAACCGCGCGTGGTTCGACCGCGTGTCACAGCTCTGGCTCGACGGCTCGCTGCCCAATGGCTTGATCCAGCGCTTCGTCAACGAGCGCGTGCTCGGCGACACGCGCTACGCCGTCGCGCAGACGTTCGAGCACTTCTTCCTCTTGCACGCCATGCGCTGCATGAGCGAGTCCGTATACCGCGGCGTCGACGACGCGCGGCGCAAGGAGCTCGAGCGCCTCGCCGTGCGCGGCATCGAATTCTTGATGTGGGGGCCGCCGTGGACGCGCCAGAAGAGCAGCTGGCAGCCGCAGCCGCCGGCACCGACCTTGTACTTGCAGGGTCCGCGCGCGGGCATCGCGATCTCGCCGAACGACGACTATCTCTCGCCGCCGTTCTCGCGGCCGAACGATCCGAACGCGCTGCCGGCCGACGGTCTCGGCGGCGGCGTCGAGTTCTTCCACCCGTGGGCGGCGCTCTCGTGGGCGGAAGAGATCACGCGCGAGTCGCAAGGCGCCGGCAAGGACAACCGCTACATGAAGCGCGCGCTCGACGTCGGCAAGCCGCACGCGGATTGGCGCGCACTGCTCGACGACTTCGCGGAGCAGATGACGAACAGCTCGTCGGACAACTCGGCGAACTGGATCGGGTTCCTCGGCAAGATGCAGGTCTACGGGCTGCGCTGAGCGCCCGCTAGCGTCTAGCGCGGTCCTCCGCGCTAGCGCATTAAACGGCGGGGACCCGTTGGAGCTGCTTACGCTTCACTGTGACGTGCAACTGGCCTCGGTGGCGCACTTGCGAGTTGCCCGGATGCGACCCCTCCCCGGCGGTCTCGATCAAGCGCGATTTCGTGTCTCCGGCCAGGGGGCGTCCGCAGGTAGGCGAGTGCAGCGCGAGGTCTACCGGCAGTCAACTGCGCCGCGGCTCGCGCTGGCATCCAATCGATTCGAACGGCGCGAACCGCGTCGGCGACGGCTTCCATCGGCGCGCGGCGCCGCGCCGGGTGTCGAGCGGTTCGGCCACGCTGGAGGCGCTACGAACATGAATTCTCATACGACGGTGACGAGGCAGACGGATGGAGCGTGGCTCGCGCGATCGGCGGTGCTCGTGTACGGCGTCATCGCGTACAGCGCGTTCCTCGGGACGATCCTGTACGCGATCGGCTTCGTCGGGAACTTCGTCGTGCCTAAGTCGATCGACTCGGGAGCAGCAAGTCCCCTCGGAGCGTCGCTGCTCGTGAACACAGCGCTCCTCTCGCTCTTCGTGCTGCAGCACACGGTCATGGCGCGTCCAGCATTCAAGCGTTGGTGGATGCCAATCGTCCCCACCTCGATCGAGCGCAGCACGTTCGTCCTCGTGACGTGCGCGATCCTCGCGCTGCTGTTCACGCACTGGCGCCCGCTGCCCGGGGTCGTGTGGAGCGTGACGCACCCGAGCGCGAGCGCGGCGCTGACCGCACTCTCGTTCGTCGGCTGGGGCATCGTGCTCGCGAGCTCGTTCATGGTGAGCCACTTCGATCTGTTCGGCTTGAGACAGACCTGGTTCCGGTTCACGGATCGTGCGTACGTCCCCGTCGGCTTTCGTCTCGTGGGTCTGTACCGCGTCGTGCGACACCCGCTGATGCTCGGATTCCTGATCGCGTTCTGGAGCACGCCGACGATGACCGTCGGACACCTCTTCTTCGCCGGCATGGTCACCATGTACATCCGCTTCGGCACGTGGATGGAAGAGCGCGACCTCGTCGCGGAGCACGGTGAGCATTACCGCGCGTATCGCCGCGGCGTGTCGTACATCGTGCCGTTGCCGCGCTTCCGGCGTAGAGCGATCGGTGCGGTGGAGAGCGCGCGCTGAGCAGCTGCTCCGCTCACGATCGACGCGACACGTCCTCGGCGTCGTTGAGCTCGTCGAGCCGGCGCACTCGCGCACCGCAATCCCGCGGTGGGCTTCCGCCGACCCGGCACGATCAATCGGAGCAGCGGGCTCGCGTTCGCGGAGCTGAAGCTCGCGTGAACCGCGTCAAGTCGCGAGCCTACTCTTGCATTAGGTAATCGAGCTCGCCTGGAGCGCGGCGGGCCGCCGAGCGTAATTCTCAGGAATCTCGCCACGATCCGCACGCGCCGTCCATCGAGTACACTCGAGGAAATCATGAAGCTGCACTCCCTTCCCTGTGACACGCGTGATCCCGCACAAGCAATCGACGCAGCCAACGAGGTCGAGTTCCGATCCCGAAGCCATTGGTTCCGTCGCGCGCGCCGCACATGGCCGTGCCTGCTCACACTGCTCTTGCTGCCGCCCGTACGCGCAGTCGCGGCCGACACCCGGCTCGTGCTCCGCGGTCAGTGCACAGCGGACAGCGGCTGGAACGACGAGTCGTTCGCCGAGATCGAGGCAGGGGCGTACCACACGATCGCGCGCCGCAGCGATGGATCGATCGTCGTGTGGGGCGCGAATCTCTACGCCTCGGAAACGACGGTTCCCGTGCTGCCGCTGGGATTGACGTACTCGCAGGTCGCGGCGTCGGGCTACTTCTCGCTCGCGCTGCGCAGCAACGGCACCGTCGTCGCGTGGGGGTTCGGCGATGGCGGCGTGTTGAACGTACCCGCCTTGCCAGCCGGATCGATCTACGTCTACGTCGCGGCCGGGTATCAGCGCGGGCTCGCGATCCGCAACGACGGCTCGATGGTGTCCTGGGGATCGAGCAACATCGTGCCTGCGCTGCCGGCGGGCCTTTCGTACGTTTCGGCCGCGGCCGGCTACGGGCATGCGATCGCGATCCGCAGCGACGGCTCGGCCGTCGCATGGGGTCTGAACAACTTCGGCCAGACCGACGTTCCCGTGTTGCCTCCAGGTGTGACGTACGTCGACGTCGCGGCCGGCGAATATCACTCGGCAGCGGTCCGCAGCGACGGCACTCTCGTCGCTTGGGGCCGCAACGACGTCGGACAGCTGAACGTGCCGGCGCTGCCGGTCGGCGTCACGTACGTGCAAGTCGCTTCGAATCTCGACAACGTCTTGGCGCTCTGCAGCGACGGATCGGTCGTCGCATGGGGCAGCAACGACCATGGACAAGCAAGCGTGCCTGCGCTGCCTCCGGGCCTGACCTACGTCGGGATCTCGTCCGGCTTCGAGCACGCCGTCGCTCGCCGCAGCGACGGAAGGGCGATCCGCTGGGGCGACGGCCGCTTCGGCCAGAACAACTTGCCCGCGCTTCCGCCCGGATCCGAGTACGTCCAGGTGGCCGGCGGCGGAAGACAGACGCTCGTCCTCGGCAGCGACGGCACGATCGTCGGCTGGGGCGACAACCTGTTCGGACAACTCAATATTCCCCCGACTCCGCCGGGCGTCACGTACGTCGAGGTGGCCACGGCGGACTCGACGTGCTTCGCGCTACTCAGCGACGGATCAGTGGCCGCCTGGGGTTGGTGGACCTACGGGCTGACGACGGTCCCCGCGCTACCCGTAGGCCTCACCTATGTCGAGATCGCGGCGTCCTTCGACCACGCGCTCGCGCGCCGCAGCGACGGATCCGTCGTCGGCTGGGGGCGCAACGACTTCGGCCAGACCGTCGCGCCGGCGCTACCCGTCGGCGTGTCCTACGTCGAGATCGCGGCCGGTACGCGCTTCTCCGTCGCTCGATGCAGCGACGGATCCGTCATCGCGTGGGGGTCCAATACTTCCGGTCAGCTGGATGTGCCGGCGCTGCCGCCGGGGCTCACGTATGTCGCGGTCGGCGCCATGGGGAGCCACTGTGTCGCGCGGCGCAGCGACGGCTCCGTCGTCGCTTGGGGCTCCAATCTGTACGGACAGTTGGACGTGCCGACGCTCCCAGCGGGACTCTCGTACGTCGAGAGCGCAGCCGGAACGAGTCAGACGATATTGCGCCGAAGCGACGGTGCCGTGCTCGTCGTCGGCGGTGAATGGAGCGGAGTCATGAGCATGCCCACCGCACCCAGTGGCTATCGCTACGTCGGGATCGACGCGGGCAGGCAGATCAGCTTTGCGACCGGCATGAACATCGGGTTCCTCGCCGAAGACCGCGCGCTCGGCACTCCGTTCTGCTTCGGCGACGGCTCATTGCCGACGCCTTGCCCGTGCGTTCCGCCGAACACCGTGCCGAATCCGAGCGGTCTCGTCGGGCACGGTTGCGCGAACTCGTTCGATCTCGACGGTGCACGGCTCGTCGCCTTCGGCGGGGTCTCACCCGACAGCGTGAGTTTCGATGGCTACGTCGGACCGAATTACGTCGGGTTCGGATTCCTCGTGAAAGGCAGCGCGCAGAGCGTGACCGGATTCGCGAATGGCGACGGCGTGCGTTGCACGGACGGCGCGCTGGTCCGCTTCGGCGGACACAACGCGGGCACGAACGGCGCCTTCGCCGGCTCGTGGACGTATCCGAACACGGCGCAGACCACGCCAGTGTCGATGGCCACGGCCCAGAGCCCGGGCGCGAGCGCCTGGTACCAGCTCTTCTACCGGAACGCCGCCGCTGCGTTCTGCTCGAGCGGGACCACGAACTGGTCGAACGGCGTCGAGATCTCCTGGTAGTTGCGCAGGAAGTGCCCCGCAGCGCTACGAGCCGCAGTTCAGCGGAGCCGGCTACACTCGGCGCGCGATGGCCCACCGCGACACGTTGCGGCGCGTGTGCGTCGCGCGCAATCACCCGCGCGACGCGCATCCGACACCGATGGGTCCTGACGATCGCGTTGTTCTCGAACACGTGCGGCAACTCGACCCCGCTCCCCCAACCGACGTGAGCGCCACTGTCGCGCGCTCGTCGTCGATCGAAACCCAAGCCCCCCCCACACGACATGAAGTCACTCGCTTGCCTCCTCCTCCTCGCCTGCGCTGCCGCTCCGACCCAAGAAGCGACGAAGCCCGTCTCGGACACGATCCAGGAGACGTTCGAACCCGCCGAACCGACCGCGCACCATCAGTGGCTGCAGCAGCTCGTCGGTGAATGGGCCATGAGCACCGAGGCGACGATGGGTCCGGATACCGAGCCCGTGAAGTTCGAGAGCACCGAGAGCGTGCGCTCCGTCGGCGGACTGTGGGTCGTTGCCGAAGGCAACGGAGAGATATCCGGACAGAAGATGCAGACGTGCATGACGCTCGGCTACGACGAGAAGCAGAGCGCGTACATCGGCACGTGGATCGACTCGATGCAGACGCACATGTGGATGTATCGCGGCACGCTCGACGCGTCGAAGAAGACACTGACGCTCGAGGCGGAGGGTCCGTCGTTCGACGATCCGAAGAAGTCCGCCAAGTATCGCGACGCGATCACGATCGAGAGCAAGGACGCGAAGACGCTCACGTCGTCCGTGCTCGGCGACGACGGCAAGTGGACGACGTTCATGACGGC